>JBBRVQ010000005.1:0-99651 GCA_038246735.1 Chitinophagales bacterium
GACTTTTATAAACAAGGTTCAGGAGTCGGTACGCATATGCTGTTTATATAATTTCCTTTAATTATAAATCGCTAGATTGTCTAAATAGAAAAAACAAACAAAAGCAGGTGAAACTAAATGATTTTACCTGCTTTTACTTCTTTGAGCGCTTGTCAATGGCATGCACCAATTTATCTAGATCCTGAATCCGGGTATAGATATGCGGCGTGATGCGAACACAACTGATATTCTCCCACACTATACCGACGGCATGTATTTTATATTCGTTAAACAATGTTGTGTCCAGTTCGCCGGGAGTCATGCCATCTACACTGACACCACAAATCGAACAGGAATACGCATCTTTGAGTGAAGTATGGATTTTAACTTTTGGCATATCTTTGACTTGATTTGCCCAATAGTTTTTGAGATATCGGATACGAGCTTCTTTCCTTTTGCTACCTATAGCCTGATGGAAGTTGATAGCTTCTCCGATACCCTGCTCGATAGGAAAACTTCTCGTTCCCAGTGTTTCAAATTTACGGATATCATCTCCGAGGGGTTTGTCGTTACATACCAAAGGCCAGATTTTATGGATATTTTCTTTTTTGATCCACAGCATACCGCTGCCTATCGGTGCTGACAGAAACTTATGTAGCGAAGTACCAAAGTAATCGCATTCGAGCTCCGGCACTTTAAAATCGATCAATCCGAAGCTGTGTGCTCCGTCCACTATTGTTTCTATGTCATATTTTTTAGCCATACGGCATATCTTTTTGACAGGTAAGATTTGTCCTACCCAATTTACGACATGCGTAATATAAATTACCTTGGTTTTGGGTGTAATGGCTTTTTCATACGCAGCCACAATCTCGTCATCATTTTCGATAGGATATTCAAAATTAATCTGCTTATATATTATTCCTTCTCTGGAAGCGCGTTGATTCCAGGCGTTGATCATATTGGGGTAATCCTGCTTTGTTCCAATAACTTCATCCCCGCTCTTAAGGTTAAGACCAAAAATAACTGTATTCAGTGCTTCTGTGGCATTTCTGTTTACTGCTATTTCTTCGGCATCGCAACCTGCCAGATCCGCCAGTTTTTGCCTCAACGGCTCTCTGCCCTGATCGAGGATGCGCCACATGTAGTAGGATGGACCTTCATTGGCCATTTGATTGTATCTCTCCACTGCTTGTTGTACTATCCGCGGACTGGGACTCACACCTCCATTATTTAGATTGATGATAGAAGGATTGACTGTATAAGCCTGCTGTATGACACTCCAATAGTCTTCATCGGCAGCTAATTGTTCAGCAGTGAAGTTATGTCTGGACTGCTGGAGACCTGACAGTTCGGAAGCATGCCACTCACTAAAAAGACTTTTCGTGGAAAATGCGCCTACGAGCACACCGGCTTGTTTGAAGAATGATCTGCGTTGGTTCATGGCCTATTATTTATAAAATATCAGCATTCGATTCTATTGTTTCTTCAGCATCTTCATCTCCTGCTACTGTCCTCGCCGGCATATTGCGCGAAACAAAATTGCACCATTGGCATTTTTCAACCCCGCAACCGGGAGCGAAGATATGATTTTTTATATTTTTATATGTTTGTGCCAACTGTTTTCCTACTATTTCGGTTTCAAAAGGTTCAATGGTAAATTCCTTTTTTCTGAATTTACCATCGGTATCTTTTTCTATAAAATCCATGACACCTTTATTCATCACCCAATCGTGACGTTTGTCACCGTCAAGCAACAGACGATAGAAAATAATCTGTCTCCAGTAATCACCGCCTAAATCATCTGCTCCTCCCGTTGGCTCTTTCAGCTTTTGAGGGTCATACTTTCCAGTTTTATAATCTGTGACAGAGATATGATCATCATAGACGTTGATCCGATCCAGTTTTCCGGAGATGGGTACACCCTGATATTCTGTGATGGGTATATTGTATTCCAGCTCATACTTTCTGGGCAGCAGCCATGTACTTTGATATTCCGTATAATATTCTGACAGTACTTTGATCCCGTGTTTTGAGTAATTTTCAAATTCCTGAGCCGTAAAATGGGACTTGTAATTGTCCATACCCTTTACAAAATAATCGGTCAATTTTGAAACACTACCCATGGATCTTGGTACGGACTGGTTGATATCTGCAAAAAAGTGCTCCAGACCATAGTGTATGGCATTTCCAAAACCCATCGAAGCACTTCTGCCCAACGGAACCCTCAATATATTTTCAAAATAGAACGCCAGCTTGCATTTAAGATATTTGTTGAGGCTGGTGGCACTTATCTTGAAGTTTTCAAGCACATTATCGATCAGCTCGTCGTCGATCAGCTTGGCTTCACCCTGATGATATCTCATGAGTTCAGCTTTGTACTCTATACTGACTTCTTCAGGTATTTCTACTTTTTTGACTTCAGTTTCATTACTCAGTACTTCTGATATAAACCTGGATGGTTCCAGCTCTTTTTCATCATCACCATGGGTGGGATAGCTGATATATAGATAATTTTTAGCTCTGGTTATAGCTACATACATAAGCCTTCGGTCATCTTCGGTCTCCCCTCCACCTACAGATTTTGACAATGTGGGTGGCAGCGAGTAATTAAAATTGGCTCCCCTTTTCTTTTCCCATTGAGCACTATTGGCGCGCATGATAAATACATATTCAAATTCCAGACCTTTGGCTCCGTGACCTGTCATAAAGTGTATACCCTGTTCATTTGAAATGACTCTGTTTACAGGGAGTTCCAGACTATTTTCGTCCATGATATCCAGCAGTCTGATCAGCTCTCTGAGGGTTAAAACCTTGGTTTTGGCAGCTTCATTTTTTACAAAATCAAAAAAGGTATTGATGAGCTGAAGTTTCCATGCCTTATCTGATCCGTGAAGCAGTACGTCCAGAATATGTCCTTCTGTAAGGATTTTTTCTATCAAAGTTTGTATGGTGACATTGGTAATATCAGAAATCCAGGCTTCGAGCATAGATGATACTTTGATGACTGCATCTTTGTCTTTAACTCCAGCTTTGTTCAGTAACTCTCTGTCTGCAATGACTTCGCGCCATTTGAGGTAGGTATCTGATTTTTCATCAGCCTTGCGTCTGCATAGCAAACTCACAGAAGCAATATCAAGGGCAGAAAGACCGAAATACTCATAATGCATGATTTCAAACAGCAAATCTTCGCTGCTATGGGGCTTTGTGAATTCTCCATTGAGGTATCGAAGGATATGGATTAGCCTGAACACGTCATTTTCATTGAGCACATTGACTCTTTTTTTGACATTGACGGGTATCTTTTTTTGCGAAAAGTATTTGACCAGATTCTCTCCGAACTTGTGTTTGGAATATATGACTGCTATTTTGTTGTATGGCGTTCCTTCGTTGTGCAGTTCCAAAATTTTTTTGATGATACCTGCTTCCTCCTGGGTTTCATTTTTATAGGCTATGATTTCAGGGACCGGTGCGGGGGAGACACCATTCAGTCGCTTTTCAGTCAGGTCCTTTGTCAGATAAGGATATCTCCTCACTAATCGGTCTTCATTGTACTCTATGAGTTTTTTGGCTTTGTCGAGTATGATCTGACTGGATCGGTAATTGTCTGATAGCACGATTTCTACCGGTGCAAATTTATCTTTGAAGTCTATGATGCTATTCATATTGGCACCCTGGAACCTGAATATACTCTGATCGTCATCACCCACTATAAAAAGGTTGGGCTGGTCCCAGAAATCGGAAAGTAGAAAAATCAGCTCATTTTGTGCTCCGTTGGTATCCTGATATTCATCTACCAGTATGTATTGAAAACGTTCCTGATATTTTGACAGAAGGTCAGGGACGGTTTTAAATTTTTCTATCACCCACAATATCATATCCTGATAGTCAAAACGCTCTCTACGCGCCATTTCAGCATTGTAGATTTCGAGTTCCTGAGCTGCAGCCAAGACATTTTCATATTTTTTTAGTTCTTCTTCGACTTTTTTGGTATTAATATCTCCTTTTTCATATTGTGTATTGCTATTTTTATCAAATCTTCTTGTTTTATACATATAGTCAGACCCTTCATCAGTCGCATCAGTGATGTATGCTTTATGTCTTTCATAAGCTTCTAAAATAACTGAAGCATCCCACTTTTCCTGCTTCATCAAACTGAAAAGGGATTTCAGTCTTTTGGTCTCAAAGTAAATATCTCCTTTGAGCCTTTTCAACTGATGATCGTCGCTAAATTTGTCAATTAAAGCTCTGAATACTTCGATCTCTTCGATATCCGAAATCATCTGCAAGTCTCTGAAATGACCAAAATATTGTATGTTTTCTTTAATCACAGTATTGCAGAAAGCATGGAAGGTGTGGATATTTACATTATAAGCATCTGGTCCTATAAATGAATTAAGCCTTTGTCGCATGGCTACCACGCCTGCATCCGTGTAGGTCAGACAGAGTATATTGTGCGGAAAAACGTCCGTTTGAAGGAGAATATTACCTATTCTCACGGCCAGTAGTTGAGTCTTACCGGTGCCTGGGCCCGCTATGGTCATGACCGGACCTTCGATGGTATCGACGGCGAGCTTTTGTTGGGTATTGAGCTGATCGTAAGCTTTTTGCCACGTATCTAAATATTCCTGCTTTATTTTACTCATGATCTTAGTTATAGGTAAAAACTGCCATAAATATAGCACCGAAATTCGGATATGTAAAACTCAGGTCAAATAATAATCTTACGTACTGTTTTGAATTAAAAAAAGAAAAATTTATACGTATTATCTGAACACAAAATATCTGTTCATAAAAAAATTAAAAAATACCCCTATTAGAATGGAAACTATAATACGGGAAACAATAAAAGGTATATCAAAACTCTCTTTGAAAAAGAAAACCCCGGTCGTATTGGCAAATATACTAAATAGATTAATGACTATAAAACGTAAGACTTGCTTTCGTATATGACCATGTCTGTTGAGAAAAGCCCAGTTGCGGCCCAATGTAAAACTAGTCATAGCACCGACTACTGAACCCAGTGATGTAGCAGTTACATAGTACAAAGAAAGTGAATGATGCAAAAGTATAGAAATAGAAAAGTCAACAGCAGTAGATATAAGGCTAACTACCTGTGATCTGATGAATGTTTTTTTGAACGGTGGCTTTTCAAAATTTTGTTTAGGGTAATGGCTCTGACTCATAGCGCCGGATGAAAGAAATAAACTATGATCTGCAAAATAACATTGGCATAGATACCAGCGAGTACATCATCCAGCATGACGGAATGGGGTGTGTGCCACTGATCTATTTTTCTGATGCCTAATGGTTTAATTATGTCAAAAAACCGGAATAAAATAAATCCTGCCAGAAAAATCCAAATGTCAACAGGAAGGAATAGTATACTTATCCAAAATCCAATGGTCTCATCGATAACGACTCGTGAAGGATCCAGTCCCCATTCTGAACTTAATTTTTTGCACGCCCAAACACCACCCGCATAGGAAAATAGTATCAATATTAAATGAATACTATGGAACGATTTAAAATCAACCCCAAAAAAAAGTAAAAGATAGCTGATCAAAAAACCTCCTAAAGCACCAAAAGTACCCGGTGCTACCGGAATAAATCCGAGTCCAAAAAAAGTGGCTACAAGTTTGGGAAGTTGGTTCATATGCAGAAAAATAAAGGGCAGGGATAAATTTTATTCCTCCCTTTATTTATTATTTACTACGCTTCGTAATCCAATCCAAGATTGGTGATTAACTCTTCACCTGCCAGATAACGAATGGTGTTTTCAAGCTTATTGAGCTGTTTAAAAATATCATGCATAGGATGAACACCTTTAGGAGCCTGAGGAGATTTAAGGTAAAATGACAACCATTCCTGTATTCCGGACATACCTGCCCTTTTTGCCAAGTCAAGGAAAATAGCAAGATCCAATACCAGTGGAGCTGCCAAAATGGAATCTCGGCAAAGAAAATCCACTTTAATCTGCATAGGATAGTTTAACCAGCCTCTGATATCGATGTTGTCCCAACCTTCTTTATTATCACCACGTGGCGGATAATAATTGATCCTTACTTTATGATACAAATTTCCATAAAGTTCAGGATGTAAGTGTGGTTCCAGAATGTCTTCCAACACACCCAATTTTGATACTTCCTTAGATTTGAAATTATCCGGATCATCCAGTACCTCACCGTCCCTGTTACCAAGAATATTGGTAGAAAACCATCCTTCGATTCCGATAGCTCTTGCTTTAAGTCCCGGGGCAATAACCGTTTTCATCAGAGTTTGACCAGTTTTAAAATCTTTACCTGCGATAGGTGTTCCTGTCTTTTTGGCGAGTTCAACCATAGCCGGGACATCACAGGAAAGATTAGGTGCTCCATTTGCGTAAGGAATACCCATTTTGATCGCAGCATATGCATAAATCATGCTCGGTGGTATATCCTTATGATTTTCTTCCATTCCTTTTTCCAATGATACCAGAGACTGATGCACTTCAGATTCTTTTATATATATTTCTGTAGACCCACACCATACCATCACAAGTCTATCGCAATCATTGTCTTTTTTAAACTTTTCAATATCCTTCATCAGGGCATTGGCAAATTCCATTTTTGTTTTTCCTTTTTTGATGTGTTTACCATCCAGTCTTTTCACATATTCATGATCAAACACTGCTTTCATCGGCTTGATCTGCTCCAGTTGTGGTTTAAGCTTCTTCAACAATGTCTCATCCAAAACTTTTGCGTGCATAGCGGACTCATATACATTATCGTCAAATATATCCCAGCCTCCAAAAACCACATTTTTTATGGATTGGAGACCGATGACATCCTTGATGAAGGGTTGATGATTTTCGGTTCTTTTACCGATTCTCATTCTACCCATCTGAGTAAGCGACCCTATTGGTAAAGAAATGCCTTTGTTAACTGCAAAAACACCGGCAATAGTTGTTGTGGCTACTGCTCCCATTCCGGGCATTAATATTCCCAGTTTTCCTTTTGGTTTTTCAACCTTCATTTTTTTTGCCATTTTTTCAAAAAAGATTTTCAATTAAAATAATTGTATTTAAAACGCTAACCAATGCCAGTATGTTTTTTAAAATTATAAACTAATCTGTGGTTACCTCAATTGTTAGCAAATATCGTGCTATTATATTTCTGTAATTTTAAGAGTAAGTGGCTTATTTATGCACAAAATTAAGATAATCATTCAGAATATCAGAAAATTTGGATTTCATTATCCATTTTTCAAAAATATAAATTGCTGTGACGGCACATAATAGACCCAATAACACATCGATCACATAATGATGAAAGGAATAAACGGCTGCAAACCAAATCCCTATAATATCTATAAATATAAGTATGGATGCCCATTGGAGTCCTTTTTTGCGGGCATAATACCATGTAATCACAGGATAGGCGGCATGTAATGATGGAACTGCAGCAAAAACATTGGAATTTCTAGTGTACATATTGGTAAACAATGGATAGCCAATCAATTGATCAAACCTGACCAAATGTGCCGCACTCCCTTGTACATTAAATAGTTCTACAGTACCGTATTTGGCAAAATACCAGGGTGGAGCAGCCGGATAAATGTAATAAATACAAAATCCAAGCAGATTTGCAAAAAGATATGTAGCACTGAATTGCATTAACATTTTTTTATCTTTAAAAAATAAATAAATACCCAGACCTAAAGGGACAGGTACCCAACTCAGATAAAAAAAGCCACTTAAAAAATCAAGTATCGGAATATTATGTGTATTAAAGTATTCATTGGGAGTGAGAAGTTTATTGTCTATGGTAATGCCAAAAATTGCTTTTTCAATTTCATATGGCTCAATTATTCTGACATCATTGAGCATGTAATTGGGATAGATACGCATAGAGTCGTATATAATCCAGAACAAAATAAAAAAGATAAAAGAATAGGTAAATGTTCTTGTCCACTGATGTACCAGCAACATACACAATAAAAATAATAAAAAACTGAAATGATCTGCTCTAAATCCTACGACCAGATTTGTCCATGCCAGATAAAGTACAGCAAAAAGACCAATAACAATAAAATGATGCCTGTCTGCAGGAAATAAACCGATTTTAAACTTTTCAATAATAGTCATGACTAAAATTGCTTAGTTTTTTAACATGTTTTCAGCATGTTTGAGTCTGGAAAATGCTGTTACATTGGCCAAAATGGCGAGTACAAAAATAGGAAATGTAAAAAAACTGATGGTTTCAATGAGTGGAAATGGAAGCCATGAGACCGAAATTTTGAAATCTGATCCCAATATACCCGACATAATACCGCAAATAATGCCGCTGATACCTATGAGTAAAATTCGTTCCGGGCGCTGCATAAAGCCGACATCAGCCATTTTAAGTCCCAGCCCTTCTGCCCTGGCTCGGGTGTAACTTACCATTACTGAACCTATCATTGCTATAAATGCAAAAAGGGAACTCAAAAAATAATGATTTGCAATCAGGTAATAACAAATACCAAGAAACATGAACATTTCGCTATATCTATCCAATACTGAATCATACAGTGCACCATATTTTGAATCCATTTTACCAACTCTTGCCAGCCTACCATCTATCATATCCATCAGACCTGCCAGTAATATCACCACACATGCCCATCCTACAATTCGATGATCGCTTCTATCTTTTAATTCTCCACCATATATAAAAATGGAAGCAGCAACTATATTTATGACAAGTCCTGTAAATGTGACAAAGTTTGGTGTAATACCCACACGAACACACCATCTGATAAATGGATCTAACCATTTGTACACCAGTGATTGTCCCAAAGACTTCCAATCAGCCATTTATTTTCAAATTTAACACAAAGGTCTTTAAAATTTGCAGAATAATCTATTGTTTTTATTAAGATTAATTATTATAACACAAGTTATTGATTAATAATCTTATTTTAATTCAATTTACGGTAGTTTGGTTGTAAAAATAGGTAGAAAAAAATAATCTGAAATATTATCATTGGCCAGTTTAATATAATCTTACACCAAAAGACTTCTTGTCTGCATCTTACCATCATAACACAATCCAGAAACAAACAGAAGCTTCTTATCAACTGAATTAGTGTTGCAAATTGATTTTTTTCACCATAAATAAATATCAATATGGCAACCAGACGTCGTATGAACAATGAGATCAATGCCGGATCAATGGCTGATATTGCTTTTCTTTTACTTATTTTTTTTCTAGTAACTACTACCATTTCGGAGGACAAAGGTCTGTTGATAAAATTGCCTGAATGGAGTCCTGAGCTTCCGCCGCCAATAAATATACACGAAAGGAATGTATTTTCTGTGTTGGTCAATGCCCAAAACCAATTATTGGTCAGAGGAATAGCCATGAATATTGATGATCTTAAAAATAATGCCAAATTATTTATCAAAAATCCGACAAGTGATCCAGGAATGTCAGAGAATCCAACAAAAGCAATCATCTCGCTGAAAAATGATCGTGGAACCAAATATCAGACGTATATTGAAGTGTACAATGAGCTTAAGTCAGCATATAATGAACTTTGGGAAGAGGAAGCCAAAACACGGTTTGGGAAATATCTGAATGAGTTAACAGCTTTACAGCAAAAAACAGTTAAGGGCGCCATTCCATTGGTGATTTCTGAAGCTGAACCTACAGAGTACGGAGAAGAAAAGTAAACTGTTTTGAGTAAAAGATAAAAGGAAATATTAATTGATAATCTATTTTCCTGTATGCTGCCAGCAAAGTCCGTTTTTGTTGGAGGTAAATCGTTTACAGCGGTTTCCGTCCTTTGATTTTCCTTTACATTGGACCATATTAACCGCTTTTAAACATTCTGCTGCCGGACCTTTCATCTCCACTTTATAGACACTGCCTGATTGCGATACCGCAGTTACTTTTCCATCTTCCGGTATTTCCACAGGTTTAATGTCAGACAGATCAAAGTGTTCTTCCGGAAAGCTGATGTCTATGAGTTTGTTGTCTTTGACTTCAACAATCAGGGTATAGAAAGATGGCTTTTTAGAGTCGGAATATGTGTAAATTACTTTAGCACAATAATTGCCATCAGGTGGAGTTTTTTTACAGCTGGTGATGAGAAGTATTATTGCGATGAAGAATATGTACCGTTCCATTTTTATAAAAATATTTTTCGTAAAAATATTACATTCTTGACCAAAAACCAAGTTTACCAAAAATTATTGTTTGATCGTCATCACATGGATTAATCTGCTAATGATAAAAAGTTGACGTCCATTTTATTTCATTTGTCAATTATTTACTAGTTTTGCATCAAGCATTGTAACATCATTAATACTTTTTAGTAATTTTTTTTAAAAATATAATCATGCAAAACTTATCTTTAGAACCTTCTGTACAATCACGGGTAAATGCATGGCTTTCCGGAAATTACGATGATGCCAGCAAAGCAGAAGTTCAGCGATTGATAGACGAAAGAAATGCCACAGAATTGACAGATGCTTTCTATCGCGATCTGGAGTTTGGGACTGGTGGATTGCGTGGTATCATGGGAGCAGGGACAAATAGAGTCAATAAATATACACTCGGAGCAGCTACTCAGGGTCTTAGTAACTATCTCATTAAGCTTTACCCGGGTGAACCAATAAAGGTAGTCATCGCACACGATAACAGAAACAATTCTTCCATTTTTGCTCATGTAGTAGCCGATGTTTTTTCTGCCAATGGTATTTACGTATACTTTTTTGAAGGACTAAGACCTACGCCGGAATTGTCTTATGCCATTCGGATGTTGGGTTGTAAAAGCGGTGTTATGCTCACTGCTTCTCATAATCCGAAGGAGTACAATGGTTACAAAGCTTATGGTGCCGATGGTGGTCAGCTCGTAGCACCACATGATGAAGCTGTCATGGACGAAGTTGGAAAAATAAATACTATTGATGCTATCAATTTTAAAGGTATTACATCAAATATTGAATTCATTGGTAAAGATATTGATGAAAAATATCTAAACGATCTGGCGAAATTGTCGATCTCAAAAGATGCCATAAAAAGGCAGAAGGACTTAAAGATAGTTTTTTCACCGATCCATGGAACAGGCGGAGTTTCAGTGCCACCAGCATTAAAAAAATTTGGTTTTGAAAACGTCATCCTAGTTGACGAACAAATGGTGGTGGATGGCAATTTCCCAACCGTTATCTATCCCAATCCTGAAGAAGCTGAAGCACTAACGCTCGCACTTGCTAAAGCTAAAGCGGTGGATGCTGATATTGTCATGGCTACAGATCCTGATGCAGATAGAGTGGGATTGGCGATAAAAAATGACAGGGGCGAATTTATCCTGCTCAATGGAAATCAGGCATTGTGTCTATTGGTAAATTATATGCTTACCGCCTGGGAGCAAGCAGGAAAACTTAATGGCGATCAATATGTAGTAAAAACTATTGTAACTTCTTACATGATTGATAAAATAGCTGCATCCAAAGGTGTAGAGTGTCTTAATGTACTCACCGGTTTCAAATATATAGGAGAGATTATGACCCAGCGTGAGGGTAAAAAGACTTTCATTGTGGGCGGTGAAGAAAGTTATGGTTATCTGGTAGGTGAACATGCCAGGGACAAAGATGCGGTGGTAGCCTGCTGTATGTTTGCTGAGCTGGCAGCCTACTACAAGGATAAAGGTAGCAGTTTGTATAATGTATTGCTGGATTTGTACGTTGAGTACGGATTTTATAAAGAAAAGCTCATATCAATCACCAAAAAAGGAAAAGCAGGAGCTGATGAAATCAAATCCATGATGGAAAACTACCGAAATCAAACGCCAAAAGTATTGGGTGGAAATAAAGTGGTGATTCTGAAAGATTATAAAAATGGTATTTCTAAAGATATGACCACTGGAGTTACTGAAATAATTGATTTGCCGTCTTCCAATGTACTACAATTCTTTACTGAAGATGGCAGTATCATATCTGCTCGACCATCAGGTACCGAACCTAAGATTAAGTTTTATTGCAGTGTGAAAGCACCATTGAATAATAGATCCGAATTTCAAGCTGTTGAGCATCAATTGGATGAAAAATTAATGGGAATGTTGAAAGATTTGGGGATATGAGCTATTTCACTATTCACCATTATTCATAATGAAATCTGCATTTAGCAATGAGGATTTCATTGTCTTTTACTTTGTATATTAACCGGTGTTCGCTATCAATTTTTCGCGACCAATATCCTTTATACTTATGCTTTAGTGGTTCAGGTTTTCCTTTGCCAGACATAGGATTTCGAGAAATGTCTTTTAATAAATCACTTATTTTTGATAGAATTTTCTTGTCTGTCTTTTGCCAATATAAATAGTCATCCCATGACTCATCAACAAAAATGTATTTCATTGTTCTTCTATTAGTTCCTTTTGAAAGGAAGAGCCTGAATTGAGCTTTTCAATGGCAGAGTCTAATCTTTTTTCATTTATCTTTGAAGACAACTCGTGATGAGTAGCTTGAAGAGAATTATACTCGTCTAATGACATAACCACCACGCCACTATCTTTACCTCTGTTGATGATTAAAGTTTCAAAGTTTTCTGTGACACGATCAAGATAAATTTTAATATCTTTTCGAAAATTTGAGATTGTTGTTGTAATCATTATTTAATTTTTGTACGTGATAAAGTACAAATATATGTACAAATGGTTTAATTTTGTCTTTTCGAGTTTTTTTTTGTCTAGATGGCAAATAATAAATGTTCAATTCCAGTATAGTGTTTTTCAAAATCAATATATTTAACATATGAGAAGATCTTGACTTCATCCCTGACAGGGACATTTATTATTACAATCTTTTAATGTCTCAAATGGGACTACACCATCACAGCCTCCCCAATAAAAAACTTTGCATTTTTTTTCTTCCTGATCAAAATAGTATCTGGTAATTGATCCTTTACAATTGCCCACTTCAGGCAGCAGCACACAGTCCTTGTGATTTACTTCTTTTCCACAGGATACTGTTATCAGTAGAACTAAAAGAGCAAAAAAATAAAAATATATTTTCATTTTTCAAAGTTTAATTTACAATAATTACTTCCTTGCCGGCTATTTTTAATACATGACAACAATCGTGACCTATGGTAAATTTTTCATTGACCACGAGTTGATTTTTGTTATCATAACCTTTGAAAGTAACGGAAGAGCCTGATTTTTTGAGTTCATTTTTGGATAAATCATCCAAAATAACGTAATAATTATAAAGATCAAAGCCGGTATTGGTGATTATGTTACTAATTCCTTCTATCTCTGTGCTAGTTTTTGAAAGTTTGATGTCTTCATTTTTACTATTTTGAATTTTTACTCCCACAGATGCGAATATTTCTGTACACGCCAGATCCGTCGGACAATCAGATTGTTCTGTTTTGCAACATGAAAATATAAGTTGTGCACAAAAAAATAGACAAATGAGTTGAATAAATGATGTCATACCAAATATTTTTTTTAAAAGAATTGAAATGTCTATTTGACTTTTTCTAAACCTGTAATTTCTATCTCGCCTTTGGATGCAATACAGGTTTGCACCAGATGATGATATTTTATTTTTACATTTAGCGGAAAAATATCTTCATACGTCACGCCAAGATCATCATTTTTTTGATACCATTGGTAAACATCATTTGTATTGTCGTCGCCTAAGTCTACCATTAATCCGCCACAGCAGGCACATAGTCGGAGATCATATCCCAAAATGGTGGCCGGTGTATAAACACATTCTTCTTTGCTACAGGAAAGTGCTACAACAATAATGACCACATAAAATATACATTTCAATTTTTTCATTACAGGTTAATTCACTGATTTATTAATTCTATTTTGGCATTTATACTATCATGGATTTCGTGAAGATAAGTGGGTATATCCATTTTAGTTTGGTCCAGAAACCAGGTTTTTATTGTATTCTCAGTGGATAGTTGAATCATCAGACCACCTTGATCATAACAGTCCGGACATCCAAAGGTCTTTTCTTCTTCCTGGCGTAGCGGAGAAGGTATGTCATTTATTATGTCTTTAACCATGTTGAATTTTACATTGCTTAATTTTACAAAACTAAACCCATCAGTTGCTCTATATGCATCTATGGTATCTTCAAAAAGGGCAGTATCTGTGAGCTTAAATGTTTCCATACAAGTTTCACCTCCACAAAATCCATAAAATCGTCCGAAGATCAGATAATCATTTTCGCCTTCTAAAATATTATTATCCTTATGACACGATGTTAAAAAGATGAAGTACATCAAAAAACCTCCGAAATACCATTTGTTCATAATTATCTTTTTATTATTGAATATAAACTTAAAACGTATTTTTCTCATACATCGTTGGAATTTGGGCTATAATTCTTTTTCCTTACAGTTTGTATTTGAACTTTTTATCTCTGTGACTTCAAATATATATCTTAAATTTGACCATCCAAACCAAAAAATAATGAGGATAGGGGTCAATGCCAGGTTATTATTGAGTGAAAAAATGGAGGGAATACCAAGGTTTACCTATGCAACCACCAGGCAAATGGCAGTGGATCATCCCGATGATGATTTTATTTTATTTTTTGACCGTAAGATTAAGGTAGATTTTGATTTTCCTTCTAATGTTCAGAAAATCGTCATTCCACTTCAGACACGTCATCCGGCACTTTGGTATATTTGGTTCGAGTTATTAATACCGATATATTTAAAAAGGTATTGTATAGATGTATTTTTTTCTGCAGATGGTTATCTTAGTCTTAATGCGGCGGTACCTACTGTCATGGTTATACATGATCTGGCATATTTGCATTTTCCAAGTCACATTTCTTTTGCGACACTTAAGTATTATCAACACTTTGTACCCAAATATCTGGACAGGTCAGCAACGATTATTACAGTTTCGGAATTTGTGAAAAATGACATAATAACTCGGTTTCGAATAGATATAAATAAGGTCAAAGTAGCTTATAATGCAGTATCTAAACCGAAACCAACTACCTTAGAAAGTATGCCATCCGACATCCAAAATGAAGTGGCTGATCATCCTTATTTTCTCTACGTAGGAGCACTACATCCAAGAAAAAATATTGTTGGATTAATCAGGGGTTTCCGCCATTTCAACAATTTGAAAAATGGTCAATACAGATTAGTACTTGCAGGCAGAATGGCATGGAAAACCGATGACATCAAAAAAGAAATGGGACAGTCAAATGATGTGATTTATGCCGGAATGGTTTCTGAATCTACGAAATACAATCTATTGGCCAAAGCTGAAGCGATGACTTATATATCATGGTTTGAAGGGTTTGGTATTCCCATTCTGGAAGCGATGAGCTGTGGATGCCCGGTCATTACTTCTTCCGTGACTTCCATGCCTGAGGTAGCAGGCGATGCGGCTTTACTTGCTGACCCTGCTGACCCGCAATCCATATCCAAGGCTATGCAGCAGATTATAGATGATGTTGAGTTTCGGAGTCAATTGATTGAAAAGGGATACAAAAGAGTAAATGATTTCAGCTGGAAAAACAGTGCCGATTTGATCTATTCTTCACTGATCGAAGCAATTTATCAGCTTAAATAATAGTGTTCAACCATAAATATCAACTATTAAAGTGTGGCAACAAAAAATAAAATCAATAGAACCGAAGTTGATGTGACTAGATTTTATACACTCCTACCTAGATGATGATAAAAAGAAAGCAGACCGCTTTGAACTGATTAATCTCATGACGAAGTGGTCGGAATTTGAACCAAAAATGTGGGGACTGACCATTATTGGATTTGGAAGTTATCATTACAAGTATCCAAGTGGTCATGAAGGGGACACTCCAATTATAGGTTTTTCTCCACGTAAGTTGGCATTTTCAATGTATGTTTTTTCGTCTACAGAAGAAAACAAACTCATATTGCCGGACTTAGGGAAATTTAAAATGGAGAAAGTCTGTATCTATATAAAGAAGCTTGCTGATATGAACATTCCGACCTTAGAAAAGCTATGTAAGTCTACCATAGGCTATATCAGTACGCATTATGAAAGCGCTTGTAGAGAAAGATAACTAATTATAAGGTTCTACTACCATTTTAATGCGGTGTGACTCTAATTCATTTTACATTCTATCACTGCTTGTGCTGCTGCAAGTCTTGCTATCGGAACTCTAAAAGGTGAGCAACTCACATAATTCATACCCAACTTATGACAAAATTTTACACTCTCTGCATCACCACCATGCTCGCCGCAGATACCAATTTCCATACCCGGACGAGTAGCCCGACCTCTTTCTATGGCGAGTCTGAGCAACTCTCCCACTCCTTGCTGGTCGATGGTCACAAAAGGGTCATCTCTCAATACCTTTTTGTCCAGATAGGTAGGCAAAAATCCTCCGATGTCATCCCGACTGAATCCAAAACTCATTTGTGTTAGGTCATTGGTACCAAAACTGAAAAATTCTGCTTCGAGTGCCATATGATCCGCTTTCAGCGCCGCTCTTGGTGTTTCTATCATCGTGCCATAAGCGTATGCTATTTTTTCTTTACCAGATTTGGCCAGCACTTCTGCATAGACTCTTTCGACGATCTCCTTTTGGTGTTTCAGTTCATTGACGGTGCAAGTCACCGGTATCATGATCTCAGGAAATACTTTTTTACCCTGATTGGTCAGTTCTACAGCCGCCTCAAAGATGGCTCTGATCTGCATCTCGGTGATCTCGGGATAGCTGATACCCAATCGTACCCCACGATGTCCCAGCATAGGATTGTTTTCGTGCAATGCCAAGACTCTTTTTCTCAATGTGCTGACTTTAATACCCAGTTCATTGCTTAGTTCTATCATTTTATTTTTGTCATGAGGCACAAATTCATGCAGTGGCGGATCGAGTAAACGTATAGTAACCGGATGACCGTCCATGACATCCATGGTCTTCTTAATATCAGATTTTACATAGGCGAATAATTCATTCAGTGCTTTTCTCCTTTCTTCTTCTGTGTCGCTGACGATCATTTTTCTCAACAAGAAGAGTGGTTCTTCGCTGTTTTCGCCATAAAACATGTGTTCTGTCCTGAATAGTCCAACACCTGTGGCCCCGAATCTAAGTGCCTGAAGGGCATCCTGAGGCGTCTCTACATTGGCCCGGACTTCCAGCGTTTTGGTTTCATCGACCAATTTCATCAAATCTCTGTAAGAATCATTTTCGTCTACATTGACAGATACCAATGCCATAGCTCCTTCATATACCAATCCTGTAGTTCCATTCAGACTGATCCAATCTCCTTCATGAAGTACTTTACCGTTTTTTGCTTTAAGGGTACCGTGTTCAGAATTGATCTCAATATCATTGCAACCTACAATACAACATTTACCCCATCCTCTTGCCACCAAGGCAGCATGAGATGTCATACCTCCTTTACTGGTCAGAATTGCTTTGGATGCATGCATACCGTCCACATCTTCCGGAGAAGTCTCATCACGAACAAGGATGACAGGAATTTTTTTATCTGCCCATTCCACTGCTTTTTCTGAATCAAATACAATTCTGCCTTTAGCTCCGCCTGGTCCTGCAGGAAGTCCTTTGGCTATTGGGGTTGACGCGAGTTCTATCTCCGGATCAAGTCTTGGCAACAATAATTCAACGAGTTGATTTGGTCCTACCCTCATAATGGCTGTATCCTTGGATATCAAACCTTCTTTATACATGTCCATAGCCATTTTTACAGCTGCAATACCATTACGTTTTCCTACCCGACATTGTAGCATGTAAAGTGTCCCTCTTTCTATAGTAAATTCTATGTCCTGCATATCCTTATAGTGGCTTTCCAGTTTTCTTTGGTATCCATCCAGTTCATTATACAATTCAGGCATGATGGTACTTAAGGTAGCCAAATGTTTACTTTGGGTATTTTTCGAAAAATCATTGATCGGTGCCGGAGTACGAATACCTGCTACTACATCTTCACCCTGAGCATTCACCAGATATTCGCCGTAAAAATGATTGTCCCCATTTCCCGGGTTTCTTGTAAAAGCCACACCTGTTGCACAGTCATCTCCCATATTTCCGAAGACCATAGCTTGTACGTTTACAGCTGTGCCCCATTCATTTGGTATTTTTTCGATACGTCTGTACTCTACCGCTCTCTTACCATTCCAGCTTCCGAATACCGCTCCGATACCACCCCAAAGTTGATCCATTGGGTCATCAGGGAACGGTTTTCCAAAGTGTTTTTCTATTGTTCTTTTAAATACATGCACCAGATCTTTAAGTTCATCAGTGGTAAGTTCAGTATCTGATTCGTAGCCCATTTTATGTTTTACTTCTTCCAATTTGTCATCTAGTATCCTACGTATACCTTTGCCATGCTTTGGCTCTATCCCTGCTGCTTTTTCCATTACAACATCAGCATACATCATTACCAGTCGTCTGTAAGCGTCATAAGCAAATCTCTCATTTCCAGTCTGCACTATTAGACCTTTTATGGTCTGGTCATTCAATCCAATATTCAGTACCGTATCCATCATGCCCGGCATTGACCGCCTTGCACCGGATCTTACGGATAGTAAAAGCGGATTACTGACATCGCCAAACTTCCTTCTCATAATTTTTTCAATACTGTCCAGCGCTTCTGATGTTTCCTTTTCAAGACTTGAAGGATAGCTCTTTTCATGATCATAATAATAAGTACATACTTCCGTAGTGATGGTAAATCCAGGAGGTACAGGAAGTAAAAGATTCGGGTGGCCAGCCATTTCTGCTAGATTTGCTCCTTTTCCACCCAATAAATTTTTCATGGATTCATTGCCATCGGCTTCTCCACCACCAAAACTGTAAACGTATTTCTCTTTTGACATAATATATATTTTTAAATGGTCAATTCAAATTTGATGCGAAATAACAGCTATATAGTTTGTATTCTATTGATATTAATCATTCGTAGATATGATATATATCAAAAATTGAAGCGTAATATATAGTTTACCCTAAGGTATATTTATATTTTCTTGATGGAGCAATAGTAGGCAAATGATGGAAATGTAAACATACGCTTAACTAATAAAGAGTGAATTGAAATTTTATCCATTTTAAAAAAGTCCTTGAAGATTCATTTTTTCAGTGATCAATAGAATTATTTGTTTTCATAGAAATATTTCAACTCATTTTTTTTCAACTTGTATTCGTTTTTTGCAATTGTGAGACCCGCTTTACCATCCAGGATGCCGCGTTTGAGAAAATATGTTCTGAAAAATCTGAAATATGGGCCAAAGTATCTTTTTATCCAAAGTGGATTTTTTTGTGCTTTTTTCCATTCATCTGCCCTTAACCTAGCATAATAATTATATTTTATCTTCATATGGTCTTCGTCCCGAAAACTGAAATGATCAATTTGCCCCAGAATTTTTACACTTATCAATGGAACATCCGATATAAGTTGTTCGTGTACATAGCTGTCATTCCACCGCATTACCTTTTTATTAAACAGCCGGATATTCCAGTCAGGAAACCAACCACAATATTTTACAGGATAATCCCCCAAGTAGGTCTGGATATTCATCAGATATACTTTGTCCGATGTTGGTTCCAGTGAGATAATGTTATTAGCCAGAGCCTCATTGATGACTTCATCTGCATCTACACAAATGATCCATTCATTGGCAGCCTTCTCTATTCCATAATTTTTATTTTTTGAATATCCCTCCCAATCCTTTTTATACACTTTCGCGCCCAGAGATGTTGCAATTGATTCCGTTTGATCATCAGATCTGTCATCCAGGACTATTATTATATCATTGGTGATTTTTTTTAATGCCAGAATACATTTTGCGATAGTAAAAGCTTCATTTTTTGCAATGATGACCGCACTATAAATGGATTGCATGTTCATAAGATTTTACCGGATGCAATAAAATGCGGATTGATCATGGTCGGTTTGTTATAGGTAAGTGGCAGTCCTGATGCAGCTTCGACCAAAGCACCTCCTGCTTCCTCTATGATGATCTGACCGGCTGCAGTATCCCATTCCATGATATGTATCATTCGCGGATAATAATCAGCTTCACCTTTTGCAATGCTGATAAACTTAAGTGCACTGCCCAAAGTGATGATTTCAGGGGTATCTAGGATTTCTACATACCTTCTTGTGGATGAATCCATTTCGCTCCGGCTGACAACAATCTTAAGTCCTTTCTGACTGAGTGAAAATGTATTTACAGAAATGGTATTGGTATTATTTTCGACAACTTCAAATGCGCCACAACCCTTAATGGCATAATACAATACCTTAAATACCGGTAAATATATAAACCCTACTTTAGGAACCCCATTCTGTATAAGTGCCAGATTGATACTGAACTCATCACTTCTGCTAATGAACTCTTTTGTGCCATCCAGTGGATCAAGCAGCCAGGCATATTCCCAATTTTTGCGCTGATGATATGAGACCATATCTGACTCTTCTGAAATGATGGGTATAGATGGAAACAAATTTATTAATCCGGAAGATATGATTTTATTGGAAAGCAAATCGGCCTCCGTCACCGGACTTTTGTTATCTTTGTATGTGGTAACGTACCCTACATCTTCAGCATCGTATATATTCATGACAGCATTACCAGCCCTTGCCAGTAAGGATGAAATGCCTGATATATTTTCAGATGAAAAAATAAATATGTCATTAAAGGTATCTGATTTCATCCAAAGTATTTTAAATAAAAAACCAGTTCTTTCATTTGGTCCAATCGTATAGATTTTTCTTAATTTCCATCCTACTTCAAAATCCAATCCAAAACACTGGTATCGCTAATAAATGATTGGTTCCAAGAATAAATTACACAAAATTAGTCAAAATATATCTATGTATCCGTTTTTATAAATAAAAATAAATCTTGCTATATATATTTGCTTCTGTCTTCTTTTTTTGAAAATTAATTACCTGTATTTGATGAATATATTGTAATTTTGAAGGTAAGTTTTAGCGGGACTATTTGACCCGGATTATAAAAAATTTTTCATTTTAGCTTCATGTCAGAATACGATTATGTCATTATCGGTAGTGGATTCGGAGGGTCTGTTGCAGCACTGAGATTGTCCGAAAAAGGATATAAAGTTCTTGTAATAGAAAAAGGCAAATGGTTTAACGCTCCAGAAGACTTCCCGAAGACCAACTGGAATTTGCGAAAATGGATGTGGATGCCAGGCATAGGTATGAATGGTCTTTTCAAAATGACTTTTTTCAGGCATGTTGTAGCATTAAGCGGCGTAGGTGTTGGTGGCGGATCTCTGGTATATGCTAATACATTGCCTGTCCCAAAATCAGAATTTTTTAATTCAGGACACTGGAGAGGATTGGATAACTGGGAAGATGTTTTAAAACCATACTACACTTTGGCAAAAAAAATGCTGGGTGCGGAGAGACATCCTTATATGAGCAGAAGTGACAAAGCTATGCTCCAATTGGCGCAGGAAATGGGTATTGAAAGTGCTTTTGAAAAAACTGATGTGGCTGTACATTTTGGTAAAGTAGGCGTGACTATTGCTGACCCTTATTTTGATGGGAAAGGACCTGATCGTACAGGTTGCAATCTATGCGGTGGCTGTATGCTGGGCTGCAGATTTAATGCTAAAAATACGTTGGATAAAAATTATCTTTTTCTTGCTCAACCATTGGGCGCTGAAATCATAGCCGAAAAAGAAGTGTACGATGTCTTCCCCCTTAGTGATGATGGAAGTGCAGGTTATGAAATCCGATATAGAGATTCACTGTCATGGTTTCCTGCCAAAGGAAATGTAAAAGCAAAAGGGGTAATTTTTTCTGGAGGTGTTACGGGTACGGTTAAGCTCCTTCTCAAACTCAAGTTATCGTCGCTTAAGAACCTGTCGGATATGGTGGGACAGGGTATCAGGACCAATTCAGAGAGTCTGATTGGCGTAACTACATTTGATAAAAATGCCGTATTTTCAGAAGGAATTGCCATCGGATCTATAGTCCATCTGGATGAAAGCAGACATGTGGAACCTGTAAAATATTCTTCCGGTGCAGGGTTCTGGCGTTTGTTTATGGCTCCTATGGTACAGGGGAATAATATTTTTATTCGCTTCTTCCGAATGCTAAAGGATTTTTTCATTCACCCACTAGACAATATGCGCATCTTTTTTGTAGATGACTGGAGCAAAAGAACCCAAATTTTACTTTACATGGAAAGTATTGACTCTACGCTTCGTCTGGTCAGATCATGGCCGGGAATTTTGATATCAAAACCTGAAAAAGGGCCATTACCAACAGCTTTCAATCCAAAGGCACAAGAAATTGCGTTAAAAATAGAAAAAATTATCAATGGTAAAGCTACTGTGATGAACACAGAAACACTTTTGGGCATTCCTACTACCGCTCATATCCTGGGTGGGTCATGTATGGGAAAAGATGCTTCATCTGGCGTTATCGATAAGGACAATCATGTGTTTAATTATAAAAATATGTTGGTTTGCGATGGAAGTATGATTTCAGCCAATCCCGGCGTCAATCCCAGCCTGAGCATAACAGCCATTGCCGAATTAGCCATGTCAAAAATTCCAGCTAAAGATGGTGCTCAGTAGAATATTGAATTACGAAGTGATTTAAATACAATTAAAAAGTCCCGTCCTCAGATTAAAGACAGGACTTGTTATGTCAACAAAAACATTATACTTCGATTCCTTTCATCATTTTATTCCAATAGAGATACGGTAATCCATACTTTTTTAGCATCCATAGTCGCCAGTCTTCTTTGGTACTATCAAAGATCAGCATTTGTTTCAATTTTGGATCAGGAGTAAATTCATTTTTATAATTAAACTCCGCCAGAATCATTTTCCCGTAACCAGTGACCAATGGACAGGAAGAATAGCCTTCATATATTTTTTTACCCAGATGATTGTCTTTGATGAGATGTAGGATATTGGCCATTACTACAGGCACCTGTTTCCTGATGGCAGCTCCCGTCTTTGCTGTAGGTAACGCAGCTACATCACCCATGCCAAAGATATTGGGGTAACGCACATGTTGCAATGTATTGATATTTACATCCAGCCATCCGGCAGCATTGACCAGTGAAGATTCTTTTACAAATTTTGGCGCTGTCTGAGGAGGAGCAAGATGCAACATATCATAATCCATGACAATTTCGTCTGGAGTAACTGAAGCATCGGTAGATCCATCTTCATTTACAACACAAAGATTTTCTTTTGGACCTATATGTTTAAATGTGATTTTCCTGTTCGGACCATCTATCTTAACCGGGGCATAAAATGGTTTGAAATCAATATTATATCTATCTATTACCTTCATAAGGCTATCTGCAATAACTTTGACTCCAAAGATCACTGAACCTGGTGTAGCAAATGTGACCTTTGTTCTATCGCTCATATTGTGCATACGGAAGTAGTCAGCAGCAAGATAAGCGATTTTCTGGGGAGCTCCCCCACATTTTATAGGCGTAGTAGGTTGAGTAAATATCGCATTTCCTCCCTTAAAATTTCTTATTACATCCCAGGTATGTTCAGGATCTATATAATTACTGCAAACCACACCTTTGCCCAATGCTTCAGTCAGACCTTCTATCAAGGATGTATCCATCACCAAACCTGGTGAAACCACCAAAAAATCATAGGATATATCTCCCGTATTGGCAGTGGCTACTATGTTTTCTTCAGGTTTAAATCCTGTCGCATAATCTTTTATCCACTTCACTTTATTGGGGATCATCTCAGACATTGGTTTTGCTGTCTTTTTAATATCATACGCCCCTGCACCAACCAACGTCCACGCTGGATGATACCAATGTGTATCTGCAGGTTCGATTAAGGTGATTTCAACCGGTGCTTTTGATTTTATAAGTCTTGAAGAAAGCATGATGCCCCCTGTTCCCCCGCCTATGATGACCAGTTTTGTTTTTTTGCTATGCATTGCTAAGTGAATTTAATAATTGTCTCACAAACTTAATGCTTTACATAATTTCAAAGTGTAACCTAAGTTACATGTGTATAATCTGCGCTTCTGCATCATTTCGGATTATTGTGATTCAGCCATTACTGTAGACTTGAATTACCAAAACTTTATAAAACCAAAAAAGGGATACATATTGAATATGTATCCCTTTTTTGATTTAATATTGGTAATACTTTATCTGATGATCAGCTTTCTTGTACTTACATGGTTTCCAGATTGTATTTTTACAAAATAAAATCCACCGGCTAGTGATGATGTGTTTATTGTAACAGGGCGTAAAGTGTTGTCCAGATTCATCTTATACTGGTATAATGTTTTGCCCTCCATAGAATTTATTGATATGACAGCATTCGATTCAGTAGGTGACATTGCTGTAATAACCACATAATCATCTGCAGGATTCGGTGATAGAGTTACTGCAAAAAAATCTTCTACATCATCTGTGGCATTGACCCCTTCCTGGCTGTTTACTATGGTTTCAAATGGTTGTGTACATGCCTTCTCACCTTGCCCTGCATCTGCAGCTATACATGCCTGAGCTGTATATTTGTAAATGTCCAGCAACTCAAAATCATCAATAAACCATCCATTCAGGTCTCCTAAAGCGGCCACTGTGGCATCACTGGCAAATCTGAACCTGAAGACCACCGTTTTTCCGTTATATTCTGACATGTCAATGTAAGAGTCTTTCCATACACCTACTAAATTGCCCGTCCAGTTGCCTCCTGAGTTACCTGAATATGCATCCAAAGATGGTGTGGCTAGCGTGGCATAGGCAAGCGGTCCATTATAGCCATTTCTGATAAATTTGTCTGCTTTTACTTGAAAATAAGCTCCTCCGTCCACACTTATTTCAACGAATCCACCATCGTTGCCAGGTTGTGTGTTGTATCTATGCCAGAAACGCATCACAGGATTATTACCGGTGATTTTATAAGGGATTGACCTAAGAGATGCATCTGTTTCAGCAGCAACATTGATGATATTAAAGGCTAGGTCAGGACTTCTGAACACATCAGACGTAGGCAACCAATCTTCACTTCCTTCATTTTTTTCAATATCCCATTCAAAGCTGCCATCAAACGACTCAAGATCTAGTCTGATAGATTTATTGTCAATGCTTGATTTTGTTTTGTAGGTGATATTGATCTCTTTTTCATAATCCATGTCTCCCAATTCAAAAGTGATGATATTTCCGCTAACTACGGCTGGTACATTGGACGATCCTGACACATAAGTCATACCGCTTGGTAGTTCATCCGTAATAATCACATTTGATTGTCTGGAAGGAATATGATTGATTGCTTTTAAGCCAATCGCAACTTCATCACCTGCATTAATAGATGCTGTGGAAGTTTTTGATATTTTTAATTTCTCTATACAAATTGGCAATGATTCGAAATCTTCTTTGCCGTCATTTCGATTATCTTTGTTTCCTCCATCCGCAAAATATCCCAACCCTCTTCTGGCAAATATACTCCAGATCATACATTTATTTGCACCATTGTTGTGTACTTCATCGGCTTTTAGTATTGCATTTCTACCATCAATAAGCCCGGGATTGCAGGGTTGCATTTTCATGCCTTCCATGACAAGGTAGACCGCTTTATAATTTCCTGAATTTGTATTGGTCCAATCCGCATTATATCCATAAAGATCAACAAAAGCCCAATACAGATCCCAAAGCATGTCCGTCCACACTTCTCCCGGAGGATAAGGGGATGAAGTACCTTTTATATAGTCGTATGTCTGAGGATTGATTTTCATATCTGTTGAATAAGGAA
Source organism: Chitinophagales bacterium (assembly GCA_038246735.1). GTDB lineage: Bacteria > Bacteroidota > Bacteroidia > Chitinophagales > Saprospiraceae > OLB9. The sequence goes on from JBBRVQ010000005.1 coordinate 25,733, forward strand.
AAGTCCTGATACCTCCGCCGATAGGCAACTGAGCAAATGCAAAAGTTCCGATTCCCCTTGCATCACTTCCTTTATCACCTGGTTCATGTGTCATGATTAGTGAGAAAAAATCACTCCAGCCTTCTCCCATTTGTTCGTCGTTGGTAAGACATGAAGCAGCTTGTCGTCCTCCTGTCAGCCTATTGGAAATACCATGACCATATTCATGCGCTATAATGCCATTATCCAATGATCCATCCAGGTATTCTGCCCCTTGTCGTTCTCTTTCTTTAAATGTCATGTCTACTTGTCCTCCATTTGATAAAACCAGACGAATTTTATCACAATCTGATTTTTTCATAAATATAGATGGTATGGTTACCGATGCTGCATTAAGACCACCCGCCATATTAATTAATTCTTCTCCCGTGCCTCCATTTACTCCTGCGATGTTACAAATGATAGCAGCGATGGCACCTCCTTGTTGTGCGTTAAACACTTTTTTCGAAAAATCACATAATCCTCGGTTTATCAATGCTATTTTGCCATTGATTTCATTACCGTTAATGATATTTCCACATCCTGCATTTGGATTAGCACTCCCATCTCTAGCTATAGCTACACTTCCCGATATGGCAGGTTCGCTGGTATTGGGTATTGGTTTCCCGAATTGCCCAGTACCATAATCAGCTACAAAACCCTTTAATTCTTCAGGAGCATCAATCGATATTGAACCACCTTCGTTACTCCAGAAAAACATTTGCATTCTACCATTAAAACCATCGGGTGGTGTCGAAAAGTTTGCATTATTAAGTTTTACAGGACTCGCTTCGATTCCGTCAAATGCTTGGGCTAAAATATAATCGTCCTCACCATCTACAGCTTTCCCGTTGTAATTTTTTTTCTGGAAACTACCAAACTCTTCAGTTAACCCAAGTAATGCTGTAACATCATGCATCATATTGTTCATATAAAACAGATTTGTGACGGCAGCATGATTACTTTCTCTAGGGTCTGTATTAAGGTCAAGAGCAAAATCAAAATCAAGATCCTGCCCACCATTGGGGTCATCTCCGTCAGGGTCATCATCATCATTTTTGTCTTCATATGCAAAAACGTTATTGCCTCTTGTTGTAGTAAATTCTGCACCATCTACGCCATTGGTATCATGCCAACCAAAAGGAGATACTGCCGGAAACTGTGCATCGGTAACGATTGCTCTTCCACCGTGATTCGGGCTCTCAGCAGGTAGTTTGAACACATTGTATTTTGCAGCCATCGCACCTGATGCTAATTTAGCCGCATTATTTTGATGGTTGTCAGAAATGGATTTAAAAGTTCTGATCTCACAGTTATCATGACGTGCAAATGCATTTTTATGATGTTGGCAATATACGGTAAAGTTATTTTTAGAAACAAACTGACCTGTATTTGCATCCACATTCATATCCCAGAAATCAGATGAATTCTTCATATCCAGTAGCATGTTCCAGACCAGTACAAGTTTACCATCCACAAGTTCATATTTTAATTGAACAGGAATGGGCGATTTTGACAATTCAGGAAATGTATACGTAAAAACACCTTCATCAGAACGTTTACTCAATTGTGGTTTACCTTTTACAGCAAAATCCAAATGGTCAGCGCTTTGTAGGATAGCAACATCAGGTGACAATGTGGCCGTTTTGGCCCTAACTTTGGATTCAATATCGGCAATAAAACTATGGGCGTCTGATACCACCTTTCCATCTTTGTTGATAATAACTGTCATCATGGCATTTCTGACCGGAATGCTATTATATGTCTGATTGATATATAAATAAGTAATCCCTTTATCTGATGTTGCCTCCGAACTTACTGTTACGTTTTGATAATCGATGGATTTCAGTTGCCATTTATCTGCATGGTTGCGGATATGATTTATGGCAGTTTCCGCTGCATTATTAGTCTGGCTGTACGTAATTGTACAGAGACAAATCATGAAAAAAGTTAAAAAGTACATTTTCCCGGTCATAAATGAAAGAATTGATTTAGGTTTTTAATAAATGATTCCAATGTTTAAAACAATGATATTGTCTTTCAAAAATGTAAAATTAAGAAAACATTAATTAAGTTACAAAGTTTTTTAATATTAAGTATTCCATACGACGATGTGTCAATTTATTTCCATCTTTGCATTTAATTTTTAACAAGACTTTCATGACAGATATTATTTTTGGAAAAAACGCAGTAGCTGAAGCTTTCCATGCAGGAATGGACATAGAAAAGGTATTTGTTTTAAGTAATATGAGAGGAGAGTTTGAAGTGCAAATCAGAAATTTTTGTAAAGACAATAGTGTGCCACTTGCAAAAGTACCGGAAGTCAAACTCAATGAATTGTCCAAAAACAAAGTACATCAAGGTGTAGTAGCTTTGATCTCTCCCATAAAATACTTTGACTACAAGGATATTATTGCAGCAGCATTTGATGCAGGTCAGTCACCACTGATGATTATTCTTGACGGTGTCACAGATGTGAGAAATGTGGGCGCTATTTCAAGGTCTGCCTATTATTTTGGTGCGCATGGTTTGATCATTTCGGGAAATTTTGCTGGAAGAATAAATGAAGATACCGTAAAGTCATCCGCTGGGGCTATCTTAAGTTTGCCTGTATGCAGGGTAAGCAGCCTCCTCCATCTTGTCAGTGACCTTCAGTCTCTAGGCTTGAAAGTAGTGGCTACTAGCCTGAAAGATGCTGTATCTCCCGAAAATGCTGATCTCAGGGAACCGCTGGCTATCATTCTAGGCGCAGAGGACAAAGGACTTCATTATAAGGTGCTTGAAATAGTCGATGAAGCTATAAAAATACCTTCGTACAATGATTTTGACTCGCTCAACGTTTCAGTAGCGGCAGGTGTTTTGTTGTATGAATGTACCAGACAAAGATCCAAAATGTAATTTCTATTTAATATTAAGATATAAATGAAGTACGTACAAAATAATTATTTGACATTCCTGGTCTGTATTGTATTGCTTTTAGGGATAACTTCTTGCAAAACATCCAAAGGGATAGACGTTTACAAACCGCTTGATAAAAACCTGCTTTGGGAAATAAGTGGATCCGGAATTAAAAAACCTTCATACCTATACGGTACGATTCACATTATTGACGGCAAGGATTTCTTTTTACCCAAGGGAACTATGGCTGCTTTTGACGCTGCTAAAAAAGTGATTTTCGAAATAGATATGAAAGAAATGTCAGACATATCATCCTTAATGGGTATGATGAATAAAATATTTATGAAAGATAATAAAACACTCAAAGACCTACTATCATCAGAAGATTACAAGGTAGTGGGTGATCACTTTCAGAAAATGGGACTTCCGATATTTATGCTGGAAAGAATGAAGCCAATGTTTTTGACCGTTTTCGCATATAGTGATATGGATCCTTCAGGGTTAAAAAACGGTAACATGAAATCTTACGAAATGGAATTTATGGAGATGGCAAAAAATACCGGAAAAGAAACTGCTGGTCTCGAAAGTATAGATTTTCAGATCGGTCTTTTTGACGAAATCCCCTATGATGCACAAGCAAAAATGTTGGTAGATGCCATTAAAGCTTCCGGTGATTCCGGCAATGAAGAATTTAAAAAAATGACAGATATGTATGTAGCCCAGGATGTACACGCCATGGCTCACATGATCTCACAAGAAGAGCAAGAGACTGAAGGTTTTGAAGATAAATTAGTTACACAAAGAAATATCAATTGGATACCCCAAATCATTGAAGCTGCTAAAAAAGAACAGACATTTTTTGCAGTTGGAGCAGGGCATTTGGGAGGAAAAGAAGGGGTTATCTATCTGCTAAGAAAAGCTGGCGTGAAAGTGACACCGGTTAAATAATATATATAAATAACGCAATTTGGCAAGAACATGAAGCCATCTGGAAAGTTGGATTAATCTTCAGTTGAATTGCATCCGTTCGATCATAACATGTCACTACAAGTGGCGAAACAAAATTTAAACACATGAAAAAATCACCATATTACATATTTATTGTATCTGGTCTGTTCATCACTTTTGTATTTTTAAGTTGTGAAAACGCTCCTTCAGCCAAATCATCAGAATTGATCAGCGCAGCAATGCCCGCCATAGCAGACACGATCAAAAAATCAGATACCTTATTGGTCGAAAACAATTTTTTTGATGCTGAAGAATATAATAAAAAAATGCTCGCTCTTGCACATGACAGTATTACAAAACGATGGCCGGCCAAATCTCCTGTTCCATTAAAAGGAGCCATTCTTCCTTTTCAAAGAGTTATCGCTTATTACGGTAATTTTTATTCAAGACATATGGGCATTTTAGGTTCCCTGCCAGAAGACCAGTTGATACATAATTTGAATGCTGAAGTTGAAAAATGGAGTATTGCTGATAAGACTACACCAGTAATACCAGCCATACATTATATTGCTATTACAGCCCAAAGTAAACCGGGCAAAGGCAACACATACAGACTCAGGATGCCAGAAAAACAAATACTTAAGGCTGTATCACTGGCAAAAAAGATAAAAGGAATTACATTTCTGGACATTCAGGTGGGGCACAGTACAGTACGCAAAGAAGTGCCATCACTTGAACAATATCTCATAGCTCCTGATGTGCATCTCGGCTTAGACCCTGAATGGTCTACGAAAGATGGTAGTATTCCGGGTAGAAAAATAGGCACAATGGACGCCGCAGATATTAATTTTGCAGTAGATTATCTTTCGTCTTTGGTAAAAAAGCACCACCTTCCACCCAAAATACTTGTAGTACATAGATTTACTAAAGGAATGATAACAAATTCCGACAAAATCAAAAGAACTCCCGAAGTGCAGATCGTAATTAATATGGATGGTTTTGGTTTTCCGGCAAAAAAAATCGACTCTTACAAAAGATATGTTTCAGGTTATCCAGTTCAGTTTACCGGATTTAAGCTTTTTTACAAAAATGACATAAAATCAAAACCTTACAGAATGATGTCACCAAAAGAGATACTACAACTATATCCCAAACCTATCTATATTCAATACCAGTAAGATTAATTGAAGATGAAATTAGCAATTTTTTTCAGGTGCAACAGTATTATAATTCTTCCTTTAATGATGCTTTGTTTTGTTTCTTGGCGTCATATAAATGATAGTTTTGAAATAGTAGCTTCTTCACAAATACCCATTCTTAGTTACCATAATGTTCAGACAAATCCTAAAAAGCCATCTGCCTATTTTATATCTTCGGCTTCTTTTGAAAAACAAATTAAGTATCTAAAAGATAGAGGTTACCATTCAGTGTTGCCCGATGATATTTACAATCACTATATCAAAGGGACTACCCTACCGGAAAAACCCATCATGCTGAGTTTTGATGATACGAGAAAAGAACATTTTAATATTGTCGCGCCGATACTTGAAAAATATGGCTATAAGGGTGCTTTTTTTATTATGACAGTAGCCATTGGCAAAAAAAACTATATGACTGCTGCTGAAATAAAAATGCTTTCAGACCAGGGACATTGCATCGGTCACCATACTTGGGACCACCAGGACCTAAGAAAACTGCCAATAAAAGAATGGAATACACAAATTGACAAGCCAAAGAAAAAACTTGAAGCAATCATAGGTAAAGAAGTTAAATATCTGGCTTACCCATTTGGACTTTGTAATGATTATGCGGTCACAGAACTTAAAAAAAGAAACTTTAAAGGTGCATTTCAGCTTTCTGGAAGACAGGATAAAACCGATCCACTTTTCACCATAAGGCGGATTATAGTACCGGGAAACTGGGATGGAGAACGGCTTATGAAAGAGATTTCCTTTTCATTCAAATAGACCAACATTACAAAGAAGGGAAAAAAGCATCTTTAAAATGAGAAATCGAAGTATCTTTATTTTTATCAAATATGATAGAAATAATATCAAAACGTATCTCCCAATCATGACCAATTTTGATCATATATTGGTGAGCTGCATCAATGATCAGATTTTCCTTATAGACTGAAACACTTTCTTCCGGTGCACCGAAGTAGGTATAAGATTTTGCTTTTACTTCTACAAAAACCAAGACTTCACCATCTTTGGCAATGATATCAATTTCGGCTTTACTGAATCTCCAATTCCGTTCCAGTATTATATAACCGATTTTTTGAAGGAACACTGCCGCTGCTTCTTCACCGAGTTTACCTATCGTTTGCTGCCTGGCCATTATATGTTTTTAATAATGCTGTAAATATAAAGTTTAAATATCAAGTAAATTGTAATCACATGGTTTCTAAACGTATTTATGTAGGAATTTATGCTCAAAGTAAAATGGCTCAAAAAAGTAAAGTGATAATTTTAATTCAAAATAAAAACTCGCTGATATAATTTAAATTAAAGTTTATGTTAAATGAATTAGCCGGATTTATAATTTGCGCTTCGATAATATTTTTTTTGGGAAAAAACTTTCATTTTATAGTGATTTAATTTCTGAATATTCTGGCTTGAGCAAAGCCTGGATAGGTTTGATATTTATGTCCTTTGTCACTTCACTACCAGAGTTAATGGTAGGAATTAGTTCATCTGCCATATTTGAATCTGCACATTTGGCATTGGGTGATATATTGGGGAGTTGTGCGTTTAATCTAGGCATACTTTCCATCATGGACATTTTTACACCAAAACAGACTCCCTTGTTTAGTAACGTATCAAAATCACAGATTCTGGCAGCTTCATTTTCTATCATCCTTGCTGTTTTAACCGGTCTCGAGTTGTCTATTGATAATGATTTTCTTCTCATTCCTTTTGTTGGCGTAAGCAGCATTGCATTTGTATTGATGTATTTTATTTCTCTAAAAATGATTTACAACTACCAAATTAAATAATCATTACCAGAAATAAATAATAATAAAGAGAACCAACTTAGATTTAAACAGGTCATTATTCGATATGTTTTTTTTGCTTTAGTAATTATTCTTGCTGCGCTTGCCCTGCCACATTTTGCTGACAAAATTGCAGATCATACCGGTTTGGGAAAGTCTTTTGTAGCCACTCTATTTCTGGCCACTTCCACATGCTTACCCGAAATTGCAGTATCCTACGCGACTATTTGGCGTGGTTCTGTTGATTTGGCTGTAGGAAACCTTATGGGAAGCAACATATTTAATTTTTTTATTTTATTTATTGATGATATTTTTTATTCAAAAGGATATCTCTTAAAAGATGCATCAGAAATCAATTTGATTTCCGTATTTTTTGTTATCATCATGACTGCTACCGCAATTATTGGATTCATCTTTCCATCGAAGGAAAAGACAATATTCATGTTTTGGGTACGCTTACTATTTTTTTGTTGTATCTTATCAATATGATTTTATTATTTCTTTATTCGTAATTAATCTTGCAAAATACATTTAAGCGCCTGACATCATCACTAAATTTGCTTCATTATTACCAAAAATGCCTTATCTGTTGTAATTTCACACCTTTTAAGGGAACAAGTTAATTAGAATCATATGAACGTCCTAAAATTTGGTGGGTCTTCTGTCGCCAGTGCAGAACGGATAAACAATATTGTATCTATCGTAAAGCCAAGAATTGATGCAGGAGAAAAAATGACCATTGTTTTTTCAGCGTTTGGGGGCATTACGGATATGCTGATCGAAATGAGTGAACTGGCCAGTCAGGGTAAAGACAAATATATTGCATTGTACCATCAGTTTATGGACAGGCACAATACGGCAGCTAAGGAGCTTCTTTCTCATGAAAAATTTGCAGCTTTCAGCGAAGCCATTGATGAAAACCATGAAACGCTCAGGGATTTGCTCAAAGGCATATTTCTGGTTCGTGAAGCTTCACCCAGAACCATGGATTATGTACTGAGTTTTGGTGAAAGAAATGCCAATTTTATCATTGCAGAAGCCATGAAGGAAAGAGGTATTAATGCCGCCTTTCTGGATGCCAGAAAAATAGTTAAAACAAATAAAGATTTTGGTGCTGCTAAAGTCAATTTTATACTTACTGATTCAGCCGTTAAGGAGTATTATCATGAGCACGCAGATAAAACACAAATTGTAACAGGATTTATAGGATCAGATACCGGAGGACTTACTACTACGCTGGGTCGAGGAGGATCTGATTATACTGCCGCAATACTAGCCGGAGCATTGAGTGCCGATGTACTGGAGATCTGGACAGATGTGGATGGTGTATTGACCTGTGATCCGCGCAAAGTTAAGCAAGCTTTTACTATACCACAATTAAGCTATGCTGAAGCCATGGAAATGTCGCATTTTGGTGCAAAAGTAATTTATCCGCCCACCATCCAACCAGCCCTTCGCAAAGGAATTCCTATCTATATCAAAAATACGTTTAACGCTGAATTTGTCGGAACAAGAATTCATAAAGAACACGATCCAACTTTCAAATCAACTATAAAGGGCATCAGTTCTCTTGGAAATTTGTCGCTGATCAGATTACAGGGTAGCGGCATGATGGGTGTACCCGGTGTTTCTGCAAGATTATTTTCTGCATTGGGTAGAGAAAAGATAAATGTGATACTCATTACCCAGGCATCTTCCGAACACTCCATCAGTATTGCCATAAGTGATAAAGAATCAAAAAGAGCCATTGCTTCGATTTCAGATGAATTTGAAAAAGAAATAGAAGACGGGCTGATTGATCCTGTCAAAGCTGAATCTGATCTATGTGTGGTGGCCATTATAGGCGAACAAATGAAAAATGTACCGGGTGTTGCGGGCAGATTATTTGAGAGTCTGGGAAAAAATGGAATTAATATCATTGCAATAGCTCAGGGAAGTTCTGAGTTGAATATATCTTTTGTCATTGATAAGCAGGACGAATCCAAAGCACTTAATGCGATTCACGATTCCTTTTTCCTTTCTGATACCAAACGCATTCATGTATTTATGATAGGTGTTGGTCTAATAGGAAGCACTTTGCTTAAACAAATAGAAGAACAAAAAGCATCGCTCAAATCCCAAAATGGGCTTGAAATAATGATAGCCGGACTTGCAAATACAAAAAAAATGGTGTTCTCTGAAAATGGGATTGACCTGAAGGATTGGAAAATTGCACTTGATAGAAGTTCAGAAATTTCAGACAGCAAAACGTTTGTCCAAAGCATGATCGATATGAATCTATCCAACTCGATTTTTATTGACAATACAGCAGATAGTACAATACCTGCATTATATGAAAAAATATTCAGTGCCAGTATCTCTGTTGCCACCCCTAATAAAATAGCAGCATCTTCTGCATATGACCAATATAATCGTCTCAAACAAGTTGCCAAAAATAATAATGTGCAGTTTCTATTTGAGACCAATGTTGGGGCCGGATTACCTGTGATTTCTACACTTAGGAACCTTATACATAGCGGAGATAGCATCATCAAAATTGAAGCCGTTCTTTCAGGATCAGTTTCCTTTATATTCAATAATTTTGATGGAAAAAAATCATTTAGTCAGTTGGTCACAGAAGCCAAAGATTTGGGATATACAGAACCTGATCCCAGAGATGATTTGTCCGGAGCAGATGTAGCCCGCAAAATAACAATTCTTGCTCGTGAGGCCGGATATAAGGTGGAGACATCAGATGTGGTGATAGATCCGATTCTACCAGAAAAATGCCTGAAAGCAAAAGATGTTAGTTCATTTTTTGAAATTTTAAAAACTGAAGATCCCTTTTTCAGTAATCTTTTAGCGAATGCGAAAAATGAAAATGGAGTTTTAAGATTTATAGCAAAAGCGGAAGATGGCAGAATTTCCTGTGGTGTCGAAATTGTCGATCAGGATAGCCCATTTTATAATCTCGGTGGAAGTGATAATATGATTGTATTTACCACGCAGCGATATAAATTACGTCCGCTGGTAGTCAGAGGACCCGGTGCAGGAGCTGAAGTGACCGCTGCCGGCATATTTGCAGAAATTATCAGCGCAGGAAATTAATTTAAACAAAAACTAACCGATCAAATTATGGCCAAATCAGGTATAAAAATATTTGCTCCTGCTTCAGTTGCCAATGTAGCAGTTGGCTTTGACATTCTTGGCTTTGCACTGGAAAAACCGGGTGACGAAATTATCATAAGGGAAGGAAATAAACCTGGTCTGATCATCACAGAAATTCAAGGTGCCGGTGGTAAGTTACCTTATGATATTATGAAAAATACTGCAGGATATGCTGCATACAGATTGTTGGAACATATCGGCGAAACAGATAGACCTCTGGAGATGGAAATTCATAAAAAAATGCCTTTTGGAAGTGGTCTTGGGTCATCAGCAGCAAGTGCAGCAGGAGGTGTCTTTGCAGTCAATGAGTTTCTTAATACTGGACTCAGTAAGCAGGAGATCCTCAGATTTGCCGTAGAAGGAGAGCAGATTGCTGATGGTGCTTTCCATGCAGATAATGTGGCCCCTTCCCTACTTGGTGGCATGATTCTGATCAGAGACAATGAAACCCTGGATATCAAAAAACTGCACATTCCTACCGGATTATTTGCAGCAGTTATTTATCCACACGTAGAGGTGCTCACTCGCGAATCAAGAGGTATATTAAAACAAGAAGTTAATTTTAAAGATGTGATACGCCAACAAGGTAATTTAGGCGCTTTTATAGCCGCGATGTACACATCAGACTATGGTATGATTTCGAGATCACTTCAGGATGTATTGGTGGAGCCACAGCGAGCACATTTAATACCTCACTTTTATGAAATGAAAGAGAAGGCTCTTGCAGCAAAAGCACTCGGATTCAGTATAAGTGGAGCAGGGCCGTCAATGTTTGCACTTTGTGACAATAGCGGAATAGCAGAAACTGTAATTGAAGAAGCAGAGAAGCTTTACACCGATAAAAAGGTGCCGATTACAACCTATGTATCCAAAATCAATCATGAAGGAGCAATCCGATTTTAAATGTAATTATTTATGCAATTATATAGCACCAATAATAAAAACCTGAAGGTAGATATGAAAGAAGCAGTGATGCAATCACTTGCACCGGACAAAGGTTTATATATGCCGGAAGTAATCCCTTTATTAGACAAAGATTTTATAAATAATATAGAAAAAATTTCTTTTCAGGATATCGCGTATGAAATAAGTTGGGCATTGATCAGAGAATATATACCGACCAATGTTCTTAAAAAAATAATTCATGATGCTATAAATTTTCAAGCACCTGTTCGGATGCTGGATGATAAAATCGGGGTTCTCGAACTTTGGCATGGACCAAGCCTGGCATTCAAAGACTTTGGTGCACGGTACATGGCAGGACTTATGTCATATTTCAATAAAAACCAAAACAAGACCCTCACTATACTCGTAGCCACTTCAGGGGATACAGGGGGAGCAGTAGCCGCAGGATTTTATAAGGTTACAGGCATTGAAGTAATCATATTGTATCCATCCGGTAAAGTAAGTGACCTTCAGGAAAAACAATTGACTACTCTCGGCGAAAACATAATGGCACTCGAGATTAAAGGCACATTTGATGATTGTCAGGCATTGGTCAAAGAAGCTTTTCTAGACGATGAACTCAATAAAAAATATCATCTTAGTTCAGCCAATAGTATCAATATAGCCCGTTTGATTCCACAAAGCTTTTACTATTTTGAAGCTTATAAACAAATAAAAAGATTAGGGAAAGAAGTGGTTTTCAGTGTACCAAGTGGAAATTTTGGAAATCTTACGGCTGGACTTATTGCCAAAAGAATGGGACTTCCTGTTAAAAGATTTATTGCCGCTACCAATATTAATAAAATAGTACCGGAATATCTTTCATCCGGTATATATCTGCCTAAATCATCTCAAGCTACGATCAGCAATGCCATGGATGTAGGCAGTCCAAGCAACTTTGTTAGAATTCTAGACCTTTACAATAATGATTTTAGTACCATCAGTAGGGATGTTTCAGGATTTTGGCTGGATGATAATGATACCAAAGCCGCAATGGTTGAAGCGTTTCAAAAATATGGATACATCTGTGACCCTCATGGTGCTATTGGATATAAATCATTAGAACACCTTGCAGAAAATGAAATAGGTATATTTCTAGAGACGGCACATCCCGCCAAGTTTTTGGATACAGTTGAAGAAACGCTTAACACATCTATCCCCATTCCTGAAGGTTTGGCTTCAATTGCAAATAAGAAAAAATCGTCTATCGAAATGGATGCAACATTCGATGTATTTAAAAAATATTTACTTGGGAGATAGATTGGTGTAATATATAAAATAGATGTTTTCATAAATTCACGCAAGACTTACTTTGATCATAATAATTTTATTTACCTTGCTTTTTTAAATTAAGAAGATATGAATTATAGTTTTAAAACATTCCTCGCTTTTATTGGAAGCAGTCTGTTACTTTTTGCGTGCAGCACAGGAAATGATATCATTTCTTCTCCTGAGAAAAATCCCGAATTTCTTCCTGTTGTCATGATTCATGGTGCGCTCGCATCTGGAGATACTTATGCCAAACCAGCTATGCTTTTCGGTAGTAATGGTTATGATAGTAAACTGCTTTATGTGTTTGACTGGAACAGCCTAGGCGGAGGCAATGCGGCAGCTATTCCTGTACTTGATGCTTTTATTGATAATATTATCGCCACTACCGGGTCTCCCAAAATATATCTCATAGGACATTCCGCCGGAGGTGGATTGGGATATTCGTATTGCAGTACTGCTACCAGAGCTGCAAAAATAAGCAAATACATACATCTGGCATCCAATACCCAAGCTAAACCAGCAGGACCTTCCGGTGAAATACCCACACTCAATATATATTCCAAATCGGACAAAGTAGTCATTGGTGCTGACATTATTGGAGCAGAAAATGTAGTTTTTGAAGACCTGGATCATTATCAAGTGGCAACATCTGAGAAAAGTTTTGAAAAGATATTCTATTTTCTCTTAGGTGTAGTGGCAAATCCGGTGATTACAAAACAATCAGCGCCTGAAATCAGCGGTCGTATTGTAACATTGGGTGAAAACAAACCCGTTCAAAATGTTTTTGTAAAAATATTCCAAGTGGATGCGCTCAAAGGAGATCGTTTGGGAGAAGCTGTTGCTAATTTCTCTCCGGATAGTGAAGGCTATTTCAGTAAGCTCAAACTAAGCCCCGAATCTCATCATGAATTTGAAGTAACTTCTTCAGATGCTGACTTCCGCACTTTACATTACTATCGTGAACCTTTTGTCAGAGAAAATAAATTTGTATATCTCCGTACATTTCCGCCCGCTACATCGCTGGCTGGTATTCTTCTTTCCAATTTGCCCAAAGATGATGATCAGGCAGTTGTTGCGTTTTTTTCAGCAAATCAGGCCGTTATTACTGGAAGAGATTCGCTTAAGGTGAATAATACTGTGCTATCTACTCCTGCGCTTTGTTCTCCCACTAACTCTACAATAGCGATGTTTCTTTATGATGGTGGGGATAAAATGTCATCAGGTAACCCACACGCTGCATTTGGTTTTTTCCCATTTCTGAAAGGTGCTGATATCTATATCGGTACGCCTTGCTCTGAGACGGTCACTATCAGATTTAATGGGAAAGTCAGGGGCGTCAAAAATTTTAAATCCCGCTCTGAAGGGGTAGTAATTGCTGTATTTGATTAGGCTATTTTATATTTTCTTAAGAGCTGCTTCTGACATTTTACCCAATTGTATAAGTCATAAAATTAAAAAAGGCTTCCCATAAATGAGAAGCCTTTAAAAGATTCAATTTTTTTAGCTAGATATATTAATATCTTCTTTCTCTTGGTCTAAAATTGTTATCTCTGTTGAAAGATTGAGGTCTTGGTTCTGCTTTTTTACAAACAATAGTCTGACCATCAAATTCGGTTTCATTAAGTCCGGCAATAGCAGCGATACCTGCATCTTCTGTTCCCATTTCAACAAAAGCAAATCCTTTAGATCTACCAGTGTCTTTGTCCATGATTACTTTAGCAGACGTAACTTCGCCATACTGTGAAAAGAGATTTTCTAAAGCTTCAGAACTTGTTCTGTAATTAAGCTTTGCAACAAAAATGTTCATTAAAATAAAATTAAAAATAAATAAAAAACTGGAATTACTAACAGACCATCTGTTCAGTAATATTCCATAAGGTGCAAAGATACGGTTTATTATAATATAAAATGTATAAAAAATTATAATTTGTTTATAATTCTTTTTCAATAAGATAAAAACTAACACTTAATGGTAAGGATCCGCTTGGTAGAAAAGATATAGAATGGGTAGAAATGTATTAAAAAATTGCGTAGTTTTTTCCCTTTGGATAAGTTTCAAGAAAAATCCGACAGCTTTCAGTGATAGTTTTTTCCAAAGGCATATATTGGAAATTCAGATAAGTGATAGATTTGGTATTATCGTAGGTGGAAAAGACAGAAGTACTATATACGGTCTCTTTTGTAATTAGAGGTTTATTTCCAGTAAAAAAAGATCTGATCGCTTCCAATCTCCACAATATACCGGCATAATTTAGGGACAATAATTTTGAAGGAGGCTTTACACCCAGTTGAATGGATATTCTTTCAAAAACATTCCTATATTTTTGATTTTCAGCACTGATAATAAATCTTTCGCCATTAAAATCTTCCACAAGACACTTCAATGTGACTTTTGCCACATCCCTGACATCCACCCAGCCTGTAATACCTTTAGGATAAAATTTCATTCCCTTATAGACTCGTTTAAAAATTTGCGTTGAAGATTTGTCCCATTTTCCAGGACCCAATATCATAGATGGATTTAGGATCGTCACATTGAGTCCTTCAGCATGTCCGCGCCATACTTCCTGCTCTGCCAAAAATTTTGCCAATCCATAAGTTGTGTCATATTTACTATGGCTGAATATTTGTTTTTCATTAATGTGCTCCACTGCTTTTCCCCTCCCAATCGCGGCTACTGAACTGATATGAATAAATTTTTTAACTCCGCCGGATATAGCTACATTGACAAGATTTGCTGTCCCATCCATGGCAGTCTGAAGCATTATTTTCTTATTTGCTGTATGACTTACTATAGCAGCAGCGTGTATAATACAATCTACACCAGTCATCATTCTGTCCATCAAAGGGATATCCAGAATATCTCCCGTAACCCACTGTACCCTTTCGGATATGTCATCGATTAATGTTGTTTCTGATGATTCCCTTTTAAGACATATAATGTCTGTATACCCTTCCAAAACCAGTTTCCTAACTATATAGCTACCTAAAAACCCAGTCGAACCGGTAATAAAAATTTTACTTGTTTTTGACAGCATTAGGTTAACCGTATTTTGGGTATTTTGATTTGTCTGTTCTTATAGAATTAAGGCAAAATTGCTCCTGCTCTGTATCCTTAAGACTCAAAAACTTCTATCGTTGCGCTTATTTTAATTAGATCTGTGAATTTACCCTTAAATCGGGTCGCTTTTACCAAATGATTATCTATCCAGTGATAATTTCCACCCCTAGGTTTCCCAACCAAAAGACCATGATACTTAAATCCGTGTTTTTTAAGCCAGTATTCAGTTATCGCACGATGCTCTTCTGTTCTAGAGGTAAAAAATGTAATAATATGTCCTTCATCATACCATTTATTTAATATTTCCAGTGCATCAGGATATGGTTCACAAGTACCCATTCTTTCCGGTTCTTCATTTGGAACATCATCACAAACGGTACCATCAATATCTATCAGATAGTTTTTTACAGTATCCGGCAAAACAGGGCTTAAATTCTCACCCTTATCATTTTTAATATTCTTAAGACTATGACTCATTATTAACAACTATATTAATTAATTATTGGAATGTTATATACTTTTCAGGGTTGACATATTTGCCGTCATACCACATTTCAAAATGCAGGTGAGGGCCGGTTGACATTTCACCGGAATTGCCAATAATAGCAACAGCTTGGCCTGTCTTTACGATATCTCCGGTTTTTACCAAAAGGACGGAATTGTGTTTATAAACCGAAACTACGTTTTTATTATGCTGAATGTATACCGAATTTCCCGTCGTAACGGATTGTTCTGCACTGATTACTACCCCATCCATAATAGATTTTATCGGAGTATCTTTTGCAGACAATATATCCACTCCATAGTGCTGGATGGAAGGATTGAATCCTGCTGCAACTTTTCCTGAGACTGGCGTTGCAAACTTCAAAAAATCAAGTTCTTTTGCTCTCTTTGTTTCTGCCAGGTCCTCCTGATTTACCAATTCAGGGCGAATGTTTTTACGGTCGGCCAATGAATCTATTTTCTCTACACTACTGTTATAGATGCCACCGGTCAACATGGTTCTTAGCCCACCGATATAGGCATCATATGCAGAAACTTCTTCTTCCAGATCGTCTACCTTCTTAGACAATTCTATAAACTTTTTATTATCGGTAATATCACCATAACCAGGAATCAGACGTTTTACAGGCGTAAAAACAATAAATGATATCACTAAAGTAGACAAAAGCAAAGCCACCACACTTATAAAAATGTAAAAACTAAGCAGAGAGAGATTATAAGATCCGACTTCTTCAAGATTTTCGTCATCTAGAATGGAAATCCTGTAGGTATCCCTTAATTTGTCCCACAATTTCCTTTTTACCGGCAATCCATCCGACATGGACTATATTTTGATTGAAAAATAAAATAATTTTGCGCAAAAATAGTTATATTAATGTTTACGGGTTGCAAATTTTATATTTATTTAATAAAATAAGGAATTATCTTTGTATCCTGATTATAGATATTAAATTAAATTGTAATATATTTTGAATAATAAATTGATATATGTTGTCACAGTTTTACTGATTGCTACAGTAGCTGTATCCTGCGTCACAAAGAAAAAAAAGAGCGAGACAAGTAAGTTCGGCAAATTTTATCAAAACACGACCGCTTATTATAATGGGTATTGGAATTCTAAAGAGATTTTGAAAGAAAGCATGAAAACTCTTCGTCTGGCAAATATTGATGACTATAATCAAATTCTGCCAGTTGAAGATTTTGTATCGCTGGATAATCCCAAAATGGTCAAAGCTGATATGGATAAAATCATTGAAAAAGTAACTACTGTAGCCCAGTTGCACGAACCAAGTGATTGGGTGGACGATTGTTATGTCATGATGGCAAAGGCTCAATATTTAAAACAAGAATACGAAACAACTGAAGAAACCCTTGAATATTTTCAGGAAGATTTTAATCCTTCAAATCCTTACGGTAGAAATTATAAAAGTAAAAAAGCAACCGGGAAAGCAGCTAAAAAAGCCAAAGAAGCAGCAAAAAAGGAAAAGGATGAAGCAAAACAAAAGGAAAAACAAATACAAAACAATTTAAAAGAAGAAAAAGCTGAAGTAAAGGAAGAAGAAAGGAAAACCGTTGCTAAAACCAAAGCTGAAGAAAAGAAGGAAAAAGAAAAGAAAAGGGCACAGGACAAAAAGGAAAAAGAAAAACAGCGTAAAGAAAACGCAAAAAACAGAAAAAAAGGAATTTCAACAAAAAAAACTACGGATGTCAATTCGAAAAAGGAGAATTTGCTTGATACAAACGCAGCCACCAAACAACCTGAAAAGAAAACAACACCTATAAAGTCTGAAACTGTAAAGCCTGCGGAAGATGTCAAAGAAGAAACGTTTACCCCTGCAAAACCAAAACCTCCTCAGGAAGACAAAACTGCCTATAGCGAAGGTATGCTTTGGTTAGCCAAAACATATATTAAGCGTGAAAATTGGTTTGCCAGCGAAATTTTATTGGAAAAGCTGGAGTCCGGTGCTGTGAGTGATGATATAAAAGGTGATCTCCCTGCTACTTATGCTGATCTATATATCAAACAAAAAAGATATGATGAAGCCATTCCCAAGCTGGAGGAAGCCATTAATAAAGAAGATGACAGACAATTAAAAGCCAGATATTCATACATAGCCGGTCAGATATCACAGATTGAAAATAATAGTTCAGCAGCTTTAAAATATTTTGCGGATGCTAAAAAATACGCCAAACTACCCAAAATGGAGTTCATGTCCGAACTCGCTGTGGCAAAAAATGGTATAATTAGTGGTAGCAAATCCAAAGAAAGTGTCATAAATGATCTTAAAAAAATGTTGAATGAGGAAAAAAATCTTGATGTAAAGGATCAGATTTATTTTACTCTGGCAGAAATTGAACTTTCACAAAATAATATGTCGGAAGCCATTGCTCATTTTAAAAATTCCATCGCTTTCAATATTTCTGATCAAAAACTTAAGTCAGAATCTTATTATCAGATTGCAAATTTGTATTACAATAAAGAAAATTATCTTGATGCAGCCAATTATTACGACTCGACCCTAACTATACTTCAAACTACAGACTCAAGATATAGTCTGGTACAGAAATACGTAGGCAACCTCAAGGAAATAGCCACAAATCTGGAGATAATAAAATATCAGGATACGTTGCTTTATTTTGCTACTTTAGCGGAAGATGAACAGAAAAAAATTATTCCGTCATGGTTGGAAAAAAACAGGAAACAGCCAGAAAATGTGCAAAGTGGCGCATTGATCAATAAACAAATTATCAGTACGGGAGCTGTGGATTTTGGTAACAGTACATTTTTTGCATATAACCGTATAACAAAGACAAGGGGTAAAGAAGAATTTGATAAAACCTGGGGTAGAAGACCTCTGGAAGATGACTGGAGACGAATCAGTAAGTCATCGGGTGGCCAGGCTGATAATGCAGATGTCAAAGTAGCAGAAGCAGATGGAAAAGAAGAAAAATACAACAAAGAAGAATATGATAAATTCCTGAGAGAATTGCCATCCAATCCTGTAAAAAAACAGGAAGCCAATGACAAGATTATGAATGCAATGTTTACCCTAGGTAAATTATTCAGGGATAAAATCGACAACTTTAGTAAGTCTGCATCCACTTTGGAAGGAATGCATAAAAGATATGGACCTACACCGTATGAGCTAGATTCTTATTTTTATTTATACCTTGACTATACTGATCTAGCCAATGCCGGTAAAGCTGAAGAATACAAAAATAAGCTAACAAAAAAATATCCTGATTCAAAATACACTGCAATATTATCAGATCCGGAATATTTTAACAAATCAAACACGCCATCCAATAAAACGGAGCAATACTACAAAAGTATATACGGACTTTACGAAAAAAGAGAATATGTAAAGGCATTGGAAGCAATAGATCAAGCGTCCAAAATATTGGGAGATGAAAATATATATGTAGCAAAAATGGCTTTACTTAAGGCCATGTGTATTGGTGGTAAAGATGGCAAGGATGCTTATGTTCAGGCACTAAACGAGGTCATCGTAGGATATCCCAACACGCCTGAGCAAATCAAAGCAAAAGAAATAATGCGTTTTCTGGGAGGTGATAAAAGTGCTTTTGCCAATGTCAGGGATGTTGATAAAATCTATCAGCGGGAAGAAAACACCATCCATTATGTAGCAGTAGTTACCTATAGTTTGGAAGAAGCACAGCATGTCAACCTAAAAGTCGCAATATCAGAATATACAAAAAAGAATTTTAAAGCTGAAAGATTGCAATTTGGTGATGCCAGCCTGAATATTCAAGATAATGCCCAAATTATACTTGTTCGTAAATTTGATAATGAAGCTAAAGCGCTTGAATATTTCAAAAGGGCAACTAAAGAATCAGAAGAATTTACCGGTAACGTAAAGTATACTTACGATATTTTTGCTATCTCACAATCCAATTACCGAAAAATGCTGAATGAAAGGACGGCAGTATCGTATCGTGCATTTTTTGAAAACAACATCCTGCTTTCAAAAGATAAATAATAGAGAAAAGATGAATCTTAAAATTATTATAAAATAAATATTTTAGGCAAAAGGGTAAACTTAATCCATTGAAATTTGAAAAATTGACAGAAAAAATATATAATTTGAGTACCAAATAAATTTAAGAGGTAGTCTATTTATTTCTGACTCTATCCAATCCTGATTTTGCTTTCTGATGCAGACTGGAACTATACCCCGCAGGATCCAGAGATAAACATTTTTCAAAATATAAACGAGCTTTAGCAAACTTATTCTCCTGTTCAAAGATAAGTCCCGCCTGAAGGGCCGCACTGCAACCATAATATTTTCCGGGATCACTCTTAATTATGGTAAGATCATAGTATTCCAGTGCATCGGTATAGTTTTTCAGTGCATCGGTCACACGTGCCAATCTGTAGTAATATTCTCCATCATGAATAGCTTTCGTAAATTTTTCCGTGTTTAAAATAAGGATATTCTGACATTTTGCATAATACCCACCATCAAACAAAAGCCTTGCTCGAAGTAGAATTTCATTAGGTACTTGGTTTGATTTTGCCTCCTTATTGGCCTGAATATCTTCATCTATCAGCGACTGTCCTTTTGCTGCACATGATTTCATATGCTGTTTGTATGTAGCAATATCGTGATTTACTATTAAGTGGTACCATGCCAGTTTTTGCCAGGCTTCTTTGATATAATGCTTTCCTTTAAAATTAGTTAGAAAAGTAATAATATATTGATCGGCGTTTTTGTCCAGTCTGTTTAATTTGAATTTTCCATACATGTAATCCAGATAATAAAAGGATAGAAATTCGTCCCCTTTGGGTCTTTCTTCTAGGATTTTTATAGCTGTCTCGTTTCTTCCTGTTTTTTGCGCCATTGTAGCTTTCAAAAAAGCGATCAATGGGTTGGTTTTATGGTCAAGATGAAAGTTTTCAAAAAGTCGGTATGCTTCTTCCTTTTTATTATTTGAATAAAAAAGTATGTAGCTGTAAATGGCAACTATCTCTTCTTTGAAAATGCTTTTCTCGGCAAACGATTTATTCGCCAGTAATCTTATTTCACTTGTCCCTATATCTACCGAGCCTTTGATGTTCATTATTTTTCTGACCCAAGACGGAACACTCTCTGCGAGTGCATGTATGATGCTGAGACTTTTGTTATTTTCAGTAAAATCAGGAAATTTTTGTTTATTTTTTTCAAGAAGTCTGTATGCCTCATAGACGTCAGTGGCTGCATTTATTTTATCACCAAATTTCAGCCTGATAGTAGCCCATTGCAGAATAATCTCTGCTTGACAAAATAGAAAATACGGCGATCCCGGATCGGATCCTTTAATTTTATTGATCCGCATATCCCTGTTTTTGAGAAGGCTTTTAAACTTTGTCTCTTCTTCTTGAATAAACAGTGTAAAAAAATCAGCATAATTTTCTACGTAATAGGTCATAGCATTTTGAGGATCATTAAGTTTAATGATATTCAGTTTATTCTGACCGCTTTTAATTTTTAGTGAAATAATGTCTCGATATGCATCCTGTAATGGCGCAGTAAACCTAAGCGCAGACTGAGCGTATCCCGAAATACTCAAGCTTATAAAAAGAATTAAAATACCAAATTTTATTGCCCTATACATTTGCAAAATTAAAACAGCCCTAAATGAAGATTTCATTCAGAGCTGTCTTTTAATAATATTATTTACTTATCTTTTTAACCTTCCTTAGAAGACAAAATACTTTCATCGACCAAAACCCTGCCACAATGTTCACATGCAATAATCTTCTTCATCACTCCGATTTCAATCTGTAATTGCGGCGGAATTCTATTAAAACATCCTCCGCAAGCTCCTCTTGCTACAGTGACTACTGCAAGTCCATTTCTATATGCTTTGCGTATTTTATCGTAAGAGACCAATAGTTTATCTTCGATATCCTTTCTTGCTTTATCAGATTCTTTGAGAAGCTTGGCTTCTTCTTTTTCTGTCTTTTCGATAATTTTTGAAAGTTCTACTTTTTTTGTCTCAACATCTTTGACACGTTGATTAAGCTTGGTAGCGATGGCATCCAAAGCTTCCTTTTTTGTATCCCTGGCTATATTTGCTTCTCTGATCTTCTTTTGAGAAAGTTGAATTTCAAGCTTTTGCAACTCCACTTCTTTTGTCAAAGCATCAAATTCTCTGTTATTTTTAACATTGTCAAGTTGCTTTTCGTATTTCAGGATAAGCGCCTCAGACTCCTTAATATTGGTATTGTGACTTAAAATCTCGCTATCGATTTCACCCACTGCATTTTCCAATTTTTTTAGCCTTGTTTTCAATCCGGTGATTTCATCCTCCAAATCACTCACTTCCATGGGTAATTCGCCCTTTAAGATGGCTATTTCATCCATTTTGGAATCTATCTGCTGTAGAGCGTGTAGTGCCCTTAATTTATCTCCTATGCTTTGTTCTTTAACCGCTGCCATATGCCTGTATTAAAAGTATTTTATTGGATTAGTAATAATTTTTGTACAATGGGCTGCAAAGGTACTAAATTTATTAATTATCAAATCATAAAGTAAGTCAATTGTGTATTTTTCGCTCTCAAAATGACCAATATCGGCAATAATGATATCCTTGTCTGCATCAAAATACTCATGATACTTATAATCTGATGTTATAAATATGTCAGCTCCTTGCTTTTTAGCCACATTTAGTAGAAAACCACCTGCTCCACCACACACAGCAACTCTTCGAATATTGGTTTTACATAGATCAGTTACCTTAATTATTTGCAGTTCCATTTGTTGTTTTAAAAAGCACAAAAACTTTTCTGTCTGCATTTCATTCTTAAGATTTCCGATCATACCCGCTCCCACAGGAGTATTTAAATAGGTCTGTTCGGGTCTCGGCAAAAGGATAGTTACATCTGACAACTTTAATTTTTCTGCTATTTTCCCATTTACACCTGAATTATATACATTGTCAAGATTGGTATGAATGGCAAATATAGCAATATCATTTTTTATTGCTTTTATCACCGTACGTTCTATATAGTTTTTCCCATTCAGTTGTTTTATTCCCCTGAAAATTATAGGATGATGCGCCACGATAAGATTGCACCCAAGACTTATTGCTTCATCTATTATAGATTCTACAGCATCCAGACAGATTAACACACCTTTTATCTCTGTATCCGAATTTCCTACAATAAGACCTGCATTATCATAATCTTCCTGTAAATGAGCAGGTGCGATAGTATGTAAATACTGAATTAGATCATTGATTTTCATAGAATTGATTTTTGCTTAGGTTACTAAAATAATTATGGCCGTTGGTTAAAGATAGTGCAAAAACTTTCATAATGTCCCGGTAAAAGTTTTTGATACAGGTTGGTTTTAGTAAAAAATAATGTGATATGAACCGGCAATAATGACAACTCATTCAGGCCTGTCTGAAAAAGTAAAGCTTCTTTATTCCATCCACTAATCTCTTCGATTTTTTCCCACGTAGAAGTACAATCAGGAAATAATACATTGGTATTTACCCCAGCAAATGCTTCTGCGTAAACGTGAAATCCTATATTATAATAGTCATCAGGATAAAGTACAGCATTGGTGAGCTGTTCAAGTGAAAGAATAATTACGCCATCTTCAATATTGGTCTCAACGGTATGTAAGCGCGGGAACTCTGGCGTAGGAAACGGATGCTTGTATAAAAATATCCTATCCATATCGCCTATTAAGTAGTCATCTAAAGATAGGCACATATAAACACCATGCGCTGCCACCATCAGTTTTACATCTTCAGGAACATCTCTCAATTCTGACCCTACCGACTTAAACAATCTGGCATCAAGGTAAAGCGACGATCTGTATTCAAACTTTTTTTTATGCTCAATGTCAAGTTTTTGGTAAGGCACAAAATACTTTTCAAGCCACTCCTTTAACTTAGGATCAAAAGGTACAGGAAATCTGGACAACCACCAGTGATCCAAAGGACCATGAAATACATACAAAACAACAATCAATATAGCCGGAACCAATAAATAAGAAGAAAGCTGGCTATTTGAACTCCATGTGTTATATAATATTCCGATGGTCAGAAGTACTATTGGGAGACCCAATACTTTCGATATAGAATGTATGTGCATAGGTCGTGTATAAGAAAGAAACGCTAAAATATAATTGTAGTGTATAAAAAAGGGGATAATTTTCATTGAAAATTATCCCCTTTACTGTGGTACCTCCCAGATTTGAACTGGGGACACATGGATTTTCAGTCCATTGCTCTACCAACTGAGCTAAGGTACCCTGCTGTTTTGAAAAGCGACGCAAAATTAACGCGATTTTTAACATTTCAAAAAGAAAAACAGTTATTTTTATTTTTTATTTAAAGTTTTATGAATAAAGCAAATATTATCCGCTGCTTTAATATTTACTTTCCCTTATATTGCAGCTCCAAATTAATGATATATATGACCAGATACTTTTTTATCATTTTTATGCTTTTTATTCTCGGTTGCGGGTCTAAAATGACTGTGCCCCAAGTAAACCGCAGTACTCACTTTTTGTGGGAAAATGCTACGGTGTATTTCCTTCTTACAGATAGATTTTTTAATGGCGAGAAAAAAAATGATTTTGTGCATCCTGCTCCTCCCGCTCCATATCGAGGATACATGGGAGGAGATATAAAAGGAATCACTACTAAAATAAATGAAGGATATTTTGATAAACTCGGCGTAGATGCCATTTGGATGACTCCGCTGGTAGAAAATATTTCTGTCGGCGTAGACGAAGGATCCGGTCTCTCCTATGGGTTTCATGGATATTGGACAAAAGACTGGACAAAAATTGATGCCCGCCTGGGTACCGAACAGGATATAAAAGACATGGTATCCGCAGCACATAAAAAAGGGATAAGAATACTGATGGATGCTGTAATCAACCATACCGGACCGGTAACTCCTTCAGATGTAAAATGGCCTGAAGAATGGGTCAGAACTGGGCCCAAATGTACTTACAAAGGATATGAATCGACCATCACCTGCACGTTGGTGGATAATCTTCCTGATATCAAAACAGAAAGTACCCAGGACGTTGGTCTCCCTCCTCACCTCATTTCGAAATGGAAAGCAGAAGGCCGATTTGAAAAGGAAAATGCAGAGTTGGACGTCTTTTTCAAAAGAACAGGATATCCCAGAAGGCCTTATTATTATATAGTCAAATGGCTTACCGATCTGATCACGAAATTTGGAATCGATGGATTCAGGGTGGATACGGTAAAACACACGGAAGAAGAGGTTTGGAAAACATTGTATGAAGAAGCGCTTTTTGCTTTTAAAGAATGGAAAAAAAATCATCCTGCTGAAGCCATCGACGGCAATGACTTTTTTATGGTGGGCGAAGTGTACAACTATTACATAGGTGCAGGACGGAATTTTGATTTTGGGGATAGAAAAGTTGACTATTACAGCAACGGATTTCACTCTTTGATTAATTTTGATTTTAAATATGACGCAAAAAAGCCATATCATGAGGTATTTAATAAATATGATGCGTTGCTGCATGGTCCGTTGTCTGGGAAGAGTGTGATGAATTATATCAGCTCACATGATGACGGAAGCCCTTTTGACAAAGAAAGAAATAAGACTTACGATTCAGCAACGCGACTTTTACTAACTCCGGGTATAGCTCAGATATATTACGGTGATGAATCAGCAAGAAGTCTGAATGTAACTGCAAGTGGAGACGCTACTTTGAGGTCATTCATGAATTGGGAGGAGCAATCTAATCCTGAAAAATCAAAATTATTGCTACATTGGCAAAAACTGGGACAATTCAGAAAAAACCATCCGGCAATAGGTGCAGGTAGACACCATCAAATCAATCAGCAGCAGTTTGCCAGAACATATACATCGGGGACCATAAATGATGTGGTCATTTGCGCCTTAGACCAAAAAATAGGGCCAAAAGAAATTTTTGTTTCCGGCTATTTTGCTGAAGGAGACGTTTTGACAGACTATTATTCTGGGCAAAAAGTCAGGGTTACTCAGGACAAAGTGATTGTTGACACCAATTTTGATATCGTATTACTGGCAAAACAATAGGTTCCGTCTTTTCCGATAAGGGCGGTATGATTAGATTTTTCTTAAATATGACAAATAATTGATAGAATTGACTTTTTGGTGCAATCTTTGCCATAAGAAAGTAAATGTATCCCATTATGACATCAGTCCATCACGCACCCCGAACTCAGGCACAAATATCCAGAGCTGCTATTCAGCGATTATATGTTTCCATGAGACATTTATTTCTTAGAGGATCTTATAAACCACTCGGTGTCTCAGGAGAATCCATGATTGAAGCCATTTTATCTTTAAAACCTGAAATATACGGGACTGTCGCAGATGAAGAAAAAGTAGAACTGGATGGGCTTTTATATATTTTCCAAAGATTGCCTAAAGGCATCGAACAATGCAGGTACATCAAGCTTATTTCACGCGAAGGATATGATAATTCACACTTCGAAAAACATGTGCCCCCACGCCGGAAAAGAGACTGTTACAGGGTTGACGAGGAGCAGATGTTTATTGAAATGACAAGAGGAGGCAGTGATATTTATGATATCCTTACACACCTTACATTTATGTATATCGAAGCCGAAAAAATAAGACGCAACAGTCTGGATACCAGGGGACGAAAAAACCGCACCTGGACGATGCTCGAATCTATGGTGCAGGAGATTTACGAAGGAAAAGATATTAATGTAGAGGTTGGGTTTACCTACCTGAATACCATATTGGGTCGGACATATGATGAAATTGCAAGAACATACGATCGGTTTGAAAAATCATCGGAAGTAAATAGCCTTTTTGAGATTACTTATTGGTTGGGAAAGCTCAGTATGGATGAGTCTTTGTCTCAGATAGACCGGGAGATTACGTTTTCGCCTGCTTTACGTGAGAGTCTGGGGCACCACATATACGGAGAAGCCTGGGCCAATAATATTAAAAATACACTTTGGGATAACAATATATTTAATAGACCTATCCACATTATAAGTGCCAATTTACATAGTGTAATGAACTGTTTTTACGCTAAATCGGCGCTTGCCAAAAAAGTAAAATATCAAAACCTTGAACAGTTTGCAGAAACGTTAAGTCAGGATAACAGCGCTGATCTTCGGCAAATTGTATTAAAACATGCCCTTCAGAATGGCATGATTCAACTTTCTGATACCAGTGGCACCAATATTGGTGTGCAGATTTTTGATACATCAAAATTTGAATCAAAAAATTTGCCCGAAGAATTACAATTTAAGTCTAAAGAACCTGAAAATTCGGCAGTAATCATTGTTATGGATTATGCATTTGGCGAACAGGCGTATGAAACGATGGACGAATTACTTAAACCCTTTATGATAGATAATAAAAGGATGAATCTCAACGTAAAATCCATTAACATCATGGGCAAAGCTGGTATCCTGGAAGGTGGTAAAGGAGATATCATGATTCCTACAGCCCATGTTTTTGAAGGTACTGCGGATAATTACCCATTCAAAAATGCTTTGACTTCTTCCGATTTTAAAGATTGTGGTTTAGGTGTATATGAAGGCACCATGATTACTGTACTTGGTACATCCTTACAGAATAAAGATATTTTAACTTATTTTCTTAAATCTTCGTGGAGAGCGATAGGTTTGGAAATGGAAGGCGCGCACTATCAGAAAGCTATACAGGCTGCCAAAAGTATAAGAAAAAGTATAAAGACTGATGTACAGCTCCGGTACGCATATTATGCTTCTGACAATCCACTGGAAACAGGAAGTACACTGGCCTCCGGAAGTCTTGGGCTGGATGGAGTAAAACCCACTTACCAGATCACACTCGCCATGCTAAAAGGATGTATTGATTCATGAAACATTTGACATTATTTTATAACTAAATTAATATTTTAAATTATGAAACATTTAATTTTTACATGCACACTATCGTTCTTTTCATTGTTTTCAATGAATGCACAGGACATTATGATGATGAAAAAAGACATGATGGTGAGAATGGATAGTACAAAATCGTGTTGCACTAATTGCTATTCCAATTTGATCTCCGCGGGAGGCAAATACTATTTTAATACCCTAAAAAACACAAGAACGACACTTTCACAAAATGGATTTCTTTTGGATCAGGAAGCATTTGAGTATCAGATAAGGCTGTATAATTTGCCGAAAGTGTTTTATTATCAACAATTAGGTACACTTACTAATACCAATTATGTCTCAGTTACTGGTTTTGGGCTAAAGGAAGATATAAGATTTAACATTATAAAAAATTCCAATTTTGTTCTTGCCCCGTATATTGAACTGGGAGGTGGATATTACAGGATGAATATTGCTAAAGGCATCACTTCCAATACTATTTCAAGTGTCCTGGGTTCTGAAGTTGAAAATTATTTCCTTGACAATTTTGTATTGTCGGGTGATGTTGGCTTAGATTTGGGGTTTGGCTTTGCCATTGATAATAAAAGATTGAGTATTGTTTTTAATGGAGGATATATTTCGAATGTACCTACTGAGTGGAGAATGGCAGGTTCACTGGCGTTTAAAGAAAAGGTAAATATGAGTAGTCCATATGCAGGCGTGACCATTAGATTGGAAATGAACTGTGCAGATTGTGGGGATAAGAAATGCGGTAAGCAATAAAACTAACAATAAAAAAGGGTGAGCACTCCGTTTTCGAATGTTCACCCTTTTATTTTTTCTATACGTTTTAGTTTACGCCTAATTTCGATTTCAGCAATGTCATCAAATTTTCTGTGTCAGCGGCATGAAGTATCATTCCTGCACTTGAGTCAAATATCATGGTATAACCACCTTCTTTGCCCAATTTTTCAATTTCTGCTTTTACCTTATCAAGGATAGGTTTATAAAGCTCTTCTCTTTTCAATCCAACTTTTTGTTGTATTTCAGCTTCATATTTTTTAATTTCATCCTGTTTTCCTACCAGGACTTCTTCTTTTTGTTGCATCTGGACTTTTGACAGGGTTCCGCCGTTGGCCTCGCTCATATAGGCTTTGTAATCTGTCTCAAACTTGATGACCATTTCCTCTCCTTTTGCCAATAACTCGTTTTGTAAAGCTTGTACCTGATTGTCCGCAAGTTTCATTTCTGACATGCTACTTAATAATTCCTGAGTATTAATGTATCCAAATTTTTGGGCATTGCTGTTAAATACGACCAATGACATAAATAGAATAGTAAAAAAAGTGTGTTTCATTTTTTGATTAATTTGTTTAATAAGTATAAAAACTATATGAATTAAAAATAAATTTCTTAAATGATTAAATTAACCTAACATTAAGATTATTCAGGTTCAAAACCTAAAACTATATTAAATGTACCGAATTTTCCATCTGTAACCACTTTGTCGAATCCCCAACCGTAGTTAAACCCAAGTAGGCCAAACATGGGAAGAAAAACTCTGGCCCCAAAACCTGCTGAACGCTTAAGATCAAATGGATTGTATTCACTAAAATTCCGGTAAGCATTTCCTCCTTGAATCCAACTGGTTACATATATCGTAGAATTTGGGTTTAACGATAATGGATACCTCAATTCTACCGTAAACTTGTTGAATATCGGTGCTCCTTCAAATCCACCCGTAGCGGTTTGCTCCCCGTTACCACTGATATCTCTGGTATCATAACCCCTCAGTGAAAGTATCTCCTTACCTTGCAATCCAGCATTCTGGTTGTTGATACCGTCTCCACCCAACTCGAATCTCTCAAATGGTGATATACCAATATCTTTATTATAAGAACCCAAAATACCGAATTTTGCAGTCGTAGCTACCACAAGTTTGTCAAACAAATTATAATACCACTCACTAGTTATCTTCCACTTATGATACTCCAGCCATTTAAATTTGCTTGCTTCTCTGAGTTCATCTTTTTTTGCTTCAACATCTGCTTCCGTAACTGGTCTAGCAGGTCCATTTTCAAATGAAAGCTCCCTTCGTATCTCTGCTTCTTCTTCATCTGAGATTTCAAAGAATTTTTGTTTTCTGAATAAAGAATATGGAGCAGTAACCTGTATAGCCAAAGATACTTTAGAACCTCTACGCGGAAACAATGGGTCACTGATGCTACTTCTGGTAAAGGTTTGTTTTAAACTGAAGTTATTAAATGTTCCTTTGGTGATTGAAAATCCACCTGAACGGAAGTTGTCCAAATTTATTTGTTCTATATTAAGGGTAGTGTTGGAGGAGAAGAAGTCGTCAGGCCATTTTAGCTGAGATCCGATCCCTACAAAACCTCTGGTAATCTTTAGTTTGCCAGCATTGGAGAGGGAGTAGTCAAAAGCAGTTTGTACAGCTCCGATGGTAAATGACCTGGGTTTTTTGCCACCGAGCCAAGGTTCAGTAAATGAAAAATTGTAAGATTTGAAAAATCTGCTATTTGACTGAAGTCTAACAGAAAGTTTCTGCCCATCTCCCTGTGGCAATGGACTCCATGTAGACCTGTCTTTTACATTGGCAATGGAAAAATTATTAAATACTACCCCTAATGTACCGATTAGCCCGCTAAAACCTCCATATCCGGCTGATAATTCAAGTTGGTCTGAAGGCTTTTCTTCGAGTGCGTATTCAATATTAACCGTTCCCCTGGATTGGTTTACCGGCGTATTTATTCCAAGGCTTTCGGGATTAAAGTATCCAAGATTTATAATCTCTCTTTGTGATCTAATGATATCTGACCTACTGAATTTTTGCCCCGGCCTGGTCCTTATTTCTCTTCTTACTATATGCTCATTGGTTCTGTCGTTGCCCTTGATGACGACATTCTCCACTGTAAATTGCGGACCTTCAAATATACGCATTTCTATATCCACTGAATCTCTTTCTATAGCTACCTCCACGGGAGTGATATCAAATGCAAGATATCCGTCATCCAGATATAATGAAGATATGTCTCTTCCATCCAAACTGAATTTAAGTCTGTTTTGCAGCAACTCAGGATTATAAATATCCCCTTTCGAAATACCAAGAATAGCGTATAGTTGATCATCCGAATATAAAGAATTGCCTTTC
Organism: Chitinophagales bacterium; assembly: GCA_038246735.1. Lineage (GTDB taxonomy): Bacteria > Bacteroidota > Bacteroidia > Chitinophagales > Saprospiraceae > OLB9. Next base: position 56,567 of record JBBRVQ010000005.1, read on the forward strand.
CACTTGATATTTCTAAAAAAGTGGCGATTGCCTTCTTCTATAATGAGTTTTACCATAACGTTGCCGTCCATATTTCTGTACGTAGTATCGCTTACGAAAGACATATTTTTAAATCCCTCAGTCTGATAGAATTTTGCTAAGGATTTAAGGTCCTCCTGATATTCTTTTTCTATAAATTTTGATTTTCGCAACAGTGTTCCTTTTCTTTTGGTCTTGCCCATTTTTTTTCTGAGTTTTCTGTCGGAAAAAGTGTTATTTCCTTCAAAAACAATCTCTTCCACCTTCACTCTATCCTTTGGGTCAATAACAAATTCCAATCTGATGCTGTTATTTTTGCCTTCATCCGGATACTCGTTGACTAGAACCGTTGCATTAAGTTTTCCTTTTTCTATATAAAACTGCCGGAGTTTAACTTTGGCCAGCTCTTTTTGGTCATCTGTTACAATACCACCTTTGGTAAGTATATTTTTTATCAGTTCATTAAGATCTTCATGCTGTGAATTTTTTACTCCTTTGTACGACCAACGGGACAAAATTGGTCTTTCGATAAGTACTATTTTCAAAAAAACAATTTCACCTTCAGTTTTCTCCTGATAAATCTGAACATCATCAAATAAACGCAGCTTCAGCAAAGCTTTGATGGCTGCAGGTATGGCAGGACCGGGAATCTGTACTTTACCACCTTCCTTTAGGCCAGCAATAGATTTAATGGCGTTTCTATCTCTTGTCTCTGCTCCGGAGATAGTAATTCCTCCTATTTCATAAGACTTTTTTTCTTTGTAGTCAATTACCGGAGATACTTCCTGAGCTCCGATGTATTGACTTAGAACAAAAAATGATAAGATAAAAAATAAAAATTTCAAAATATTGATTTTCATATTACTTAGCATGAATGATTATGCAGTCACAAACGATTGGTATTCCTTTACTGCTGTTTTTTTTATTTCTTTTAACATTTCCTTAATTAAAATCATTGAACTTCAGTCAGTTGCTCACTAATTTTCCCAAAACGTCTTTCTCTCCCCTGAAAATCCAGTAATGCCTGATAAAAGTGCTCCTTTCTGAAATCAGGCCACAACACAGATGTAAAATACAACTCAGCATACGCAGCTTGCCATAGCAGGTAGTTGCTGATTCTGTGCTCTCCACTGGTACGAATCATCAGCTCAGGATCCGGTATGTCTTTAGTGGTAAGATACTCAGAAAAGACATCAGAAGTGATATCATTTACAGATAATAATCCATCATTGACTTGGGTGGCTATCTTCTTTACCGCTTCTACAATCTCCCATCGGGAAGAATAATTCAAAGCAAGAATCAGGGTCATTCTGGTGTTATTTTTTGTTTGATCTATGCCTTCCAGTAATGTCTTTCTAGTCATTTCAGGCAATTTTGAAAGGTCACCTATAGCCTGCAATCGGATGCTATTTTTATTTAGGGTACTGAGTTCGCGTTTTACGGTTTCCACCAGCAATGCCATCAGTGCATTGACTTCAAAGGAAGGTCTGGACCAGTTTTCTGTAGAAAATGCATAAAGGGTAATATATTTGACCCCCAATTCAGCAGCAGCTTCAGTCACTTCTCTTACAGCAAGGACACCATTTTTATGCCCAAATACCCTTGGTTTGCCATGTGTTTTTGCCCACCTGCCATTGCCGTCCATGATAATGGCAATATGCGCAGGAAGTTTGTTGAGGTCAATATCTTTAATAAGTGATGACATAAGTTGCTATAAATCTGCAAAAGTGGCGCAAAAGTAATAAAAGTCTTACGGTAACAGTACATTTTATTGATTAATTATTGAAAATCAGTATTGTCCGGTAATATTTATGCAAGATAGGATTGGAAAAGGATAAGTTTTATTTCAGTTAAAATAAAACGAGGGCCCTTCAAAAAACTGAAAAGCCCTCGTATGCACCTAAAAATTTGAGAAATGATGGGTAAAATAAAGTACTTTTACCTTAAGAAGCACGGAGGGGACAAGATTCCTAGCGAAATTCCATCCGACCTCCATACACACCCGTTGTTGAGAATAAATTATATTTTTTGGATTTAAAATCCTTCAGAATCGTCTTCTATTATTCCTAACAAGATTAATAATAATCTAAGTAAGTTATCCATGATGTTAATATTTTAGTTATACCTTATTGAAATCTAATGCAAAAATATAGCCAAGATTCAACAGGAATATTAACACTTGATGTCTTTTTTATGTAGGCAATAATTGCACTTTTGCAATATTATTTAGCAATAAGCTATTGTTTGTCAATAAATTAGCAAACATAATATTATACATAAAGCTCAAAAAGCATGTAAATAAAATGCTTTTTAATCCCCAAATTTTCTAAATTTGTATGAAATTTATTTATTTCCTGAAACGAATAGTCTTATTATAATCTCTAAAATACCAATTTAACTTTAAATTTTCAAATTACTTTAGAATAAAAACACCATATAAAATATGATCATCCTAATTAACATCACAAATGTAAGGCCATAAAAAATAAAATATATTAACTAATTTATGTCTAAAAATGTATACAATTTTAAATAATATTTATATTTGTATTTATATATATTATTGATAAACAAGCAAATAGAATTTAAGATTTAAACGATGGAATTAATAAATGCATTATATAAATTAAAAAAATATTTAATATCAAAACGTCGGGATGACATTTACAGTAAAAAAATAGCTGAATTTGAAGAAGTGCTAGACACAAATTCGAGCCTTACTGATCAAGAAGCTTGTAAATTATTATATGGAAGCAATAATATTACAATAACTTACAGATCACTTAAATATCGGGTAGAAGAAAAATTAATGAATGATCTCTTGCATTTGAGTTCTGATGAAGAAAATTTAAAAAGCAGGGTAAATGCCGGTATCGTTATAGACAAGCTGATCATTACTGGCCAATCACTACAAAAACAATTTTATAGAAAAGAAGCCATACAAATTCTTGAAAAATCATATAAATTAGCAGAAAAGTTTAGCTTTTCTGCACAGGCTTTAAATTTAGGTCAGATTTTGGCCATGCATTATGGCTATGTAGAAACCAATGAGAAAAAAATGACTTATTATCTTGATAAAAACAAGTACTACCTGAACATTCTAAATGCTGAAAATTATGTTAGAGAATGTAACGTAGTCATTTCAAATATGTACCTGAGAAATATAGGTGGATTTAGTGAAACTCAACTAGAAGAAATCAGCCTTATGGTGCTGAAAATGAATACATTAAAAGAAGATTTCAAATCGAATACAATAGTGGTTTTTGTCAATGATCTTACCTATTTTTATTATCAGTCCATAGGTGATTACAAAAAAGGACTGGAAGCTGCAATAAAAGGACTGGAAGAAAACATTCTATTGAATAATGAAGATGTGCTCGGTATCTATCAAAGTAAAAGAAATATTGCTTTATCGCTGTTTTATCTCAGAAAATATGAAGAAGCTTCATCGTGGTATAAAGAAGTCATAGCGATGCTTACTCCCGGAACCAGAAACTGGTTTTTTGCCACCAGTCTATATTACCTTAATCTTATTTCACTCAGGTCGTATGAAGCACTTTTTAAATTGTCCACTGAGGTGTTAAATAATAAAAACCTTTTTAAATTTCCTTATTTTGAAGAGCAGTGGAAAATCAGAGAAGCATATATGCACTTTCTGATTCGGGTTGGAAAAATAAATATTGATGGAGATGATAAAAAAATCATAAAACCTTTCTCCCTGTCAAAATTTATGAACAGTCTCCCCTTTCACTCCAAAGATAAATCAGGTCAGAATATTACCATCATTGTGCTGCAAATTTTATTCCTGCTTACAGATAATAAATATGGGCAGATTATTGATCGCATAGATGCATTAAACCAATATACTTACAGATACCTGAGAAAAGATGAAACCTTTAGATCCAACTGTTTTATAAAAATGTTGGTGCTAATGACCAAAGCAGATTTCCATCCCATCCGTACCAATACCTATACCGAAGATCTGAGAAAAAAATTGGAAAACTCGAGCTTGATTACCGATGAAAAGAGTACACAAGTCGAAATCATTCCTTATGATTATTTGTGGCGTCTCATCCTTGAATTGCTTGAGAGTAAAAAATAGTGTCGTCTGCAGTATTAAAAGGAAATTTTATTTTGTACTGCTTTGCTATTATCGGCAAAATAAATACTTTTGTGCCAAAGATTTTTAAAATTTATTATATGTTTTTCAGGAATATCATTCTATTTCTTTTTGCTGCGTCATTTCAGCTCAACGCTCAACAGTGGAACGTCATCACTGCTGACAAAATAATCGACAAAGGCATCAAAGATATCCAACCGGACAAGTATATATTGTATACATTCGATGATGCAACCATGCAAGCCCTGCTCTGGAATGCACCTGCTGAATCGGATATTGATGTCTCTAAATCAACCACAACAATCCAGGTTGCTCTACCAAATGCCACCACAGAATCATTCAGCATCGTCAGATATGATATGATGGAACCCGAACTGGCAGCAAAATTTCCCGAAATCAAAACATTTTATGGTATTGCAGTAAATAATCCGCTCAAGAGTATAAGAATAGACTATACGCTGCAAGGTTTTAGGGCAGTGATTTCATCCCCTGAAGATGGTAAAATATTTATAGACCATTATCAAAGAAATGATAAAAATACGAGAATCGTATATTATAAACGTGATTATAAAAAAGTTCCTTCCTGGGGCTGTGGAGTGACCGAAGAACACATCGGAGGCGAAAGAATAAAATCAGGTGGAACCAGAATTGGAGATTGTCAGTTACGAAGTTACAGACTGGCACAAGCAACAACCGGAGAATATAGCTTATTCCATGGAAATACACCAACATCAGTAATGGCTGCAGTGGTCAATGTCATCAATCGTATCAATCAAGTATATGAAGCAGAAGTAGCGGTAAGATTGATTTTGGTGGCAAATACGAATCTGATTTTTTATTATAATTCAGCAACTGATCCATATTTAAATACTTCAGGTGATTTGACAAATAATCAAAACACATGTAATAGTGTTATAGGAAATTCCAATTATGATATTGGACATTTATTTGGTACCGGAGGTGGAGGAGTAGCAGGCTTGGGTGTGGTATGTAGTTCAGGGAATAAAGCAAGAGGACTAACAGGTTCGTCTTCTCCTGTGGGCGATCCATTCACTATCGATTATGTGGCACATGAATTGGGCCATCAGTTCGGAGGCAATCATACTCAAAACAATAATTGTAATAGAAATAATGCCACTGCTATGGAACCGGGAAGTGCTTCATCAATCATGGGATATGCAGGCATCTGCAATCCTGATGTTCAATCCAATAGCGATGCCTACTTTCATGCGATAAGCCTGCAAGAAATGAAAACTTTTATTAATACAGGTAGTAGTTGTGAAACTTTTATTGGTTCATTTGTAAATACTGCCCCAACTGTTAGCCCTCAATCCAGCTACACCATTCCGGTTTCCACACCATTTTTACTTACATTATCCGCGACGGATGCCCAAAGTCACCCTATGACTTATGCATGGGAGCAAATGGACAATTCAGTCGCCACCATGCCACCTGTTTCTACAAATACAGGAGGTCCAACATTCAGAAGTATTACAGCCAGTACTGCTCCATCACGATATTTTCCAAATCTGGCTACTGTCATATCTGGGGCCACTTCCAATACCTGGGAGGTAGTTCCCTCTGTAGCCAGAACAATGAACTTCAGGGGTGTAGTCAGAGATTTTACAGGTGTTGCGGGTTGCAACTCTGAGATAAATATCACTGTCACCACAGTCAATGCCGCTGCAGGTGCTTTTTCTGTAACTTCATTTAATTCAGCCTCTACATGGGCTGCCGGAGATACCAAAACCATCACCTGGAATGTGGCAGGAAGCAATACATCCCCCGTTAGTGCAGCCAATGTCGATATACTCTTGTCTTATGATGGAGGCAACACTTATCCGGTCACCTTAGTTTCTGCAACTCCAAATGATGGTACACACAATATAACTGTCCCGGCAGGAACAACCGCGCAAGGAAGAATCATGGTGCGAGGATCTGGACACATCTTTTATGACATCAACAATACAAACATCTCCATTACCGCTGGTGGCGGAGGAACTTTTGATCTGACTGCTACACCATCCACCGTAAATGCATGTTTGGGCAGTCCTTTGATCACTTCTATAGGTGTAAATGGCACCGGTGGATTTTCATCACCAGTTACTCTATCCGTTACGGGATTACCGATTGGTGCCAATGCATCCTTCAGCAACAACCCGGTCAATCCGGGATCGACGCCTACCCTTACCATCACAGGTATCAATTCATTGGGCAGTTACAATATAATGGTAAATGGAGTGAGTGGAGCTATAAACAAAACTGTACCAGTCACTCTAAATGTGGCCACTCAAACTCCGGCACCTTCACTCAGTATTCCTTTGGATGGAGCCACAGTAGTTTCGGTTACTCCGGTTTTGAGCTGGAGCATAGGGGCAGGTGCCATTTCTTATAGTGTACAGATAGCATATGATGCTTCGTTTTCTGATATTGCTATATCTGTAAATACAAGTCCTGCCAGTTATCAGCCGACAACACCCCTTTACGGTGCCACGACTTTTTACTGGCGGGTCAGAATGACGGACAATTGCGGCGTATCTCTCTGGTCCACGGCAAGATCTTTTACTACTGAATCGTGCTGGTTTTATACAGCCACCAATGTACCTTTAAATATAGATGTTGCTGGCGGACAATCCGTATATTCTTATCTGAACATACCTGACAGAGGAGACATCACAGACCTTAACATTACTGATTTAAGAGGTACTGCTTCACCCATTTCAGATTTTAAATTTACATTATTTAATCCGTCTAATGTCTCAGATTTATTTTGGAATATGCCGTGTCCCGGAAGGTTCGCTGATTTCAATATTAAGTTTGATGATGAAGCTGCTAGTAGCAACTGGCCTTGCTCACCTATAGACGGACTCACTTATATACCATCTTCTCCCCTGTCTGCATTGGACGGCTATCAGATGAAGGGTAGCTGGAAATTAGGTATTCAAAATCTAGGGGCATCATCTAGTGGAATCCTCGAAGCATGGGAAATAAAAAACTGTGTCAATAATTTTTGCAGACTTACCGTCGATCATACCAGAGCTTCAGGAGCAGGAAGTCTTGTCGAAGCCATCAATTGTGCCCTGGCCGGAGATACCATAAAATTTGCTACTAATATCCAAAACGATACTTTTTTTCTTGGCAACCAGAACCTTGTGATTAGTAAAAGTATTTTTATAGAATGTGACATCAACCAAAACATTCATATCATGAGTAACAGTGCCTCACCGACATTGGTCTGCACTGCCTCTACAGCAGGAAATGGATTAAAAATCAAAGGTGTACATATCCATTCTTCCAATCAAGCAATTGGTGCCATTCAAAATACAGGTAAACTTATTTTAGAGGACGTCCTGATGCACAAATGGCCTGGTCCTGCAACAGCTACGATATTGAATCTTAGTGGAGCAAACACTTTATTTTTGGGCAATTGTGGTGTAGTTGAATATTGATAAATAGTTGAAAGATCAGTTGCAAAGATTATTTACATGTGCGCGGGCAGGATCATAACCAAGTTTGATACATTGCTTTATATCCTGACAAGCTTTTTTGGGATCCAAAAGTTTAGTATAGGTATTGGCTCTATTGAAGTATGCTTCAGCAAAATCTTTTTTACAGGTAATGGCTTCTGTAAAATCTGTTAATGCTTTTTCATAACTTTTTATCTCTAGATAGCAGGTACCTCTATGTACGTACAACTCCGCATTTTTCCCATCAGATTTAAGCAAATTGGTATAATCTGAGGCTGCCTCTTCATACTTACCCATTTTATAAGAAGCAAATGCCTTATTTTTTAAAGCAGATGGATGATTGGCGTCTATTTGCAAACATATGCTAAAATCAGTCATAGCACCAGAAACATCTTCCAACATAAGTTTTGCATAACCTCTGTTGTGATATAGGTCTGCATCTGAAGGATTTTTACGCACTGCATTGGTGATTTCAGCAATGGCTTCATTCCATTTTTTAAGTTTAAGGTATATTTTGGCCTTTTCTGAAGATGTGACACTCTGGTCCGGCTTTACGTCCGCCGCAGCATTAAAATCTGCCAAAGCCCCTGGCAAATCATTGATTTTGTTTTTACATATTGCTCTGTTTAAAAAAGTGGCATAGCTGTGTTCACCCTTTGTAATGGCTATTGTAAAATCATGGATAGCAAGGTCATAAGTACCATTTTTCATATAAGCAGTACCTCGATTGACATATGCTTTGGATAAAGTAGGATCTTTTGTGATTGCCATGGTCAGGGTCAAAATACTGCCTGCAAAATCACCTTTTAACAATTGTGTATATCCTTTGAAGAGGTAAGCTTTGGCAAATTCCGGATCCAAACCAATGGTTTCGTCAAAGTCCTTCAAAGCATTATCATACTGCTGTAGATTTATGGCACAATTGCCTCTGTTGTACAATGCTTTTATATAATCGGGATCTTTTTCCAAACAGGCCGTATAAGATGCCATGGCCAATTCGTAATTTTTGGAATTATAATATTCTACGCCTTTATTATAAAAGTCAATGGCTGTTTTATCAGATTGTGCAAAACTAATGCCCTCCAGCATCAACAGAAAAATGGACACGTAATACCTTACTTGCATTTTGGTATTTTTGGTTTTTTGGTAAAAGAAAAAAGCAATTTTAAGCAGTTCAGTACGGTGGGGGAATTATACTGAACTATTGTATAATTGTATTGTTAGGCAAAATTGATAAATAAAATCTGCATTTTGATTACTTTTGATCACTTATTTTAGCATATTTAAATAAATTCATGGCAAACCCTATACACAATCCCTTAGATAATGCTGACATTAATGCATCTGAACGTAAAAAGGATCACATTGAAATGGCATTCAGATCACGGGTTTTACACCAACAGATAGACACCAGATTTAATTACGAACCCCTACTTTCATCTCATCCGGAAGATGAAGAAAATATAAAAATAAAATTTTTAGGGAAAGAATTTAAAGCTCCCATCTGGGTATCCAGCATGACTGGAGGCACGACACTGGCAGGTATTATCAATAAAAATCTGGCAAAAGCCTGCGGAGAATATGGTTTGGGCATGGGACTTGGTTCTTGCAGACAATTATTGTATAGTGACGAATATATGGATGACTTTCAGATCAGAAAATATATGTCTGATCAACCATTGTATGCAAATCTGGGCATTGCACAACTGGAAATTCTCCTTCAAAATAACCAGTTGGGAAAAGTTAATCTATTACTGGACAAATTAGAAGCTGACGGATTAGTCATCCATGTCAATCCTATGCAGGAATGGTTACAACCCGAAGGAGACAGATTCAAATCTGATCCATTGACGACTATAAAGAGGGTGATCGAAAAGTCAACATATAAAATTATCGTAAAGGAAGTAGGACAGGGTATGGGCCCGAAAAGTCTGGAAGCACTGCTAAAATTGCCGATTGAAGCCATTGATTTTGGTGCAAGTGGCGGCACTAATTTTGCATTGCTTGAAATATTAAGATCCTCCCCTGAAATATCAGAAAATTATGGTAATCTTGCACTTATCGGACATAGCGCAGCAGATATGGTAGAGTTTGTAAATGCTTTACATATCAAAAATAATCACGATATCCTTTGCAAACAAGTGATTGTTTCAGGCGGAGTATCAGATTTTCTGGACGGATATTATCTAACTCAAAAACTTAGTCTTCCTGCTATCTATGGACAAGCTTCAGGCTTACTTAAATATGCACAATCTTCCTACGAACAATTGCAAAAATATCTTGATTTACAGATAAAAGGTCTATCTCTAGCAAAAGCATATCTACAAGTAAAATAATCCATCATCTATGAACTCAAAATCTATTTCGGGTTTTTCAAAACTTAATAAAACTCAAAAAATCGAGTGGCTTTCCAATAATTATTTAAAAGAAAGGGATGATGAGCATCCAGTATTTGAAACCTATTGGTTGCCTGACAAGTATGTACAGAAAGTCATCGATGGCTTTAGCGAAAATACTATATCCAATTTCATCATGCCATATGGATTAGCCCCCAATTTCATGATAGACGGAGAAATCTACTGTGTACCCATGGTCATAGAAGAGAGTTCTGTGGTAGCAGCCGCTTCATCTGCTGCTAAATACTGGCTGGACCGCGGTGGATTTAAAACCACTATACTTGGCACCACAAAAGTGGGTCAAGTGCATTTCAAATGGAATGGAAATAAGGAGTTGATACAATCTATATTTCCTGACATTGAATCCCATTTACTTCAGAATGTGCGTCCCCTGATCGAAAACATGTCAAAAAGAGGCGGTGGAATTACTAAAATAGAACTCATCAACTTTACCGATGATGAACCCGACCTTTATCAAATCAGGGTTCATTTTGAGACATGTGACTCCATGGGTGCCAATTTTATCAATTCAGTGTTGGAAAATTTTGCCTCAGGTCTAGAAGAATATTTTTTGGATAGTGAGTTGATTCCGGATGAATACAGGGACATAAACATCATCATGTCAATATTGTCTAATTATACACCTGAATGCGTGGTCAGAGCTGAAGTCTCCTGCAATATTCAGGAATTGGGTATATTTGCGAATGGTATGATGGCCGAACAACTGGCTGAAAAATTCAGAACCGCGGTCAAAATCGCTCACATAGATCCATATAGAGCTACTACCCATAATAAAGGTATATTTAATGGTATAGACGCAGTAATCCTAGCCACAGGCAATGATTTCAGGGCAACAGAAGCTGCAGGACATGCTTATGCTGCCAGAGATGGTCAGTACAGAAGCCTTAGTTATTGTGAAATAGAAGATGGAATATTTCGGTTTTGGCTGGATGTACCTATGGCCATCGGAACAGTTGGCGGTTTGACATCTTTACATCCATTGGCCAAAAAAACACTGGATATAATGGGTAATCCATCTGCTCAGCAACTCATGCGCATCATTGCATCCGTCGGACTAGCGCAAAATTTTGCTGCAGTTAGGTCGCTGGTGACAACAGGAATCCAACAAGGCCATATGAAAATGCACCTCATGAACATCCTCAATCATCTGGCAGCTACTGAAGCGCAGTGTGTCGAAGCGGTAGTCTTTTTTGAAGATAAAACGGTATCCTTCTCAGGGGTGCGCGACTTTTTGAACTGTATTAGAAACTAGTGCTTTGTCCAGATTTTAGATCAAAATACTACGTAACATGATATTCAACAATGTACAAATTACTAAAATTTGTAATTCATAAACATCATTAAATGATATATATATAAGTTATCAAATATTATTTTTAAATATTTGGATTTTTATTACGCACAATGACAATATCTTAATATTATATACCATATATTTTTATAATTATCCATTGTAATGTCTGTATACTTGAAATATAGCCTTATATTGTTTTCTCTATTTGCTGGATTGACAATTTATCTGATCTGGCGGGATACTTCTTCTATTTTTTATCAATGGGCAGTCCAACTAGGTTGGTCAGATAATGTTCAAAATGTCCGTGACCTCATGTCATCAGTGCACATGCCGGCTTGGTTTGTATATGCTCTTCCCGATGGATTGTGGATGTTTGCTTTTGTGTTATTCATGATGGCTGTTTGGGATTTTCGATTTTCCGGACCAAGTAGGGTTTGGATTTTAGCTTCTGTTTTGCCGGACTCTTTTTTGAGATAGGTCAGGCATTTATTTCCGGAATGGGTGCCTTCGACTGGATGGATATGATATGTATGGCAGTGGGTGCAATATTGCCGATTCTATTATTTACAAAAAATAAAGTGTATGAAAAAGTATTTTAAACACATTTTGTCTATTGGTGTGATTAGTGTGTTTTGGATCATAGCATGTGCTACAATTTCACAACCTATAAACAGGAACATTGAGGCCAAAGATTGTGATTTCTTTAACCCCGCGAAATTCAAAACTCAGGAAGTTGTTTTCAGAGTCTTTGATACAGAAACAAAATTACCTATTATTAATGCCAATGGTAAATCGGTATTCTATTATTATAGTAAACATATGGAAGATACTATATGTATACTTAAGCTTACTAAGACTTTGAATAGTTTTCAATTAACCGACGAATACGGCATAATTGAAAATTTTAAATTTAATAGCTATTTTTCTTCAGAAGATTATATTGAAGTGGATGTCTTTGTTGAAAAGGAAGGATATTACTGTAAGTTTGAAAACAGAACATTAATTTATGACCAAGATCAGTTAATTGTAACCCTTTATCTTTTAAAAAGAAATACTCAGCCATGAAAAATACATTCATATTAGTACTCTTATGCTGCTTGCACTGTAGCTATATTTTTAGCCAGAACTTTATATTCAGAGGGAATAATCTCTTTGGATTAGAATATTTTACCCTTGACAGCACTGAAAACGCTACCAAATTATTGTTTTATGATCTGGATGGGGACAGCGATCTGGACGTAATCACATTCGGTTTGAAAAGCGCGGATTTTTCCGGTGAACTGAGTTATGATAAATTTAAGTATTTCATTGCTATACAGGAAAATATTGGTGATCGTCAGCATCCTTTGTTTGCCCCTCGAAAACCGTTTATGGACAATTTCCCTTTTCCAAATGGTCCTTTTTATTCGGTCATAGGCGATCTGAATCAGGATCATAAACCGGATTTTATAGTTTCATCCGGTGTGGATTTTTTGCTGAATCTTCAGACCCTGTACTACGAAAGAAAATCACTGACAGGGAATGATCAATTTAATATTATCGAAACAGATGTATGGGATTTGGAAGCTTTTAAAGCAGGAAGCTTTTTTGTACCTGAGCTGGCAGACATGGACATGGACGATGATCTAGACCTATTGATGAGTGGATTTATTGTAAGAAGAGACACAGCCGGCGAGGATGTCCAAATACCGATATTTCTCTATGCTAAAAATACCGGTACCAAATCACAACCAAAATTTTTGGGCTGGTATGAAAATCCATATGGTCTGGCAACATCTATTGATCAAACCCAAATGAGTATAGTAGGAGACATAGACAATGACAATGACAATGACATACTTTCACTCACAACAGTGGACAATTTCAAAGTATTCTCTTATATCGAGAATAAACACTTACCCAACGGAAAACCACAATTTCAACAGGGTATAGTTACTCCATTTGGATTACCTGTTGCCGGACAAGATGAAAATTTACTACCCCCTTCATTGGTAGATATTGACGGTGACGGTGATTTGGATCTTTTTATGGTTCAAAAGCTGATCAATAAAGGGGAAGGCATAGGTTTTTACGAAAATGAGCTGTGTACCGAAACTTTGGACAATACCATAAACCAAACAGGCAGCATAATCATAGCGAATCTTAGCGGCGTAAAATATCAGTGGTATGATTGTACTAGTGCGGCAGATATTGCCGGTGCGACTGCACAATCTTTTCAACCGATTAAAAGCGGGAAATATGCTGTAAAATTGGATAATAATAAAGGATGTGAAAACATTTCCGAATGTTACAATTTTATTATCTCAGCTACGCAAGACCAAATTATTTCAGATCAAATCACCATCTATCCCAATCCGACGGATGATTATTTCACCATCATAAACAATACGGGCTCCGCAATAACTAGTATAATGATCTTAAATACCTCAGGTGTATTGATAAAAGCAGTCAAAAGTAGCCAGTCGGATAGAATCAGTATCTCAGGAATACCGACCGGAAATTATATGATAGAAATCAGTTCTGGATCTTGGAAAATATCTAAAAAACTGAGTATCTCCAGGTTTTAAATTAAGATTTCGCAGTTGGTTTTACACGGCTACAAATCAGGATAAGTTATCTTAATTTTACCATCGACAAAGTCAATGACTTTTTTGTCCTTCTCTAATAAGCGCCGAAAAAAGATATAAATACCGGCAAATGCAACATATTCAAAAGTCAAATCGTTTGAATATGGAAGTCAAATTCCATTTTATGAGATTGTTCTCTATTGTATTATTCATTTTCTTTGCTTTTTGCGCGCAGTCATACGGTCAGAGCGAAAAGAATGACATAAATACCTTCTACCCCTACAAGAATGAAATAGGCATCAATTTCACCAATGTATTGGGTAATGTCCTCAGTCTCAATCCTGACAATGCCAGTTCACCTTACGGGCTGACCTACCGGAGACACATGGGCAATATCTCCTTCAGATCAGCAGTAAATATAAATATTACTAATTCAAGTGCAGATGATTTCAGCAATGGCTTGTTTATAAGACGTACCTTAAACATAGTAAAATCTGACTTCAGAGTAGGTCTTGAAAAACATCTGGTACTGCATAAAAGAGTCCTTTTTTCTTATGGAATTGATATACTTGGAGCTATCGGTAATGAAAAGTCAGAAATACAGGATTTTAATCTGGGTGGAAATACATTTATAAGTGACAAAAAAACCTTTGGTGCGGGAGTAGGTCCCGTATTAAGATTAGAATACAAGATATCAGACCGCATATTTATCAGTTCTGAGAGTTCTCTTTACGGATTTATCAGCCAAACCAAATCATCTCTAACTATAAATGGGACAAAGGATGATGATACAAAATCATCTGACTCATCCTTGATACTGGTATTGCCTCAATCTCTATTTTTTAATATCTCCTTTTGAAACCATGAATAAAACCTACCTATTCATTGTAATTTTTATCTTTTATTGTACCTATATTTTTGGACAATCCGGTCCGGTAGAAAATAAAGAAAATGTCTATGCAGAAGAAGATCAATATGAAGATGATCCCTACTATTGGTCTTATTCCAAAGAGATAGGCATCAATTTTACTCCTTTGATATCAAAACTGGTCCCTTTTAATCTAGGGCAGAATGAGGCTGGAAGAATCGGGCTGATTTGGAAAAAATATTATTCTAAACGTGCTTTTAGGGTAAGTTTGGGCGCAAATATTACTGAAAATTTCAATAATATAGGCACTGATTTTTTTTATCTAGCCATCGGATTGGAAAGAAGATACCCCATTACCAAAAATAAAAAAATTGCATACACCAGTGCTTGGGATATTTTTTTTCAGGGGAACGAAAATGATGATGTTCCGGGTTTTGGATTGGCCAAAGGCTATGGATTTGAATATCATTTTACGAAAAGAATTTTTATTTCGACCGAAGCCCAATTTAAGTTGGGCTTTGGAGGGGAATTCGGTGGACCTATCATTGAATTTCAGCTTCCTATAGCCATTTTTGTTAATGTTAGGCTTTATTAGTGTTAAAATTTTACAAAATCTTGACATTTTAAAGATTAAGGTATATATTTGATTAAAGTTTTTTAAAATAATTTATCATGGTGAGAATTTCTTTTGTTTTTACACTCTTCCTGTTGATTATATTCGCATGCAGTGACAAACCATTGATTTCTGTTAATGAAGAAAACCTTTCATTGCCCGAAGTACCTTATGCATACGATCAATTGAGTCTGCCAGCTGGTTCAAGTGTGGCAGGATCTTTTGATGATTTCACTTTTGAGAACAATGTACCTGTATTTTCAAACAATAAGACAGAAATTACACCTTGGGGTGCCACATTGGGCAGAGTCCTTTTTTATGATAAAAAATTGTCCTTAAACAATACGGTTTCTTGTGCTTCTTGCCACCATCAGGACAAAGCTTTTGCGGATGGGCAACAGTTCAGCACAGGTTTTGAAGGCAGAGTGACTACCAGAAACAGTATGGCTATTGTAAACCCTGTTCTCCAAAATAATCTGTTTTGGGACTCCAGATCGAAGACTATACATGACCTTTCCTTACAACCAGTACAAAACCATATTGAAATGGGAATGGAAGATCTGAATAGACTGGTCAGTAAGTTGGAAAGTACAGAATATTACGAACCATTATTTAATAAAGCATTTGGTACAAATGAAGTTTCACCAGAGAAAATCTCAAAAGCATTGTCACAGTTTGTAGCTTCAATTACTACCAGCAGATCCAGATTTGATGTCGCACAGAAAAACAACTTCAGCAATTTTTCGGAACTTGAGAAAATGGGGATGCACTTATTTAATAGCGAAAAAGCAAAATGTTCTTCCTGTCACGGTGGTGGAAATATGAGTGCGCTGGATGGCCCGAATGATCCTTATGGTGGTGGTGGAGGTTCTTTTACCTCATCACAAGATCTGAGAGGAGCGACAAACATTGGGTTGGACATAGTTTATAAAGACAACGGCCTGGGAAATGGAAATTTTAAAATTCCAAGTCTGAGAAATATAGCATTGACAGACCCGTACATGCATGATGGTCGATTTAAAACACTGGAAGAAGTTGTGGAACATTATTCAAGCGGTATTAAACCACATGCGCATCTTGATGTGAAATTTACAAATGGTAAAGGCAATATCAAACCACTTAACCTAAATTCAATTGAGAAAAAGGCAATCGTTGCATTCTTAAAGACCCTTACAGATCCGGAAATGATCAAGGATCCAAAGTGGAGCAACCCTTTCAGAAGTTAATAAAAGTAATCATTTTAGAAGTGATTTAAAGAGGCTTTCGGTACGGACCGAAAGCCTCTTTTGATTGGACAACTGTTTATACTGTTATATACATGAACAATAAGGGTTTTAGAATAGCAGATCAATGGTTTAAGTCTATGGCATGGGTTCCTTTGCCATTTCAATATGACACATGGAAAGCTTTTAACCATGGAAAATCAGGCATGGTAAATGCACCTACCGGAAGTGGAAAGACTTATTCAATACTCGTAGCTGCAATTATCGAATATATCAATACATATCCTGACACCTACAAAATGTCCGGAAAAGAAGGGCTACAACTTATTTGGGTGACGCCTATTAAGGCATTGGCCAAAGAAATATTGTTGTCGTGTGATAAAGCAATACTTGGCATGAATTTGCCCTGGAAAGCAGAAATACGGACCGGTGACACCACTGGAAAAGAAAGGAAATCCCAGATTAAAAATCCACCACAAATACTTATCACTACGCCGGAGAGTTTGCATGTTATATTAGCTACCCATGGATATTCAGAGTTTTTTAGCACAGTAAAAACAGTGGTGGTCGACGAGTGGCATGAACTTATTGGTTCAAAACGAGGTGTTCAGACTGAGTTGGTCATTTCAAAACTATACAGTCTAAATCAGCACATCAAAATTTGGGGTATATCAGCCACCATTGGCAATATGTCAGAAGCCATTGATGTTTTACTGAGTATGGTTCCTCTGGAAAATAGAGCCCTTATTATTGCAGAGATGACCAAAAAGATAGTGTTGCATTCAGTCTTTCCGGATGAAATAGAGCGATACCCATGGGCAGGTCATCTTGGATTGAAATTAGCAGACAAAGTATTACACATTCTGAACGAAAGTAAAACAAGTCTGATATTTACAAATACAAGGGCGCAATGTGAAATATGGTACCAAAGACTGCTTGAAATGGATCCTGATCTGGCTGGTCAGATAGCCATGCACCATGGGTCGATCAGCAAAGAAATAAGAGAATGGGTGGAAGAAGCTTTATATGAAGGTAAAATAAAAGCGGTAGTTTGTACCTCGAGTCTTGATCTTGGGGTAGATTTCAGGCCAGTGGAGACCATCATTCAAATAGGGAGTCCAAAAGGAGTATCCCGATTTATTCAGAGAGCAGGAAGAAGCGGGCATCAGCCTGGTGCTTCGAGTCACATATGGTTTGTGCCCACGCATGCCCTTGAATTGGTGGAAGCGGCAGGATTAAGATTGGCCATGGCACAAAATAACATAGAAGATCGGATACCGTATATAAGAAGCTTTGATGTATTGATACAATATTTAATGACACTTGCTGTTTCAGAAGGTTTTTATCCGGATCAGGTGTATTTGGAAATAAAAAGAACATATTGTTTTGCTTCGATGACGCATGAAGAATGGATGCAGATACTAAACTATCTGTTGTTTGGGGGAGATTCGCTAAAGGCTTATGATGAATATAAAAAAGTAGAAATCACTGAAGATGGTAAATATATTGTAGATGATAAAAGAAAGGCCCTTAAACACAAACTATCTATAGGCACAATAGTATCTGATGCCATGATCAGCATTAAGCTTTTGAAAGGTTCACGACTGGGAGTGATAGAAGAATGGTTTGTTTCGCAACTTAGCCCGGGAGATGTGTTTTGGTTTGCAGGCAGGGCACTAGAATTGGTAAGAATCAAAGATATGACTGCACAAGTCAGGCCCAGTCAGTCAAAAACAGGCAAAATACCCTCTTATATGGGAGGGAGGATGCCATTGAGTTCCCAAATGTCTGAAGTTTTAAAAGAAAAAATTTACTCTTTCGTAGAGCAGAAAATCGTTGATAAAGAAATAGAAGTGCTTATCCCGCTTTTTGAAATGCAAATGTTACGATCCACCATTCCGAAAAGAGATGAGTTTTTGGTAGAGTATTTTGAAAGTAAAGATGGTTTTCATCTCCTGATGTACCCTTTTGAAGGTCGCAATGTCCATGAAGGTATGGCAGCATTAATTGCAAAAAGGCTTTCGATGACCCAACCGATCAGTTTTTCAATAGCTATGAATGATCTTGGTTTTGAATTACTTTCAGACCAGGCCATAGATGTAGATAGGCTCATCAACAAGGATCTTTTTACCACAAAAGATCTGGCATCAGATATACTTTCCAGTATTAATAATGTAGAGATGGCAAAAAGGAAATTCCGAGACATAGCAAGAATTTCAGGCCTTATATTTACAGGCTTCCCCGGAAAACAAAAAAAAGAAAGACATCTTCAGGCATCCAGTCAGTTAATTTTTGAAGTTTTCAAAGAATATGAGCCAAACAATTTACTCTACCTTCAGACTTATGATGAAGTCATGACTTTCCAGCTTGAAGAGTCAAGGATGCGTAAGTCACTAAAAAAAATAATTGATAGCCACATTCTGATCAGTCGTCCGATAAAAGCTACTCCTTTTTCATTTCCTATTATTGTGGATCGACTCCGCGAAAAACTTACTTCAGAAAAACTGGAAGCCAGAATTAAAAAGATGACTGCCGAACTTCTAAAGTAAACATTTTGAGATTTACCATTACTTTCTTATAAAGTCCTACCTTCTATGTACACATATGAAGGTCATTTTTTCGGGTTTTTCCCAAAATTTTATTGGATTTGCATTGTAAAAATGGAAAACACCTATTTTTTCCACTTAATATTACATCCTGCACCGGGATATTGTTTTTTTAGGGGTGCTTTACTTAATATCATCAGATCAAGGGCAAGTCGGAGATCCTTACCTGTTATTGGTTTATCATTGCCCGGCCTTGATTCATCCAGTCTACCTCTGTAATATAGTCTATCATCTGAATCAAATACATAAATATCCGGAGTACATGCAGCATCGTATGCTTTTGCAGTGTTTTGATCTTCATCATATAAATAGGCAAAAGGATATTGTAATACCATTGCCACCAATCTCATTTTATCCGGTGCATCGTCAGGATAATTGACCGCATCATTGCTGCTGATCGCCACAAAGCCAATGCCGGCAGACTTGTACTCTCTGGCTATTCGCACCAGCTCTGCATTGACATGAATGACATAAGGACAGTGATTGCATAAAAACAAAACAACTGTGCCTTTTATTCCCTTGATATCGTTAAACGTCATCAAATGTCCTGAAACTGAATCAGGCAATGTGAAATTGGGTGCCTTCATTCCTAAACCTGGCATATTGGATTCTGTAAGAGCCATAATATTAATTTTGCATAAAGATAAAAAAGCCCTTGTAATTTGACTACACAAGGGCTTAATGATATGATATTTTATAGAATTTTATCGAATGTCAATGAGTCTGAAAATTTATTTTTTTTCTTCGACCGGAACTGCATTAGCTTCGAGTTTTAAATTTAATACAATCTCGTCATTGATAAATTTATCACCCAATTCTTTGAAAATATTTTTTGATTTGTAAATGATGCCCCAGTCAGTTCTGTTTATGCTAAAACCTTGACTTACAACAGTTACAGTCGAATCCAATACATTGACAATCAATGGTACAGAAATTTCTTTAGTTACATCAAGAAGGGTAAGATTTCCTTTTACCAAGGTGTTCGAACCATTTTCGAAAGTAGAATCGACTACAGATGTGATTTCAAATTTGCCGGTAGGAAACTTGGATGTATTAAAAAAGTCCTCGGCACCTTCTGATTCTGTTCCTTTAAGGTGTGCTTCAAGACTTGCCTTGTCATCTCCTTCCAAATCCAAAACAGTGATTGAAGTCATGTCAATGGTAAAATTACCGCCAGTAATTTTTCCATCCTTAATAAAAATCTGTCCATCAGAAGTATTGATGGTTCCATTGTGGTTTCCTGTTGGTTTTGTAGCTTCCCACATTATTTTTGCCATACCAGGGCCTACTTCATATTTTTGACCTTCTGTTACAGCTATTTCTCCAGCAGTATCAACAGTTTTATCTTTACATGAAAAAACAAAAACAACCAAAAATGCCATCATGGCAACATTAAATAAAACTTTCATTCTTTAAATTTAATCAATTAACAAATTTGTTTTAACAAATGAATACTCAAAATATTCAGCATATTTAACGAGTGAAAAACATATTATGTTTCTAAATAAGTATTAATAATTCACAATAATTAGTTAATTACAGCTGTTTCATTCTGGATGAAAGATTTTATTTGTTCAATACTATTTAATATCTGAACATTGGAAGGAAGATTCAATTGCTGACTTGCAGTTTGGAAACCAGAGATCAATATGGTAGCTTCTTGAGCATTTTTAGCCAGCTCGTCAATGTATGGTTGCAGTGGGGCTTCTGAAAAGCTGTCATTAAAAATAGTAAAAATGTATTTTGCATTAAAAATATTTTTACCTTCCAGAACATCAATCAATGGAACTCCGGTACCAAGATTGATAACTTTAGCTCTATTTTTTACTAATATATACTGTAAAAAAAGTAAACTAAGTTCATGAGATTCGTTTTCAGGTAGAAAAATTAAGCATTTGAAACCAGGTAAACTTTCATTTTTATTCAACTTGTCTATTTCAACGATAGTTTTTCGTCTGATAATGTTACTCACGAAATTTTCATGCACACCCTTTACGGATCCGGCTATCCACATGACACTTAGTTTATCCAAAAGTGGATATACAATATCATTCATGGTCTCTTCAAATCCTTTGAAAGAAATCTGATGATCAAGAATTATATTAAATTTTGTCTCGTCAAGTTCAAACATAGATAACATAAGTGCATCCAATTGATATTCAAACACCGCACCTACTTCAGTTAACTCAGCTACTTTCTGCCTGATTTCGTCATTCGGCATTCCGGCAATCTTAGAAATTTTATATCCCTTCCTGTTTAAAAGGGTGATATTAAGGATTTTCTGAAGATCACAATCCATGTAATATCTGATATTTGTATCTGTACGGCTGGGTTTTATGATACCATATCGCTTCTCCCAAATTCTGAGTGTATGGGCTTTTACGCCTGACAAACTTTCCAGATCTTTGATAGAATATGCGACCATTTGAAATATCGAAATTTTAAAAATATTACTTAGTGTGGTTCAAACAACTTTCAAATAAAAAGGTTTAATTTCCTTTATCACACAAATTTACCATACATTGATATTTTGTCGTATTTTTGACCAATTAATTTTTGATGGATGTTAAAAAATAAAATTAGTTGTTTATTTGGTCTTTTGGTGACCCTACTATTTTTTGTCAATCAAGGCTTTTCACAAAGTTTTTGGTTTGGAGCAAAAGGCGGTGCTGCTATGAATTTCCAAAGCTGGGGTAATGGAAGTTTTTCCGGAAGTGTAAATAGAGACCCACTCTTTTCATTAAATGGCGACATCTTCATAGAGTCTTATGATGAATATAACAAAGGAACATTGTATGCACAGGTTGGCTATCATACTAGAGGGAGTTCGTTTAGGTTTTTTAGCTTTAATAATACATTCACAGAGCAACAGGGATTTAAATTTAGAAATATAGTGCTAGAGCTCGGGGCAAAAAAATCACTCAATCTTGATAAAGAGCTTGATCCTTATTTTATACTTGGCATTCGCGGAGAATATACTGTAGGTACAAATTTAGATGATTACATCAATTTCGGCAGCTTGTACTATCCAATCAATGAATTTGTACGCAAATTTAATTACGGCGTTACTGCAGGCGGAGGATTTGAAATGAAAATGTCTGAGCTAAGTAATGTGTTTGTTGAATTTTTGCTTCAGCCCGATCTGTCCTTTCAATATGAACAACAACCAATATTTAATGTCATAGATCCATGGACCAGCCAGCCTGTTAATCTGGGACTAAGACAAGTCAGAAACCTTTCTATCGAGCTGAAAGTTGGGCTAAAATTTCTTAGAAAAGTAGAATATATAGATTAACACCTAAAAATAAAATTTTAAAGCGCATGAAAAGTATAATTTTTCAATTCTTAATTTCACTGTACATTTTTAATGTTAGTGCACAGATTACCATTACAAACGCTACTTTCCCAAAGGTAGGTGATACACTAAAAACCGCTGTATCATTAGATTTTGCAGGCACCCTGGCCATGGGTACTACTGGTGGTCCAAAAACCTGGGATTTTAGTATTCTGAATGAGGGAATAAAACAACAGGAAATATATCTGAACCCGTCAGTAGGTAAGGATGCGTCGGCATTTCCTGAAGCCACCATGATGCTGCTTTCTGATGGGCAGGAAATTTACTTAAAATCATCTGTTACCAAGCTGGAAGGATTGGGATTCGGAGGAGCAAACCAGTTTTTTGATGCTCCCCTGGTAATAAAATACAGCAAACGACCGGTGTTAAGAATCGCTCCATTGGAATTTATAAACACCACATCCACTACAGGAGAATTCAGAATTGATATCAGTTCAAATATAATCCCTGATACCATATTAGCTGGACTGCCTTTTAAACCAGATAGTATAAGAGTTCAGTTTTCTAACACTATCAAAGGACTCACAGATGCATACGGAAACCTTAAACTTCAAGGAAAAAGTTTTGATGTATTGCGCGAAAAAGTAGAAAGTATTTCACAAACTCAACTTTTCATTAAAATCCTGGGAGTATGGATTGATCCACTACCTTTTTTGGGAGGAAATATTCCAGGTGGATTTGGAGATTTTCTGGGCCAAGACACCACAATAATTTACAATTTCATCAGCAATACAAAAAAAGAAATTCTGGTTTCTGCTGAATATAGTACAAATAACGAACTCCAATCTGTCACATTTGCAGATCTGGGTGGCGTGATTTCATCTACTAAAGATATAACATCTCCCGTTTTTACAGTATACCCCAATCCTGTTTCCGATATATTAACTTTCACGACATCAGATTTGCAGGCAGGTAAATATTTTATTACCGTTTCAGATTTACAAGGCAAAATAGTGTATTTTGAAACTGCTACGATACAAAATGATGAAGCTAGACAAATTAATACATCTTCCATACCTAAAGGAAATTATATACTCACTTTGAGAGACCAGTACAATACTTTTACCAGATCGATCAAATTTTTGGTAAGATAATGGGAGAGACAAGAATAAAGCAACTTTTTGATTTGGATGGTAAAGTTGCCATTGTAACTGGAGCAAGCAGAGGTATTGGAGAGAGTATGGCAAGAGGTTTAGCCGAGTTTGGTGCCAAAGTGGTCATCACAAGTAGAACTCAGGAAAGCATTGATGAAGTGGCAAACAGTTTTATCAAAGATGGTTATGAAGTGTTGCCCATCGCTTGTCATGTAGGGGATGAAAATCAATTACAATCATTGGTTGAAAAAACAAAAAGCCATTTTGGCGGAGTAGATATTTTGATCAACAATGCCGCTACTAATCCGGTATACGCTCCCATTGAAGACATGAGCAGTGAGTTGTTTGATAAAATGATGTCGATAAATGTTAAAGCTGCTTTTACATTATCCAATTTGTGTCTCCCATTTATGAAACAAAGAGAAGGAGGTTCGGTCATTCATATCAGCTCGGTAGAAGGGTTCAGACCAAGTCCTGGATTAAGCATATATAGTATAAATAAAGCAGCGCTCATAATGCTTGCCAAGGCACAGGCAAAAGAGTGGGGAGTACATAAAGTACGATCCAATGTCATCTGCCCCGGTCTGGTGAAAACTAAATTTAGTTCTGCGCTATGGAGCAATAAGGAAGTACTTGATCATTGGAATGAAAAAATCCCACTACACAGAATGGCGCACCCCGACGAAATGGCAGGTCTGGCTGTATTTCTTGCTTCCGATGCATCGGGATATTGTACTGGTATGGAATTTACAGCAGATGGTGGCTATCTGATTTCATAGTTAAGTAACAAAAATATATTAAAATAATAGCCGGAGCTTAATGGTATGATTACTGGTCATATAATAAAAGAAATGAGCGAAAAAAATAAAAACAGAGCATCAAAGAAGTGGTTAGTTTCACGATTAAAAACTTCAGGAAGTGAACGCGAAAGGGTTGGATCGTTTGACTACTCTGATACCCGTAACTCAAAATCAAAAAGTAGCATCGAAGATTTGCCAGATCGAGAATCGATGAGCAAAAATTTTGAATTTTATAATGGGAAAATAAAAACAGACTTACTAGGGCGATATTTAAGAACTCAAGTTGGTAAAAATTGGGATATCGTTTACTCTGAGATACTAGAAAGAATTCCAACTAAATTGCAAGATTATAAGCATTGCGTTTTTTGGTATGTAGCGGATAAAGTTGAAATTTTAAATGGCCAAATTTGGAATCTAAAGAGCAACACATTTATCCCAACAAACAATGAAGAATTATATTCTCATTGGACTAAAAATTTTCGGTATATGGAATTTTATGTTGATCCTGAAAATAATGAATTGGTCAGAATTCAGGATTTTGAATCCCAAAAGGTTACTAAAAAAATGGGGAAAGTTGAACTTCAAAAGTATAGGGAAAAGGAAAAGTTGGAGAAACTTTCATCGAGAAAATCAAAACAAAGAAGCGAAGATGAATCAAAAGTCATTAGAGAATTACTGAGTAAAAATAAAAATAAACTTAGTAATGCACAATATGATCATACTTTATAATTATAATTCATCCGATTCACAAATGAGTTTATCATTCTAATTTATTTGTCTAAGTTTATATCATTAAAGAAAAGAAAAAGATGGGTAGATATACTATACTTCTGATTTTAGTCCTATCGTCTTATATTTCGGTAGCCCAATCCACTATACCAGCATTCTTAACCGATTATAATGAGCGTTGGGTAGACTCCATATTTAATAGCCTTACGCTTGAAGAAAAGATCGGTCAGCTGCTGATGCCTAGAGGTAATTATTCGGGCAAACCTCACGACGTGGATACATTAAAAAAATGGGTCAATGATTATAAAATAGGTGGAATTGTGTTTTTTGCTTCAAATCCTACAGCACAGGCCACACTTACCAATGAGCTTCAGTCTATATCTAAAACACCCATGCTAATAGGGCAGGATTTTGAGTGGGGCGTCGGGATGCGGCTGGACAGTACAGACAGATTCCCATACGCTGTTTCTCTAGGTGCTATCACCGGTAATGATCATTTGATAGAATCAATGGGTGTTGAAATAGCTAGGCAGTGCAAGCGGATAGGGGTGCATATCAATTATGCCCCGGTCGTCGATGTAAATAACAACCCAAACAATCCTGTCATTAATTTCAGATCTTTTGGATCGGATAGAGATAAAGTGACTGCACGAGGACTGGCATATATGAAAGGTATGCAAAGTCAAAAGCTCTTATGCACCGCAAAACATTTTCCAGGACATGGAGACACAGATGTGGATTCACACCATGATCTTCCTGTCATCCCACACGATAAAAAAAGACTGGAAGATGTGGAATTATTCCCTTTCAAGAAACTGATAAACAATGGGTTGTCTGGTATCATGACTGCACATCTCGAAATACCTTCTCTTGAACCTGTCAAAGGACTTGCTTCCACTTTCTCTGATAAGATTATCTTTAAACTGCTTAGGGATGAACTAAAATTTCAGGGGCTTATCTTTACAGATGCTATGGAAATGCAGGGAGCTGTAAAAAATTACCCCAAAGGTGAAGCCATGGTAAGGGCGCTGCTAGCCGGCAATGATATTTTGGAGACATTTATGGATGTTTCCGGCACAGTTGCTGCCATTAAAGAAGCTGTATTACAGGGTCGGATATCTGTAGATGTTCTCAATTTTAAAGTAAAAAAAATACTTAAAGCTAAATCTTGGGTAGGCTTAGATCGATACAAACCTGTAATCATAACTCGTCTTGTCGAAGATCTGAACAGTATCGAATCGGATGTCCTAAATCATGAACTGGCTGAAAAAAGTATCACTTGCCTGAAGAATGATAATAATCTCTTACCCGTAATAGACCTATCAAAAAAAATGGCTGTTTTATCCATAGAATCCGAGTGTACTTCAGAATTCTACAAAATGATAAATAATTATATTTCCACCGATTATTATCACATACCAAAAAATGCCAATGATTCGCTGATATCTTCAGTCATGTCCTCGCTGTCAAAATATGACATCGTATTTGCTGCGGTACATTTGATTGATATACGTGCCAGTAAAAAATATGGCCTGACGCCTGCAAATACAAAAATTATAGCTGACCTTGCTTTAAAAGACAATGTGATCCTTTCTATTTTAGGCAACCCTTTTATCTTGAGTAAAATACCGGAGCTGGCTTTATGTAAGAGTCTTATGATGAGTTATCAACAGAATAAATATACAGAAAATGCTACTGCCCAAATCATTTTTGGCGCTTTGACACCCGAAGGAAAATTACCCATTTTAATAAATGAAGATTTTAAACTGAATATGCATGTCAGTTGGAAAAAGCTGGACCGCCTTACATACGGAGTACCTGAGTTGGTCGGAATCGATAGAGCAATCTTAACCCATGGGATTGATTCATTGATGCAACTTGGCTTGATGGAAAAAGCTTTCCCCGGAGGAGTAGTACAAGTAGCTAAAGATGGCAAAGTAATATTTAAAAAAGCATACGGCTATCATACGTATGAACATGCAGATAGCAATAGAAGTATGCATTTAAATCCAGAAAGCAACACGTACAGCTTTATTGATGATGCCATGGATAACCCAGCTGCCCTTACCACTACGCTGAGGCCAATAACGAATGACATCATAATAAAGGGAAAAGTATTGACAGATGATGTGTATGACCTGGCTTCAGTGACCAAAATAAGTACATCCACTTTGGCAATCATGCAATTGATGAGTGAAGGTAAGTTTTCATTGGATGGGCGATTGGGTGATTATTTCCCGGCTTTTAATAAAACAGATAAGAAACATCTCATCATGAGGGATCTTCTAACGCACAGAGCAGGACTTAAGGCTTGGATTCCGTTTTGGAAAGATGCCATTGACACTATTGCGACTATGCAAAAAGCAATATCCATTCATCCTGATTTCGAAAAGGAGTGTATTGTTATCTTGAAGAAACCTGGATTTTTTAAGCGTCTTTTTGGAAAAAAAACTACAAAAGAGATCATGTACTTAGCGTCTCTTGAAAACAATAAGGGATTATGGACCAGGATGCTTACGGCTGAAACTAGAACATGGAAGCCTAACATTTTTTCACCCATAAAAACAAAAGAACATAACATACAAGTGGATAAAAATATGTTTCTAAACCATCATTACAAACAGGTAATTTTTAATCAAATTGCCACATCTCCAATCAATACCAGACAAGGATATGTGTACAGTGATTTACATTATTATCTGTATCCTGACATGATAAGGCAAATTACCGGTCAATACTTTGATCAATATTTGGATAAAACTTACCATAGCATAGGGGCCAATTCTTTGACATTTAATCCGCTTGATAAAATTGGTATTGAAAAGATTGTTCCTACTGAGTATGACAGCATATTCCGACAAAATTTACTTCACGGATATGTACATGATGAAGGAGCAGCCATGCTGGGTGGGATTTCTGGCCATGCAGGGCTCTTCGGTAACGCCAATGATTTGACCAAGCTTATGCAAATGTACTTGCAAAAAGGTAGTTATGGTGGTGTACAGTTTATTCGTCCTGATATCATTGATCTATGCACGAGTTATCAGTTTCCTGAAGAAAATAACAGAAGAGGCATTGGTTTTGATAAAAAAGATTTTGATCCATCCATCAAAAATGCACCATCACTTTCTTCAGATCTTAGTTTTGGACATGCAGGTTATACGGGTACATTTACCTGGGTGGACCCAAAATATAATCTGGTATATGTCTTTCTATCCAATAGAGTATATCCCACTAGAAATAACAGTAAATTAAGCGAATTGAATATACGTCCTGAAATCGGAAATCAGATTATAAAAAGTATCCATTCATCCTTCATTAAATAGTAACGAATACAAAATCTATACAACATATGTTGATTAAATCAGTCAAAGGCATATCTCCTGAAATAGGCAAAGATTGTTATATTGCAGAAAATGCAACCATCGTTGGCGATGTTATACTGGGAGATCAATGTAGTGTTTGGTTTAATGCAGTGGTCAGGGGAGATGTTCACTACATTAAAATAGGGAACAAAGTTAATATTCAGGATGGGGCTATAATCCATTGTACCTATCAGAAACATCCCACGATTATAGGCAATAATGTATCCATAGGTCATAATGCCATTGTACACGGCTGCACCATTCATGACAATGTGCTCATAGGCATGGGCGCAATCGTTATGGATAATTGTGTGGTGGAAAGCAATTCAATTATAGCCGCAGGTGCGGTCGTAACACAAAATACACATGTGGAAGCTGGTACGATTTATGCCGGTGTCCCTGCAAAAAAAGTAAAAGATATAAGTCAGGAATTGATATCGGGAGAGATAGATCGCATCGCCAACAATTATATCATGTATTCAGGATGGTTTAAGGAATAGTATTCCTTATATTGGACTGATATCTATGCGTTGGTAAGTATCCTTTATTTTCATATACGAAGGAATGACACTGGAAATAATTTGGGACAACGCATTGATCAATCGAAGTTTTGTGGTAAACTTATGATGAATAATACTAACTTCTCTGACGGGTGTAGGTTCATAAAATGGAATAACTCTTTCTTTTCTTTCCGGTGCAAGATTCCAGGTGGCTAGCTCAGGGATGATAGTCATACCCCCGCTGGCTTCTGTAATATTTATTAGTGACTCTATGCTGCCTGCATTATACTTAATTTTGCTGTTTTCCAGATTTCTTAATTCGCATAGCTTCATCATCTGATGTCGCATACAGTGTCCTTCTTCTAGTAGCCATAAATGTCTGAAATCAATATCTTCAGGAAGAATAAATGCCTTATCTATTTTTTCATGAGAAAATACAAAAAATTCTTCATAAAATAAAGGATGGGTAACCATAGATTTTTCATCTAGGGGAGTCACCAACAATCCTACATCTGTCTCAGAAGCTTTTAGTTTCTGTATAATAGATTTTGTGGTTTCTTCTTCGATAATCAGTTCAATTTCCGGATATTGAAGTGCAAATTTTTGAATAAAGAGAGGAATAATATATGGTGCCAATGTGGGGATTATACTCAATCTTAGCGAACCATTCAGTTTGTCCATGTGCAGTTCAGACGCAAGTTTTCCCATGATAGACATTTCTTCCATTATTTTAATGGCTTGTGAAGCAATCAGTTCTCCCTTTTCAGTGAGCGAAATAGGATTGCTTTTTCTGTCAATTAAAACTAGATCGAGTTCTTCTTCCATTTTCCTGATGGCCATACTTAATGCAGGCTGCGAAACATTACATTGTTCAGCGGCAGTGCTATAATTTTTTGTAGAAGCTAAAGCAAGGAAGTACTTCAGTTGGGCAATTTGTATGTTCATAAGTAAATCTTATATCAGCATAAGATTATTAATTTTATTTAGTATAACCAACACTTTACATTTGCATTACAGAAAGTGATTTATATTAGTAATAAAGAATAATATCGAAATGTTTGAAAAGCTCCGCTTAAAAGAAAGCGGGGCTTTTTTATTTTGAAAAGTATTAAGCCTACATTTTATGTATGCTCTGACAAATGTTTATTGCTTCTTGTGTAGCGTTTTCATCCTGATCCAGAAATGTAATCAAAACAAAAAAATTGGTATCAGAATCAGGGTCGATAAGACCCATTATAAATATTTTGGCTCCATCTTTCTCTCCTTCTGCATACCCTCCCTTAAAACCATTAATGTCGATAGTATTTACATCATCTACACGACCAAGATCCAAAGAAGCTGCAATTGCCAGTGTAAAAGCGGTGATATCTTCGTCATCAAAATCTGCATCTTTGAACGGAATAATGGCCATATTCATGCCGTCGCCATTAGCAGAAAATTCTTCAGCGTTATTTACCTCTTCTTTAAAGTCGTCCGCAAGTGAAAAAGAAAGACCATACTCATCCCATGTGTAGTTTTGCTGAGAAGTTAGATTTTGCATAAATGCAACCATTGCAAATAAAAGAAAAAATTGTTTCATTGTTGTTTGTTTAATTGGTGATAATTGTTTTTTAAAAATCAAAGTTATGCATTTTCATTAAATATATAAAATTATATTTTTTTGATGCTGGTACAAATATTAACTGCTTCCGCTGATGCATTTTCATCGTTATCCAGAAAAGTGATAATCACGAAAAAATTTGTCTCAGATGTAGGATCGATTAAGCCCATAATAAAAATCCTGGCACCATCCAGTGCCCCTTCTGCATATCCGCCTTTAAATCCATTGATGTCTATGACGCTGATATCATCCACTCTCTGCAATTTCAAAGATGCCGCAATTGACATCGTGTAGGCATTGATATCCGTGTCATCAATGGTTTCGTCTTTAAATGGGATAATGGCCAATTCCATGCCATCACCAACAGCAGAAAATTCATCAATATTATTGACGGTTTCTTTAAAATCATCTGCCAAGGTAAATGAGATGCCATATTCATCCCAAGTGTAGACTTGTTGTGCATTTGCATTGCTAATAAAAAAGAATGCCGAAAAGAATAAAATAAAACTGGTTTTCATGTTTTGTTTTTAATTGGTTAAAATAATAAATTTAATGTCTCGATGTCAACGAGTTCACATTCACTAAAGTTACTCAGACATTTAGTTTAACAAAGATATAACTATGTATTAAGAATTCAATAACTTAGGCAAATATTCTTGGCTTCTGTAAAAAAATGTAAGGCTTCCATCCCTCCTTCACGACCTACTCCACTATTTTTTACACCACCGAAAGGAGTCCTGAGATCACGCACCAGCCAACAATTTATCCATACAATGCCACAAGCTAATTTTTCTGCCATACGATGTGCTCTGGAGAGATTTTGTGTCCATAAAGTAGCTGCTAGACCATAATCAGTGCTATTGGCATACATCAGTACTTCTTCTTCTGTCTCAAAAGGCATGATGGTGACTACGGGTCCGAATATTTCTTCCTGATTGGTACGACAATTATAAGGGAGACCTTCTATAACCGTAGGTTTGATAAACCATCCTTCCGAACAACGACCTGAAAAAAATACTCTTTCACCACCTGCGATGACATTTCCACCTTCTGTTTTGGCCAATTCTATGTAAGACAATACCTTATTCATGTGTGCTTCTGAGACTAGAGCACCTGTTTTTGTTTGAACATCCATTGGATCCCCAATCTGTAGTTTAGATACTTTCGCTATGAAATCAGTTTTAAATTTTTCATACAATGGTCTCTCTACAAAAATCCTTGAGCCACAAAGACAAATCTGTCCTTGATTGGCAAACGAAGACCTGACCGTGGTTGCCAGCATATCATCATAATCACAGTCTGCAAAAATGATGTTTGGGTTTTTACCGCCAAGTTCCAACGACAATTTTTTAAACATTGGTGCAGCTACAGATGCGATCCTTTTGCCCGTAGATGTGCCTCCTGTAAACGAAATAGCCTTGACATCGGGATGTGCACAGATAGCCTCCCCTACTTTTGGACCAAGACCATGTACAAAATTGAGAACGCCAGCAGGAAAATTTATTTCCTGACATACTTTTGATAATAAATATGCGGTATATGGTGTAATTTCTGATGGCTTCGCGACTACAGTATTTCCCGCTGCCAGCGCCGGTGCTATCTTCCAGGTGAGCAGATATAAGGGTAGATTCCAAGGAGAAATACATCCTACCACGCCGATGGCCTGTCTTAAGGTATAGTTGAGACCAATCCCTTCCATATGGTGGGATTCGGAATGAAACTGGGTAATGGCGTATGCAAAAAATTTAAAATTTGATACAG
This sequence comes from Chitinophagales bacterium, assembly GCA_038246735.1. Classification (GTDB taxonomy): domain Bacteria; phylum Bacteroidota; class Bacteroidia; order Chitinophagales; family Saprospiraceae; genus OLB9. The sequence continues at coordinate 88,964 of JBBRVQ010000005.1, forward strand.
CCCTGGGTATGTCCATCGTTTTGGCAAGTGTTATCGGCTTACCATTGTCTTTGCTTTCTGCCTCAGCAAACTCTTCGAGTCGCTCTTCTATTTTATCCGCTAATTTTAACAACCATGCAGCCCTTTCTTCATTGGTCAGTGACGACCAAGCTGCAAATGCATTTCTTGCTGCTTCCACTGCCCTACCAACATCGCTGTGATCTGAGTCTGGAATCAAGCTATATACTTTTCCAGTAGCCGGCTCGAAGTTATTAAGATAATGGCCTGAAACCGGCTCAACTTTTTTTCCACCTATATAATTTGTGAGCTTAACCATATCTATTCATTTACCGCTGAAAAATAAAACCCAAGATTTCTTCTGAAATGAACCGGCAATTGAGGCAATTCAGATCTAGGTATCAACAATGTGCTTACATTATGAAAATCAGCAAAAATATGATGGTTGGCAGCAGTAGTCGCCAAATACTCGTGTCCTGAAGAGCCACCTGTCCCGACCTTTTTGCCCAGCATCCGCATGACCATCTGTGCATGTCTGTACCGCCAAGTAGTGAGATGATCATCTATTTCTACCAATCGGGATAAAAGTTGAAATGGAATATGCAATATGGGTTCATCTCTATACAAATGTATAAATAATGCGGCAAGTGTAGCTTTATAGGACAAAGTAAGATGACCTGATTTTATTAGCTCATTGTGCCTTTTTTCATCCATAATATTGGCAAAATAAGTATTGGTGTCGCCCAGCATAGTCAACCTCATTTGTTTGGATTCATCAGATAAAATGTCTGACACCATGATGGCTGTCTTTTCATTATCCAACATACTTCGCACTGCTTTGTGGTATTCTGCCACAAAATTAAAATCACCAAATTCCAAAAAAGGTGTTCTTTCCAGCCAATCCTCGATCAGGTCAAACAGTGAATTACCCTTTTCGAGACCTTCGAGAGCTTCCTTTTTATCACTTGCAAAAACGCAGTGATATGGTTTATTATTATAGGTAGTCCTTCTGTTTTCTTTTAATCCCAACATTACTTCCATCTCTCTGAACTGAAAACTTTGGAACCCTGATGCAGGAAAAAGATAATTTCTGAAATCCAGAAAATCCAATGGTGTCATGGTTTCCATCACACTTATCTGTTGAATGAGCAACTTCATTATTTCAATCACCCTGTTAAGCCGGGAAACGGCTATTCCAACATTTTTTTCATTGACCTGCCTAGCGCTGAAGTCATGGACCACAGACTTTAACTCAAAATTGATTTGCTTAAACCACAATTCATATACTTGATGGGTAATGATAAATAGCATTTCATCGTGGGCATGCAGTCCCATTTCATCACTTCTCAGATTTTGAGCCGAAGTTATTTTATCTACCTGAAGGTAAGCGTTGTAATGGATGGATGAGTATTTATTTTCTGGTTTCATAAGGGATTCAGGATTTAGATGGTGGAATGTAAGCGGTAACTTTGATCTCTATTAGTAAATGCGGATGTGGTAGCTGGTGAACTGCCACAGTAGTTCTCGCCGGTCCGTTATAGTCAAAATACTCACCATACACATCATTGTATCCACCAAAATCATTCATATTGACTAAAAAAGTGGTCACGTCTACTATATTGGTCAAATCTGCTCCCACACTGCCCAAAATAGCCTTAATATTTTCAATCACAGCTTTTGTTTGTTTTCTGATGTCGAGCTGAGTAGTACCCATCTCATCAACTATTGCTCCTTCAAATGAATTATCAACTCTTCTGCTGCTCGTGCCAGAAACAAATATAAAGGGCCCTGCAATTTTTACATGTGGATATTTGCCACGGGGTTTTGCTATATCAAAAAGCAATTTACTATCTATAGGATTCAATGGGTTTGGCTTTAATTTCAGATGTAAAAGTACAAAGATTTTTAGTTATGTCAAATAAAGCTTGTCTTAGTGTGTATGAGATAGTACATCATTTTTTTTTGTTTCTACCCTATTCAGAGTGATTTCATATTTCTTTTCAATAACAGTCATGGTTTCTAACAGGAATCCATCTCATTCAGAAATTGAAAATAGTTAAAGCCAATAATAACATAACTATTGTAATTTTGGATTTTTATACAATATCATCCGATTTTTCAAATTCAAACAGAAAAAATATAAATTTGTACTTTGTTGGATCTCAGATAATAAATGCGTCCAACTGGAAAGAATAGATATTTGGTATTGCTTTCCATGTTTAAGCATATCAATTTTTTACAAAAATTAGTAACCACTACAAAAAAGCTGTTTATTTGCGTTATTTAAGGATTTCAATTAAAAAGATAATGAAAATATTTATTTTTATTATCATCCATTCCAAATTTATTTAAAGTACATCCATCGCATATTAGAAAATTTCTAGAAAATAATAAATTTTGAAATTTATGTATAAATATTTCATACATGATGCTACTATGCGAATCCGATGGATCCATTTATTTGTTTGTTTCTGTTTTCTACTGGGTTTAGTTGTGTCGTTACCCCTGTGGGCAGGCGAGAGAATTTTCCCACATATACCTGTCTTTCAATATTTGAAATTTACAGAAAGTATTCATTGGATCATTACCATATTATTGTGTTTGATACTAATAATCAATATTTTATACTTGAAAAAAATATGGACAACGGTGCTGCTTTGCTTGATAATATTTGCAGTACTATGTGACCAAATGCGGTTGCAGCCTTGGGTATATATCTATGTTCTTATACTATTCCCTATGTGTTTGGTGACTACAAAAAGTAAGGATAAAAATGTTAATAAACACGATAGCTTCATACTTAATTACTTCCTAATTCTATTAATCGGTATTTATGTTTGGAGCGGTTTGAATAAATTTACTCCTTCTTTTATTGACATAGTCTACCCCTATATGTTAAAAAGTTTGTTCAATCTTAATGATGGGCACTATCTTTTGAAAGTGCGGGAGTGGGGCTTACTTTTCGCCAGTCTCGAAACTTTTATAGGTATTGGTTTAGTTTTTTCCAAAACTCGTAACATTGCAGTAATAGGTGCCATCATAATGCATCTTCAGATCATTGTATGGGTGATCGTAGGTAACCCAAATTATACGATTCTTCCATGGAATATTTGTATGATCGCCGTGGTATATCTGAGTGGTTGGAATAATGATCAAACACTTCAACTAATACCTGATAGTTCATCACTTTTAAGAAAAAGTACCATCGGACTGCTCATTCTTGTATGGATTATGCCTTCATTGAATTTAAAAAATAAATGGGACGCATATCTTTCATTCAATTTGTATACAGAGCGTATTTCTCATATGTATGTAGGTTTACGACAAAAAGCACTGAACGAGATTAATCCGAGATTGAGCGCGTATTTTGTATCAGAAAATATTATAGATGATGGTAAGGTGATAGATGTGGAAAAATGGGCTTTTGATGAATTGAAAGTACCCGTTTATCCTGCTTTAAGGGTGCATAAAGCTATCGGTAAGTATTTTTGCAAACCTACAATTGATGCTGATCAAATCATGCTGGTAACTTATAGGAGACCTTTTATCAATGGAAATTATAAAATACTTACTTGCAAGGAATGCCAATAATGTAAAAGATGAAGAGAAAATTTTCTATTGAAATTTAAAGTTTGTAGTATCATAATTACTATTTACAATTTCAGCATTTTTCTATTTTGCATTTGAAACCCGTAACTGACAACAGCAAAATAAATGGTGTACTTTTGTGTTTGTAAAATAGACTTTTCGATATTTTAAAAATTGTACATATGAACATCAATTTATCAGGTAAAAATGCGCTTGTTTGTGGCAGCTCCAAAGGAATCGGCAAAGCTTCTGCCATAGCTTTATCAAAACTTGGGGCCAATGTAATATTACTAGCCAGAAATGCCGATCAACTTATGGATACAGTCAAGGAACTTGAACTAACAGATGGGCAACACCATAGTTTCATTGTTGCTGATACTTCAGATCATGATGGATTACAAAAAAAAATCAAAACATTGGTCGCTTCAAGGATCATACATATTCTGATAAATAATACCGGAGGACCACCAAGTGGCGCTATATTGATGGCAAGTGCTGAAGATTTTATTGCTGCCTACCACAATCATTTGATCACCAATCACATTCTTGCTGGTCTCGTAGTACCCGGCATGAAAAAAAGCGGCTACGGGCGTATCATCAATATTATTTCTACCTCAGTAAAGATTCCGCTCAAAGGACTTGGCGTAAGCAATACCACTAGAGGAGCCGTAGCTTCATGGGCCAAAACATTATCCAACGAATTGGCACCTTTCGGAATTACAGTCAACAATGTGCTCCCTGGCGCTACAGCTACAGATAGACTAGGTGAAATAATAGACAACAAAGCGGATAAAACACAAACCAGCAAAGAAAAAGTCACTGAAGAAATGAAAGCCGAAATTCCCATGGGAAGATTTGGACAACCGGAAGAAATAGCGTTTGCTGTAGCTTTTTTTGCCAGCCCTGCCGCTTCATATATTACCGGTGTGAGCATAGCTGTAGATGGCGGCCGCACGGGAAGTATGTAATTTCCAATGAAAAAGAACTAAATACACCAAAAGGTATGTTAATAAGGTATTACCAAATGAATATATAAATAGTATGACTAAATTAATATCACTTAAAATGGATGAAAATCTGCTTCAAGACACAGAAAAATTGGTCAGCAAACTAGGTATTTCCAGAAATAAATACATCAATGACGCAATAGTAGCTTATATCAAAGCGCAAAAAAGAGCAGAAATGGAAACACAAATAAGGAAGGAGATTAAATTGATCTAGGAAAGTAGCATGGAGGTATTGGAAGAGTTCGAAGCTTTAGATGATGATTATGAAACAATTTGACATATGGTTAGCCAACCTTGAACCAAGCTATGGCACAGAACCTGGCAAAAATAAGACCTGTGTTAATAGTGCAAAATAGTTTTGTCACATCTGAAGGCCATAAGTCGACCATTATTTGTCCATTAACAACAAACCTTACCAAAGGTACTAAGTTTTTAAGAATAAGATTGACGCCAACCGATTTAGACATTTTTGTAGATTCGGATATTCTCATCGACCAAATCAGAGTTATAGATAATAAAAGATTGGTCAGATATATTGCTACCTTACCCGATGAGACTAAACAACAAGTCAAAAAAAGTTTGACCTATATGTTGGATTTGGAAGCGTAAATAATGATAAGATGAGCCGAGGGACTGTTGATCAATATGATGGAAGTAGACGAATATTTTATGGAGTCCATTCATATCTAATAATTTGACATTAAATCATATACATATATGAATAATACAATTATAAAAATATTTTCTGTAAGATTATAAACATTTTTATAAATGCAATACATTTGACAAATTCTTTTACATTTTTATGTAAAAATTCGCTTTGTTTATAGACTACGAGGAGTAAGATGTAGTAGAAATTTAATTGCACCTGTTGAGAAATAAGTTGGGTATCATCTGATGAGTGTAGCAATCGTTTTGTTTTGCTGTATCATCAAGTGAACATGTATGTTGACGATTATTATTTTTATGTAGTATCGTCATTGAAGTGTTGCTATGATTGGGTAAAAGATCATATCTGCGGGTAGCAAATATCGCTATATCCAAAAGTGGATAGGCCATAAAAAATATAGCTGATGGTCAGCAAAAAAACACGGCGGGACGATTTTATCTAAATATTTGGATATAAATAAAAGTGCACCAAGGGAGGTGACTTATATATAAATCCGTGTACAATTGTTTATTTTACGTTTTTACACGGGTAATTTTAGATTAAAAAATTAATTTTTCATTAACAAACATTCGTATATTTATATGTGCAATATGATAAAAAAATCAGTAAGTTATGGAGAATGTAGTTGCGCAAATAAGTAAGTCGTAAGCAAGCCTAAAAGACGACACGACCGACAAGAAACGAACATAAAAACAGACGACAAAAATGCCAACGCTTCGCAAAATTAAAAGAGCTGCAATGCCACCGCACAAGCCGACACAAATTGCAGCACATTTAATTTTGCCCAACCGCACCCAAACCCACCCACCACCCGACAAGTGGACAGAGGACAATTTGAGGTCAACTTTTGACAATAACAGGTTTTAAAAAACTAACTTTACGACCTTAAAACGAAGAAAAATCATAAATGAAATTTTCAGACCCATTTAAAATATTGACACCGAACGAAAGGTGGGCACCGACACAAAGCCAAATGGACGCTTTTCAAAATGCCTATGAAAAGCTATTGCCACCATTGGTTTACAAAATCAGACTTGCTGTTGCAAAATGGAGAGACGATGATTATCAAGGTGCTTCAGACACTTCTAAATCATTATTGAACTTTTGGTTTAATCAAGAGCATTTAATAGGGCAAACAAAATTTAGTTTTTTCTTTTCGCAACGTGAGGCAATAGAATCAATTATTTACTTGTATGAAGTTGCTAAAGCCAAAGACAAATATGAGTTAATGAAGTTCGACTCTTCTCAGCGTGTCAGCACAGGAATGTTTGACGAAAACTGGACACGCTACGTTGTAAAAATGGCGACTGGTGCTGGTAAAACAAAAGTAATGGGCTTGACAATTGTTTGGTCTTACTTTCATAAACTCTACGAAGCAGGCAGCACAATATCAAAAGACTTTTTAGTTATTGCTCCAAACATTATTGTATTAAACCGTTTACGCAAAGACTTTGACGGATTGAAGATGTTTTTTGATGAACCATTTTTCCCCGACAATGGCTATGACGACAAAGACTGGAAAAATGATTTTCAGTTAACGCTTCATATTCAAGACGACTTAAAACCAATAACAGAATCGGGAAATATTTTCCTTACAAATATTCATCGTGTATTTTTCAACGAAGAACCCGAACAAAATTTTGAAACAACATTTTTAGGCGTAAAACCCAAACCCGATGCGGACACTTCAAAAGGTTTAGACCTTGGTAAAGTAATGCGAAGCGACAAGATTAAAGATTTGGTTGTGTTGAATGATGAAGCACATCACATACACGATAGTTCTTTAGCTTGGTTTAAAAATATAGAGGATATTAGCAACAAGTTGAAATTGAAAAACGGTAATGGAATAAGTCTACAAGCAGACTATTCGGCTACTCCGAAACATAACAACGGTGCTATTTTCGTTCAAACTATTTGCGACTATCCTTTAGTTGAAGCTATCAAGCAAAATGTTGTGAAGTCGCCAGTATTGCCTGACGAAGCGTCAAGACAGAAAATTCAAGAAAAAGACTCTTCCGACTTTGTAGAACGTTACAGAGATTACATTCATTTGGGTTATTTGGAATGGGAACAACAATACGAAGAACTCAAAAATCATAAAACGCCTATCTTATTCATTATGACAATGAGCACCAAAGAAGCAGACCAAGCGGCTGCATTTTTGGAAAGCAATTATCCTTCAATGAAAAATTCTGTTTTGACTATTCATACCAATACTTCTGGTGAAATAAAAGAAACTGCATCAAGTAAAAAAGACAAAGAAGAATTAGAAGCATTAAGAAAAGCAGCGGACGAAATAGACAAAGACCATTCGCCATACAAAGCAGTCGTTTCCGTTTTAATGCTTCGTGAAGGTTGGGATGTTAGAAATGTAACCACCATTGTGGGCCTTCGTCCTTTTGGTGCTGATTCTAAAATCCTTCCCGAGCAAACGATTGGTAGAGGTTTACGAAAAATGTTTTCGTTGGAAATGCCCGAAAAGTTAGTTGTAGTTGGAACACCTGCGTTTTTAGAATTTGTAGAAAGTCTTAAAACCGAAGGTGTAGAATTTCAATACAGCCCAATGGGCAAAGGTTCAAAAGGAAAGTCGCCTGTTATTGTGGAAGTAGACAAAGAAAATCCGAATAAAGATTTAGATGCTTTGGACATTCCTATTCCGCAAATGAGCCCAAGAATTTACAGAGAGTTTAAAAATCTTGAGTTTATTGATGTAAGTAAATTCAAAAATGAAAAAGTTACACTGAAAAAATTCAGCACCGATGAATTGAAAGAAATTGTTTTCAATGATATAGATGGCGATTTTTCACATAAAACAGTTTTTAAAGACACAACACCCGATTACAGAAATGTAATTGGCTTTTTTACTTCTGCCATTTTAAAAGACAGCCGTTTGGTGAGTGGTTTTAATATCCTATATCCAAAAGTGGAAAGCTTTATCAAATATCAACTTTTTACCTCCGAGGTAGAACTGAGTGATGCACAGACTATGCGAAACCTTTCAGAAATTCACCCAAAGGAAATTTTGAAAACTACCTTCAAAAAAGCCATTGATGAATTGACAATAACTGACAAAGGAACAGCAGAAGTGAAAAACTTTATCTCTTTGAAACTCACAAAGCCTAAAATAGCTGAAAATCAAGATTTTCTTGTTCCAAAGAAATCGGTATTCAACAAAATCATAGGAGACAATCCATTTGAATTAGAATTTGCTGCATTCTGCGAAAATAGGTTTAATGATGTAGTTTCATTTGCTAAAAATACTTTTGGCGAAGGTGGTGTAAACTTTAGCATTGAATACCAAAAAGAAAATGGAAATATTGCTTCGTTCTTTCCCGACTTCTTTATAAAAACATCGCCTAACACATTTTACATTTTAGAAACAAAAGGGCGGGAAGATCTAGACGATGTTAGAAAAATAAAACGGCTTGCCACTTGGTGCAAAGACATTAACACTGCCCAAAAGGAATACAGTTACACACCTATGTATGTGAAGCAGGAAAAATGGGAGGAAGTAAAAAAAGATGTGAAATCATTTAAGGATGTTTGCAAAATATTTGAAGTGAAATGACAGAACAGGAATTACACGATTATCTTATAAAGCATTTCCCTCAGGAAAATGAAAAATGTGAATGGAAAGAATTTAAATCTTTAAAACATTCCATTTCCAGTAGGGAAGCTGATGATGTGATTTCATATATCTCAGCCATCGCCAATATGAAAGGTGGTTATCTTATAATTGGTATTGAAGATAAAGCACAACATATTGTAGGCATCAGTGATTTTCACACCTTTAATACTCAAAATTTAAAACTTAAAATTTTAAAAGACTGCCCAAATTTGAGTTCTGAAGGTTTTGAAATTCAAGAATACAAAACAACAGACACTAACAAAATCGTTTGGGTGTTTCATATACCTAAACATCAATATCGCTTACCTGTTTATGCTCATAAAAAATTATGGCAAAGAATCAATGATAGCTTAGTAGAAATTACCCAAGCTCGGCTAGATGCCATACTTTCTGAAGTAAGACCAAATGAAGATTGGTCTGCAATTATTATACCCGATGCTACAATTGATGACTTGGACGAAGGTGCTATTAAAAAAGCAAGACTTGAATTTGTAAAGCGAAATCCAAAGTATGCTACAGAAGAACCAAACTGGGATAATGCAAAATTTTTAGACAAAGCAAAGCTAACCATCAAAGGTAAAATTACCCGTACCGTAATGATACTTCTAGGCAAAGACGAATCCGAACATTTTTTAGGCTCCTTTGTGAAAATTCGCTGGAACCTAAAAACTGTTGATAATCAGGATAAAGATTTTGAGATTTTTTCTATTCCCTTCATTCTTACTATTGATCAGGTCTATAAAAAGATCAGAAATCTAAAATACAGATACTTGCGAGAAGGAACTTTATTTCCTGATGAACTTTTACGCTATGATCCTTTTAGTATCAGAGAGCCTATAAATAATGCCATTGCTCATCAAGATTATACAAAGGGAGCGAGAATTAATGTGGTAGAATTTGAAGATGATCATTTAGTGTTTTCTAACTATGGCTCTTTTTTGCCAAAATCAATTGAAGATGTTGTGCTAAATGATACACCCGAAGAAGTTTATCGAAATCCATTTTTGGTAGAAGCAATGAAAAACCTTGATATGATAGAAACGCAAGGCGGTGGTATTAGAAAAATATTCAATTTTCAGCGTCAACGTTTTTTCCCTATGCCTGATTATGATTTATCTGAAGGTAAATTTAAAGTAACTATTACTGGTAAATTATTGAATGAAGATTTTGCTCGCATTCTTATAAAAAACCCAAGCCTTACTTTAGAGGTTATAATGATGCTGGATAAAGTTCAAAAACAAAAAATAGTACCTGAAAATGAATTTAAGTACTTAAAAAAATTGAAGCTTGTAGAGGGTAGGAAGAACAATATTTATTTATCGTCTAAAGTCATCAGACCTACCAATAATGAAGGATTAAAAGCAGAATATATAGCTAACAGAAGTTTTGATGATGCACACTTTAAAGAAATGATTCTGGAATATCTTAGGAAATTTGGTAAAACCAAGCGGAGCACGATTGATAACTTGGTTATCCCAAAACTATCTTCCGTACTATGTGATGAACAGAAAAAAAATAAAGTAACTAATTTTTTAAGTGCTCTCAGGATGGATGGGAAAATTAAAAGCGAGCCTGGTTATTATTGGCAAATTATTTAAAGACTTTTAAAAGGAATTTTAAAGCCTTTTAAAGGGTTTTAGAAGATTTTAAAAGGTTTTACATACCAATAGATTGATAATCAGACAATTAATAAAATCCTATTTAAACAGTTTCAATGAGTAAAACATAGCAATAAAATGAACGATACAGATAAAAACAGAATAATCGAATTGATAAAGGCAGGAGAAAAACTGCCTAA
>JBBRVQ010000006.1:0-99013 GCA_038246735.1 Chitinophagales bacterium
ACCTGCTTGGAACGGCAAAAAAGTGTATTTCAGAACGATAGAAGGTCAATGGGTGGAAATCAAAGATACAAAAGCTTGGACAGAAAAGATTATTAAGTCGTTCAAATAACACATTTAAATATCTCATTCATAACTCTTAAAATTAATCATCATGCGAACAAATTATTTTTTATCAATCATCATTTTTGGTGCTATATTTATAGCAGCAACAGGTTTTAATATGAACTCTTCAGTAGCTGTGTCAAAACATTTCGAAATAGGATCTAAAGGGGAACCAATATCAAGTGAAAAAAAGAATGTTCTTCTGAAAGCCTACAAAGCACAGTTTGGTGCCAAGTCAAAAATAGATCGGGTCGAATTTGTAGGAACTGATGACCTTTGGTTAGTATTCCAAAGTGGTGCTGAGGGCACAAATACCTTGGCCATCCAAACCCAAACCATCAAGGGTAAAGTGGTAATTCTAGCCAATTCATTGACCAATACATGCAGTGGCAATCCTTGTTCTTACTGCTTCTTTGAATCAAATAATGGTTGTACTTGCAATAAAAATACTTCAGGCACATGCAATCATACCCAGACAAATTTGATGGATTTTCGTATCCTAGCTAGTAATTTGGGTTTTTGATACTGTAATATTATCTCTCCCATTTTATATTCATCCTAAGACCTTCCCATAAAAAGGAAGGACCTAGGAACCCTTAAATAATAATTGCCCACAATGTTATACGTCTGTTTATACAATGACATTTATAAGATACATATTTTAAAATTTATAAAATCACCATAATGAAATGTAACATAACTATCCTCTTAATATTAATATTTTGCACGTTATCGATTACTGCCCAAAAAAGTACTTTCACCCAAAATGTTTCCAAACTCAAAGTCTCCAATTCGCTCAAAGCCAAAGCCATCACGGCTTATAATGCGACCAAAGATCTTTGTTGGGATGGCGATGGACCTGTGACGAAGGACTGTACAGACTTAAAAGATCCTTGGGGAGAAGATACTTTACCTACCAGACCACCAGTAGATACGAGTGCTAGGATCACGGCATTTTATGCCTTTGAACGGGATATTGCTGATGGTAAAGGTGGGTTATTGCTGCCTGAAAATATGGTGAAAGATGCTTGGAAAAAACATCCCGGCTTTTCGCTCAAAGCCATGCGGGCACGTCTAGATTTCTACAATTTGAAAATAGATGATTGAAGAAATATATTGACTTTAAGATAGGAAGGATTTTAAAATGAATTCTGTGCAAACCATAGCATTTGTATTCGTTTTAGGGTTTCTTCCTTCTTTCTTAATGTTTTCAGCACACTAAACCATTAATAACATGAAGATCGTTTTTATTACCTTTGTTTCTATTTTTATTTTTAACATGACATTCGCACAGCAATATGATCATTTGGAATGGCTTGAAATATCATCTGATGGCCCCGTATCTTTTTCAGGAGATCTATCTGAAGGATATACTATAAATGATATTTCTTGGGCTTGGAGTAGTGCCGTAGCTTGTTTTCCACAGACCCAATCTCGTAAATTTACTGGGCATCATGTTTTATATGCTTTTGATTTACCTGCTTTTACAGAAATGGAGATTTGGCTTGTCCCTGAAGATCAAAATGCTAATTTCAGCATTTATACCTATATGGTAGGCACAATTTCAGATGCCAATACGGTGCCAAATTTATCTAGCTGCATCCGTTGTGAAGCCGATCATAAATGGGATTATAAAAAACGTGGTCAGGTACAAGATCACACTAGGCATATTAAAGATATTTTAGCTTTAGCCAACCCTTATCAAGTCATCATAGGCGTAGTGGGTGCTGAAGGCCTTGTAACTGGAAAATACGAATTGTTTATACGACGAAAAAAGTAGGTATTTTGTTCTTTTGCTATTAGTTTGGCGGAAGATATTGCTTTTAGAATAAAGTACGTAAATTTGCAGCATCCATGAATTACTTAAATGAAAAAGATATTAAAGAACTTTATAGTTTTAATGCTGATTACCTTCTTTCCAGCTTGCAATCTGCTAAGAAAAAATGAAAGGACATTGGATCAGAATATCAATAAAATAAGTCAAAATGGTAACATTAGCTATGATTACATCTTTAAAACTAAGAATTTTTTTAATAGTACGTCTTGTTTAGATACGGGTAGAGTATCCCGTTTTACAGTAGGAGATGGAATAAATGGATACGGTTTTTATGCTAGGGAAAATAAAACCGGAATATATTTTTGATGGACATTATTTCTAAAAATATAAACATGATGAAAAAGTCAAAATTAAATTTGATGAAGAAGAAATAAAAAATGATTCGAATTACTTCGATGGTTTCTCTTTTTGGGCAAAGAGTCCACTCGATATTTTATATGCTGAAAGTTTATCTAAAATATCAGATAAGTTTACAAATGACAAAAATGTAAGTGTTTATCTGTCGGAATCTAGATATCCATCACATTCCGATAGTACTTTGACGGTAACCTATCAAAAGTACTATTTCATAGATAAGGAATCCTATCAAGTTACTCGTATTAAAGAGATAACATTACTGGTAAACGACACCTTACAGTTAACTGACCAGCAGTTTAATAATTTTGTTTTTGGAGTCAACAACTCTTCTAACATCGAAAGACTGAGAAGCCTGCAATACAAAAAAATATTAGCAGAGAATGAATTTCCTGAACTAGAAATTAACCCAATAAAAGTTGGTCAAAACCTTAAGCAAATATCTTACTTTGACATAAACGAAGAAGAAATACAAATATTTGGTCAAAAAAATGGACCTAGTCTTATTTTGTTTTCGTTTATTGGTTGTGTCCCTTGTGAAAAAGCTCTCAAAGATTTAAAACTTTATTTTCCAAAATTCAAGAATGATGTTACTGTTTTTTACAGTAGCTTTCAAAATAATAATGTCGCACTGAAAAAGTATTTATGCAAAAAGGAAATTCCGTTTGTGGCCTTTGGTCAAGAAAGTAATATGATTTTAGATTTCCAAACGTATTTTTCTCCCACATTTGTATTTATTAATAGTGCTGGTTTCGTCACTGATGTATTGGAAGGATATGATAGCGAAGTAAATGTTAAATTATTAGATCTTCTTCTGCCAAAATAGCTCGTTGATAGATCTATTTTTAAGGAACGCTTGCCAACTGGTAACTTTGTTTTTAAATATAGCATTCAAAGATAAAATACGAATTCCAACCCCACCAACAAACCATAATGATGAGTCAACGTGATCTGCATTTTATCTCAGCCATTCTTAAAATCTTAAAATGACAGCTATTAATGACTGGAATATTTTTTAAATGATCTTGGGATCGTTAAGGCTTTCTCTGGCAAACATTAGACCATTCATGGGAGTAAAAACCAAATTAATTACCTAAAAACCATCAGTTTTTGGACAGACACACCACTTTTTACTAGATACATGGCATCAGCCAAATCTGATATATCTATAGCTTCAGCACTATAATGCTCCCTTAGGATAACCAGTCTTCCGTTAAGATCATAAATGAAGACAGGAGCATTCGTATCAGCAATATAGATAAACTGCTCTGCGGGATTTGGCCATATTTTCAAAACAGTGGATGCTTCCTCTTGAGTAGAACTTGTACCGTCATTGTTTTTACCGAAGGTATGTTCGCCGATCACAAAATTACCGGTACCATTGGGCTTTCTGGCGGCTGACAGATTGGTCGTCTGTGCTCCGAAAGTGACCTGATCGAGAATGACAAGATTTTTATCCAATAAAACTATGGACTCACCACCGGCAGACAGTTTAAAATTAGCATGCAGCGGTCCTTGGGTACCGTCTTCATCCGCCCATATTATCAAATAGTCTTTTGCTTTTATTTTGATGCCTTCCCCAAATGTAAATTTAGTCAGATTGTCGCGGTTGTCAGTGAGATTGTATCCGGAAAGGTCTATGTCTTGGTCCGTATTATTGTATAGTTCAATCCAGTCTTCAGTTTCTTCTGCTTCATCTTTGATGATACCGGTATTGGTGGCCATAAATTCATTGATGACTACTGTCAGGTCTGAAGATATTTTGGCTTCTACATTAAAAAAATACACGTCGTGTTCAGCACCGGCAGGAAAATAAGTTCTGCTTTTGGCAGTATCATTTCCTACTGCTTCTATATAGTATCTGACCATTGTGCCTGTACTAAATTCTGGTAGCAAGACAGAATAAGTACCATCACTGGCAGTTTCATCACCGTTTATGCCATTGTCGTTCATATTAATCACCGTAAATGTGCCGGAAAATCCTTCGGCATAATGCAATAAAACGGATTGTATACCTGCGCCAAAACTGACCCTGGTTTTCACCAATACCTGATCATCTTCTGAAATTTGTGCCGATACTATTCCATTGACAGTATGTGTCAAATCGTAAAAAACGGGGCTTAATGCCTTAACTTCACTATTGCTTAGTAAAAAAGCTTTTCTATTTTTTATGAAATTTTTAAGTACATTCAGCTCATTGGTGTATGCTGTGTTGGAAGTGCCTTTTTTAGTATCTGCAAATACGCCAGTGCGAATCAAATCGTCATAAGTGTCGATCAGGGCATTAACCTTTGATTCGTCAAAGAGTTCGTTGATGATGGTTCGCATGTGTGCAAGATAACGCTGTCTGAAAGCGGGAACTGCAAGCAGTTTATTGAGCAATGGATAGTTTACTTTATTGGCATTGTAAAATGGAGACCAGGAGATATGGGCGGTCAGCAAGGTACTATTGGCATCATAATCATAGGTTGCCCATCTGTTGGTCTCTGCATCCTGATAAATATAATAATCCATTTTGCCTTTGTAAACATAACTGTCGTCGTCACCAAAGGCGATCTCACAGGCCAGATGCCACAATATTTTGTCGATATCAAATGCTTTGGGAGCCTCTGTTTCCAGATTTGCTCCACTGTTATTCAGTATGTTGCAGGCTTTGATGAGTTGTTGCCAAGGATCACTTCTGACGCTGCTTTTTAGGGTATAATATTTTTGATAAGCTGCTGTATCGGTACCCAGATAGTTGATGCCTGCTGTGCCGTCTCCCCATTGACCTCCCGGACCACCAGGACCTGAAGAGCTGCCATCGGGTCTGTCAGCTCGAATGTTTACACCATCATTGCTTTCGTACCATTCTTCAAGAAAGTCTTTATTGAGTTGTTGTACATTCTGATATATACCCCAATCCTGGTCATTGATATACAACCGAACAAAATTTGCTTTTCCCGCAGGACTATGATTTCTGATCAGTCTGTAGTACAACACTTCTCGCATGAAGGAAGCGTCTGTCCATGAGTTGTTCAGATTTAGTGTTTTGTATCCCTGCAGTTTCTGGTCTACCCTTATATAATCCAGAGAAATATTAAACGACTTCTTTGGCGTGTTATTCATAAAATAGGAAGTTTGTCCTTTAAATCTTACGCCTACACTGTCATAGGATACGCCTTGATATGTTAGGGTAGCAGGTATATCTGTTTTACTGTTATAATATTGTGTCATTAAATTCCAGTAATTGGTTTGTGGGAAGTATAACCTGATTTCTTCTACTACAGACTCGTCATACAAGCCTTCTGAGAGTTGATCTCCAGCAATAAGTGTCTGACCGTCTTCAGATTTATGCCATTGGGATGGTAGGTTTTGGCTGTTGACGTCAGAAATAAAAATGAAAATGACCACTAAAAGAAATAGGATACGCATATGTATTTAATTGTGTCTGATAGTACAAAGGCTTAAAGATAAATATTGTACTTAAAAATTCAGTTTATTTTTTTGTTGCACTGGTAACTTATCTATGTTTTTGAATTAAAAGAAGTAATTATACCATGTTTTCGGACTGATTATCCTTTTGTAAATCAAAAGAATGAACTGCTTTTATGGCTCCTGTTTATGTGTGGTATACGGTTTGACTGTCCGTTGACGAAGGACTAAATGTGGAAAGTTAAAGGATTGAGCGATTTGATAATATATTAGCGTGGCAAAAAGCATAAGAGCTTTCTGTTGTTGACAATGAACATAAATGGAAGTTTGCAACTGCGATCTCATATTTCATAAATCATGCAAAAGCTTGTCAAGTTTTGTAATTCATCAAGCCAAAAAAAAAGTACTGAGATATCCAATTGCAACACTAAAACAATGCGTTGTCTAGTGCTTTAAAAGGTATAGTGTAAGAAACTCCGAAGTTTTATTAAACTATGATGAGGTTAAAAGTATGTGGTAAATTCTATGGATTTGGTAAGATTTTAGCACGATTAATATCAGTTAGTTATATAATTTTAAATTATAGATTAAAACTATGGGATTTATATCAATAATTTTCCCTTAAGGGTATCAACCCATATTGTAAAATTACTTACAAAAATCGTATTTTTATTAAAATATCTAAGCTTTAAAATGTAGTTTTACATTCATAACAAGGTATCAAGCTTAATAATCCACTGCTTTTAATTCCATGAATATATTTTGGGATGGTAAAAGGCCTTGGATGCAAGTCATTGCTAAAATGATAATTTTAAATAAGAAAATGTTTTTGAATGGCCTAACATTGCAAATACTAGCCATTGTATTCCTTCCTTTTGCACTATGCTCACAAGTGAAGGCGGACTTTCTATTTGACAAATCTGAAGGTTGTGGATCACTGGCCGTAAGTTTTACGGATCAAAGCACCACAAATAGTGGATCAATTGTAGATTGGAAATGGGATTTGGGCGGAACTTTTTCCTCCAAACAAAATCCTGGAATAATTTTTACTTCTCCTGGTGAATACACAATTTGTCTTACCGTTACCAATTCTGTGGGGAATTCATCTACCATTTGTAAAAACAATTTAATCAAAATATTTTCAAACCCTATAGCAGATTTTACAGTGGACCAAAAAGCTGGTTGTAGCCCGGTAAAAGTATTATTTGATGACTTGTCCAAATCTTCAAATGGCCACATTATATCATGGATTTGGGATATTGGGGGCTCTTCAAATGTTGTATCCAATACAGATTCTACGGTAATCATCGGTACAACATATAGTGCTGAAGGTAATTATTCTGCTACATTATCTATTACTGACAATAAGGGATGTAAGCACACGATCACAAAACCCAATTTGGTAACCGTAAGTACCATTCCAAATTTGACCGTTGATTATTCATTAATAAATGCTTGTGACCTGCCTTGGGAAATAAAATTCACAAACCTAGATCCCGACCCAAATGCTGATTATTTTTGGAATTTTGAAAATGGTCAAACCTATACCGGACAAAATCCTCCTAATATTTTTTTTAATGAAGCAAAATCCTATACCATCAGTGTAATAATCCACAAAGGTGCATGTATTGATACCATAACATTTGAAAACCTTATCAATACAATAAGAAGTATTGATTTCAAAATTGAAAGCCTTGCTTTATGCGCCAGGCAAGAGATTCAGCTTAAAGATATCTCAAATTTTGCAAGTGATAGCTTGGTCTGGGATTTTGGTGATGGAAACACTTCTACACAAGCAAACCCATCGCATATCTATAATTTTCCTGGATGCTATAAAATCAAGCTGACTAAATTCATAAAAGGATGTGTTCAATCTGTAGAAAAACCCTGTATAATTGTTCATCCTGAACCAAAAGTAAATTTTGAACTGGTCAATGGTTTTTCATGCCTGATACCTGCACCTGTCAAACTTAATGCGAGCGCTGACGTCAATGGTAATTTTACGTGGAATGTAAATGGTCCGGGGATTAGCTCTACCTTTCAGGGAGATTCGATAGATATAAATTTATTGCAATTTGGCCAATACAAAGTAGACCTGCTCTTCAAAGCTGAAAATGGATGTACCGTAAGTATCAAGGATGAGCTGATGGATATTACAAAATTTGAAGCAAGTCTGCCTTCGTTGGGCCCCAAAGGTTGTATCCCATTTAATGCGGTATTGACTGATAGTATTTCATCTAATGTAGCTTTGACTTCTTGGAAATGGGAAATCGGAAATCCTGTTATTTTTAGTTCCACCAATCAAAATCCAGTCTATAAGGTTACAGAAGTGGGTAGATGGGACTTAAGATTAATTGTTGAAAACATTTATGGTTGCAAAGATACCATCGTGAGGAAAGAATATATCCAGGGTGGCGAGCCCCCAATAATTGATTTTGTTGCTACTCCATTAGATGATTGTTTAGCCGTACCGAGACAATTTAACAGTTCTACGAATGGTTTAGCAGATTACTGGATTTGGACGTATAATGACACTACAGTTTTTTCTAATGAAAAAGACCCTTTATACACATTTAATAATTTCGGTATATTTGATATTAGTCTTACTGTATTCCAAAATGGATGTGGAAATAAATTCACAAGAGCCGACTATATAAATGTTTTCAAACCAGTCTCCTCTTTTGATGTCGTCTATAGATGTGACGACCCTTATACTATAGATATTCAAAATTTGTCTCTGGGTGCTGACAGCTTATATTGGGTAGTAAAATTATCAGAAACGGTGACCGATACCATAAGGGATTCACTTTTGAATACATATACCTTTCCTGATAGAGGGCTATATTTTCTGACACATTATGGCAAAAGCCTTGAAACTGGTTGCGAACACATAAGGATTGACTCCATATTTATAGTAGATTTGAAAGCAAGTTATACTCTGGATACAATTAGAGGCTGCGCTCCCTTAAACATTAAAGTATCATCCACCATCCAGGATGCTGTTTCCAGCGAATTCCTGCCAGGACAATTTAGCATCATTGAATCCGACGATAGTGAAGCCATTGTAACATATACCGAAGGTGGTACGTTATTCGGTCCCCAATTAAAAGTAGTGGATCGACATGGTTGTATAGATACCTTCCAAACGAGTACACCGGTTGAAATCAGTAAAATAAATACACAGATAGAAGCACCCGATGTCGTTTGTGTTCCAGGCGGAGTACAGATGAAAGATCTCAGTATCCCAGGATTAGGCACTATAATAGATAGAGAATGGTTTTTTTCTTTGAATGATCAAAAAAGTGTAGTAGAAAACCCATACTTTGACATTCCTATCGAAGGAAATCATTTTGCCACTTTAAATCTAACGGATAGTTGGGGCTGTAAAGATTCAATAAGAAAAGAAGTACTGGCAGTCACATTGATCCCTGCTTTTTCATCTGATACTTTGTCATGTACCGATAGGGGAGTACGGTTTAAGATAGATTCTGATCCTACTTTTTTGGATGCTTTTATTTGGGATTTTGGTGATAATATGACGTCAACGGATAAGAATCCACTTCATTTTTTTGATCAGGAAGGTGTTTATGATGTTTGTGCCGAGCTCTTCGACAGTCGTGGGTGCTCTAAGAAGACTTGTAAACCCAAACAGGTACTTATAAAAAATCCAAAAGCAGGTTTTACGGCGGATCCCACCGCAGCACCTTGTCCACCACTGCTTACAAATTTTAGTGATTTCTCCATTAATACCAATAAATATACCTGGGATTTTGGTGATGATAGTGGTGTATCTTATAATCAACATCCATCTCATGTGTACACATCACCAGGAAGTTTTGGTATAACCTTATATGCTGAAATGATGCCGGGTTGTGTAGATACTTTATATAATCCGGATTTTATTCAATTATTAGGTCCTACTGCAAAAATTGAATATGAAATAATCGGTAATTGTGTGCCATTGGAAGTCCGACTCAATGCAGAATCCGACAAAAAATACGAATTTATTTGGGATTATGGTGACGGTAAAATTAATGCAGTGCCAGGCCTCCTTCAAACGGATACTACATCTTATATTTATGATAAAACAGGACGTTTTGTCCCAAAATTGTTGGTCTCTGATGACAACGGTTGCTCCAGAACCTTCACTATTGACCCAATATTTGTCAATGATATTTTACCTAAAATTGAAAGTCAATTTATTCCATTTTGTGGTTTGCCAGTGGAGGTAACCATAGAAAACAAAACGACATCAACAAGCAGTGATTTAAAATACTCTTGGACACTTATTGGAAATATTACTTATCTGAGCCAAGAAGAGACTCCCAACTGGGACATAAAAAGTTACGGCAAATATAGTGTTCAAATGATAGTAAGTGCGGCCAATTGTGTAGATACGTTAACTCAAGATTCCATCTTCGAAGTGGCATCATTCCCTTCGGTAAACTTTGAAATTTTGTCTTCGCTGCTTTGTGAAAATATAGAAGTTTCATTGTTAAATGCTTCTGTTTCTGATTATGGGATGATCAATAGTTGGAATTGGGATTTTGGTGAGGGAATAACATCAACTGATCCAACGCCCAATGCTACTTTTACAAAACCAGGCAATTATAACATCACATTGAAAGTGGCTACCGATAAAGGATGCGAAGAAATGCTCAGCAAAACAGTAACAGTGTTGCCAAATACATTGATCGATCTGAGACCAAATAAAACAATTTGTATTGGTGATAGCCTTGATGTATCAGCATCGGTTATTAGTAGCGATGTGTACACTTTTGGCTGGACGGAAAATCCCCTCATCAAATGTCTAAGTTGCGAAAATATCAATGTAAAACCCAATGCGACGACAGTTTTCTACTTTCATACTAGCTCACAGTCAGGTTGTAGCAATCAAGACTCTATCATTGTGACAGTCATCCCGATACCAGGTCCCATATTACAGCTTTCATCAGATACCATCGTATGTGAAAATAGTTCCATTGAGATATCTATATTAAATTTCAACAACCAGTATACCTATCAATGGGACAATCAAGACGCTGGCTTAAATTGCTATTCAAATTGTGCGTCCGTTTTAGCTGCACCAAATGATGATACCTATTTTAGTATTGTTGTAACGAATTCGTTTGGATGCTTTAAAGAAGATTCCATACTTGTGACAGTAGAACGAAATATTGAAGATTTTTTAAAACCAACCAAAGCCATTTGTGAATCTGACAGTACTGCCATTTCAATTTCTGGCGGAAACCAACCCATCTGGGAGTACGACCCAACGATGAGTTGCTCCATTTGCCCGGATCCTTTGGTATATCCTGACAAAAACACCTATTACACAGTTACAGTTATCTCAGATGCTGGTTGTACCTACAGGGATTCTATATTGGTGGAAATCATACCATTATCAAGCATAGACGCTGGTACAGAATCTACCATTTGCAAAGGCGAAACTATACCATTAAATGGTAAAGGAATCGGTGAAATAGAGTGGTATTCTACATCATCGATCATAAATAAAAACAATCTTCAAGCCACTTCAAAACCTGATATTAGCACAGTATTCTACTTAAAGGCTACAAAAGATGAATGTATTCTTAGTGATTCTGTCCTTATAAATGTTATTTTAAAAACTGAGATAAGCGGCGTGGGTGATACGATTTGTCCAAAAGACATAGCGATCATGTATGCTTTCGGTAATGCGCAAAGTTTTGATTGGTACAAAGACGATAAAAAAATAGGAGAAAGAGATAGTATAGTTGTAGAGCCGATAAAGACAACGGATTATAAAGTAATAGGAAGACGTGGATTGTGTCAAAATGATACTTCCATTGTGACAGTCCTAGTCCATCCGGCAATAGATTATCGACAACTAGAAGATAATTATGAAGTATACATCAATTCAAAAGTAAAGCTGGAAGCTAATTTTGATGAAAATGCTGATTATGTTTACCATTGGTCACCTGCAGATGGACTAAATTGTATTGATTGTCCTGAGCCATTTGCTAAAAACCTGGAGCAATCAATAAAATATTTTGTAACTGTTAAAGATATATACGGTTGCGAAATCGAACAACAAGTCTTTATCAAATACAACGATGAATGCAGTAAAGATGGATTTTACATACCGAATATATTTACACCTTATAATCGGGATGGACACAATGATGTATTTAAAGTCTATGCCGAAGATGAAGCGGAGTTTATAAGTATTTCAATGTTTGACAGATGGGGAGAAAAAGTATATACATCCTCCGACACTAACGCTACTTGGGATGGCATGTATCAAGGCAGAGAATTAATGCAAGGTGTATTTACTTTCATTATTACTGCCAGGTGTGATAAAACCAATGAAATATTTAATTTTGCGGGGGACGTGACGATCCTTAGATAATTAGAGGCCTTTGCAATCTAAGGAATCGAGTGGAAAGTTTTAAAGTAGAAGGAAAGAAGAATGAAGATTGAGCGATTTGAAGATATTATAGCTTGGCAAAAGGCACAGGTGTTAGCAGTAGATGTCTATCAATTGTTCGGGGAGCATAGAGATTTTGGATTCAGAGATCAGATACTGCGTGCTTCGGTATCGGTCATGAACAATATAGCTGAAGGATTTGAGCGGAGAAGCAATAATGAATTTAGACAGTTTTTGTATATAGCTAAGGGCTCTTGTGGGGAAGTACGTTCCATACTTATTTTAGCAAAGGAGCTCACGCTTGGCGCTACTGCCACCATCGGATTTTCTAAATATTTTTGATATTGCAGTTGCTAAATAATTACCAAACCACTTTTAGGCCACAATCGGTATATTTGTGGATTTGCACATCATCGGTGATGAATGTAAGATTGTTTCGTATCGCTTGCCATACCATCATGCGGTCAAAAGGATCCCTGTGATGAAAAGCTTCGAGTTTATAAAAGCTTAGAGTGTCTTCAAGCTTTAAGTCAAGAATAGAAACTATACAGGAGGCTTCTAATTCTTGCTTAAACATTTCTGGAGATGCCCCATGTAGATGAAGTTTCCCTATGCTAAATTTGAGACTAATCTCCCAAAAACTTAGTGTACTTATCAAAATTTCATTTGCAGGATTTAATAAAAGATCCTTTATGCTTTTCTTTATTAACATAGGTTGGGTAACCATCCATATCCCAATATGGCTATCTATCAAATATCTCATAGTCCCATTTCAGTCAGTTCTTCATCCGACCATTGAAGGTCTTCCTTTTTAATGTCTATTCCTAAGTGACTGAGTGTGCCCAGTTTTCTTATCACTTTTTTCTCGGGTGCGATGTCTTTACCAAAATAACCAACCAACTCGCCTGCCTTTCCTTTGACAACTTTGATAGTGACACCTTGCTTGATCAACTCTACCACTTCTGAAAATCTAGCTTTAAAATCCCCAATGTGCATCGTCTGAACCATATTAATAAAATGTTTTTGCAAAGATAAGGCATACTTGTCAAGTTGTCAAGTATCAGGGCAGTTAATCTTTCAGTTATACAGCGCACTAGCCTAAATATGATTGTTTTATACGAACAGTATTTATTAAGTGGTACAACCCCGAAGTACTTCTTATTATATTTCCAAAAATTACTATTATTGTCAATAAATAGAAACAAATGTACGAACAGTTCAGACAAAATTTTAGGCATTTTGTGGTGATTTCCTTGCAAGAAATACGCAAGGTTTTTCCAGATTTTGACACTAAAAATTTAGTGAACTGGCAGAAGAAAGGATATATAATTAGACTTCAAAACAAGTTTTACCGATGTTTGCAACTGCGATCTCATATTTCATAAATCATGCAAAAGCTTGTCAAGTTTTGCAATTCATCAAGCTCAACATTAAGATCGAAGATAAAGAGATGTTGCCCCACTTTTATTTAATGCCAATGACCAAAAAGAGATAAATTTTTCAATGATTACTGGATGGCTATTCCTTTAATAAACTATAGGGTAGTAAAATAAAAAATCAAAAACTGAAATGACATGAATGGATTTAAAACTTTATATTTTCTACTTCCTACTCATTTTCTCAATCCATCTCCGACAACTTATCTCTTCTTGCCAATCAAGAGATAAAACTGGAAGGATTCAATGGTCTAAAGACTTATTCAATATCCCAAAATACCTTTGATGAGAAAGGTAATTTTACACGCTCTTACTCCAAATCAGATTACGGGGGCAATAAATAAAACGCTATTATTTAGGTCGTTTCCCCCATAGGTGAAATATTGATGTTACATCTGAATAGTTACAAAATATTAATCTTTCAATTCTTTCTTTGGTTTTAAATATTTATCCAGAAACTCCAATGTTTTTATTGAAGTGGTCATTTGGTTTTCTTTTTTAACAAATCCATGTCCTTCGTCAGGATACAGGACATATTCTACCGGAACACCATTTTTCTTTACACCTTCCACTATTTCATCACTTTCTACTTTTAGCACCCTTACATCGTTTGATCCCTGAAAAACCAGAAGTGGCTTATTAATTTTTTCATAATTAAACAGCGGAGAGATGTTCCTCAGCCTTACGCTATCTTGGGTATATGGATCACCCATTTCATCATACAATGCTTTGCGAAATGATTCCCAATAGGGAGGTATACTTTTAAGCGTACGAAGCCAGTTGGCGACCCCAAATAGATTTACACCCACTTTAAACTCATCCGGGTAAAAGGCCAATGCTCCCAGTACCATACAACCGCCATAACTGCCGCCATAGATGCCTATAGCTGTAGAATCTATATAATCCTGTTGTTGAAGCCATTTTTTACCATAAATACAATCTTTCAGATCGCCATTGGAGTGATCTTTATTATCCATTTTGTAAAATGACTTGCCGTATCCACTGCTGCCCCGATTATTGACAGCCAATACTGCATAACCATGGTTGACTAGATACTGGATACTATTGCTAAACCCAACCCGGCTTTGGCCACCGGGACCACCATGAACCCAAACTAAAGCGCCCGCTTTGTTATTTTTATCGGCTTGAAGAGGTTTATAGTATATGGCTGGAATCTCCATACCATCAAATGATTTGAAACGCACTACTTCCGCTTTCACGAGGTCGTTTTCATTGATGACAGGGTTTAAAGCATTGGTTAGTTTTTTAAGTTCGTCCGCAGCTATATTGTATAGATATAAATTTCTTGGGCTGGTACTACTGCCTATGGAAAGCAACATATTTTTTTCACTTCTAGATATCGTCACACCCAATACATCTCCATCTGCAATTTCCGGAAACTTTATCTGTTTTCCGGTAGAATGATCAAATAACAGGATTTTGTTTTTACCATCTTCATTAATAAAAATGGTTCTGTATTTTTCATTTTCGCTTAAACTCATGTTTACTACATCCCATTTGTCCTCAAATATTTTTTCCTGAGTACCGCTGTTGATGTTGTATTTTACTAAATGACTAAACTCCCCACCGTCATTGGTAGAAAAATAGAGAATGCTGTCATTCTTTTCAAATGCAAGTGGCGACCAGTTAGATTCAGAGTCGTTGCTTATTTTTTTATTCGTTTTTGTTGAGTTGTCATAAATATACAGTTCGTTTTTATCTGTGGTTATAGATTTGGACAAGGTAATATATCTTTCAGAATCACTGATCAGAGATATCTCAAATCCCGAATCATTTTGGTAAATCATAGTTGGCGTCCAACTACCAACTTCTAATTTCATAAGGTCAAAATATTTTACATCACGTTTGTTGCTACTGATATACATGGATTTTTTATCATTGCTCCATCCTAAAAATGAATTGGCACTATTGGGCCATGGCGTGATGTCTTTGATGATGGTGTCACTGGTAGATTTTAAATACAAATGGGTGTTTTCATCACCACCTTTATCCGCAGAGTATATAAACTGATCAGTGCCTGTAATATATTTTTCTGCAAAAAATGCATCGCTGGCTGAAGTGGTAAGCATAGAGACAGAGGTGTCACTTAGCGTCATTTCACCCACATTATAAATACCTGATTTATTGGTGCCTATCAAAATTTTTGTCTCATCCAAGTTAAAATCAGAGCCATAAATATCTACGTTATTGTATAGTTGTTCGATGGTATATTGTTGAGGTATCCTGCCTTTTGTTTCTTGTTTACAGGATGAAACTGAAATAATGTACATCAACATTAATGAACAACTTGCTACGAATAATAAATTTTTAAAATCAGATCTCATAACTTTGGATTTTGTATCGAACAAAAGTAGTGCAATATAATGAAATAAAAAGCAGCGACGGCATTATATTTAATTTTCTGAACCTAAATTATCCTTTAGCGGATTTTTGTGAAATTTGAGTCTGCAAATGTTTATCCCAAAATACGTCTATAGCTATCTGATCACCAATCTAGTGCTCTGACTAGATAAAGAACTTGATGAAATGTGGTTCTTTTTCTCAATTTCTGCGTTAAAAATACTCGCCGTAGCTACTGCTACGCCTGTGCTTTTTGCCTTGATCTTGAAAAAAATAACTGCCATTATAATTTAACTTTTCGGCATTATCTAATATCACTCCTGTATTTGTAATCAATTGGCCATAAATGATCAATGTGCCACCATTTTGGATAGATTTATTGTAAACTTTTTTTCTATCTTCGCTACTTCTCCACTACTTAGGATGGCGCTTGATTTCATTCTTCTCGAGTATTTGGCTTCAAATCCATTCGTTAAATGGAGCTGATATATTCCTTTATTGATGGAGTGGATGTGATTGCGATTGACCAAAAAGCTATTGTGTGTGCGAATGAATTCATTCTTTTTGATCTGCGATTGCCAATGTTTTAATGTTTTGGATGTCAATAATTTAGTGCCATTTTGCAAATAAATAGTGGCATAATTGCTCTCGGCTTCGATCATCACGATATCAATATACCTGATGATATGCTTGATATTTTGATGGTGGACCAATATGAATCCATAATTTGATGTACCCGACTGAATTTCCTTAAGTCTTGATAGTTCCTGTTCGAGATCGATGATTTTTTGAATGATGTTATTGTCATCGTTTGGCTCAATATTTTTTATTATTCTCATGGGATAAAAATTATAAATAAGAATTTAAAATCTATACAACATTATATTATTGAATCGAGTCCGCAACTATCTTATTTTTGGAATCCCAAAATGCAGACATATTCAGAATCCGCCACTTGCCGTTGGATTTTTCCATGATTCGAGTTTCGTAGGATGCTTGATACGCTTTGGCATCCTGATCGGAATTGTACTGCTTCCAAATCATGTATGCCAAACTATCACTAAAGAATGTCCATTTGATACTATCCCGCTTGACGATTGGATGACTGGTACCATCTTGTTTGTATTTCTTAATGTAGTCCCCTGATTGTGTATCAATGGCTGACCATCCCGCGGCCACGCCTACAGAACCATCACTATTGTTCCATGCTTGATAGGCATAGTCTTTGTGGCTCCAATGCTCCGCCCAACAATCGTAGTTTCGTTCAAAGAAGCATTTGGTTTCCTGCTCGATGGTGGCGAGTATTTCTTGTTTTGCTTTGGATTCGTCCAAGGAAATTTCTGACTGCCTTGTTTTTTCTTTTTGATTACAAGCAAATAGTATTAAGCTTATAAAGAACAGTGCATTAGTGATGTTTTTGATTTTCATTTTTTAGTGATGGATGGTGATGAAAGGGTATTTACTGGTTTTTAATTTTAGAAATAATAAAAGTTATTTAAACCTATTTTTGATGTTCAATTTTGTAACATAAACAATAACATTAAGGTGAAATTTCAAGTACTTTTCCCGCCATTACATTAAACAAAACATTTAATGGTATTACCAACAATCCTTGATGCATACATACATTGTTACCCCCTGATGGGTTAATATAAATTTCGCTTCCTGAAACAGGAATTTCAGGTGGATGCCTGGAATTTATCCATCGACTATTTTGAGTGTATGTTCCTCCTTTATTCATGGTATAAATAAAACTCAAAGGATTAATTTCTGTTTGTAATGTAAAGCCACCAAAACCTGTTGTGTTAAATTCTACATGCCATCTGTTATTTGAAAAATAAATGTCATAATCTTCGGGGTTTATTATTTCTACAGGAGCAGAATATGTAGCGGGATGCTTATCACCACTATAACTTTCTGCTACATACCGACCTATTCTTATATTTGATTTACCTTGGATATCTCCATTATTGGCAGGCATTTTTATTATATTTAAACTATCGAAATCCTCGAATTCTGCTTGTGTAAAATACAGGGTAACTCTTCCTGTTGCATTCGAAATATTACTTGTAGGTTTAATGTCATAATGTCTTTTGACAAAAGACTCTTGGGCAGATTTAATTTTTACTACGAAAGTGACAATACCCGTTATTGGTAATGCCCCATTTGGCGCAACTTTGCAAACGAGAGAATTACAATTTAACGAATCAAAAAAATAATTATTACTTGATATATTATGAACTTTAGTAAAATCGGTCGTTGCTATCGGTATTGTTTGTGGCTGACACGAAAAAGTTCCTGGCTCGAAGAAGATAGTCCAATTACGCAGAGTCCCTAAATCGAAATTGCCATAATCTTTAATTCTTAATTTCCAATTTCCCGTAACTATAGTGGAATTAAGAAAAGTTTCCATATCACATAAGTAACTTGTATACGATGATCCAGTAGATGGTGCATAATTACCAGAAGGTACGTTAAAATCTGTTGTTCCCGTTGGAATCACTGTTGTATTAGTTGAATTGAAAGAATATATTCCATTGAAATTACTATAACTCCCACATGCTGTTGTTCCAACTCTCATTACCAAATGACAAGAGGATCCATCTGGTTTTACTAATTCTATACTCAAGTCACCTAACCAAGTATGAAAAATATCTATAGAAATTGTAACCTTTTGAGGATGAATAATTGTATCAATAAGTGGCACATAAATAAAGGAATTCACCTCAACCCCAGAAATTCCTTGTTGACAGCTGCTTTGTGAATCAGGTATGTTATAACCCTGTGTATTAGTATATGTTTGAGCAAAATTGTTATCAGAATAGATAAAAATTAACATCAATATTAACAAGATATTCTTTAAGTTTTCAGATCGGAGACTTAGTTTAAAAATGGAAAGATAGTTCATAATAAGTTTAGTTATTAAATGGAAAAATTAATTAGATAAAGAAATTTTACTTTTTGGAATACTTTGTGTTGCAAAATTACGACAGAGTATTATACTGTACAATAGTTCATTTGTGGTATATTTTAAATCTTATTCTATGATTTAATTAAGATTTTGGACACTCAATAAAGGATTATTATGTACTTTTATTGACTTATTATCAATATTAATTAAGTCAGGCGATG
Source organism: Chitinophagales bacterium (assembly GCA_038246735.1). GTDB lineage: Bacteria > Bacteroidota > Bacteroidia > Chitinophagales > Saprospiraceae > OLB9. The sequence continues at coordinate 19,046 of JBBRVQ010000006.1, forward strand.
AAAAATGTAATCATTGAACATTTTTACTTATACTTTCAAGGTATCATCTTGTTTCAGGTGGCATTTTTTAGTATGTTGTTTATCATTACTAAGAGAAAAGAAATCGTATATTATTGTCTTTTTATTTTTTCCAATGCTGTCTATTTTTATATCAATGCCCCAAATACATTCTTTCATATTGATGACCAAATATTTTTTAATTCAAGCACCTATGAAATAGTTAATTATGCCATCATTGTATTCAGCCAATTCATTTATATCATATTTCTTATTGAAATATTTAAAGACAAAATTACTCCGTCTTCAGCAGGAAAAATTTCAAACATAAATGCTATTCTAATTCCTACTATACTATTTGTTTTTGTCCTGTTTACATACTTACATATTGATCGAAATCTCCTGTTTTATATAGGCAATTTGTTGAGTATTCCTCCTGCATTATTTATTATTTTCAAAATTAAAAAATCGACTTCCACTTTTGTGCACTTTGTCAGACTCGGTGTTATTTCAAATATCTTTGGTACAGTTGTTACAGTATTTATGATTGTTAGATATAATCAAGGCTATAGATCTTACAGTTTTGATGAGTACCCACTATTGTACATGAGAATAGGAATATTGGGTGATATTATATTCTATCAGTTGGCTATATTAAAAAAATGGTATGCCCAGGAAACTGAATTAGCAACAAAACACTTACAAAGTCAACTAGAAATTGCCAATATAAAAAATCAAATCAGCCGAGAACTACATGATGATGTAGGGACTACACTGAGCAAAATAAACTTGCAATGTTATGTGGCTCAGAAGAAATTATCAGAAGAGCATCACCAAGTAACAAATCTCTTAGGAGGCATTCAAAACGAAACGCAAGCATTGATGCAAAAAATTAGAAACATCATGTTGTCACCAGAGATCCACCAAACTGACTTTGACCTTATGGCAGTTATTTTGGAATATGCCAAACCAATGTGTGACATAAAAGGCATCAAACTTATGTATAACACTTCATCTAATTTTCCTAAGATTCAGATTACTGATAAAATACAACTTAACTTAATAATAAGAGAAGCGATCAATAATGCAGTTAAATACAGTAAATGCAAAAACATTAAGATTGACTTGTTTTCTGAAGGGGAACATTTTAAACTAATCATCTCGGACGATGGTCAAGGATTTGATATACATGCTCTTTCCAGAAAAAATGGATTGAATAATATGAGATATCGGGCAGAAAGTATCAATGCATTTTTTGCCATAGAATCTAGCCCAGAAAAAAGCACCTCTATAATGGTAGAATTTTGATTTAAAAATGCAAAGGTGCGACCTAAAATCGGCGTGTATATTTTAGGCAAAATACATGGTTTAGACTGCTATTTAAAACCTACCAATGGTCCGGTGATACGGACTTCAGTGCCATTTCCTAGTGAGCTTACAATACTTAAATCTGCACCGATTTTGATACATCGTTCTTTCATATTTTTTAGCCCATTGCTAAACATATTGGTTTGGTTCGTGTCAAAACCAATACCGTCATCCTTTACTTTGATGATGTAGTCTGACTCCGTATACATCTGCATGCTTATGTGGATATGAAGGGCGGATGCATGTTTGGCAATATTTTGCTGTATTTCTTTAAATACCATGAGTAGCTGACTCTTAACATACCTATCCATTTTAGGATTTATAGTTGATGGTTTCATGTCAAAATCCAGGATCATATCTGATGATTCCCAATATTCCATCGTGAACTGACGGAAATAGGATTGAATCACATCAAAATGATCATAACTGGGATTGATCGAAAATAAGAGTTCTTTCAGTTGATTATTGGCTTTGGTGGCATCGATGCCCAATTTAGCTATTTTTGATCTGTTAACTTGATCTGGAATAGATGTAGAAATGAGATGCGACGATAGTGAAATTTTGGTCAGTGCTGCGCCCACTTCATCATGGATATCTCTGGCTATTTCATGGCGTAGATTTTCTGCGGTGAGTGCTTTTTCGACAGCAACTTTTGTATTCATTTCGTAGAGATGTGCTAATTCACTATTTTTGAGATCTTCTTCTATTTTTGATTTTTGACGCATCACTCTCCTGGCTTTTACGCTGAGTGCTGCAGTAAATAAAAACATCTCAATGATAAAACATGACCGTACGATCCACGTATGAATTTCGACAGGGAAAAGTGGAATAGAAATACCTCCGATAGCGAGAAATAGCGACCCAAGTGCAACATATCTGGAAATACTGTCTTTTGTTCTGAAAAAATAGACATTCATAAATATCTGATTGGCCAATATAATAATACCGACAAAATACATGGCAAGTCTGTAGCTCCATAAGTCCAAGATTTCACTCCCTATATAATCTACTGGAATAGCGATGATCAACAACAGCAATAGGATGGACATCATTTTATCGACCTTGGGATGATCAACAAAGGTATTGAGAATGTTCCGAATAAAATAAATATAACTAATGCCCAAAATGGTGGTGATGATCAATTTTGTTTGGTGCCAAGGAACAAGCTTCATTGTACTGAAAAAGTAAAAATTCAAGTACTCAAAATCTCTCCACAGGTAGATAAAAACTAAAAATATATAAATGGCATAGGCTAGGAAAGCTTTCTCCCGTTGTAAAAAAAAGACGATCAGCGACGTTATAAAAAACATGATCATCATCCCAAATACGACTCCATTAAGTAGTGTTTCTTTTGAAATTTGGCTTTGAATTTTTTGTTCATACATACCAGGATTATACACATATGGATTGGATGGGCCCCGTTCATGGTATTTTGGAAATGTTTTGCATAAGAAAGTAATCGTATCAGACTTAGGTAGTTTGAATAAAAAACGGTGAATTTCAGGGAAAATGGTTATTCCACTTACGCTGTATTGAGGAACGTAGCCCGTATATTCGATCGGACTCAGCTTATCTCCATTTAATGTCCATACACCTCGTAAATCAGAAAATTTAATCAGGACAGACAAGGAATCCGCCTTCGTTTGAACTAGGCGGAAGACCAGCCAATGTGGTTTGCGAAGCCACTCGGGGTGATGGTTTGAGACATCTGATATAGCTATAAATTTTTTCGCGATAAGCGAATCTATCACTTGTTCCGGTGTAAAAGAAAATGTCTCATCCAGCAAAAGCCCGCTGCAATCACTGATCGGTTGACCATGATAAGAGGAGCTCAGACCACAAGGTAATTCGTGGGCATATAGTGATGTATAGAGCATCAAAAAAATAAATGTGAAACGTAATATTTTCATTTTCTCACTAAATAATATCTGATAAAAGTAATGAATTATTCCATAACTTTTGTCAAATGCAGTCTTTTAATAATTATCACTTCCATTTATCTTTCCTTTTATTCTTACATAAATAATATTCTTATGGTAAAGCCCTGATTCTATTTGGGCATGAAGGATAGATTGTGTTTTTATCACTTTGGAAAGGTTATCGACAAATGAGGTTAAGTCTTTTGGATTATTGTCGATTTCAACATACCTAATTTCCAAATCATACGTGTTCTCGTCAAATATTTCTGAGCTTACGACTATATTGGCACCACCTTCTCTTGTCTTAAATAAATGAAATATTTCTTTGCAACATGTATAAATCTGTGTCCTAATAATTCTATCCAACTGAGGATTATATTTGGATTTTATGACATTAAATTCAATGTTGGTATCTGTATTTTCATATATTTCTACGCCCAATTCTTTCAAATCGGGTAGAAGCATATCAAAGTTACCGTTAGTAGGGTAGATAGAGAACAGTAATTCGCGCAATCTTTTATTGGCTGAAATAGCATCATCACCCATTTTGGCTACACCTGCCCTTGTCTTATCGTCAGATACATGCGCCGATGATGAGAATAGATGTGACGATAAAGAAATCTTGGTAAGTTGAGCTCCGATTTCATTGTGAATATCTTGTGCGATATCTTCCCTAAGCATCTGCATCTGATGTGCTTTATGCTCCAAGGCAATGATAAATTTTGATGTCAAAAACGCCAGTGTCAGCGCCATCTGAGGAAAGTAACACATGCCTAACAACTGCGCATGAAGCTGTATATTATATCTAATAGTTCCAAGTTCCAATGCGAGTACTACTATCGTAAACGCTATATGAAAAATAAAAATGCTTAAGAACCAATAAAACACTTTTTGTTTTTCAAAAAATGCTTTTTTGATACCCATGAAGATGATTATAGTAATACAAGTCAAAATACCCAGATAGGTCAAACCTAAAAGCATGCTATACATACCTGTAGGCAGCAAATTTTGATATAACCCAAATCCTAAAAATGAAATCAATAAATATATAGTAGAAATGATGTTAAACCACCATAAAAGAAATGTATTATTTTTATGAATTCCTAAAGCATATTTACAAAAATGTATAAAAGCAAAATTACTCACAGCGCCAAAAAATATCGCTGCATTGATCTCAAACCAAGGATAGTCTCCCCATAGATATAAAGAACCATATCCGCTTGCAGCCAATATGTATAAAATACCTGTAGACACATAGATCAGAAACCAATTTAACTCTTGAAGATAAATCCGTTTTCTTTTGGCAAAGTATATGAGCACAATACCCGATAAGATAAACAAAAAATTAAACTCTAACACAGACTGAAAGATATAATCTGTCCATCGAAAATCTATTCCATTGATTGGATCAACTAAAACTAAATCGACCGTGACGCCAAATTCCTTTCTGTATACTTCTATATATATTTCACTCACAGACGAAGCCTTGAGAAAAACGGGAAGAGATAACGTTCTGTCATAGGTTGGTCTTTTTTTGCCGGATAATGTACAACCTGTCATTGGCGATGTGAACATTTCCTTTTTGCCCTGATATACAGTGAGTTTTGCATAATCTATCTGCACATTCTGCAAAAATAATTGACATGATTTGTCCGCATCACTTTCATTTTTGACGATCACTTTGAAGCAATGATACACATTAGGACTCAATCGGATGTACTGTTCTTCCATTTTTTTCCACGGAAGTGTATCAGAGTGCCATTGATCCTTTTCTGGATAAGAAGCTCGATATGAGTGCGCTCCTACATCAATATTCCTAAAATCATCTTTTACCATAATCGTATCTTGGGCGTACAGTGGGCCGACCAAGAGTAGTGAATAACAAAACAAGATAATTATTTTTATCACTTATTTTCTGATCAAGGGTGATGCTTTTGAAATACTCGTATAGCTTCCAACTTGGTATGAACATGTAGTTTTTCGTAAATGCTTCTTAGGTGTGCGCGTACTGTATGCGGTGAGATAAATCTTTGAGTGGCTATTTCTTTGTAATTTAGACCCTTATTCAGGTCTATCAAAATTTCCTTCTCTTGTTGGGTAAGTTTTTCAAAGTCGGAGTTATTGCTTTGATAGTGATTGAAAGAGTTTGTCACCAACCTTGATATCTGAGGAGACATAGGAGAACCTCCTTCTGCCTGTTCGTAGATATCATCTACCAATCGAGTCGGCGATCCACCTTTTAGGATGTACCCTTTGGCTCCGGCTTTCAATGCTTCAAAGACTTCTTCTGCCACAAAATGTGTCGTGTACATAATGAAATCAATGGTTAAATTTTTCAAATTACAATATCTCACACACTCCGTACCCGTCATCCCTGGTAATCCTATATCCATCAAGACTAAGTCCACATCCAAGTTGTCTAAGTTTTGAATAAACTCTTCTCCCGACGCATAGGCTGATACACATCTGATATCCTCATTCAGCTCCAAGACACTCTTTGTAAGTTCCCTGATGTCAGGATCGTCCTCTACGAGGCATATTTTTATGAGTTTTGTCATGCGATCACATCTTCTCTATGAAATGAAAGTGTAAAAGTACGCCTTAACCAGCGTACACACAATAGCACATATGAACTATATTTTGATAATCAAAATCTAATGATGCACATTACCTTTCAATCCCCACATTTCGAAACCAAAAATAGTTTCTTTGCCTCGAGAAATCAACAGCTATATCATCCTTGTTTCAGGAAATACATGCAGATTTATATTACCGCATGCTGATTTTATTCTGACTGATTGTTTTTTAACTGCTACATACAAACCTGGTCACTTCATTCCTTCCCAATACTTCATGCTTGGTGTTACGGCCTATTGTTCTTGCCCTCCACAACTTAAAACTGGGCGGCTTCATTTCCTTCCACATTACATTAGTTTGATAACGTCCTGCTCTTTTTAATCCAAAATGTAATTCGATGGCTTCAAAGGTTGTTCTGTCTTCCCAGGCCATTTCGATGATAAGGTCAATGTCTGCCGCTCTTAAATTAGTTGCTATTATGATTTTAGTGTTGTAGTTTGTGTTTGTTCATCCTGCATGTATCACTACAATATTTTACTTCGACCCATACCTTTTCCCATTTCTTGCGCCAGCTGAATGGCCTTTTGCAAACCACACAAACTTTTTCAGGCAGGTTTTCTTTTTTTATAAGTTTCATTTATTACGAATCATTTTTTTCTTAATGTATCCAGTGTCAACCACATTTCCTTCATTCAGATTTTTTTAAGCCGTCACATCGCATAAAAAGTCTTTATGGTCACCACCTTCAAAACTGGTGATAATCTTTAAATGCATCACCGATAAACAGTTTTTTAAAATTTAAAAATCGTTGCATTCTTCAATGGTAATCACCTACCTGTCTGCGCGTAAAGAAGGGTGCTGTTTAAACAACTGATGGGAAAAAACTAATGTCACTTCATTCGTTGCCCCTTCAAACAATTTGCTCTTTGGAATGTTTGACTAATCAATCAATTTACCTGCATGGCATCTTATATTGCTTCAGACATAGCATCATGGGAACGATTTTACCGGGCTAATTTTATCAACAGCCTTACTGGCTTTAAATCGGTTAATCTCATCGGAACGGTCAGTGAACAGGGACAAATCAACCTTGGCATTTTCAGCAGTATTGTACACATAGGATCCAACCCACCTTTGATTGGCTATATCAACCAACCAATCAAAGCAGCTCCGCATACCTTCGCCAACATTAAGGCCACTGAGGTGTATACCATCAATCATATCCATCCATCCTTTGTACAAAAGGCGCATCAAACCAGTGCCAAGTATGATACTGGTGTTAGTGAGTTTGATGCAGTGGGATTGACTCCTGAGTTTCATGACAACATTGCTGCCCCATTTGTAAAAGAAAGTAATATTAAATATGCCCTATCTTTACAGGAGATTATTCCTATCCAGTTAAATGATACTTTTCTTGTCATAGGGAAAGTGATTTCCATTCAAATTGATCATGACATAGTATCAGAAGACGGATTTCTGCATCTCGATAAGGTGAATTCTATTTGTAGCAACGGTATCGATGGGTATTATTCGACTGAACTTATTGATCGGTATCAGTACGCCAAACCCGGCATTAAGCCACAAAAAATTTATTAGCATGGCTTCGAGAACATTTTTATCTGCTCGTTGGGAATATCTTGCCATGTTCAATTACGAAGTAGATGCTGCTGTATTGCAGTCTCATTTGCCGCCTTATACCGAATTGGATTTGTATAACGGCAAGGCAATAGTGAGTGTGGTGGGATTTCTTTTTAATAATACCAGTGTAATGGGTATCAAATGGCCCGGCTATGTTAATTTTGAAGAAGTAAACCTTCGTTACTATATCAAATATTTTGATGGAGTAGAATGGAGGCGAGGTGTAGGTTTTATTTCTGAAATAGTACCCCAGGTTTTAGTGGCAGGAATGGCTAATTTATGCTACAATGAGCATTATAGTACGGCTAAAATGAACCATATCATCAGTCAGGACAATCACGAACTGCAAGTAACTTACAACTGGAAAAAGAAAAATCAGGATTGGAATTCAATGTGGGTAAAAGCCAATCCTAATGTTAAGGATATTTTGGCGGGCTCTGAAGAAGAATTTATTTTTGAACATTACTTTGGCTACAATAAACTCAATAAAACTACTACTATTGAGTACTCGCTGGATCACCCCCGCTGGAAGGTGTATCCAGTAACAGAGTATACACTGCACTGCGATGTTGAAAAACTATACGGGGCATCCTTTGTTCCTTTTATACAAAATGTAACCCCGATTTCAGTATTTCTGGCCAAAGGGTCGGAGGTGCAGGTGAAGATGCCTAAGAAACTTTATAAGTAGTTTGAAATCAGTTTTCAAAATAAATAATAGTGTGAAGTTAAGCGCAAAATGGCTGGAGCATAAAAAAATCCTTCGGCATGAACTACTTAGATCTTGGCTGTAACATTCTTTGCGTCTTTGCTCCTTTATGGTTATAAAACGCTTAACTTAATACTAGAAAAAGAAGATAAAAACATATTATAAACAAAATTAAATAGATTAAAATTTTAATTTTAACAAATAATTGAATAATTATTGTCAATTAATGTATTATTTATTTTAAACTCATGCTCATGATACAATCCTAAAATGGGTAGTCCCGACAATAGAATATCAAAACCTGATGTTTTTTAAACTTATCACAAGGCATAAAATATTGCTGTTTTAAAATACATTTAATGTAGCTATTGTTCAGTCAAAGAAAATGCTTTACTTTTAACCCTAATTATCTTGACTTTAGAATTAATAAAGCTTATTCTGTTTATGATCATAGCAGCAAAATGGACCGTTGTTTTATTTGGTATTTTTTTTATTGGTACTGGTTTTCTGATGCTTTTTACTCCCAACAGGGCCAGAAAGATATTAAGAAAAGCAGGCAGTACCAATTTAATTAATTACGCCGAAATAACCATAAGAATGGTACCTGCAACAGCCATGATTTTATGCGCTGAATATTCAAAATATCCGGACGTTTTCCGAATATTCGGCTGGTTTATGCTGTTGACATCCATTGTCCTTTATTTTGTTCCAAGGCAGGCACACCATAATTTTTCATTAAAAAGTGCTGAAATGCTCAAACCTTTATATTTTCAGATCATAGCTCCGTTTGCCTGGTTATTTGGCATTGCTTTAATATATAGTGTTAATTTATAAGGTAATAGTTCCAAAACCTTGTCGATCAACACAAAACTAAAAACACAAAAACTTATGATTGCTACGATTAGCCTAGCTTAAAAGAGTACATACAGAAGGGTACCAAAATACTGTTTTTAAATTTTGATGGCCTATATTAACCGACTTTTATCATATACTTATTTTTCTTGCCATTTTCTATCATAATATACTTGTCATGCAACAAATCATATGCATCGATTTGATACTCATGTGATGTGATTTTTATTTTATTGACCGATACAGCATTATTTTGAATGGCTTTTCTGGCTTCAGATTTGGAAGGCAATAAACCTGTTGCGGTAAGTATATCAGCAATGTTTGATCCATCCATCAGCATCGACATATTTATTTCTGCAACCGGTATTTCTTCGGAGATGGTTATCAATTCGAGCAGCGACATTTTTTGCAAGGATTCTGCATTGGCATCTTTACCAAAAAGCACATTACTCACTGCCATGACAGAATCAAAATCTTCGTCCGAGTGCACTCTCCGGGTCAACTCTTCCGCCAATATAGCTTTAAGACCACGCGGATCATTAGCATATTCTTTTTCTAAGGCTTCTACTTCTTCTTTTGATCTTAATGTAAAGTATCTCAGGTATTTAGGTAAGTCTGCATCATCTGAATTGAGCCAGAATTGATAAAATTTATAAGCAGAAGTCAGCTTGGGATCCAGCCAAATATTGCCTTGCTCTGATTTTCCAAATTTAGTCCCATCAGCTTTTGTCAGCAAAGGCGTGGTCACTGCATAAGCTTTGCCATCGGTATTCCTGCGTATGAATTCAGTACCTGAAGTGATGTTGCCCCATTGATCAGAACCACCCATTTGCAATACACATTGATATTTAGTGAACAGCACCTGAAAATCATAAGATTGGAGCAATTGATAACTGAATTCTGTAAACGAGAGTCCTGTCTCCAATCTGTTTTTGACCGAATCCTTTGACATCATATAACTTACTGTCAACGTTTTGCCCACATCACGAAGGAAGTCCAGCACATTCATGTTATTGTAAAAATCATGATTATTTACAATGATGGCTGCGTTTGGCCCTTCGAAATTAAGAAACTTTTTGATTTGTTCTTTTTGAAAAGCAAGATTGTTGTCCAGTTCGTCATAAGACTTTAGTTCTCTTTCTTTTTCCTTGAATGATGGGTCGCCGATTCGTCCGGTGGCTCCGCCCATAAGCACTATTGGAGTATGACCTGACAGTTGAAACAATCTTAGCAGCATGATTTGCACAAAATTACCGATAGTCATACTTGGCGCCGTAGGATCGAATCCTATATACCCAACCACTTTTTTTCCAGACAATATTTCTTCTACACCGGGTGTCATGTCGTGGAGCATATTTCTCCATCTCAGTTCTTCAATAAAATTCAACATATATATTCAATTACGAATGAATAATTAATTAATACAGGTGAAATCCTATGATGTAACCATCAAAAACGACGATAATCAAATCATGGGGATTCCATATGGCAAGTGATGCGGAACAAGTTGCGGCCTTAAAAATAAAATAAATTTAAAAACATGAAAAGCTGTACTTTTGCATTTTTCCGGGGCAAAAGTAGGATTTTATACTGAAACGGACTCAATGCTGGTATGAATATTGAACATTTTATCGCAAAACGAATTGCAGTAACCAACACTGGATCATTTACAAAAGTGATTATACGGATAGCTATGGCTGCCATAGCGGTGAGCCTGACTGTGATGATTTTGACGACAGCCATCATTTCAGGTTTTAAAAAAGAGATCAGCGGTAAGATATTTGGGTTTTGGGGACATATCCACATTACTGACAGCAATATTAACCGAAACTTTGAGCTCAACCCTATCCGTCAGGATGAAAAATATTATGATGAAATCAGGGACATCAAACAGCTGGAATATCAGGCTGAAGCAAAAATTTTGGGAATTGCACTCGAAGATAAAGTAGTTGATAAAAAAACCTACGCAGGAGTAAAAGGGGTTCACCCATATATAATTTTGCCAGGACTGCTGAGTTCGAAAAGCAACTTTCATGGTGTTTTGCTCAAAGGTGTTAATGAAGCATATGATTGGGCCAAAATGGAAGCATTTATAAAAGATGGGAAACGAATTACTTATCTTCCGGACTCGTCCTCTGCTGACATCCTGTTGTCAAAAAATATTGCCGACAAAATGTTGATAGGTACTGGTGATAAAGTGGTACTTAGTTTTATCCGAGATAATCAGCAGATAAAAAAGCGATTTCAGGTATGTGGGATTTATAATACTGGGCTGGAAGAATACGATAAACGTTTTGGAGTAGTGGATATTAAAAAACTTCAGGAGATCCTTGGCTGGGATTCCAATGAAGTTCAGGGCATGGAAGTGGTGCTGAATGATGTGCGAGATCTGGATGTGATTTCTGAGTATGTATATTATGAAATATTGCCGCAGCAGTTATATGCAGAATCCATCCGATCTAAGTTTCCTTCCATTTTCGAATGGCTCAGTTTGCAGGATATCAATGAAACGATCATACTGCAACTCATGGTATTGGTAGCGATTATCAATATGATCACGGTACTGTTGATCCTGATATTGGAACGTACACAAATGATCGGTATACTCAAGTCATTGGGCATGAATAACTGGCAGGTACGCAAGATATTTATTTACAATGCGGGCTATATTATTTTTTATGGATTGCTCATTGGGAATATTCTGGGTTTGGGCATAGCCTTACTTCAAAAACACTTTAACTTCATACGTCTCGATGAAGCCAACTACTATCTGGATACAGCACCCATCGAAATAGACTGGATGGCCCTGATATTATTGAACGCTGGAACATTTGTAATTACGTTGATTACTTTAGTGATTCCAACAATGCTGATTACTAGAATTACCCCTGTTAAGGCATTAAGATTTGATTAAGGATGCAGTGGATAAGATATTTTTTCATACAATTTCCTTCAAGAACCAAGAGGCTTTTGAGACATATGGTATTTCCTTTTTACAGAAAGTCGGCTAACCCTTTTCCACCTTCAGGCATTTTGGAGTGGTGTACAGATACTACTTTTTATATCATGGATATTGTCGCTTTACCAGAGATATACCACTTTATTTTCAGATTTACAAAAAGAAATATTCGATCATTAAGTGCGGCTGAAATTCTTTTGGGTCAATCGGTATTTGGCCATAACATTCAATATCATTTGGTTTCTATAGATGACATGGCTATTTTGGGTACAAAAAAAATTGCTGAAGCTTACGTAAGCTTTAATATAATCAATTATCGTACAAAGCTTAAAAAGGAAATTTTTATCCATGAATTGGTGCATATATGGCAATTTCAGCAGTTTGGAAGTATATATCTGGCCAGAGCCATTAAAGCACAGCGAAGTAAAGAAGGATATGATTATGGCGGTGTGTCAAACCTTTATCAGGTAATGCTAAGAGGTGGAAAACTATCCGATTTTAATTTTGAACAGCAAGCAGATATTATAGAAGACTATTATAGAATAATGATTGATCCTATAAAATCTGGACCAATGCACCATCATATCTACGGATATTTTGTGAAGGGATTGGAAGTGTACACTTACTTTTGATGATCTTGATTACAATTGTTCTTCTTTTTCATATTTCATTGCTGGACGATATTTAAGAAAGGGCATTTTTAAGATGGTCATAATATCGTTCACTTCCCTGCTGTCTGTGTAAGTATCAAGTCCATATACTAGTTTGTCATTATCCACCAGAGCGAAAGTACCGAAAATTCTGTCCCATATAGAAAATATATTGCCGTAGTTGGTATCCGTATATGGTTGTCGGTAATGATGGTGTATCCGATGGATATTTGGCGTGCAAAACAACCATCCCAGGGCATTATCGAGCCATTTTGGCATGGTAATATTGGAGTGATTGAATTGTGTAAGAACTACAGACATGGTCTGGTACAAAAAAACCATCCACATAGGCGCTCCTATCAGGATAACAGCAAGGGTAGTAAATACAAACCTGAAAACACTCTCACCGGGATGATGTCTGTTGGCTGATGTGGTATCTATCTGCTGATCAGTATGATGCACCAGATGAAAACGCCACATCCATTGTACTTTATGTTCAAGATAGTGAATAAACCAGGCACCTATGAGATCCATGAGCAGAATGCCTATCACCATAAAAGTCCACAATGGCATAGTAAATAAGTGCAACAATCCGATTTGATTTGCAGTAACATAGTCAGATGTTTTGACTAAAATAAAAGCCATTGAAAAATTTACGACTATGGTTGTTACAGTAAAAAAAATATTTACACCTGCATGTTTCCATTTTTTATAATTGAATCGAAATAAAGGTACTGCGCTTTCCAATAACCAAAAAAAGGTCAGTCCACTAACAAGAATGAGGGTTCGGTGTATAGTGGGTATATTATTGAAATATTCTATGATGGTGTACATATTAAAAAAGATTGATGTTTAGGTTTTTGACTATTTCAGCAAAAATAAAAATAAAATGTGAATCTATCTAAAATTATTGGATTTTTCAATTCTGATGCATGAAGGATAGCAAGATTGGATTTCTGGGCATGAAAATTGAAGCACAAAGCACAGATTCATTCGCCACTTCCCAAAAAAGGTTACATTTCATATAAACAACGCTGTATATATATATTAAAATTCGATATGTTAATGTCAAAGAAAAATATTGCGAATTTCAAACAGATGTATTATATTTGTTTTGACATTTATCCCGATCACCGAAAAGACTGTCATCCATTACCGATTGCGCATGAGGTTCGCGAGCACAACATTTTTTCTGGCGGCTGTGGAAGATTACATTATTTAAAACTTAAAATTGTATTATTATGAAAAACGTATTTTTATATTTTAAAAACGGGGGCGAAGGAATTTAATTTTAGTTATCTTTTTATTTTTTTTTTCAACAAAATTTTGCATTTATTTTTTCTCAAGAATGCATTTTTGAAAACTTAAACCAAACTGATCCTCCAAATTTAAATGGAAGAAGCGGATGTTATAATAGTTCATCAAAAAATTATATTATTCCAGTAGCAAAACATGTTATAAATCATGGTGGACAAGGAGGCACAACGTTCCCTTCAGACGACGATATTCAAAGTGTAATAAATAACGCAAACTTAATTTTAGGACCAAAATTTACTTTAATCCCGATCAAAAATCCATCTAATTGCAATAGTATATCCTTTAGACCTTCTCAATTAAACAACACCATTGATCCTATATCAAATAAAGTGAAAGAGATTGAAATAAAAAATTTAAGTAGAATGGATCCAAACTTGGTTTGCAATATTTGGTTTGTCAATAGAATAATTGGACCAAATGGAGATGCAAATGGATTTGCTTATTTACCTTTTGAAAGTTCAAATACACCTAATGTGGACGGAATTGTAATCAGCAAAATGTCATTTGGTAGTACGAAAAGTGTAGGGAAAATTTTGGCGCATGAATTTGGACACTATTTAGGACTTTATCAAGTTTGGGGTAAAAATGAATTTGAAGATGAAAACTGTCATTCAACATCCCTCGGCTGTACACATGGAGATTTTATTCCAGATACTGAGAGATGTAGAGGGCCACTAAATCCGGCTCGAACAACAAATACATGTGAAGTTAATGATGATATCTGGCTTTGGTATATTGCAGCTATGCCAAATGTAAAGTTCCCTTTCTGTGCGAGTCAACCCATTTATCCTTGTAGAAATATCATGAATTACAACGAACCAAGGAATGAATTCACAGCAGTACAATTGGAAGCCATGGATCAATATTTAGTTTCTTACCGCCCAAATCATGGTGCATTCAGCAATTCATGCATTTCATGCTCTGATCCATGTGTTGCATGTTACTATGGTACACCTTATACAGATCCTAATCCTAATTCAAGTGTAGACTTTTGCTCAGATTGTACTTTTGCCTATCAGTCAATCAATGGAATCACATCTTTTGGCTGTACCATTGATGTTTCGTCTAATAATTCTTTTACCGGCTGCGATAATGGGGTAGCTGTTTACAATCTTTTTGGGTCAAATACACAATCAAAAATAGGTGATGCATTGCTAGCTAATTCGATATCCAATTGTAATAAAGGCGTATATGCTGTAAATGCTGAATTGCTTATCAAAAATAATTACCTCCAGGGCAATAGTTTCAGTCTGTATTACTCGGGACAGAATATTTTTGAATCTGCGGCCAACACATTTTCGGGTCATAGCTATGCAGAAGGTATTTATAGCACCGGAATAGAAACGAATCAATCACATGACAATCAGTACAATTCAGATGTAGGTATATTTCCATATTTGTTCAATGGTGGATATACTTTTTACAACAACTGTTTTCGTACCCAGTGGTGGGATGTCAATGTACCGACAGGCGCCCAAATCAACATTGCTCAGGAAGGCCCAGGTGGATCTGCTGCTTCTAATTGTTTTACAAAAGGGGGTGTACCCGATTTCATCTGTGAGACGAGTCAGACCGTAATATATAAAGTGCCAAATAGCACATCAGCCCCGAAATGTATAATTCCTGAAACACCTGGGAATTACATTTTAGATCCGGTTGATAATTCAAATATCCTTGATTGTGGTTCTGGAAGCACTGGTGTAAGTGAGTATAGTTATCTGAAAAAAATAGGTTGTGATAGTATAAAATTGAGGCAAATGATTGAAAGTCTGAAAAACATTATCACAGGACTAAAAAATAAAATAATGCCACTCACAATTGCCGAAAAGGCAACTTTGGCAAAATCTGAGAGACATCTAAGGTATGCTGTAAATCAATGGGCATGGTGTCTTAGAAACAGGGGTAAAAGGAGTCAGCTCAAAGAATGGTACACAGAGTGGAGTATAGTATTTCCGGATGATATATACTTTAAAATAAAAAGAGCAGAAGTATCTGTTGAATTAGGTCTCTATAGTCTTGCTAAAACTGAAATAGACACTATAAAAGCCATTTACCCATCAACGTCAGACATCTGGGATGCAATCAAAATTACAGTAGATGTGCACGAAGCATTTGCTGATGCAAGACTTCAGCCATTCATATCGGATATAGAAAGTACACCATATCAGGAGATCGCCAAAGTATATATCCTTAGTCAGACCAATCATAACCTCCTGCGCAGGGTAGCCGCTATGTCTGCTCCTGAAGCTGCCTACGGCAGAGTATTGCTGGCTTATCTAACAGGCGAGCAGATAGAACCACTGATCAACTATACCGTGATACCCAGGACAACAAGACCGGAAAAAGCAGAGCAGGTCAGTGAAGTGGTACATATCATGCCCAACCCAGCCAGTGAAAACCTGAACATTACAATAAAAAATATGGTGTCTGAAGTCAATTATACGTATGAACTAGTCAGCATTACCGGACATAAAGTGATGCAAGGTAAACTCAGTGATCAAAATGATTTAAATGTGTCAACAATGTCACAAGGTATTTATATCATGTATATAAATAAAGATGGGATAAAGGTGAAAACACAAAAAGTAGTTATTCAGAAATGAGAAGTTGGATGAAAAAATATACCATAGTTATGGCACTCAGCACCTGCATAGTGTTGAGTGCTTTTGGCCAATATTTCAGTAGGACCTATTTTACTGATTTGCCATTGGGTTCATTTACCTATCAAGTATTGCCTTTAGTAAATAATGAAATATTGCAGACACACAAATTTCCTTGTGCATCAACAACATTTTGTGGAGGGTTTTCTAAAATTAACGGAAATTCTACAAATTTGATTATTAAAAATACGGAAGACAAAGACTTTTACTATCATACTTGTAAAATAAAAAATGACATTATATATTATGCTAGTTGGGACTTGCTTTTGCAAAATGGAAAATTCCACTGGTATTTTGGCAAAATGACATTGGAAGGAGAGTCTTTAGGCTTAAATAGTTATGAATTTAATATTGAAAATAATTCGTTTGCTTACCTATATGGCATGGAAATCGTCAAAGACGACGAAATCATACTATGGGGAACAGGAAATGACCCCATGATGATTAATGAAAAAAATGATCCTCGTGTCATTTGGATTAGAGTCAAAATGGATGGTACTCTGGTGAGTGGCCCGCATTATTATAAACCAGACTGGATTGAAAAGGCTGCTCAGCCATCAGATGCCACAGTGGATATAGATGGTAATATGGTTTTTGTTTATGATTACGCAACGTTCGGCTTTGCGGAAAAATATATATTTAAAATTTTGGAAAATGATTCCATACTGGAAATATGCCGCATACCACTCAATATAAGCCGAAATGCTTTTCCAAAGATAGCAGTCACTCACGATGGTCACTATATAGTTACCAATTATGATACAAGCAAAAAAAACACTCCACCATTGCTGACTAAATTAGATCGTCAGGGAAACAAGGTGTGGGAATCATCTTTTGATTTGATATATGGTCCATGGTCAGGATTTAATTTGCCAACAGTTGATAAATTCACAGTAGCCAGAATATCAGAAGCAAGAAACGGAGATATCCTGATGTGTGGGTTTAATGCTCAGGTCGATACTTTTTATGTCCCTTTTTTAAAGAAGAAGGTAGCAGTAACTGGCTGGACAGGCACCTATATGGCCCGATTTGGTTCGGATGGGACCGTAAAATGGGTTCACTTTCTGGCATCAGTTAAAGATAATGGTACGTTTAGGAAAATAGATATCAATGATATACAGGAAATGGATGATGGCAGCATTGTAGTAGGAGGCAGTCTTGGAGTGCTGGATACCTTATCTACCAGATACCACTCTTGGGTGATGAAAGTAGGGCCAAACGGATGCTTTGATGAGACGTGCAGCCACGTGGACAAGTGGTGGTTTTTTCCGGAGGAGATAGCCATCGCCACAGAAGAGCCGATCATCAATAGCAAACTCAACATCTATCCTAATCCAGGTGATGGTCATCTGAGCATCGACGTATCTGATGACATGCAGATTCCATTGCGATATGAACTCACTGCCGTGAGTGGGCAGCGGGTGATACAGGGATACCACAATTCCAGAGACAACCTGAACATCGAAACATCACATGTGCCGACTGGTATGTACTTCATTCGTCTTGTGGACAAGTCTGGCAAGCTATGGCAGAGCAAGTGGGTGAAAATTTAAATGGAGAATTACGGAATACGAATGATGAGCGTTGAATTTCTGGATGTATTGAAACTAGATGTTACTATGGGTAAATTTACCGATGATGCAAATTCAACAACATGATAAATTTTTATCTTTTCAAATTTTGTTTAAATGAATGCTTACAAAATCAACTTGTAGCTAAAATTGTCAAGCTGGTCTTTAGAGTATTAATTGGCTTTTCTAATCAAAAATTTTCTGTCTCTACAATTTGGGCTTCATCTGTTTTTGGTAATTCTTCTTTGACTGTTTCACTATTGAAAAATCTGCGATGAAAAAATAAAATAGAGGTTACCCCAACGGTTATGGCAGAATCTGCAATATTAAATACCGGCCTGAAGAATTCGAATCGCTCACCACCCCATAAAGGCACCCATTCCGGCAATACAGTATCTATCATTGGGAAATAGAGCATATCCACTACTTTGCCTGTCAAGAAACTACCGTAGCCGCCTTCAGGTGGAAACATTGTGGCAAGACCGCCATGAAAATAAGATTCTGAAAAGATCAAACCATAAAACATGGAGTCAATTATATTACCCAAAGCTCCCGCAATGATCATACTGAAGCTGATGATCAGGCCATAGGTTTCTTTATGTATAATGAGATTGCGCAGGATATAAAATAGGAAAACCACCATGATGATTCTAAAAATACTCAGTATATATTTGCCGGTAAGGCCGCCAAAACTGAGTCCGAATGCCATTCCTTCATTTTCGACAAAATGAATTTTTGCCCAACTCAAGCCTAACATATCAAAACCATCTCCATAATGTATATGGGTTTTTACATATATTTTTACCACCTGATCTATGATCAGTATGGCAAGTATGGTAATTAGTACTGCGGTGCTCTTTTTCACTAAAAATATTGTTTAGGGGTGCAAAAATAGGATAAATTCAAACTAATTGATGCGTTATCCTGTTATTTTGGTCTTGCAGGAGTTATTTTAGGAATATATTATTAAAAATTGTTACCTGTGAGTAAAGATTATTTTACTTTTATCTCATAAAATTGTTTTTGATATGTGTAGATCATTATTCTCCATTCTCCTTGTTCTGGCGCTTTACAGTGCGGGATTTGCTGATTCCGACCCTTTAAAAAAGATTGACAATACTTTGATCGAAAAATTCAATCGTCAATCAGTGGCCGAATACATTGTAATGATGAAAGAAAGAAAAGTTTTTGAAAGCAAACTGCCGTTTAAAACAAAGCAGGAAAAAGCAAGGTATGTCTATGCTTCATTGGTTCAAAAGGCCCAATCCACCCAAGCACCCATAATTGCTATGCTAAAACAAATGAAAATACCGTGGCAGTCATTTTATGTCACCAATGCGATAAAAGTAACGTCGGACTATGATATGATGATTTCACTGGCATCCCGCAATGATGTAGACAGGATCATCGATAATGCACCGATCAAAATGTTAGATTATACCATTGATCGTGATAATAGTGCTGCAAGAGGAGCTGAACCGGAGTGGGGCATAAAAATGATTAAAGCAGATAGTGTCTGGCAAATGGGTATCAAGGGCGAAGGAGTCATCATAGCCGGACAGGATACCGGATATGATTGGGATTTGAGTCCACTGAAGAAAAAATATAATGGATATAAAGATAGTCTCAATATTAATCATAGTTACAACTGGCATGATGCTATTCATAAAAATAACCCAAGGTTTCCGGATACACTTTTGAATCCTTGTGGCTACAGTACCAAAATACCTTGTGATGACAATAATCATGGTACCCATACCATGGGAACGATGATAGGTGAGGATGATGAAAACAGCATCGGAGTGGCACCGGAAGCCAAATGGATCGCTTGCAGAAATATGGACCGAGGATGGGGCCAACCGTCCACGTATATGGAGTGTTTTGAATGGTTTCTCGCTCCAACTGATCTCAATGGAGAGAATGCTGATCCTGACAAGTCGCCGCATGTGATCAATAATTCTTGGTATTGTTCGACGGAAGAAGGGTGTAATGAATCCAATTTTATACTTATGGACGAGTTGGTTAAAAATCTGAAGGCCTCGGGTGTAGTAGTAGTGGTTTCAGCAGGAAATAGTGGAGGTGCAGGATGTGGTAGTGTATCCGGACCTCCGGCATTTTTTGAGTCTTCCTTTTCAATAGGAGCTACCAATATTGATGATAATATAGCAGGATTCAGTAGCCGAGGACCTGTGGTCGTTGACAGTAGTTTTCGACTCAAACCCAATGTAAGTGCACCTGGTGTAGGTGTGCGTTCTGTCATAAGGGGAGGAACTTTTGCTTCATTTAATGGAACCAGTATGGCAGGTCCTCATGTAGCAGGTCTGGTAGGTTTGATCATATCTGCCAATCCTGCACTCGCAGGAAACGTTGATGTGATTGAAGATATTATTGAAGCCACGGCAGCACCAAAAACATGGGATCAGGATTGCGGCGAGTATGCCGGTGCAGATGTTCCCAATGCTGTATTTGGATATGGAAGGGTAGATGCTCTGGCAGCGGTGAAACGTGCTATGGCATTTACGAGTGATACAGAGCAGCAGGAGGACATCATACAATTAAAGGTATTTCCGAATCCTGTGGATGACTTGCTCACTTTTGTATCCGGCGATGGGAAACAAGTTTTTCAGTCTATTGCAATATTTAATATGAATGGTCAGTTGGTGATGAAAAAAACTGATCTGGATGACCATATTATTCACACCATTCAAGTCGGGCAATTAAATGCCGGATTTTATTGGTATGAAGTGAATTTTGGAATTACAACGATGGTTGGCAAGTTTGTTAAAATTTGATAATACCCGTCGTGGGCGCATCAGTGGGATGGACAAGACCATAAATTTGTTGATATAGCACAAGCTTATGGAGGATATAAAATTGCCACGGAGTTATATTTTTACAGCCAAACTTTGATACGAACAAATACAACTCTTCAGGAAGAACAACTAAAGCTGAACATGTAGTTTTAGAAAATTTATTTTTTACATCAATCCACTTTCACCCTAGATGATTCGCTTTCTGAAGCACTGCTCCTTCCGGTTATATTTTTCATTTTGGTATTGCCAAACTGATAACTGCAGGTGAGTCTGATCTGTCGGGACAATTCTCTTTGAAAGAAGTTGACGCTCACATCGCTGAAATCTATAGTCGCGTTGGAGTTTTGGGAGTATAGGATATCATTAAAACTCAAAGCAATACGACCTTTTTTATCAGCAAATGATTTTGAAACACCAAGATTAACAGCCGCAAGATTATCGATGGTTATAAATTCTTCCAGAAATTTGGTCATATAAAATCCACCAAATTCTATTTTGAAATCTCGGGGAAGTGAAGCATTGATCTGCCAGTAACCCAACCAGTGCCACCTGCTGGCTTTATATTTTACATCCAGATAGGTGGCATCATAGGCATTGTATATGACCTGATTACCACCGAAGCCATCTATAATTTTTCCGATTTTTATTGGAAAGTTGAGCTGTATTTCTAGTCTTTTTTGTTTCGCCAGGTTTTCTGCCGTAGTAAATGTTTTAGTTCCTTCCAGTTTTGGCGCATTTTCTATGATGACATCATCGGTATTGTAATAAGCTACACCAAAAAATGGCTGACCATCAAAGGTAAGATTGAGTTGTGCCGTATGTATGATTTCAGGTTTCAAAGTAGGATTTCCTCTGGTGTAAGTCAAGGAATCTATAAAATATGAAAATGGATTCTGTTGCTGAAATCCGGGTCGATTTACCCTTCGACTATAGGATGATTGCAGGGCCATGTTCTTATTTAACCTATACAAGGCACTCGCACTTGGAAACAACTGCGTATAATTTCTGTCCAGCACTAAAGAATCCATCACTTCTCCACTGATGATGGTTTGTTCAGCCCGGAGACCTGCATTAAATTCGAATTTATTCAGCGTCTTATTTATATTTACATATGCGGCATTGATGTTTTCTTTATACAAAAACGCATTGGATTCTGATGCAGACCTGACATTATTTCTATAAAAGTTAAGGTCATTATCCACGGTAGCAAAGCTGGTTTTAAGACCGGTTTCTATCTTAAAAGTGGAATCTACAGGATGTTTGTAATCTGTTTTGGCAACGATAATATTTACCGGCTGATCCACGTCTTGCCGGGAAAGTGACCTTAAACTCGGTGCATCATCAGGAAATATAGTAAGATCATTGATGTTTCTGGTATTAAATGTATTGAAGTCCAGATCAATATTAAAACTCCGACCTGTTTTTCGGTCGAACTCATGTTTAAAATAAAGATTACTGAATATGCCGCTTCTTTTTGAGTCACTGGCATTTTCGGTATTAAATTTTGCATAAAGGATACTTTCCATGGCATCATACACACTGGTCCTATTGAAACTATTGCCATCACCTGTACGCGCCCAAGTGCGGAATACTGTTCCAAAAGTGGATTTATCCGTGGCAAAATAATCTGCTCCAACCCGTACATTCTTAAATGTATAATCTACTCTGTCTATATTTTTGCCTTTGTATACTTCATCACCGATGTACCTTTCCATAATAAATACCTCGAAGAAATTACCTTGGTTGAAAGCAGCATTTCCAAAAAGATTGATCTAGCCATTGCGATAGGTCATATTTACAGATGGATTTAATCTATAGTAATTTTCTTTGCCAGCATCTACATCGGACTGATCCACCCTATATCCGCCAAAAGTAACAGCAGCGGTGCCTTTAAATCCCAAGTCTGCATTTCTTTTCAGTACAACATTCAGGATAGGTCCTCCTGCTGCATCAAACTGCGCACCGGGTTGGGTAATCAATTCTATTTTTTCTATCTGGTCTCCGGGCATATCCCTCAGTAGGGCATTCATATCAGTGTATGGAGATGGTTTTCCGTCTACCCAGACCTGTAGATTCTGGCTTCCTCCCAGCGTAACTTTGTCTTGAAGTATAACTACACCAGGTACTTTCTGGAGAATCTCCATGGCTGTGCCTCCTGCTGCAATGGCGCTACTGGCTACATTTACGACAAGCCGATCAGATTTTTGCTCCAGGAATGGACGTTTTGCAACGATAACTGTTTCATCAAGCAAAATACCTTTTTGTAGAAAAAAAATATCTACGGTGGCGACTTTACTGTCTGGTTTTAAATCAATGATGTCGCTGTAAACATTATACATATCCTAAGAAGGATGCCAGAACGCGATAATTACCAGCAGGTACATTTTCTATTTTGAATTCTCCATTTTCATCTGTTAGACTACCCCTGACCAGTATTGAATCTGAAGCATTGATCAGGGCAGCAGATGCAAATGCTACAACTGTCCCGCTTTCATCTTTTATTATTCCTTTCACTGTAGATTGGGCCTCAATGGCAATAGCACAAATCATGAATATAAAATAGAAAATACTAAATTTCATAAGCAAATTTTTTTTTGTTAAAGACGGTAGTAAGCGCTGATAGGTTGCATAATTTGGACTATAAATATATGAATAAATATTTTTAGCATCTATGAAAGCTAGCTATTTTGGTTTTATTTCCAGCCAACATTAACGAATGAAGCATCTTTTTAGAATGTAATGTATGTGGTAAAAGCATATAAAATGCAATCATAAACGAAGACTGACAGCTTTTGGGCTAAGGTATTTATATTTTCTGTTTAGTAGTGATGTACTCTAAAATCATAAATAGAAATAAAACAAAATATTCTAAGGCAATCCACCATAAATTTTCATAATAATGCGAATAGCTATAATTTACATAAGAGATAAAAATTAAATATGACCAAATGAATACGTATCTGAATGACGTGAAAATACTGAAGAAAAGTAAACTGCTGACATACCAGGGGTGAACTGTAGTTGCAAATAATAAATATGCAGTCCAAACGAACAGTACATAGGTAAAAAATGATTTCAAATCAAATATCTTATTTTTAGCCGCCAGATAAAAATTATATCCAACCGTTATCAAGCCGAGTATAGGTCCCAGATATCTGATGAGATTATATCCACTTATTAGTTCTCCAATATATCGCAAAACATAATAAATTCCTGCATTGAATTCAAATTTTCTGAAATATAAATCCACACTGCTTAAAAAAGAAATAAATCCTACACCATTTGCCATCGGAAGAAAGATAATACTTGATATACCTGTCAAACAGATGAAAAAATACCATTTGTCTTTTCCTTGTAGCCTGAACCAAAAATAGGGTAGAATCATCAAAGGTAATAATTTTATACCTATGCTTACACTCATCCATAAAGCCCCATATATTAGTTTATTATTAAATATGTAATGTATTGAAAGACATAAAAATGAAATCATTAATACTTCAAAATGCAAATTTCCAATGCCTTCAATAATGACCAATGGGTTTAGAAAATATAATGAAAACAGTCTTATGGGTAAATTTGCTTTTTTTAACAATCTAATCATATAAATAACACCAACGATTTCTGTCAAAAAAAATAATATTTTCAAAGTTACGCAAGCGAGACCTACATCGCCCATTCGGGCAGAGAGAGCATAATAGAGTTGGCTTATCGGAGGGTAGATGGTGTAATATTGTTGAGAATTTAAAAGGTCAAACAAAGCCTGATCAAGATAGGGCAGATTTTTATTTAGCACCACTTCAGGCAGAATACCATAAGGCGAATACCCTGACACCACTAATCTGCCATCCCAGTAGAAACGGTAAATGTCATCAGAAAGACCGGGAAATACAAAAACAAGGCTTATTCTGCTGACTATTCCTACCAAAAACAGAAATTTCCATGTTGACTTGCTTTTGTATAATAGAATCAGGGAAATAAATGCCAATGTATATAATGGGAAAAACGAAAAAAAATCCTTTTGATCAAATAGAAAATCTACACAGAATACCGTCATAACGAATATCGCGGCCACCAAACCGCAATAAATGTACTCTTTGGTAATACTACTTGGAAAATTTGCTTTGTACAGCATAAGCAAATAAGATGAGATAGCCAAAAGCAAGTAAAATATGCAGCGCAAAAAATTCTTTCATGTCAAATTGCCAGCCAAAATATAATGCTATAAAAAAATACACGCTCAAAATACCTTCTCCAATAGCTACATTGTTTAACTTCCTTGAAAAATAAATAGATTTTACCACATCTTCATTCTTTTTCCCCGCTCCGTATTTAGGTGTACGGACGAAGGATGATTTTTGTCCCCAAAATCCCTGAATGACTGCCAATGAGTTGTGAAATGCAAGCCCCATTGATAAAGCAAGAAAAATAGGAAACAGAAAGATAAATTTCGCAATCATTTTTATTTTTTTTTCTTTTGGCCAGGCCATTTCTACATTTGCCACGTAATAGACCAACACAATGGCAAGCAGAGATGCAAAAAAAATACTCAACTTTCCAGTGTCCAAGCCCAATGGATTAATAAGAAACAAAAGCGGAAAACTAAATACGCCCATGATAAATACAAAAATAAATATAGAACTGGAGAGTAAATGCACAGTTGCTTGTATTTTGTTATTCAGACTTATACCGGAAGACCAGACTCTTGGCAACAATTTACGTGCCGTCTCAGCTCCACCTTTCATCCATCTGAACTGTTGTGATTTGAGTCCGTTGATCTCGGCAGGAAGTTCGGATGGTGATGTCACATCTTCCATATATTTTATTTTCCAGCCTTTCATTTGCGCTCTGTAACTAAGATCAAGATCTTCGGTAAGGGTGTCAGCTTCCCAACCGCCAGCATCTAGGATACAACTTTTTCTCCACAGACCGGCAGTGCCATTAAACTGTAACATATACCCAGCATTGTATCTACCTTTTTGTTCTACCGTAAAGTGAACATTAAGTTGAAAAGCCTGTAGCTCTGTCAGTAAGGAATAATTCTGATTGGTATGTTCCCACCGGGTCTGTACTACACCTATAGCAGGATTAGAAAAAGATGGAATAGTCAGCCTGAGAAAATCAGGTTTTGGGAGAAAATCTGCATCAAATATAGCTATAAATTCACCTTTTGCTTTTTCCATACCATCTTTAAGAGCACCTGCCTTATATCCAGTCCGGTCTTTTCTGCTTATAAGGGCTATATTGTATCCTTTGTTTTGATACTCTTTTACTTTCCGGTGTGTGATTTCGATGGTATCATCTGTGGAATCATCCAGAACATGGATTTCAAATTTGTCTTTTGGATAATCCAGCATAACTATATTGTCAATCAGTCTCTGAACCACATACTTTTCATTGTATACAGGCAACTGGACAGTGACAAAAGGTAGTGCATTATCTGATGATTGGATAGATTTTTCAGGAAGGGTATACCCAAACTTTCCATAGAAATACCTATAGAGCAAATGCAGCTGCATCAGACAAAATACAGTAATATACAACAAAGAAACTGCGTAAATAATAAAAAGTATATACCCCAATATCACCAGCACATTCATTTCAAATCAATTTGAATATAGTCCACAAAATTTTATGACCTGCCAGAACAGTTCCTTTAACCGTACCCGAAACTTTTGATTTGCCGATCCTTTTTCTATAACTGACGGGTACTTCTTTTGTTTTCATTTTCATTTTTGCAGCTTTGACTTGCATCTCTACTGTCCAGCCAAAAGTCTTATCAGTCATCTCCATATCGATAAGTTTGTCATACCTGATGGATCTGAATGGCCCAAGGTCGGTAAATTCATAATTATAAATAAATTTTATTAAGGTTGTTGCCAACCAGTTTCCAAAAATCTGCTGCGGCATCATTGCACCGGATTCCATGCTTCCCAAAGCCCTTGATCCGATGACCATATCAACTTCATTTTTTAATATTGGTTCGATCAGATGGGGCATTTCTTCAGGATAGTCGGAATAATCTCCGTCAATAAATACGATAATATCAGGTCTCGATTCCAGAGCAGCTACATATTCCATTCCTTTCAGACAGGCATTTCCGTACCCTTTTATAGGTTGATTGACCACAACAGCTCCTGCTAGCATCGCAATGGCTGATGTTTCATCTGTACTTCCGTTGTTACAAACAATAATATGCCGGACCAAATGTCCAGGTATTTCATTTATCACTTTGCCAATAGAATCGGCTTCATTATACACAGGAATGATGACATCTATGATGGGATTCAAATCAGGATTTTTATTAATGGCTCAAAAATAATACTTTTGCACGTCGTTATTGGTATTGTTTTCTGAATAAACCTGACGAATAAATTAAATTTATTTTTATTTTTAGGAATATTTATGATTTACACTTCGTTAAATGATTAAATTAAGCGTAAAATTGAACAAGAATACATTATCTTTTTGCATACTTTTATTGGTGATACTTACCTTTTTTTCATGTAGAAGAGATGACTACTATGAAGGAAAGGATATCAATATTACCTTTTCAGAAGACACTCTTCGTTTTGATACAGTATTTACAACCATTGGTTCTGCTACCAGATTTATAAAGATATTCAATCCGAAAGATCAGCCCATTCTTGTAGATGTAACGCTGAAAAATAGTAGTAATTCATTTTTTCGGATTAATGCGGATGGATTAAAAGGCCCAGTCGTAAAAAATATAGAAATCAATAGTAGAGACAGCATTTATATATTTGTGGAAGTGACTGTTGACCCTGATCAACCATTGAGTTTATCGCCATTTATCCTTTCAGATGAAATAGAAGTGACTGCCAACGGCAATGTATTTGTTGCGCATCTGGAAGCATGGGGGCAGAATGCCAATTATATCCCTTCCACTTCCGGAAAAGGAAAAGGTGCCCTTCTTTCTTGTAATCTTGGTGAGCGTACCTGGAATGATCCCAAGCCTTATGTGATTTATGGTATATTGTATATAGACAGTTGTACATTGATATTGCCTGCCGGAACAAAAATATACGTTCATGGAGGCATAGTAAGAGATACCAACACGATATATAATGACGGCCTGATAGTTTTTCTTCAGGATGGGAAGTTGGATGCCCGAGGTACAAGCGAAAATCCTGTCGTCATACAGGGAGACAGACTTGAGCAGGAGTTTCGGGATGTAAAATCTCAGTGGGTTGGATTGCTTTTCTGGCAACTGAGCAAAGGAAATAAACTATCTCACACGATCATTAAAAACTCCATCATAGGCATCAGGGCAGATTCACTTGCAAATGTTTCGCTCTATGGATGTCAGATATTCAATACTGGAGGCCCGGCCATCATAGGCAGGCATGCTTCTATCTATGGGGAGAACTGTATCATGTTTGATAATAGTTCTTATGGCATTCAACTTACCTATGGAGGTAATTATAGCTTCAATTACTGTACAGTAGGAAACTATGAAGGGCAGAATGAAGCGGTAATATTGACAGATTTTTATTGCAGCGATCCATTATGTTCAGAAGGTATTCAGCTAAACCAACTCAATGCCAGTTTTACCAATTGTATTTTTGTAGGGTCTGATAAGGATGAGTTAGGTTTGGTGCAGGCTTCAGACAATGACAATGATTTTAAATATATATTTACTAATTGTGCGGTGAAGGTAGATGAATTGCTTGATGCTAAAAATAATCCAGATTTTTTTGACCATTGTATAGATTGCATCAACTTGAAAACCAACGATAAGCTGTTTCTTAAGTTTAGAGAAAATGATTATCGTCTGGATACCATGTCTGTGGTGCTAGGGAAAGCCAAAGCTTTATCGTCCGTGACTCTTGATATATTGGGTAAAATGAGAAAATCGATGCCTGACATGGGATGTTATGAATTTTAACCTATACAAGCTATCAGCTAAAAACGATGATGGTCTCGTAATGAAAAAATGTTCCTTACGTTTAAAAATTTTGAGTTATTAAACTGATATTTGTATTTTCCTACCCATACATTTTAAAATCATATGAATCTTTTAGCGGATAAAATTCTTGACTTTTACGCAAATGTAAACTACGAAGGAAAGTTGCCGGATAGCATTGGAATCATGAATCCTTATCGCGAAAGTGAAGATATCAGGATGCTTTGCGGATTATTTTATCGAAAGTATTACAGTGATCTGAATCATCGCAAACTTATTCTCGGTATTAATCCCGGAAGGCTGGGTGGAGGTGCAACTGGAATTCCATTTACAGACACCAAACGTTTGAATGAAGAATGCAGCATTCCTTACCCTAATTTTGTCACGCATGAACCATCTTCTGTTTTTATCTATGAGATGATCAGAGCATTTGGTGGACCTGAAGCATTTTATGCCTGTTTTTATATCAATTCCGTCTGCCCGCTTGGATTCATAAAAGTGGATGGTCATAAAGCGGTCAATTACAATTACTACGATTCCAAAGAACTGGAAGCTGCCATGAAAGCATTTATTATAGAAAATATAAAAAAGCAAATTGACCTTTCAGGAAGTGACAAAGTTTGCTATTGTCTTGGGATGGGTAAAAATTTTCAATACCTCAAAAAACTAAACAATGAGTTTGGTTTTTTTAGCAACATCATTCCATTGGAACATCCCCGATATATCATGCAGTACAAAGCCAAACTAAAGGAGCATTATATAGCAGATTATCTCCGTAAGCTAAGCATATAATCGTCAGAATTTACTTTACCAGAGACTTCAATTTTATGTCCACATCTGGATTTGACTTCATAAACAATGCATACAGTTGTTTGCTGGCTAGAAAGGTAATTTTTTTACCAAAACTACCTTTGGCTTTCAATCTGAAAGTTATAAGTTGTAGTCTTCCTATGGGTAGAATACTGATTTTTTCTATATCTTCATAAACCAATTTGAAGGATTTCAGGTAATTGGATACATAATAGTATTCAGGTCCAAATTCTACTCTTTTGAGTTGTATCACCGTATAATATAAAAGAATAAAAAACAGCAAATACCCAAGCAGAAACGGATATTTAAACAAAGGGGATGTCAGAAAAGGCAAAGATCGTCCGTCAATAAAAAAAAGTGCTGCAGTAAAGGTGGTAAAAAACACTATCCATACAGTAGGAATAAAAAGTTTGAAAAAAACGGTGGAATTGGAGGAAACTCTCTGCATCAGGTCAGTTGATTTAGTTTTTCTTTTTCTTTTTCTTTTTCTTTTTCATCTTTTACTACTCTTGCGGCCACAGTGATAGATATTTCATAAAGAATATACATAGGAATTCCTACTAAGACCTGAGTTAGAGCATCAGGTGGTGTGATCACTGCCGCGACAATAAAAATGACCAAAAACGCTTCCCGTCTAAATTTTTTCATGATTTCAGGGCCGACCAATCCTATTTTAGCCAAAAAGTAAACCACAATAGGCAGTTCAAAGGCCAGACCAACAGGAATAGTGAACATGGTCAGATAATTGACATATGAAGATAAGGTTGGACTATTGGTAGCTTCTGTACCCACGGAATAGCTTCCGAGAAAAGTAATAGCAAATGGAGCAATGATATAATACCCGAAACTTATCCCTAAAATAAATAGAAATGAAGTAACACCAATTAATCTGTTGGCTATTTTTATTTCTTTATCATAAAGACCAGGCTTGATGAATTTCCAGAATTCATAAAATATATACGGGAAAGATGCCACCAAACCAAGGTATAACGATACGGTGATTCCCATAAAAAACTGCTCACCAAGTTCACGTGTTATCAATGGAAGCTCAGGCGGACTAAAACAAGTGGCTTCAGAAATTGCACAAAATATTCTATAAGTGATAAAATCAGCTTTTTTTGGTGCATATATAATGTACTCAAATACTTCCTTCTGAAATACCAGCGCAAGAATGGCAAAAACAACCACACTAATTCCAGCTCTAATAACATGCCATCTTAACTCTTCAAGATGATCCAGAAATCCCATTTCGTTGGTTTCTTCAGGCGATCCGTCCGGCCCTGAAACTATTTTCTTAAAAAAACCTTTCATTTGCTTTTACTAAAGTGGCACAAAGGTAATCAAATTGTAATCAACCTAATTGAAAATATTAAATATATAAAGTATACAAATGTTTTATAATATATTAATTTTGCCCCATGAATTTTTCATCAAAAATACTGGAGGAGTCCGTCAATGCACTTTCTTCACTACCTGGTGTAGGTAAAAAATCAGCATTGCGTCTCGCTTTGCATTTGGTACAGGACAATACCAAAAAGGCAGTCAAAATTTCCGCTGCACTTATCAGACTAAGTACAGATATAAGGAAGTGCAAGGTCTGTTGTAATATTTCCGACCACGATATTTGTAATATTTGCAGTAATCCAGCACGTTCAAGGAAAAGCATCATCTGCGTTGTAGAGACAGCCAGAGATGTGATGGCTATAGAGGATACCAACCAGTTTAAGGGGAAATATCATGTGCTGGGAGGAGTAATATCTCCACTGGAAGGTATTGGGCCATCAGATTTAAGTATTGATTTGTTGATTAATCGGATAAGAGAAGAAAAAACAGAAGAAATCATCATGGCCATCAGTCCGACGATAGAAGGGGAGACCACCATTTACTACATCTCAAAATTGCTGAAAGATATGGATATTAAAGTATCAGTAATAGCACGAGGAGTATCCTTTGGTGGTGATCTTGAATATGCGGATGAGCTTACGCTGGGAAGATCTATAGTGTCGAGGATCCCTTACAATGTTCAATCCTGATGTATGCACCTATATGATATCGGTATTGTCATTGTCAATTATAATGTCAGACATTTTCTGACCCAATGTCTTCAGTCCATTCGAAATTCTGATATCGGAGAACTAAAACTACAGGTCTGGGTGGTGGACAATGCGTCAGTGGATGGATCTGATGGTCTCATTAAAAATGACTTTCCCGAAGTTCGTCTGATAGCCAATGATAAGAATATGGGGTTTTCTGTGGCCAATAATCAGGCCATAAGACAAATCGATGCAAAATACATCCTTCTCCTTAATCCAGATACCGTGCTGGAAGAAGATACTCTACTCAGCTGTTTTGATTTTATGCAAAATCATATGAGTGCCGGTGCTTTGGGTGTAAAAATGATCGATGGTGCAGGGAAATTTCTCCCCGAGTCAAAAAGGCAAATTCCTGAAATATGGAATTCATTTTGTAAGCTGAGCTATCTTTCTGAATTGTTTCCCCGTTCGAGATGGTTTAGCGGTTATAATCTAGGTTATTTACCTGAAAATGAAACCAATGAAATACAAGTTTTATGTGGTGCATTTATGTTCATAAGGTCTGAAGTATTACAAAAGATAGGACTGCTCGATGAAATTTTTTTTATGTACGGCGAGGATATCGATCTTTCTTACCGCATACTGAAAGCCGGGTATAAAATCTATTATTATCCTCATACAAGCATCATACATTATAAAGGGGAAAGTACAAAAAAAAGCAGTCTGAACTATGTGAAAACCTTTTATGGAGCCATGCACATTTATGTCAATAAACATTATGGACAGGGTAATGCAAAAAATTTTGCTCAATTCATCCGCTTTGCGATTTCTATCCGGGCCATTTTAAGTAGTATGTCAAGAATGATTCAAAATTGGGTTGTACCTCTCTTGGACTTTGGTATCATTTGGGTATTGATGTCAAATATCAAAAATGTGTGGGCAGAAATTTATTTTCAGGATTCGAATTATTATAGTCAAACAAATATTGATACAGTACTGGGCGCTTATACGCTGTTTTGGGTATTTTTTCTTTGGCTTACCGGACATTATGATTTTAAATCCAACGTGCTCAGAACCTTTTCTGGTATTGGTCTCGGTACATTGTTCATCCTTATAGCTTATGCGCTTTTGCCTGAGGAACTGCGTACCAGCAGGGCTTTGATTCTGATTGGTTCATTGGTTTCTATTTGTAGTGTCATGCTTAGCAGTTATTTGCTCAGATTATTCAGAAATTCCGCTGGCTTTGAAACAGTAGCAAAAAATATTGCCATAGTTGCTGGAAAAATAAACGCTCAAAAATTACTTCAAATTATCACCGGTACCAAATTGAAAATTGAAAATATTCATTTTATATCCCCTGTACCCGCCCAGAACGATCCTTTTTTTAGTAATGATGTAGCATCACTTCCAAAATTAGTCAAGACATTAAAAATTCAGGAAATCATCTATAGCTCTGAGGACATGAGCATGAAAGATATCATCCATTCCATGACTAGCATGGAAAGTGAAGTTTCATTCAGGATTGGTGGAGATGATTCACTGAGTATAATAGGAAGTAAAAATAAAAACCAACAAGGAGAGCTGTACAGTCTTGATATCATTTACAATCTTTCTGATCAACAAAATAGAAGATATAAGCGACTGACAGACATTGTGTTTTCGATTATTTTTGTAGTATTTTTTCCAATTCTGATGGTTATTAATGGGTTTAATTTTGGTATAATCAGAAATATTTTTTCCGTAATAGCAGGAAACCATACTTGGCTTGGTTACGGGGGTACTTATGCTGATTACAGTTTTTTGCCTGAGCTGGTATCTGGCGTCATCAAATATCCATTATCCACCAAAAAAAATAGTTACACAGAAGACCATTTTAAAAGGATGAATATTATCTACGCCAAAGAATACAATGTGCTGCATGATATAATCGTCATTTGCAACAACCTTCATAAATTATCAAATAAGGTGTAAGTTTTCTGTCCAATATTACTTTATAAAAATACCTTATCTTTACCACCAAATCAACACTTTAAAGTTTGAATCCTGTATTATTACATCAAATAAAACAAGCTGCGACAGAGTTGCTCCCTGAGATTATCCAAGTAAGGAGATATCTGCACATGCATCCGGAACTTTCATTTCAGGAGAAAAAAACATCTGCTTGGCTGTGTCGCAAACTTGATGAACTCCATATACCATATACCACAGGTTGGGCAGGAAGCGGCATTGTTGCAGAAATACATAGTAATTTATCATCGCTTGTGATTGCACTACGAGCGGATATGGATGCATTGCCCATTCAGGAAGCCAATGATACAGAATATGCGTCGCTCAATAACGGTATTATGCATGCCTGTGGTCACGATGTACATATGGCTTCACTGCTGGGTGCTGCCATGATATTAAATAAAGTAAAAAGTGAACTTCCTTACTCTATACGAATTATTTTTCAACCTGGAGAAGAAAAACTGCCTGGGGGCGCCAGTATGATGATTAAGGAAGGAGCACTTCAAAATCCTGAACCAATGTGTATTGTAGGGCAGCATGTATTCCCATCCCTGGAAGTAGGAAAAGTAGGTGTACGTCCCGAACTCTATATGGCATCTGCAGATGAAATCTATATTACTGTTTCCGGTAAAGGCGGACATGGAGCTATGCCAAATGAATGTACAGATACAATACTTACGGCAAGTCAGATGATTGTAGCCCTCCAGCAGATTGTCTCCAGGCGGAACAATCCTTCTATTCCTTCTGTACTGAGTTTTGGTAAATTTAATACCATAGGTGGTGCTACCAATATTATTCCGGACAAAGTTATGATCGAAGGCACGTTTCGTACTATGGACGAAATATGGCGATCTGAAGCTCACGAGCTAATTGCTGACGTAGCAAAAAACACCTGCAAGGCATACGGGGCAGATGTCAATGTGAATATTATGAAAGGATATCCATGCCTTATCAATGACTCAGCCCTGACTTCAAAGGTACGTAAATCAATGGTGCAATATCTGGGAGATGAAAATGTGGTAGACTTGCCCATAAGGATGACATCAGAAGATTTTGCATTTTACGCTCAGGTTATTCCCGCCTGTTTTTACCGATTGGGTACAGGCAATCTGGAAAAAGGAATAAAATCTGCAGTGCACACGCCGACTTTTGACATAGATGAATCTGCTTTAGAGATTGGTATGGGATTAATGGCTTGGATTGCCGTCAGTCAACTGTAAGCTTTTTAGACGTAATCCTGAGTATGGTTTTTGTCTCCTGATCAACCCTGACTTTTTCAGAAACTCTGTAGCCAGGTATAGCTATGATTTTCTCTTGATCTCTCAAGACCATTATATTTTCTTTTTCAAAGCCTGATATTTTATTATTGATCAGAAAGTCCTTTACTTTTTGAGATTTCCCTTTCATACCCAATGGGGTGAAGGTATCACCCGGTTTCCAGGGCACTAGTGTCAAAGGGAATGTCAAATCATTGGTATCCAGATATAATTTATTCTGTTCAAAGTCAAATGTTTCTGAATTAGTAATCAGATCAAATTGTAAGGTACATTCATTCATTTTAACCTCCATCGGAGGTTCAATTAACATAGGCCATTCATATTTGTCTCTTACTTCTTTGTGTCGTACCAAAAGCGATTCTCTATCTGTCAAAGCTTCGTATCGGGCCGAAAAATACCTATTACCCGTAGACTTTCTTTTTTGTAGTATATTGGTACACTGCGTTGAATTGAATCCATATGGTTTGATCATTTGATAAAGCAATTCAATCCCCGTTGCATTGTCTTTAATACCAGATAGGTCAATAGCAGTCATATTTTCCTGCTTTTTTATCCATTTCCCCGTATATTCTTTTACAAGAAATTGGAGCAGATGACTGCTATTTTTTAGATTTTTTATACTTAATGATATACCATCTTTTGATCGGTCATCCATGGTATATATAGCTGGCAGTACATGATGCCTTACCCTATTTCTCATGTATTTGTCAGAATTATTGCTGCTATCTTCCCTATAGCTTATATGATTTTTTTGGACAAAATCCAGTATTTCATTTCTGTCTGCAAAAAGTAGAGGACGAATGATATTATTATTTTTTTGCAAAAAACCATCCAATCCATCTAGACCACTGCCTCGCATAAGGTGTATCAAAAATGTTTCTGCTTCATCATCTCTATGATGTGCTGTAGCTATGTAGTCGAAATATTCTTCAACTGAAATTTTGTTTAGCCATTCATACCTAATCGATCGGGCGGTATCATGCATATTTCCGACGATAAAAATATTAGGGTCAATGTGATGGATGTAAAATGGAATTTCATTTTTTTCACAATATTTCTGAACAAAATTTTGGTCCGCATCAGATTCCTTGCCTCGAAGATGATGGTTGATGTGCGCAACTCCAATAGAAATATTTGCTTGCAAAAATAAGGTAACCATAGCCATAGAATCCATGCCACCGGAAACTGCCAGCAGGATTCTGTCATTTTTTGTTAATAATTTTTCTTCCTTAATATATGATAAAAACTTATCAAGCATTACATTTGCATCTTAATCAGTCCACAAATTAATTATAAAATTAACTTTTATGAAAATCCAATCCATTCTATTTGTTTTTTTGCTCATTTTTTTGGTATCCTGTAAAATGGATAATCAAGCTACTACTCCATCTGTAAAGGCTGAAAACATGAAAAAGAATGTAGGTGATGCCTACGCCATGCTAAATCAGGAAGACTTTAAAGCGGGTGAAATTAAGTCAGAGCGGATAGCTGCAATGGAAGCCCTTAATTTCAGAATGAAAGAATCGGGAAATAAATCCTACACCATTATGGATAAGGATATCTGGGTATATGACGGTGTAGTAAAAAACAGTGATATGGTGACGGGAGATTCTCTCGGCGGCCGATGGATAGATTTTAAGGATGACCTGACTTATGAAT
The DNA here is from genome assembly GCA_038246735.1 of Chitinophagales bacterium. GTDB lineage: Bacteria > Bacteroidota > Bacteroidia > Chitinophagales > Saprospiraceae > OLB9. Next base: position 55,783 of record JBBRVQ010000006.1, read on the forward strand.
ACGGCAGATATGATCAAAAAGAAGGCACCGGTAAATACTTTTATGGTATGGAAAAAGCTTTTTTATTGCTCATAGATGACAATGAAGGGATGAAGCCGCAGGAATTTGAAGTAAAGATGAACAATGATATGTTGGTAATCGTCGGTCACTACACGTATAAGGACAATAATATGCAGGCAAAACTTAACCGACAGCCTTCATTCCCGATAAAAAAATAGGTGAAATATTGTTTTACCTTTTTTAAACAGATACAGGCAAATTGTTGATTTGCAGGCAAAATGATCTTGATTGGATTTGAAATTACTTATTTCTTATTGTCACCAAGACACAATTATTTTCATTAAACATATACGGCTTTCAAAAAAAATCATAGTTTTATCCAAAATTTTGATTTTATGTTTTTTAAATGCTTAAGAAGTGTAGTATTTTTAGCAGTATTTTTGCTAGGCTCGTTTAATTCTTTAGCTGAAATCATGGTATCATACCAAAAAGCAAATGAAATGAGTGATTTTGACTTGCCGGAATGGGCAAAAAATGCCAATATCTATGAGGTAAATATACGGCAATATACGCCTGAAGGCACTTTTAACGCTTTTAAGAAACACCTGCCAAGACTAAAAAAAATGGGGGTAGACATCTTATGGTTTATGCCGATTTACCCGATAAGCGAAACAAAAAAGAAAGGTACACTAGGAAGCTATTATGCGGTGTCAGATTTCAGAAATACCAATCCAAAGTTTGGATCCTTGGATGATTTTAAAGGTATTATTGAAGAAGCCCATACCTTAGGCATGAAGATTATTCTCGACTGGGTACCCAATCATACCGGATGGGATCACGTCTGGATAAAAAATCGCCCTGATTATTATACCAAAGATGATTCGGGCAATATCACTGACCCGCTCAATGAACATGGACAATCTATGGGTTGGAATGATGTAGCAGATCTGAATTATAACAATAAAGACATGCGGCATGAAATGGTTTCAGATATGGTATTTTGGTTAAAGGAGCATCACATTGATGGATTCAGACATGATATGGCCCTCCTGGTTCCGCTGGATTTCTGGCAGGAAGCCATTATAAAATTGAGGGCAGTAAAACCTGATTTATTTATGCTGGCTGAGTCTGAGATACCTGATCATCTCACCAAGGATTGTTTTCATGCCATATACGGGTGGTCGCTTCACCATACCCTAAATGATATAGCAAAAGGTAAAAAGAAAGCTTCGGCAATTGACGAATGGTACGCCAATGAAAGACCAAAGGCGTCCAAAGGTTTGTTTATACAATTTACTTCCAATCATGATGAAAATTCATGGTCAGGGTCAGAAATCGAAAGGATGGGGGAGGCCCATAAAGCATTTGCAGTCCTGGTCAATACACTGGACGGTATTCCTTTGACGTATAGTGGTCAGGAAGAACCTATGCCTAAAAGACTGGAGTTTTTTGAGAAAGATGATATTGAGTTTAAAAACTTTACTTACGCAGATTTCTATACAAAATTGAATACATTTAAACATGATAACCCATCGCTTTGGAATGGGATGTATGGAGGCGCAATAAAAAGAATCATGAAGGATGAAAATGTTTTTGCATTCGTACGTGAAAAAGATGGAAATAGAGTGACGGTCATCATCAATTTAAGTAAACAAAAACAAACCATAAAATCTGATACAATTATCCAAGGTACCGATATATTTACTGGCAAAAAAGTAGATTTGGTCCAAGGATCAGATTGTAGTCTTTCACCTTGGGAATATCTCCTAATCAAATAAAATTTTTATAAATCCATATTAAAAGCACAAATGAAAAAGCCCCGATTATCTAAAGCCGCCATATGGAACATGAGTGTTGGATTTCTTGGTATTCAGGCAGGATTTGCCTTGCAAAATGCCAATGCATCCAGAATTCTTCAGACCCTAGGAGCAGATACCCATCAATTAGGTTGGTTCTGGCTGGTTGCACCCATCACTGGTATGTTGGTTCAGCCTTTGATAGGTCATTATAGTGATCGGACATGGACCAAACTGGGCAGGAGAAAACCATATTTCCTGGCAGGGGCTGTCATGGCTTCCATCGGTTTGATATTGATGCCAAATGCAGGGCTATTCACTGCATTTCTTCCGGCACTTTGGGTAGGAGCCGGCATGCTGATGATCATGGATGCATCATTTAATGTGGCTATGGAGCCATTCAGGGCTTTGGTGGCGGATAAACTTTCTACAGATCAGCGTACTGCCGGTTTTGCCATTCAGACTGTACTGATAGGTTTGGGTGCAGTAGTTGGATCATGGTTGCCTACCATACTTGGCGAAGGATTTGGAAAGGATTGGGTGCCAGTCCTTTTGATCAATACGATAGGGGTAAACTGGGTACCATCATTTATATCGGACGGTTTGGGTTTTGCTACCCAGTCTGCCGCAGGTGGAGTACCTGATAATGTGATTTATGCCTTTTTATTCGGCGCAATACTATTGTTGGGTGCCATTTTATGGACACTTTTTAGCACCAGCGAATACAGTCCGGATGAGCTGGCAAAATTTGAAGACGCTCAAGGGGAAGATGAAATTGACCATACCACCAATGTCGTTACCACTATTTTTAGAGATTTTGGTAAAATGCCGGATACCATGAAACAATTGGGACTGGTACAGTTTTGTTCTTGGTTTGCTTTATTTGGTATGTGGGTCTACAGTACACCTGCGATAGCTGAACATATCTATGGTTTGACAGCGAATGATACCACTTCCCCTGAATTTCAGATTGCGGGTAATAAAGTAGGTGTTTTATTTGGGATTTATAATTTTGTATCTGCTTTATATGCCTTTGCGCTTCCATTTATAGCAAAAAAAATAGGCAGAAAATATACACACTCCATATCATTGCTTGCAGGAGGAATAGGACTGATATCGATTTATTTTATGACCAGTCCCGACACGCTCGTATATTCGATGGTTGGAGTAGGGATGGCTTGGGCGAGTATTCTGGCTATGCCTTACGCAATGCTAGCCGGCTCCATTCCGGCCAAAAAAATGGGAATTTATATGGGTATCTTTAACTTTTTTATCACTGTTCCACAGATTATCAATGGGTTGATTGGTGGTCCATTGCTCAAAAATGTATATAATAATCATTCTATTTATGCCATTGTGGTTGCCGGAATACTGATGATATTGGGCGCAGTTGCTGCAGTTTTTGTGAAGGATAAAGATGATTTGGTTTTGAGGAAGTAGAAACGGGGAGAATTGTTGATAAGACATTCATGACATTCCCCCAAATATGGCGCTCCCGATTCTTACCATGGTGGATCCTTCTTCTATGGCCATCTTATAGTCTCCGGACATACCCATAGATATTTCTTTAAAATGGGAATCATATAAAAAAAACTGAGATTTTAAATCCAGGAATATTTTTTTTAATGTGCTGAATTCTGATCTGATTACATCTGTGTCATCTGTAAAACTGGCCATACCCATTACACCGCAGATTCTTACGTTTGGAAAAGGATGTTGTGACAGTGCAGTAAGCAGATGAATGGCTTCATTATTATTCAGTCCAAATTTTGTTTCTTCACTTGAGATATGAAACTGCAGTAAAACATCAATAATCCTGTTGTTTTTTCCCGATTCTTTATCGATGATCTGCAATAATTCAAAGCTGTCTACGGATTGGATCATGGCTACAAACGGTGCGATGTATTTCACTTTATTCTTTTGCAGATGACCGATCAGGTGCCATTGTATATCTTTTGGCAATACTTCGTACTTAGAAACCATTTCCTGCACTTTGTTCTCCCCGAAAATGTGCTGCCCTGATTGATACAATGCCAGAATGTCTTCTGTCGGTTTGGTTTTTGACACGGCGACCAGTGTTGTTTTATGACCTGAAGTATAGGCCGATATATCTTTGTACATACTTTAAATATTAAAATAAACCTTGAAACTCAGCATCTACTTTTTCAATGACGATACCAAAGTCTTCCGGATTATTTTTAAAATCCAGGTTATCGTTATTGATCACCAGTAGATTACCTTCTTTGTAGCCATCTATCCAGGTTTCGTATCGCTCATTGAGTTTTTTTAAATAATCCAAACTCATATTTCCTTCATAGTCCCGTCCTCTGGTATGGATATGCTGTACAAGTTTTGGAATGCTCGATTTAAGATATATCAATAAGTCCGGTGGCTCTACCTGAGAAGACATCAGTCTGAATAATTCTATATAGTTGGCAAAATCACGGGATGACATCAGATTCATATCGTGTAGATTGGGTGCAAATATATGGGCGTCTTCATAAATGGTCCTGTCCTGTACTACGGTATCTTTGCCTTTTCGGATATTAAGGATCTGCTGGTATCTGCTATTGAGAAAATAAATCTGCAGATTGAAGGACCAACGTTGCATATCTTCATAAAAATCACCAAGATAAGGATTGGTAGTGGTGTCTTCATATTGTACTTCCCAACCATAATGTTTGGATAACATCTCAGATAAGGTAGTTTTTCCGGCACCGATATTGCCGGCTATAGCTATATGTTTAAGTGTATGCATAGGTTCGTTCTAATATTTTATCCAGGGTTTTGTTGGTTTAATTTACTGCAAACTGGCAACCCATATCAAAATATACATTAGCACAGTTTAAAAAACGATCAAAAATACAAATTTGAATTGATTTGTGTAATTTTGACGGATGAAAACTCTATATCGTCTAAATTTTTAAAGCTTTTGCCTATTTTGGCTTTATATTAGCGGCTGAATTAAAATAATTATAACTCATGGTCATAAATGATGAACTGATCAGCAAACTTGAAAATTTGTCTAAACTCAAACTGGATAAAGGAGAAAAGGCTGCTTTGAAAACTGAACTTGGCAGTATTGTGGATATGTTTGCCAAAATCAGTGAAGTGGACACCACCGGTATCTTACCACTCAGACATATGACCAACACTGTCAATAATATGCGTGAAGATGTCGGACATAATCAACTGACCAAAGACCAGGCATTAAAAAATGCTCCTTTGTCCATTGGACCGTATTTTGCTGTACCAAAAGTAATCGAATAAGCTATGCCAAACAATTTAATTACCATAGAAAATATATCTAAGGTCTATAAGATGGGTGATGAGATCATCAATGCCTTAAAATCTGTATCTCTTGCCATAGATAGAAACGAGTATGTGGCGCTCATGGGCCCATCAGGATCCGGTAAATCCACACTCATGAATATTCTGGGGTGTCTGGATAGCCCGACATCGGGATCTTATATACTTAATGATATTGACGTCAGCAGTATGTCAGATGGCGAACTGGCAGAAGTAAGAAACAAGCAGATAGGATTTGTTTTTCAAACTTTTAACCTTCTGCCCAGGTTGTCTGCATTGGATAATGTGGCATTGCCTTTGGTGTATGCCGGGTATAATAAACAACAAAGAATCGAAAAAGCTACTGAAGCTTTGGAGAAGGTTGGGCTCGGAGACCGAATGACCCACAAACCCAACGAACTTTCTGGAGGACAAAGACAAAGAGTAGCCATAGCCAGAGCACTCGTCAATGATCCGGCCATCATTCTGGCCGACGAACCTACAGGTAATCTGGATACTAAGACATCGGTGGAGATCATGGGAATCTTTGAGCGTATTCATAATGCTGGAAATACCATCATCGTAGTCACACACGAACCTGACATTGCTGATCATGCGCATCGTATCATCAAACTCAGGGACGGATTGGTAGAAGCCAATTACTTTAATGACAAAATAATTAAAGTCGATGATCCCAATCATCGGTATAAAGTAAAGGGATTGTAGTAGCCATTAAAAATCGATTGCAATAAAATCGAATTTTTTAATACAAATATCCTTACTTTTGTATTATAGTATACAATAAAATGGGATCATTTAGGCAGATATTACCAAATTATAGTTATCTGGAATATGAACAGTGGGAAGGCAGATGGGAAATCATTCGTGGTATAGCCATATCTATGTCTCCTATGCCAAGCCCTAAAACATCAGCGAGTATCAGCAGCGCTTTCTGAGCTGTTCAGAAAGGAATTAAGAAAAATCAATTGCCAAAATTGTAAAGTCTATCAACCTATCGATTACAAAGTGGATGATACGACGGTCATACAGCCTGACTTATTGGTCGTTTGCAAACCAATAGAGGGACACTATCTTACTTTTGCACCAGAGTTAGTGGTAGAAATACTTTCACCATCTACAGTACTTAAAGACAGGAATACCAAGTATGACATCTATCAGAATGAAGGAGTAAAATACTATATCATCGTAGATCCGGAAGAAGAAATATATGAAATATACGAGCTAAAAGAAGGTAAATATGCTAAAAAAGATGCAGCAGAGATTAACATAGATGATTGCTGTTTTAGTTTGGATTTGAAGGCCTGTTTTGAGTGAATTGGAAAAAGGTGGTAGCATTAAATTGTTAGTGTTTACGTATGATGATATACAATTAAGTTATGGGAAAATAGCTGTATAGAAAACAGTAGCAATTGAAGCAACAGATATTGGAATACCAAAAATTGCAATGACTAAAAGTGCTGATGGCTTTACACTTGCTCATGAGATTGGTCATGGAAAGTTCAGTTTGATGCATCCTGATAATGATCCTGACCATTTAGGCAATAAAGATGGTGACTCTCCTCCTCACAATGGACCTTTTAATATTTCTGACAAACAAAATTTTATGTATAGTATATCCAACTTAAGAGTCAATAGGATTAGGCATTACCATTGGAAGAAGATTTTAACAGGTACTTACAATAATTAAATTTCACAAATGATGAATATTAAAGATGTAATGAATTTATTGGTTTTAGCAATAGTTATTTTTATTTTATTTACATGTAAAAGTAAAGCTTTCGTAAAGCCGATTGACAAAATTGATTATATTGTACATGAAGTTTACTCAGTAGATACCATTTGTAATAAATTACTAGATGCGACATGTGAAACATTAATAAATTGTCATTATAACAAATTTCTTAAAACACCTTATCCTTTTATTTACGATAAAATAGATAAAAAAAATGATATCTGAAACTTATTAGAATGTGCAGTGCAAATTAATTCCAGAAGAGATAAATATTTTGAAACAACAAGTAATATTCTTAATCATTATTATTTAACCAATTTTAATAAAGCAAAAATTAATGGAGGAAGTATATTAATTTCAGGTGTTCATAAAAACAACCGATTCTATAACATATGAAGCAATTGGAATTCAAAAGAATCATTTAATATATGTATCCTTTATATGAGTGAAAATGTACACGATTCAATGGGACACAGGGATTGTAATAATCTGACAATAGATTTTATGAATACTATAGTACTCTCTAAAATAAAATCAATATACAATCAAGACCCAGATCAGTTTTATTTAAATTTAACTAAACATATGGATAATGAGCAAAACTATGAAGATTGCTTTGACTCCGTCTTTAAAATAATGTATCCAGCGCTCAAAAAAGCCTGGGAAGAAGAAAAAATTGTCCTAAAAACTGATCAAATCAAAATTGATAAATAAAATATTTAGAAAAACTAATAAAAAATATTTGTGCAATAACATTACAGCAGGTGTTTACATTTTAAAATTGAGTTCGGATGTCAGGATTATCGGAACAAAAAAATTAATCAAAATCTAAAAATTTATGAAAACCATTCCATTTTTTATCTAATTTTATTATTTTCTATCATTTCCTGCCCGGAGGATTCAAATTCATTACAGTTCCCCGTGAGTTATGATTATCATAGTGGTATGGTGAGAGATCAAAGCGTATTTGCTGTGGTCAATGGCTTACCGGTGAAGCTGAATCAGAATACGGGTTCATTTGCATCCATCCACAAGTTATATAAAGATACGATTAATGCTATTCTGGACGTCATTTTTGAAGATATTCCAAAAATCACATCATTTGAATTGGTATCAGAAAGTTTAATGAAGTCTACGGTCTTAGATAATGGATCAATAGAAATAAACGAAGGTGCGGTAACCATATCAGGTACTAAAATAACAGGCGATGGAAATGATATAGTATTGCGTTTTTCTGAAGATTATAGTGAATTGTACTTATGTGGTGTGATACAGACTGTAAAAGTTAGTTCAACTGGCGGATCGACATATTATGATGAAAATTTTGATTATTGTACCACCATTGATGCCATGAAATCAGCAGAAGACATAGTAAAAAGCAAACCAGCTTCTTTGAGATACGATACTATTGGGATTAGTTTTGTAGATATGATCTATCGCAAAAGGAAGGTAAAAAAGTAATGTTTAAAAAGAATTTGGAAAAGATGTAAATTACTCCACCACCATCTTTACGCTTTTAATTAACTTACCTTGATGCGTTATCGATAAGAAGTATATCCCTGCGGGCAGTTTTGATATGTCCCAGACCATGTTGTGATGAGGCTCCGGGATAGATTTTGTGAGTTCTATCCTGCCTAGGGAGTCAAATATAGTGTAGCCCATGTCTGTCCTTTCGCCTTGATTGATGATGATCTGATCGTGAGCAGGATTGGGATAGATAGAGATGTCTGTTATATCTGTGATGCCAGTATCAGAAGTGGTATCTATGGGTATGATATTGCCGTCTTCGTCTATTTTTACCAACCAAGACTCTGAGTTAATTTTATTACATTCTCCACCTATCAGATAGTTTCCATCTTTTGTAGGCATCATTGCAATGAAAAAATTGAAATTGTAACGCCCAGTATAAAAACTATAATTTTTGTGCCAGACTTTGCTTCCATTGTCTCTTATCTTTACAATTCTGCCGGATGTGTAAAATGAGTCGACAGCATAATTGGGATTGTTTATACTTGTGCAATACAAGTACTCCCCTTGTTTATGACCCTTTATAATTTCACCCTGATGAGAAAAATATTCTGTAGGAAAATCAACCAGTTTATATTTCCACAAGATTTTTTTTTCTGTATGATTATATTTATATACCATATTAAAAAAGTAGTTTGTAAAAGTCGTCGGGGCTGTTGTTGAGACTGCCAATACCAGTATTTCGTTTTCATTAACTATTTCTAAATCACTTATCCTTCCGGATAAATCTGAAATAGGGCTCAGGACTTGGCTAATCATATTCCCTGAAGTATCTATTTCAGAAAAAAATATTTGTTTGCTTTTTAAATCTTTTTTTATTTTACTGCCAAAAATAATAAAATTACCTGATGCCTTTTCAATCATTTTACCCCCTGCAAAATGATACCCTTCTTCATATAATAGATAAATAAATTTTTTCCTGCCATCAGGAAAAGTGGTGATAACGGATATAAGATTTGATTCATTCTGGTATGCAGTGATGTAGTATATCGTGGTATCTCCTTTTATTAGCATATCATTGAGGTATATGCCAGTAGGCAATCTGTTTTTTATGGTATCCAGGACATAAATTTGTTTATGGGTGATGTCATACGCCAATTTATAAATGGTCCCGTGACCTCCCATACCAAATACAAGATTTTCATTGATATGGTATACAGGAGTTCGGCCGGAAGTAAAAAGCCAGAGGTCTTCTACTTCAAAATAGGTGGAATGACACAACTCTCCCGTCTCCTTGTCGTGGCAGGATACCTGTACTCCTATTTCAGGCCCTTCAAACAATTGAGTATATCCGATTGAATAATAATACTCATTATCTTCATAGAGCAATTCACTGCTAGATCTGAGATAATTAAAATCGAAAGTTTTATTATATAGTGCCTGGGTGGAGACAATATATGGGATTAAAATTAACAAGCTTAATTTTACTAAATTCACCAAAAGAAATCTTTTCATGGTCAAAGATAGTCATTTTTTAGAAGTGCCGTTATGTTGAATTAACGGCACTTCCGGTTAATGTTAAATTATTTGTTTATTTTAATAAATCTAGAAGACTGTTTTACTTGCTGATTATTATAAACCATGTACATATACATTCCAGCATTCCATTGACTGATGTCTATTCTGGTCATTTTATTAATTAAATTTTCATGATATACCTGATTCCCATTAATATCGCTGATCTTAATTTTTAAGTTTTGGTCATATTTACCAAATTCATTCCAAATTTCAATTTCATCTGATGCTGGGTTTGGTTTGACATAAATACTTTCATTTAATTTACTTCTGGAATTTAATTTTGATTTAAATGTTAGTGATTGATCACCTATACATAAAGTAGGCGCTATATAAGATCTAAAAAGCTCATTGTACACTTTTGCCGCATTAATACCCGCTATTCCATTACAGCCTGATGCCAAATTGAGTAAATTTTGCTTAGTGGATTCTGGTATTGGTACAATTTTATTGCCTGCAAAATAATAATTCATAAGTATAGAATTTAATGTTTTGAAAGCATAAAGTTCACTACGGTAAAACGGATCTGTAATTTCCTGAGGATCAAGGTGATCAAGATAAATTGTAGCAAAGTTATATTGACCCTCATCAATAAAAGTCTGGTAAACCTGATATCTTACTTCATGATCATCTTTTCGTAATAGCTGACATCTTATGGTCTCAAAGTCAGGAGTTAATCCCTGACTGGCTGCAGCAAGATGGTTACGTACCAGCTGATGCATGTAGTGAGATCTGATTCGTTGTTTTTCATAGTCTTCGGTACGTGCATCTCCAGCTGAAGCTGCATTGTTAATATTATCAATCTGAATTTGACTAAAACTATTGGTATTGTTAACTACAGAATTAATATATCTGTCTCTCAACACAGCAGGGTTGCGTCTGACAACATCGGCAACGTCTGATTGTGAAAAATAATCACTTTTACCAAATAAAGTATGAATTGCTTTTTCCGAGACAAAAGGTGAAATATCATTTAATAAAGAGAGAATTAGTTGTTCTTGAGTGTGGCCGGAACTATTAATTAAATTTATTAAATATGACGTATTGCCTCCATCTAAATAGTTCAAATAGTTTGTCCTTTCTTTTGACGCATTTAATGGTTCATTATTCAAAAAATAGGTTGAACCATACTTGCTTTGTAATTGTGACATAAATTGATCCGTAGTTCGCTTTAATTCTTGAAAGTAGTAATCATTTTCTATACCTTCCGATGTACAATCACATGGATGACAGCTGCCTCCACAATCTATATCAGTTTCAGTGCCGTCTTTGATGGAATTATAGCAAGTTGTTAAATAATTGACATTTGATTCACCACAAGGAGGGCAGATGCCCCCACAATCGGTACCTGTTTCGTTTTGATTTTGTAAGCCATCATGACATGTTGGTGGTGCAACCGACGTACAAGGCGGGCAAACTCCGCCGCAATCTGTACTTTGTTCGCCGGTATCTAATAAACCATTCGAACAAAGTAATACATTGCATGGCGGACAAAAGCTACCGCCACAATCAACACCATTCTCTCCATTATTCTGGACACCATCATTACACGTATCACATGGAGGGCAACTTTTACCACCGCAATCTTTACCTGTTTCATCGCCATCCTTTACGCCATTGCTACATTTATCAAAAGAAATTAAATCGGGGTTCAGATCAAAAATATTGCACTTTTTACATGAGCCGCCGCAGTCAATGGCGAGTTCATTTTGGTCTTTAACACCATTTGTACAGTGAGCCGGATAAATGGGCGGTTGCGGGTAATCTAATAAGCATTTAGAACCAGGTGCAAGATTTTCAATATTTCTGAATAAGTTTGCATGATTTCCGGTTATATTTATTGGCTTTTCTTGGGTGATAAATGAATTATATCTATATATAACTTGAAAAGGTACATTATATTCGACTTCAGACGCTGCCCTTGAAAAAAGATTGCCTGCAGCGAGATCAGGATCTCCTTGCATGGGTGCAATAGCTGCCAGAATATTCCAATCCCTGGTCAGAGAATTGGTCATTGTGTTGCATTCCAATGCTAATCCTGTAGAAGATGATAGCACAGATACACCATTTGACCGACTTTTTTCAAATTTATTTTTGAAAAAAAGGTTTTTGGCTTCATTTGGCTCTCCATTTATTCTCAAACAAACATCACAATTAAAAAAGTTATTGTCAAAAATATCAAAGTCTTTGACAGCATTGATCCTTAACCCACCAATGTGATAAAAATTATTATTTAAAATTTTTACTGAATAATTTTTATTATCTAAAGTAACAGGCCCGTAAAATTCACTGTCTTTTAAATCAACAAATTTTATGTTGCTATTATTCACAATAAGCCCACCTCTCACTTCAGATTGATTGTATATTTGAAGACCAGTATTGAACAATGTAACATCGCCAGCCAAAAATTTCGATTGGGATGATTCCAATTTGCTACCATTGGTTATATTTATGTTCCCATGAACAATACTATTGCCACTAGATTTGAAATATATAACTCCATTCTTTAGATCCAAGGCTGTTTTATTAGGATTTATAATTTCTGACCCTGATTGGAGATAAAGTAAAAGTGTGTGTCCGTTTGAAACTATAACTTTTTCTTCAACTTCTGAGATTATACTATTATTTTTTAATATGATATCTGATCTGCCTTCTACTCAAATCCCTTTCCATTTTCCGTTTGGTGCAAAACAACTACCTTCAGTGTTAGTCAATATTTTCGCATTATCGAGGATCAGTTTTCCTCCTGATTTCATAACTATTTTTGTGGCACCATTGAAAAATAAATTCGCATTTTTTATTATCAAAGTGCTTTTGATTTCCATGTCAGAATTAATGATTTTTGATTCACTGTAAGTTGTTGGCTCATCAATTACTCCTCTAGGTATGGACATAATACCAGATCCGGTTCCTGTTATTATCTGCCAAGGTTTATTTTCATTTAACTTTTTCATCATGTATTCTTGCCCTTTAGTGAAGGTACCATTTAGTGGACCATGATAAGACATATGATTATTAAATACTGAAAAATGGTCATTAATTTCTTTCCAGTTTGTTCCACATAAATCAACTTTATCATTTGAATTTTTTATTATTTCATTTGTTTCATCAAACATAGCAGAGTTCCAAGCTAATACTTCATGTTCATCAGGATATTCAAACCAACTTTTATAAGGATCTGAAGGAGTGTCACAAATCAAATCTGCTTTTTCCAAACAATTGCATGAACAAGATGACGTTTCATTTACAACTTCATGGTCATTTTCCTTAAACTGATTAAACGTATGGGACAATCCAAGAGCATGTCCTAATTCGTGAATAATTATCTGAGCTCCTTCAATACTCCAAAAACCATGTGAAAAATAATTGCCCTGACCGGACGCATCAAACGCGCCATTTTCAGTAATTCTTCCATAAATACAATCTGAATACGGATGACTAAACATAGAATATGATTCTCCGATGTCTTTTGAACCATTTTTATTTAAATCTTGCCACCAATTTGGGTCGTACGGCTCTAAACAGGTTGTGCATGGACTTTCAATAATATTGATTTCAAAAAAAATGCCAAATGGATTATAGTACTTATTTATACTTTCAGCATAGGAAGCCATTGATGTTGTAGCAGTGTTCCCTTTAGAATATTCCAAAATAAGCCTGTAACTCCTATCTCCTCCAGTCCAAACTGGATCATTGCATCCATTATTTCTAGGACCATTTCTACCCAAGATACTCAAAATTTGTGACCTTTCTGCTTCAGTTTGCGGAAGATTGCCACATTTTAATTCCTGAGCTATTAAAATGTTGAACGCAAAGAAAGAAAGAAAGAAAGAAAGAAAGCTTTGTTGGTCTCATGATAATAATAATTAAACAGTTAAAATAATTTTTTCCATCAAATCGGAGCGTGGTAGTACAGTATCGGAATTGGGTGCAGAAAGCCGGAAACGTGTATTTTTTTACTCAAGGTTTGATGAATATCTTCGGCAAGGTACAGTGATCACAAATACTACCCAAATTTTTCTTTGGGTAATTTTTGTATTTTTATTTTATATATACATTAATTTTTTAATATATACTCAATGTAAATAGGTTTGCAAAAATCTACCTAACCAATTTATTGATTCTGAAAATAGACGAACAAGGGCTTATCTTTAGGATGATTTTTCAAATTAATTTCCGTCTGATAAGATGAATTTAATATTTCTTAGATGGCACTAGTTCAGCAATGTCTCACTATTTGTCTGCCTTATACTTTTACCTTACCTTCGATTATTTATATTTTTGTTCAGTTTTAATACTTCCCATAAATAGCCGTAACAAACGGACCATTCAAAAAATCTGTGGTAGACAGTTGGCTTTGAAGTATGGTACCTTTCCACTTATGTGTCAATAGCATGTATGCAACCTCACAAAGTGGTGCTGCGGTAGAGGTTTGAATAGCTCGTAACCTTTTTTTACCCACTAAGGATGGGAAAATTTTGTAAGATTTCTCTTTGCGTCTGAGTCTGCCATGTATATCTTTCCCTTCTACAGAGGCATAGACGACCACTACATCATCTTCTACACTGGGTATATTTTCCAGCATGATGTTTTCGAGTGCTTTGATGCGGTCATCACTATTGGTAATGGTGGACATGGTATTTTTTACCCATTGATAATGGCCGGGATATCTTATGGTTTTGTAATCCAGATCTTTAACTTTGCCTGCAAATGCATCGGGGAAATCAGCGGCACCACCCGATGTAAAATTGTCTTCATATTCATCTCCATCGATGATAAGTCGTTCGAGTCCGGAAAGGGCAGGGACTTTTATTTTTTTAAAGTTTCTTACTATTTCAGCATCTTTGAGATATTCCGTAGCCACACCTATCGGACTCCAGGTAAAAGCATAATAGTGTGGCGAAGGCGCATTTTTACTAATGGCACCCACTTTCATATGCATACTGTTGACGATGTCTACCCCAAAATTTTCCCGAAACTCTTCATATAGTTTATGGGCCAACACATTGATAAAGCCAGGTGCTAAGCCTGTCTGAAGTACAAATGCGGTATCAGCATCTTTAGATATTTCTATGACATCTTTGGTTTCTTGCACATACTCCGTAAGATTAGCATAATGACAATGGTGTTGTTTAGCAAGAGCAGCCATGCGGGGAGCCTGATTTCCTGGTAGGCAATCGAGGATAATATCACATTTTTTAAGCACATCATCAATGTATTCGTTGCTTCCTTCCTTAGGCATCAATACCCCGTGGAGTTGTGTACCTAGACTTGAGCCTTCGGTCACAAATTGTATAGCTGTATCTATAGCTTGTTGATAGACATCTCCAAAATATATGGTAGCTTTAAAAACTTTTGATTCTGATAAAATAAGGCCTACAGCCTGACCTATACCGCCGCTTCCGGCAATAAAAATATGCGCATTCATGATATTATATGGTTTGGTTAGGATAAAACGGAACCACTTTTTATGGCTATTCCGGTAAAATTGCCGCAAATATAGATCATTTTAGATTTTAAACTTCAGGGATGACTATAATCATGCGGTTTTTTAACGCGGATGAAAGAAAGCCCAAAATAGATAACCCTATGAATTTGAGCCACTTTTAAATATTACATTATTACATAAATTGTATAATATTGATATCTTGTTAAAAATATATTACAAATTATTTTAATATGATATTTATTCCAATTATCTTTGTCCTGCAATTATTTCATTCCAGTAGGACATATATTAATTCAAAATTTTTTATAAGGATAATTTTACAGCATACTTGACATAAATTTCGGCCTTTCTATGATGCCTGTTATGCTGTTTTGTCTTTTTGTCTTTTGTGAAAGTTATAATAAGAGTGAAACAGGAGTATTTATTTTAAAAAACCGATTTAAGTATGGCTTCCAAAAAGCAAAAACCGAAAGACAGCGCCAAACCCCGCTTCAACTGGCGTGATGAAAGATTGCCCAAAATATTTGGCGTAATCCTTATCCTTGCAGCGATCTATCTTGCTATTGCATTTGTATCCTATCTCTACACCTGGAAGATGGACCAGGATAAAGTATTGAGATTTTCTTGGGGTATGCTGATGCAGGGTGATCTGAGTGTTCAGAACTGGCTCGGAAGATTGGGTGCTATTATTTCCAATATGTTTTTTTACTGGGGATTTGGTCTTCCTTCCATGATCTTTGTGGTACTGCTCATAAGATTGGGCATGGATCTGGTCAGAAGGAGATCTCTGATACCATTTATGGTTTTTGCAAGAAACTTTTTTGTTATCATGGCATTTTTTTCCTTGGTTCTGGAGTTTGTCTTCAGAAGGTCTGAGTTTACTTGGGGAGGAGCATTTGGTGAAAGTACTTGTTTTTGGCTGACCAATTTTATAGGCCAGATCGGCTTATTTTTCCTCTTGTTGTTTACCATGGGAGCATATGTCATGTGGAGATTTAATCCCAATTTTGATAATCTGACTTTCAGCAATCCGCTGGCAGGAATACATATGCCTTCCATCTCCATGGACTTCTTCAAAGGGATGGAAGATGCGGAAATAAAACCTAAAAAAACAAAAAGCACTGTCGAAAATCTGACGGACGATATAGAAGAATTATTTTTACAGACTTTAAGGCCCTCCGGTTCCCAAGGCCGGGAGGGGGCCATCCCACCGACCCACACCGCTGACGCTAAGGCCGGATCAAATCACCACGAACTGGAATTTGATCTGCCTGCTGCAGCAGTTGCAGCAAAAGCAGCTTCATATAATACCAATCCTGATCTTGAGCTGGATTTTGGACAGGAAGAAGTGAAGTCAGATCGTGCAAAATTTGATTTTGATGAGGTAGGGCCAACACTCGCTAAAGTACCGGTTGCACCCGAAACTGAAATAGAAGCCATCAAGCTGGAAGACGATATGGAACCTTACGATCCTACAGCAGATTTATCCAGATTTAAAATGCCTACCATCGATCTTCTGTTGGATTATGCCGATCAGAAAGTGGAAGTGGACAGATCAGAACTGGAAGCCAACAAAGACCAGATCATCGCAACATTGCTCAATTATAAAATAGAAATCACTAAAATCAGAGCCACCATAGGGCCAACCGTTACATTGTACGAAATTGTACCTGCACCAGGTGTAAAGATATCAAAGATCAAAAATCTGGAAGACGATATTGCTTTGAGTTTATCAGCTTTGGGTATCAGAATCATTGCCCCTATACCGGGCAAAGGTACGATCGGTATCGAAGTGCCTAATAAAAACAAACAGATTGTTTCGCTGAAGGAATTGCTTATGTCTGAAAAATTTACACAGACAAAGATGGCATTACCGATAGCATTGGGAAAGACCATATCCAACGAAGTATTTGTAGCTGACCTTGCTAAAATGCCACATTTGTTGGTCGCCGGTGCTACAGGACAAGGAAAATCAGTCGGTATCAATGCCATCCTGATGTCTCTGCTTTATAAAAAACACCCATCTCAGGTAAAACTGGTACTGATTGACCCAAAAAAGGTGGAGTTATTCCCTTATGGGCACTTGGATCAGCATTATCTGGCATTTTTACATGATCAGGATGAGCCTATCATTACTGAAACCAGTAAAGTAATCAATACCTTAAATTCACTTTGCATAGAAATGGACAACAGGTATGATTTGCTTAAAAAAGCCAGGGTACGTAATCTTAATGAATACAATGAAAAATTTACGGACAGAAAACTGAGTCCTAAAGAAGGACATAAATTTTTGCCTTACATCGTATTGGTTATCGATGAGTTTGCAGATTTGATCATGACCGCAGGTAAGGAAGTAGAGTTGCCCATAGCCAGATTGGCACAGTTGGCCAGAGCGATAGGTATTCATTTGATTATAGCCACTCAGCGTCCGTCCGTCAATATCATTACAGGTATTATAAAAGCCAACTTCCCAGCCAGACTTGCATTTAAAGTCACATCCAAAATTGACTCAAGGACTATTCTAGATGGTGGTGGGGCTGACCAATTGATCGGAGCTGGAGATATGTTATTGTCTATCGGAAGTACCAATATAAGACTTCAATGCCCTTTTGTTGATACCCCTGAAGTGGAAAGTGTCATAAAGCATATAGCTGACCAACAGGGATTTGCTGAGCCATTCTACTTGCCTGAATATAAAAATGACGATGAATCAACAGGTAATTCTGATTTAAAAATTTCAGATCTAGATGAAAATTTCGATGATGCTGCCCGGTTAATTATTTCAGCGCAGCATGGTTCTACGTCACTTATCCAGCGCAAGATGCAGTTGGGGTACAACAGAGCAGGTCGTATTATGGATCAGATGGAACAGTTAGGCATAGTTGGACCAGCTCAAGGCAGTAAACCCAGAGAAGTACTTTTTTACTCTATAGATGAACTGAATACTTTCCTGACATCACTCAGGAATAGATAAAGATTAATTTTTTTAAGACCCTAAAATGCCCGGATGGATGAATGTCAGTTCGGGTATTTTTTTTATATTTTTGAGACAAGTTGTTACCTTAATATTTGATCACTTCATCACTAAATCAATAGAATAAGGCTTTAATCATTAACTCATTCACTCTTTTAATAAAAAATTATTTTACCACTTGTAATTTACAATCAAAGGTTTGCTCACGTACGGATTATCCCTTATATAAAATCGCCATGGCCTATGTGCACAAGCGCCAACAAGGTGGCTCATGCCTACTCTTGGCCCGCAAATAATGTTGTGTTCTTGAATGATCAAATCGCTTTTTAACAATAAAAGAGATTGCTGGTGGTCATACAAAAGACTGCCGTTGTTTTCTTTTGAAATGCCTAATGCTACAGCAAGTTTTCCTGGGCCATTTGTTAATTCAGGATTCAATGATAAAACATTTCTTCTTTTTAGCATGATTTCTATTCCTTCCAAAGGCTCTAGAGCTCTGATGAGGATAGCATGTGCGTCACCTTCAGGGCCGGTCACAATATTGAGCATCGGATGAATGCCATAACAAATATATACGTATACAGTGCCTCCTTGTGCATACATTGTTTTAGTTCTTTCAGTATATCTACCACCGAATGCATGACAACCTTTATCATCTGGACCTCGATAGGCCTCTGTCTCTACGATGATACCCGAAGTGATTTTACCATCTATCTGCGTTATTATTAATTTTCCCAGAAGTTCTTTTGCCAATTGGACTACATCATCATTTTGGTAGAAATTTTTTGGCAATACATATACTTTGTGTTCCATTTTAAAATAAAATTGTACTTTTGGCAGAACAAGAACTGGCAAAATGACTTCAATACAAGAACACAAATATAGCATTCTTAAAGATATCTGGGGATTTACTTCCTTTAGATCAGATCAGAGTGCCATCATAGATCATGTACTCGCAGGTCACGATAGTCTCGTGATCATGCCTACCGGCGGAGGTAAATCACTATGTTATCAATTACCGGCATTGATTTTTCCCGGTTTGTCCATAGTGGTCTCGCCATTGATTGCCTTAATGAATGATCAGGTCACCGCTCTTCTGCTCTCCGGAGTCAAAGTGGCGGCATTTCATTCCAACATGACCCGCAATGAACAGGCTCAGGTGGAACAAAAACTTAGACAAGGGGAAATAAAATTATTGTACGTGTCGCCTGAAAGAATCAATGCACCTGGCTTTGCTGATTTTTTACAAACACTCAACATCAGTCTTTTTGCCATAGATGAAGCCCATTGTGTATCCGTTTGGGGCAATGATTTCAGGCCTGACTATGTTTTACTCAATAAGATAAGAGACAGATTTACACATGTCCCATTTATTGCGCTTACTGCTACAGCAGATGCCGCCACCCAAAACGATATTTGCAGACAGTTACATCTTAAAAATCCTGAAATTTTTGTTTCCAGTTTTGAACGAAAAAATATAACCACTGAATCACGCCCAGCAGAACAGAAATATCGTCAAACGGTTGATTTTTTATTGAAAGCAAAAGATAAAAGCGGCATTATTTATTGTCTCAGTCGAAAAGAGACTGAAAAAATCTCTGCAAAACTTCGTCAGGCTGGACTTAATTGTGATTATTACCATGCTGGTATGGATGCTGAAAACCGGAAGCGGGTTCAAAAAGAGTTTCAGGACGATAAAATCCAATTTATCTGTGCCACTATAGCCTTCGGTATGGGTATAGACAAAAGCAATATTCGTTGGATCATTCATTTTGCCATGCCCAAGAATCTGGAAGGATATTACCAAGAGATCGGTAGAGCAGGCAGAGATGGTACTCCGGCGCAAGCATTGCTTTTTTATAGTTGGGGCGACTACATCATGCTGAAAAAGTTTATCGACGACAGTCAGGCCAATGAAGAATTCAAAACCGTGCAGTATGCAAAACTGGAACGTATGTGGGAATATGCTTCTGCCAATGAATGTCGTACTAATTTGGTGTTGAACTACTTTGGTGAGTTCAGATCTGAACCTTGTATGCATTGTGACAATTGTCTCGTTCCACCCAAAAGTATAGACGCAACCATCACGGCCCAGAAAGCCCTATCTGCAGTAGTCAGATGTAACGAAAATGTGGGATTAAATTTGTTGATAGATGTGCTCAGGGGATCTTACAGAGCAGAAGTGCGTGAAGGCGGATACGATCAGATCAGAACATTCGGCGCTGGAAAAGACATATCATTTATCAATTGGAAAATATATATCACCCAACTCATCAATCAAGGCTATATTCGCATAGATTACACAGACCATTTTAAACTTAAAACAACGCCACTCACTAGGGAAGTGCTTTTTGAAGGAAAAAAAGTTAGATTGGTAGATTTGAATTATACTGATCTTGTGGTCGAAAAAGAAAAGCCAAAGCAAAAAAAATTATTGCTTGAAGATGAACTCTTGAAGCGTCTAAAAGAATGGCGTACTGAGTTAGCCAAACAAAAACAGGTACCTGCTTATGTGATATTCAGTGACAAGGTTTTCGAAAATATTGTGGCATCCAAACCATCCACTACGGCTGATCTGTTGAATATTGAAGGAATAGGAAAGGTCAAAATGGAGCAATATGGTCAAGATATTCTGGCCATTATACAAGGTTTTCTGGCATCACAGGACATAGTGAAAAATGTAAAAGGTCAAACCTACATCGAAACACTGCATCTGTATAAAGAAGGATTTACGCCATCTGAGATTGCCAAGGCGAGGGACATGTCAGAAACCACGGTATATTCGCATTTGGCTTACTTATATACTAAAGATGAGCCGGTAGATATACTGAAATATGTCTCTATGGAAGAAGTAAGTCTGGTACAGGAAGCATGGAATAAGACTGGTCAGGAAATGGCATTGGCAGCTATAGCTGAGCGATTGAAGGCTCCGATAGAATTTCATAAAATAAGGCTGGCCCTTGCCGTTATTATAAAAAGTAGTAAAAAGTAGTATATGAATAAGTTTACGTCTATTGCTGTAATATTGGTTTTTTCATGGAATATTTCTGCACAAGCAAAAAAAGTCAAAGTTTCATTGGATCAACCGCAACAATGTGTTAGAGATGAATATAAGCTTGTATTTCATGACGAATTTGATGGAGAAAAATTGGATACATCCAAATGGTATACTTTTTATCCATATGGCCCGGCATCTGATCTTGATTCATGTGCTTTCTGCAGGACCCATGTGTCAGCTAATATCTACAGGGATGAAAACTGTATGGTAGATAATGGTATTCTTAAACTTAAAACGGATATAGAAAAAGGAGAATGGTTTGGCAAATCATTTGACTATACATCCGGCGTAGTACATTCCAAACAACATTTCAAAACATACAGTAAATATGAAATTCGCTGTAAATTGCCTAAAGGGAAACAACAATGGCCAGCTTTCTGGATATTTGGGTGGAATACAGAGATAGATATTTTTGAGTTTATCTGCAAAGGAACCGAAAAAATAGAGTTTTCAATTCACAATTGGATGTCGGATAATTGTCCCAATGACAATCCAAAAAAAGGTGGCCCATGCTATAGCAGTCAGTCTAAGATCATTGACTTTGATATAGATTTTTCGAAGGAATTTTATACTTTCAGTGTGGAGTACGAACCCCATATGATCAAGTATTACATTGATGACATTATGGTCAGGTATATACCAAAATATTATGACCTCAAAGGTCGCCCGGTCAATACATGTAATATAAAACCCGGAGAATATCTGATGGAGCCTTCATTTCCCAATCATGGTGAACACGTACAAGCGATTGCTAATCAGTCCCAATGCAGGAAACACAAAGAAAAAAAACCTGTGTACCCCAATTTTATGGAAGTGGATTATATCAGAGTATATCAGAAAGAGATTCAATCTGGCTTGGATGAAATTAAATAATATTTGTAAAATGATTTTTGATTCATCTTAAATAAAAAAATCCTATAAAAAGATCATTGAGTGAAGCCCATTTTCGCAATAAAAAAAGCCCTTTAAGCTAAGGATGCATTAATGTTATCGTAATGTCATTTTAAGCTTCCCAACTTAAAACTGTGGTGTACTTTATCTCATTTTTGGTCTTCTCCTTTTACCACCCGGCATCATCGCCTGGCCGGTTTTCATGCCCATACTTTGGGCTACTTTCATCTGACCTCTATTGTTGATGGCTGTTTCGAACTGTTTGAACTGTTCTTTTAATTGTGGTTCGGTGATCTTTAGGTTTTTGGCCTGATAAAAATAATTTTTAGCGCCCGTCCAGTTGTTTTTCTGCGCCTGGATTCCAGCCATTTGAAGCAAAACCATGCCTTTTTCATTGTCTGAAGGTAGCTTGAGTGCCAGAGCATCATTAAAATATCCTTCGGCTGCAGTATTGTCTTTGCGTTGTGCCGCGAGTGATCCCTTAAGTATAAAATAAAATGCTCTGTTGGTGACGTACAATAATTTGGGGAAATAAGTAAGATTTAATCTTTGTTCAGCGCCATCAAAATTCATGGCCTGAAGCATTTCTGAAGCAGATTGCACCGTACCCAAAAAAAGGTAACTGGCCAGAAACAACAATCCGATAATAATGAAAATCCAGGTATATCCTATGCCCAGTACAAAGGATAAAATGATACCTCCGATTAGACATATTCCTATGATGGCAAATTTTACATAAATATTTATAGTAAACATGTTTTTACTGTTTTAATGGCTGTGATGATTTATTCAGGGTGCGAAATTAATGTCTTTTTGGTTCAAAATGATGAATGTGGATATTAATTTATAAAATTTACGAATGAAAGGTATAGGTTGATTACTTTTGTGGTATGGTTTATTAAGAATTAATTTTTTTTGGAAATGAAAGTATTTGTAGAATCCACGTATGGGGACATGAATTTTAAAGGAACCAATGAGCGTGGGCAGAGTTTGCAGTTTTCCGGCAATAAGGAAGCCGTAGGTCCGATGGAGTCTGTACTGATGGCCGCTGCGGCTTGCAGTTCTATTGACGTGGAGATGATACTCAAAAAGATGAGACAGGAATTTAAATCTGTGCTTGTAGAGATAGAAGGTATCCGGGCTGATGCTGTTCCTCATGTTTTTACCAAAATTCATATGCATTACATTATCAACGGTGATGTAAAACTGGAAAAGGCTCAAAAGGCAGTCGATATGTCCATGGAGCAATATTGTTCTGTGTCCATCATGCTGGCAAAATCAGTGGAAATCACCCATAGTGTGGAAGTGAGAGTACCCGAATGGAATGATACTATATAAATCGACCTGAAATGAAATTCGAAACAAAGGCGATAAGAACCCAAACTGAAAGATCGCAGCATCATGAGCATTCCACACCCATATTTGCAACGTCCAGCTTTGTTTTTGATGACGCGGAACATATGCGCGTTTTGTTCGCCAATGAAGAAACCGGAAATATTTATTCCAGATTTACCAACCCGTCTGTCCGGGAATTTGAGCTTAAAATGGCATCCTTGGAAGAAGGTGAAAATTGTATCGCGACATCGACAGGTATGGCTGCCATATTTGCCACATTTGCATCTTTGCTGAAGAGTGGGGATCATTTGCTCATGTCCAGGGCTGTTTTTGGTTCCACGTTTAAAATCAATGATGATTACCTGGCAAAATGGGGGATTCAGTATGACTACCTTGATCCACTCGATATCAATCAATGGGAAACATTGGTCAAACCTTCCACAAAATTATTATATCTCGAGACACCTTCCAATCCCGGTCTGGATATCATCGACTTGAAAGCAGCAGCTGATTTCTGCAGACATCATCATATTTTATTGGTGGTAGACAATTGTTTTGCTACGCCTTATCTTCAGCGACCTTTGAAGATGGGTGCTGATATTTCTATACATTCAGCCACAAAATATATTGACGGGCAGGGTAGGGTTATGGGTGGAGCAATCATTGCATCCAATGAAATCATACAACAAATTTATCCTTTTATGAAAAATGCCGGCCCATCCCTGTCGCCTTTTAACGCTTGGATACTTTCTAAAAGTCTGGAAACCCTTGCGATTCGTATGGACAGACACTGTGAAAATGCACTGAAAGTGGCTCAATGGCTGGAAAGTCGACCTGAAGTCCAAACTGTAAAGTATCCATTTTTGCCGTCCAATTCGGGATATGAAACAGCAAGAAGACAAATGAAAGCTGGTGGCGGTATGATTAGTTTTGAATTGAAAGGTGGGCTTACTGCAGGCGTAAAAATGATTGATAGCCGGCAGATGATGTCGCTTTCAGCAAATCTTGGTGACACACGTACCATCATTACCCATCCATCATCCTCGACACATTCAAAACTTACACCTGAACAGCGACGAGCAGCGGGTATTTCTGATGGTTTGATCAGATTATCCGTTGGACTGGAACATGTCAATGACATTATTGATGATTTACATTTGTAATAACTTAAAACTGATCCATGCCTAATCTTACCATCAATACCAAAAGTCTCATATTATTATGGGCATTTGCTGAGTCAGGCATAGGTGGGATCTTGCACGGTTTAAAATTGCCATTCACTGGAATATTTGTGGGTGGTATTGCCGTTATTTGTATAGCATTACTTGGCTTTTACGGAGAAAAGAATAAAAATACAATTTTGAAGGCATTGGCCATTGTGCTAATGGTCAAACTTACCGTAAGTCCACATTCGCCATGGCAGGCATATGTCGCAGTCATTTTTCAGGGTTATCTGGGGCATCTTATTTTTCGTAATACCCGGTATTTTTCTATTAAAACCATCATTTTCAGTACAATATGTCTGTTAGAGTCAGCTGTACAAAAAATTCTAATTTCTTTATTGATTTATGGCGTTACATTCTTCAAAGCGATAGATGCATCTGCGCAATCGATAGGCAAATCTTTTGGTTTTGACGGAGAAGGTTCTTTGGTCTTCCTGATTTTTGGTCTGTATGTTTTACTTTATTTAATTGTAGGAATTGTAATTGGTATTTGGGTGCCATCTATTCCTAAACAGGTTTTTGAATTGGCCCAAATAATGCCTGAATTGAGTGGAGGTAAAGATGTGCAGAACAGCATTTTTAAAAAACAGGGCAAATCTGTGTTCATTGGTTTTTTTGTGTTGGCCTTTATACTTATGGTTATAAATTTTATAGTTCCATCCATGAAGTTGACTGAACTTATATTTATTTTTTTACGTGCCGTAATAGTTAGTCTGGGCTTGATTTTTATTTTAGGGCCTATATTTTTGCACTTCATCAGGAGATTTTCAAAAGGATTATCGATTGAAAAAAAACTACTGAACGAAGTACTGGACGAGATACCTTTATTTACAGACAGAGCATTTCAGGTTTTACATTGGGTCAATAGTGAATATCGGGGTTGGACCAAAATAAAAAATATGGTGTTGGGTTTATTGGTCGTTGGTCAGACAAAAAACGAAACTGTCGTGCATGAATAGAGTTATTGTCATCACGGGGCCCGTACAATCAGGAAAAACTACATTATTAATGCATATTTTTAAAGATAGACAGGATGTGTATGGATTTTTATGCCCTGATCTGGAAGGTCAAAGATATTTTTTTGATTTGGAGACAAAACAATGGATGGAATTTGAAGTAAAAGGTACGTCTGACTTTACCGATACTTTTACTGTAGGGAAATATTCTTTTAGATCCGAAGTGTTCTCCCTAGCAAAACATATGATTGACCAGGCTTTTATTCATTCCGGTTCATTTTTCATTATCGATGAAATTGGTAAATTAGAACTGAAGGGGCAGGGCCTTGAACCGGAATTGTCTAAAATGCTCCACGAAAGGGCTCCGTTTAACAAAACTTTGATTTTAGTAGTAAGGGATTATTTGCTCGATGAAGCTATCATAAGATATAATCTCTATGACATAAATATCATCCATATAAACGATAACGATGAGTTAATGAAGCTAATAAGTATAAGTTCAAATGATTGATATGCTCTACAATTACTGGCAATAATTTTGAATTGTTTCAGATCTTAACAGGTTGATTCCAGAGCTATATTGTTTAATTTTGAGTCCGCTCCGAAAATGCTCACTTTTTAATAATCAATCGTTTTTATCCCTTAACCGACCTCCGACGACCCCCGGCCCCTGAAGGGGTGAACACCTGAAGGGGAACACCCCTACCCATAAAGGGAAATATATTTATTATCATATTAGTATATATATAAGATATTTAAATATGATCTTGTAATTACTTTTCGGACTGGACTCAATTTTAAATAATTCCTACGTTAAATTAGCTGGTTGTATCTTTGAGTTGTACAATACTGATGGTATTTTTTATTCTTTTCAGTATAGTGACTTCATATTCATCTAGGATAACTGTTTCATTGGTGTTCGGTATTCTACCAAATTTATTGATAAGAACGCCTGCCAAAGAAGCAGCGTCATTGACAGATTCGAGGGCATATGGTAAAAAAGCATTGATATCATTGAGGGCTGCAGTTGCTGTTACTTTATATGTTTTATCATCTATTTTTTCAACCACGGGGACTTCGTTATCATATTCGTCCTGTATTTCGCCTACCAATTCTTCCAGAATATCTTCAAGCGTCACCAAACCTTCGGTACCGCCAAATTCATTCACTATAATAGCCATTTGAGTGTGAGACCTTTGAAACTCCTTCAATAAACTGCCTAATTTTCTGGTTTCAGTAGTAATATGGGCTGGCCGGATAAGTTCTCTGATATTAAGAGATGCATTGTTTTTTAGTTTTAACAAGATGTCTTTGGTATTGATAATGCCTAGTATATTGTCTATATTGTTTTCGTAGCAGGGAATTCTTGAATATCCTTCATCCAATAACTTAACCAGCTTATCTTCATTACCGGCCTCAATATCAAAAGCGACCATCTGATTTCTTGGTACCATTACCTGTCGGGTAGTTCTTTCCGGAAAATTAAATGCATTTTTGATAATTTCATAGTCTGTGTTGACCATTGCGCCTGATTCACTGCTTTGTTGTACCAGATATTTAAGCTCATCTGAACTGTGTACTTCCGAACCATGTACTGCTTGGATTCCACAAAGTTTTAGGATAATATTGGCAAAACCATTGAGTAACCGGATGAAAGGTCTGAAAATTACATAAAAAATATTCAGCGGATATGCAATGAGCAAAGTAGTGGATTCTGGTCTCTGGATGGCAATTGATTTTGGGGCCAGCTCGCCAAAAACAATATGTAACACAGTGATAATCAAAAAAGCAATGGGAAGGGCTATTTGATGCGATAATTCAGGGGACATGTTCAAGCCAAAAAAATGAAAAATCTGGAGGATAATCTTTGATACCACCGGCTCTCCTACCCATCCTAAGCCAAGACTGGCTAAAGTTATTCCAAGTTGGGTAGCTGCCAGATATCCGTCAAGATGTTCAATAATGTGGGATGAAAGTTTGGCGGAAGAATTACCAGAAAGTGCTTTCATTTCTATCTGCGATGCTCTCACTTTTACTATAGCAAATTCGGCTGCCACAAAAAAACCATTTAATGACACCAATACCAATGTTATAATTATGTCAACCAGCATGAATGCTTATTATTTAAATGCAAAGGTATACAATTCATGTTGGATCTGCGATGAATCAGCGTAGTTTTAGATATGGTATTATAAAATTAGAATTATCAGTGAGAAGTATCATTTTTTGTCAATTTTGAAGAAAAAATCTTCTAATGAGTGTATTAATTTTTTTTTTTTCTATTGATGACTCAAAATAGTAATCATATATGTTCAAGTAGTCTCCAGATTAGCTGGCAGTTTATTCACTAAATTTAGCTGCCACCACATTTTGCTAAAGCACTGTTCAGTCTTACATTAAAGTAGTTTACTATAATTTGTGGCAAAAAGTACTGTTTTTTAGGTGTCTGTCTTTTTTAGGTTATATTTGCAGCCTTCATAACGACCGTTATTTAAGATATTTAGGTAACTCAGAAATTTACATCAACAATGTAAGTGAAATTATTGGTAATTATTTAGTTCAACCGCTAATCGTTAAGTTTTTGTCACCATTTGATGCTGAAGCGTCACACGTTTGCAACTTAGATATAAAAATGACGCTAAAAATTTTAAATTTTTACCTTTGTACGACGGATTTCATCTGTCGTCACCAATATTTTACCCCGCTGGGGCAATGACCTAAATAATTAAAAATTTTCAACTAAATATTGCTTTTTTGCGTTACCATAATTACAGTACGTTTTGAATTTTTCCGTATGAATATTATCCAGTGGGATATCGCTCTTTTTGAATGGGTCAACAATGATTTGTCTTCAGCTTTGCTAGACTTGGTCTTGCCATGGATGAGAGAGCCATATTTTTGGCTACCTTTATATACTTTTATTATTGCTTTTGTGTTTTTTAATTATGGGGTGAAAGCCTATTGGTTTATCTTATTTTTAGTGCTTACTGCAGGATCTGCAGATATGATCAGTTCCAGAGCAGTAAAAGGTACAGTGAAGCGCCTGAGACCATGCAATACGGAATATGTAAATGTGGTTGAACGCGTTCAATGTGGATCAGGATACAGTTTTACTTCTTCTCACGCTACCAATCACTTTGCTGTAGCTACATTTTTGGTCATGACACTGGGACAACATTTTAAAAAGATTAAACCTTATTGCTGGACGTGGGCTGCAATTATTGGTTTTTCCCAAGTGTATGTGGGTGTGCATTTTCCTTTGGACATTTTGGGTGGGGCAATTTTAGGACTTATCCTTGGTCAGATTTGGGCGATATTATTTGGCAAATACTATGGATATATCTTGGACAAAAATGTAGCATAACATGATAACTGATCAAATTTATAACATACTTACCCAAGTGACGGATCCCGAAATACCTGTGATTACAATAGCAGAATTGGGCATATTAAAGAACGTAAAAATTGATGCGGCCGGAAATGTTTCAGTTTACATTACGCCCACCTATAACGGCTGTCCGGCCATGGATATGATTACTGTGAATATAAAATCTGCTTTGCAGGAGCACGGGTACGAAAATGTGGAAGTATTTTTACTGTTAGAACCTGCTTGGACTACCGATTGGATCACCAAAGAAGGAAGGCAAAAACTTATGGATTATGGCATCTCACCACCTGCAGAAAATACTGGAGATGTTTCATTTCTTAAAGGAAGTGCACCCAAGGTGCAGTGTCCGCAATGCAAATCTTATCATACTGAGATAATCAGCCGATTTGGTTCTACAGCATGCAAAGCGTTATATAAATGTAAAGATTGCCTCGAACCTTTTGATTACTTTAAATGCCATTAATTATAAATGTAGAATTATGAAAGTAAAACTTTGCGCTTAGAATCTGAATTATCTGATGCACAAAACACAAAATCATAAAACACAAAATCATAAAACACCAAATCACAAATCACCCAATCACCAAAAAATTTATGTCCAATATATCTATCCAAATAGCCCACAATATCGCCACCATTACCTTAGAAAGAGCCGAAAAATTCAATAGTTTTATCCGATCTATGGCGCTTGACTTTCACGCTGCTTTAGATCAGGCTGCCAATGATGAAAATGTAAGATGTATTGTCATTACCGGCAATGGGAAGGCGTTTTGTGCCGGCCAAGATTTACAGGAAGCTACCGATCCGAACGGTATACCTTTGTCCAAAATAGTCAGTGAACACTACAATCCAATGATCACCCGCATCAGAAATATACCCAAGCCCGTCATAGCTGCAGTCAATGGTGTAGCCGCCGGTGCTGGAGCAAATATAGCTTTGGCTTGCGATATTGTCATTGCCACGGAATCGGCTTCTTTTATTCAGGCATTCAGCAAGATAGGTTTGATACCCGATAGCGGAGGTACCTACACTTTGCCCAGATTGATAGGATTGCAGAGAGCATCAGCATTGATGATGTTAGGGGAAAAGGTCAGTGCTCATGATGCTCAAAGTATGGGAATGATTTATAAGGTTTTTCCGGATAGTACATTTATAGAAGATGTCCAAAAAATAGCAGCACAACTCGCTCAGATGCCTACATATGGATTGGCTTTGACCAAACAAGCACTCAACCAAACCTTTCATCATACGCTGGAGCAACAACTTCATTTGGAAGATGAATTACAGACATTGGCTGGAAATAGTGAAGATTATAAGGAAGGTACGGCAGCATTTCTGGAAAAGAGATTTCCTGTATTTTCTGGGAAGTAGTTAGTATTACCCTACATACTTTTTAAAAAACTCAATTGTTCTTCCCCAAGCAAGTTTCGCAGCTTCTTCATTGTATCTGGCTACAGAAGTATCATTATGAAAAGCATGCTGAACACCTAGGTAAAGGTAGGACTCAAATTTGATAGCATTGTTTTTTAATGCCTCTTCATAGACAGCTATTCCTGCATTAACCCTTTCATCATTTTCCGCATAATGCAGTTGTAAAGCGGCTTTTATTTTTGGCACATCTTCAGCAGTACCCTGTTTACCATAAAAAGCTACGGCTGCTTTCAGGTTGGGCACATTGGCTGCAAGATAGTTTGACATAGCACCACCCCAACAAAAACCAACACATCCAAAATTGCCATTACAATCTTTTCTTTTAACTGCATAATCAAACGCTCTAATGAAATTCTGTTGATTATCTTCTGCTTTGAGTTCACTAAATTTTTTTCTGGCTTCATCCTCATCCGCCACTTCGCCTATCGGAGCAAGGGCATTGGGTGCCACAGCCAGAAATCCGGCATTTGCTACACGTCTTGCCACATCTTCAATATGCGCAGTAAGGCCACGGTTTTCGTGTATGACAATGATGGTAGGGTAGGACTTATCTTCCATTGGTCTGGCAATAAATGCTTTCATTTCCCCATTGACACCAGCATAACTTATTTTTTCTGTCAATATATTTTCAGTATCGGATTCAATCGGTGCCTTATAAATTGATTCCAGCAAAGGTAAAATGGACATCGCGGCTGCTGTGCTTCCTACCAACTGTGTAAGTTTTTGTATAAACTCCATTCTTGAGAGCGGCATATGAGTATACTCGTCATAGAGATTGATAATATTTTGAGGAAGCATATTAATTTGATTTAGTTATGTAATTCTAGGAATTTATATTTGATAAAATCATCAAAAATAAAAATATCACTTCATAGACTGCTTCAATGGTATGAAAAGTATAAATATATTACTACTCGTCTCTGAAAGGACTTCTGATCACATAATCAGCTTCGGGCTTCACAAAACTAAGTACCGTTTCCACACTTTTATTTAGAAAAGTATTGCTATGTTTGAGATATAGATACATGTCGTGTGGAATAGCACCTACGGTTGATTTGATTTCTACCGCAGTTCGAGACATATCAATACATGCTAATTGTTTATCCAATCCTTCCTTAACCAGATCAAGTAACATGTTAAGGTACAACTGACATTCCACATTTTCAGAAGGATCATATCCCAAAAAATGAGCGTCAAGGATATCGAAATTTTTAATACTCGTAAAAAAAGCCACTATTTTATTTTTACGCCAGTAGGTAGTAAAAGTCATATTTTTGCCCAATGAGGCCTTCAGGTTTTCAAAATAGTTTTCATGTAGGACAAAAGCATTAAAATCAGCCTGATCCGAGATGTTTTTATACAGGGCGTTGATCGTATCTCTGTTTTTTGCTATTTCTTCTTCATCAAAAACAACTTTCGTGATATCCGATGCTTTTTGCTGCGCCTTTCTTGCCCTGACCCTGTATTTTGATTTCATATTGTCCAGATAATCATCAAATGTTTTCCATTCAGGCTTCAGCTCAAGCAGCATCTTTGGTTGTACGGTAAATTTTGTAAATCCCTTATGGTATTCTCCAGTAACAGGTATGTCGTCAGTGAAAAAATCTTTGATCAATATTAGTCCTGGTTTTACATCCTGTTTTTTTAGGTAGACAGATAATTTTTCAGTGGCTTTTATTACAAGATAAAACTGCTCATCTCTCGATACATTATCTTTAAAATAGAAACCATATTTGCCTGTGAGCAGAAGATTGCCACAAATAATGGTATGGAAGTTTAGTGTACCTACCACTGCATGTCTGAATGGTTCTGCCAGTTTTTCCAACGCACTTTTCGGTTCGCTACCAGGCTTTCTCAGATTATCTTTTAATCTTACGTATTTGGATTGAAAATAAATGATGCCTACAGATACATTTTGTTCTTTTACAATACCATAATAGGGTGTAATGCCCGATGCAGGAAATTTTTCGATGCATCTAAGAAAATCTGAGCTGAAAAAAAGATCTTGCGCAGAGGCAACAGATGACCAGGCCTCTTCCACATCATCTATAGCGTCAAATAATTCTATGCTATATTTTCCATCCAATGTGTTGGATATTAATTGTGGATGTTTTTTACAAAAACTTTTAGCAAGGATAGTCATTCAAATGTGTTGAAACAGATGTTTTGATTTATTATAAAGACATAAATGTATTTTACACGATGATTGTTTTATAAAACGATAGGGAAGTTACTTTTTTCGACTGACAGTTGTTTTTCATCTATGATATTATGCTTTGTGCATCCAATATTCCTGTGCAGAAATCAGTTTATGAAGTATTTGTGTTTCCTGAATTTCACCATTTACATACCCTATCAAATCATCATCGCCGACGAGTAATTGAACGGCAGTAGCTTCAGAATCAAATTCATATTTTCCTGGACGCCAAAAATCCAGTTCGGGAACCATAGTTGTGACCCATTTCATAATGTCCAGCGTACCCAGGATAGTATGATATTTTGCTACATCTTCAATGAAAATCTGCCAACCGCAACATGTCTTTTCTTTATGTTTATGGTACACCGGCATAAAAAAAGTTGGCCTTAAAAAAGCAATACCTGTATATTTTTTGTTGAATAGACGGCTTATCATTTCAGCTGTTTTAAAGGAAAGATCGGGATGGCCGAATAGTTCAAAGGGTCTGGTGGTACCTCGTCCTTCACTAAAAGTTGTTGCCTCCCACAAACATTGACCGGAATATACGTGCAGAGATTGCATAGAAGGCAGATTTGGTGAAGGATGAATGAAATGCTTGTGATTAAGCTTATACTTAACTTTATAAAGCAATACTTTTAATTTATTTTGATTGATATACCAGTCACAAAGTTCTCCCGTACTCATACCATGTCGGTGTATCATACCAGGTTGACCCAAAAATGAGGTATATCTGATATCAATAATAGTTCCTTCTACTTTATTTCCTGTAGGATTGGGTCTGTCTACCAAAACAACAGGCATATCAGGAAATTTTTTACTCACAAACTTTAAAAGTGAGAACATGTGTGTGGTGTAGGTAAAATATCTTACGCCAACATCCTGAACATCAATCAATAAAATATCTGCATCTTCAAACATCCATGGATCCGGCCCTGTAGTTTCAGTCACTTTATTGTACATGGAAATGCAGGGTATATTTTTATAACTCACATTCCCAATATTTTCCTGGTCCTGGTACTCGGAAAACAGGCCATGTTCCGGTATTAATATTCTGTGTAGTTTTCCTGCTTCGGCAACGATGTCAAAGAGATATTTATTTTGAGAGAAATCATAAGATGACTGATTGCAAAAAAGTACAATTCGTTTTGCAGCAATATATATATGATTTGTGAATAACGCAGAATACGGCATGATCTTAATTCCTAAATTTACATCCTGAATATATGTTTTTATTTTGTTCTGGTCTGTCAAAAAAGTCAATACATCCAACTTTTCTTATCTACACCTTTTGGTGCATTTTTTTCAAGATCATTTACCCATTTCGGAATAAAAAAGCGATGATATCTTAGTCTTGATATTGCGTTTGGTTGCGTATGGTCGCCATTCCAGCAGTGCTCTGCTCTATCTCCGTAATCTACCTCACCATTGTAATAGGGTTCCTTTGTGCTTTCAAGAAATTCTTCGGTAAGGTATACTGCATTGTTCAGGTAATAATTGTCCATATCTCCGCAATAAATTCTGATTTTACCCTTGAGTTTATTGCCAATTTTCGACCAGTCCCTTTTCATGATATAAGACAAATCATAGTTATTTTGCCAATATGTAGCTACTTCAGCGTCTATGTCTCCGGAAATTCTATCCCAAAGCCGCTTAGGATATCCATCATGGTCTACCGGTGAATATGTAGCTTCCCAAATATCCCATTGCTGGCCGGATCTGCTTTTATCTCCAAGTACCAACTCACGGTATGCCACTTCCTGAAGGGTAGCACTCACATGACCCAAATAATCCCGTTGTCCAGGTCTGGATGTTTTTTTAAAATTACTTTCCAGAAAATAAGCATTTTTGTCTTTGTATATGTCCACTACTGTAAATGCCCTGAAATCTATAGGGTCCGGACAGGCAGCATAACAACCATTATACTCATCCGGATAGAATACCTGTGCAGCAAGTGCTTCCCATCCACCAGTTGATCCGCCATACATAAATCTTGCCCATCCTTCACCAATACCGCGAAACTGCTTTTCAATATAAGGTATTAACTCATAGGTAATTGCGTCTCCATAAGGTCCCTGAGCGGCAGAATTTACGGCATAAGAATCATCATAATATGGGGTAGGGTGCTGTATTTCTATGGCAATAACTCTAGGAAAATCAGGTCCCGACCAAATTTTATAAAAATCATATGCTTCCTTTTGCACAATCCGATTATAACATTCCAATTTAAATCTGTCACTGTATTCACAAGGTAGCGTGGTATCCGGTGGGACAGTTCTGAATCCGTCAAAATCAGCAGGAAAATGACCATGAAATATGGCCAACGGGTATTTTACATCAGGTTTGGTATTCCAGTCTTTGGGTAGAAGTATGTGTGCACCCAGATATATATCCCTCCCCCAAAATTCTGAAAGAAGTTTACTTTTCATTTTGATATGTTTTACCCAATCTGTATCCTTGCGAGCTTCGATGGCTGGGATTTTTTTATCAAGAACGATTTCGATATTTCCGGATTTGCCGATGGTTACTTTTTTTGGCGTACTATAAAGATTTCCCGGCGCAAGATTCCACTGTTGTCCTTCCCCACGATCCATCGGGAGTTTTACCGTTTTTCCTGTCGATAAATTAAAAGTTTCATATTTGTGCAGCAATGCCTGAATATAGTATTCTCCTGGTGGAACATCTGTCAAGCTGGTAATAGGATAACCGAATGCACCATTTGAAAATACAATCTTATCGCCTTTTTGCCAGTTTTCTACATTTTGCCCGAAAGCTTGCTGTGTTTTAGGACCATCTGAAATTTCAAATCTGGGTTCTTTATCAGGATTTGTGGACAACATAAGCACCAATCGACCATCCGCTACACCTTCACTCAGACTGTCAGGTATGCTGATGGAAAAATTATTTTTAGCATTTTCACCTGATTTAGGTTTACATGATAATATAACCAAACCTATTATGATGACAATATACACTGCAGGTTTCATAAATTATTGTTTTGAAGCATTAAAAGTAACTTTTTTATTAAAAAACAGAAGCCAAATCATCCATTTTTAAAAAAAAAATACTTTAAAGATTTTGCTTTTTACGTGAATTGAACAAGAAGGGAAAAAATTTGCCGCATAAATCTAGTTTTTGCTAATTGAGGTGAGATATTATCCTAGTTGTTGAAGTTTACCACTTTAGCAAAAAATTATACAATTATTAACGGTTTTGCCCCTGATTTTCTCGTTTTTGGACAATAAGTACCTTTAAAAAATGGACAGATGAATAGGCTAATGTATTTTGGAATTTTTATTGTAACACCTTTATTTTTAATAGCAAAGGACAACAAACATCAGTTAACTGGTATTTGGTATAATGGTTATATCCAACAGAAAATAGAGATTGTTTCTGTTCAGGATGGACTAAAAGTAAAGGGAATTCATTCAAGTAATGGCTGGATCTATTTTGCGAAAATAGGGAGACTAACGTATAGTGATGTACATGGGAACAAATTAAAAAGTATTACAGAAAGTCAGATCATCTATAGTAGTAATCATAGAAAAGCAAGACTAACTTTTATACCTTTAGAAATGTACAGAAATCAAAAGGAATTTAGAAGCAAGGGAAGGAGAAATGGTGATGAATTTGATGATTATGATGACAGAAATCAAAGATGGTATTCGACTAATCAGGATTATATTGACAAAAATGACTCCTACAATCCAACTAAAAATGGTAAAGTTATCCAAGGTATACAGGATTTGGAAGGCAAATGGAGTGTGAAAGACATTTCAAAAATTGTTTTAATTGTAGAAACACGAGATGGCTTAAAGGCCAGATTTAATGATGAACATCAATGGTTTGTTTATAAAAAAGAACCTTTTTCTAACCATATTTTTAAATCTGATGAAGGACATCAATACCTTTATACGGATGATGGCAAACTCGTCTGGACGGACAAGACCAACACAAAATATTTTTACTTGACAAAGATATCTGATGATTTCTAGAATTAAATATTACTCATTTGCCGTTCATATATATCATCCCAGCTTTTCCTTGCAATCCTCCTGTATGGATATAACAAATAGTCGATCCGGAGTCAAAAAAATCTGATTGTATCAATTTCATCAAACCAAACATGGCTTTCCCATTATATACATGCTCCAATGGTATGCCGGTTTCTTTTTCAAAATTATGGATAAAATCTATTAATACATCATCCCATTTGGCATAGCCACCGAAATGAAAGTCGGTATTTACGGTAAGTTTTTCTGCGTTTTTAAAATCTGAAAGTTGTTTAATTTCTAATTCCAGATGTGATGATTTTAATGCTGAAAAGGCGATGACTTTTGACGTAAGTATTTTGGACGACAGCAATCCGGCAGTTGTTCCTCCGGTACCACACGCAAGGACGATGTATTCAGGCATAATTTCCATTTGAAGTTTCAATTCATTGACAATTTCGGAAGCTCCTGTTAGCGCAAGCCGATTGGTGCCGCCTTCAGGTACTATGTATGCGTCCGGATATTTATTCAATATTTCTTTAACTTCTTCTCCGTTTTCCTTGAGTTTGTAAGCAGTTCTGGATATTGGAATTAATGTCATACCTCTTTCGATGCAAAATTTAAGGGTAGGATTATTCAAATCTATCTCGCCCCTGACGATGCCCACACTTTTTAATCCCAAAAGTGAACAAGCACCTGCTGTAGCATGGAGGTGATTTGAAAATGCACCTCCGAAAGTAAAAATGGTTTTAAAGTTTTGATCAATAGCCAGTTTTAAGTTGTATTTTAGTTTTCGATACTTATTGCCGGATACCCAAGGATGAATGAGATCATCTCGCTTGACCAATATCCGTAAATTTTTATTTTTTAACAGCGGTAGGTTTAATTCCTGAATAGGGCTTGGTATCATGAGCTTGGGGAGGACAGACCACATTTTACTGGTATTTTATTCTGATCAGCACTGACATGCCTTCACCTTTAGAACTGTCTATGATGATATTGCCGTGCATGTAGTTTACCCTTGATTTTATATTTTCAAGCCCCATTCCGGTTCTCTTCAGATTATCTTTTTCAAAACCGATGCCATCATCCTCGTACTGGATGACCAGCTCATTTACTTCAGTATTGATTTGGATCAGGATTTCACTCGCGTTGGCATGTTTTAGGGTGTTGGTCACAAGTTCCTGAATAATTCTGTAAACAGACAGGGAGATCATTTTGTCTATTTTTTCGGGCATCTCATAGTACTGAAAATCAATGTCAGGATATACCTCTCCTTCAAAACGATTTATCAGATCCTTTATGGCGGGGACAAGACCTAAATTATGTAAAGAACCTGGTTGGAGATTTCTGGATATTGTTCTCACTTCATCGACGGCAGTATCCAATAGTGCATGGGCTTTGGAATATTCCTTCTGTGCTGAAAGTTCTTGATTTTTTGATCTTACGTAGTCAAATTGCAGTTTTATAGTACTTAATAAACCACCGAGACTATCATGCAGGTCTTTAGCTATTCTTTCTCTCTCAATTTCCTGGCCTTCAATGACTGACCGCATGCTGCTCATTTTGACATTGTCTTCCAGTTCACGAATCTGTTGTTGATTGATTTCTTCTTTTTGCTCAGTTATAATTCTGGTGGTGGTGATACGCTGATCATAAAATTTCACTATAAAATAAATAGATAAAGTCACTATGAAAAGGCCGAACCCAAGGATATATAAAGTTCGTCTTTGTGCGTTATTTTTTTGTTCGGCATATTGTTTTTCTATTCGTAATAATTCTATGCTCGATTGTTTCTCTTTTGAGCCATATTTGAGGGCCAGATTGGTAAAAGTTTCAAGTCTGTTCTTATTGAGAATACTATCATTCAGTAGGGTGTACTTCATCAGATAGACATATCCTTTGCCTTCCATGGCTGATCGGGCATATACATCGGCCAATTCTTTATAGATATATTTTCTTAATTCGCTGTATGGTTGAAAAGGTATAATATTTTCACTTTTGCTAAGGTATTTGATAGCTTTGGGCAAATCATTTTGTAGCTTATTGATGTATCCTATATGGAATAGACTTTTAGCTACCATTTCCTGATTTTCCGTTTCTGTATTGATATTAAATACGGTAAAAGCAGTAGTAAGAGCACTGTCCAGATCAAAATTTAATTCAAAAGTTTGGATTTTGTCAAATAGTATTTTTGTCAGTAATACAGTATCCTTTAGCGTTTGATTAAGATCTGCGGCTTTTTTGAGGTATTCTATAGATAGTTCGTTTTCACCTTTTAGCTTATATGCACGATTAAGGTCAAAATATACATTGGCTAATTTTGATATTTTTTTATTTCTGGTATAGGTAGTGACCAGATTTTGAAGTAAGTTGATGGATTCTTCATAGAAACCAGCGTCCGTATATCTCTTTGCTATAGAATGATTGGTTTCAAAAACACCATTGCTGTCTCTGGTGACTTTAAAATATTCAAGTGCTCTGCGGTAATATTCAAAAGATTTTTCAAATTCCGAAAAGACATCTCCTTCATAATCTGCCAGCTTAATATATACTTCTGCCAGTGTTTTCTGATCATTGTTGGTCCTTGCCAATTCCAGTATTTTGTTCAGATCCTGGTAAGCGTATGTACTGTCTTTATTAAACTGGGCGCTCAGTTCAATGTCTGCCATAAAAAAACAAAAAATAAAAATAAAATATCTCAAGTTGTATATAATGATTAGAATGAGGGGTAAAATTAATGCAAAATAACAGTTTTTTATATCATTGTAATTGATTTTGAAATTCAGAGACGTAAAGCAAGGAGAATATGTACTTATACATGATAAGAATGATGTAATTATTTCAAAAAAGTGTAAAAAAGAAAAGCCCTCAACTT
Source organism: Chitinophagales bacterium (assembly GCA_038246735.1). Lineage (GTDB taxonomy): Bacteria > Bacteroidota > Bacteroidia > Chitinophagales > Saprospiraceae > OLB9. The sequence continues at coordinate 95,431 of JBBRVQ010000006.1, forward strand.
TTTGAGAGCTTTTACTTTTAATGCAACAGTCAAATCCCAATGAGTATTTACATCTTTATGTATTCAGGAGTGATTATCTCCCGTACTTTTTACTTTTATTTTTTTTACTCTATGACCAATATTTGAGTTGGGCAGGTATAATGGGGTTATGTTAAGGAACACAGTATTATATTTTTGTTTTTAATACCAAATACCCTTGCCCAACTCTCCTATTGCTCATTCCGTAAACCTAAAAAAGAGAAAATTTATCAAGCGGTACATTCTTTAACACACCACATTATTTTTAAAAAGAGTACAATTGCTCTACTTACCAATTTACAATCTTACTCCCAAACAAGACGCTAATTTACTATATCATCAACCACCGTAGGTTGCCGGATGAAGATAAGATTTTGGGCACCAGTCTCCTGTACACGGGGGGCAGACCATTTATGTCCTGCCAGGCTTAATATCACCAATATTACTGTGACAATTGTCCTGATATCCAAAATCTCTTTCTTCATCGTATTTCTTTATTTCTTTATCGTTTCAAATCTGCTAATTTTATCAACTTTTGACATTACAAAGGTGCGGTCATTTTACAGCCTAAACATCATTGAAAACACCGATTTATTTTTTTGGGGGTTTACCCGAACTTTTATAGGTAAAAACACAGTAACTTTGTATGAAATTTTAGTGATTAAGGAAATTGTTTAATATTAAACCTATGATAAATATATTGATAGCAGATGACCATACTATGTTTGTGGATGGAATGGAGTCTATATTGAAGACAGAAGCTGATTTTTTTGTGACAGGAAGGAGCTATGATGGACCATCTGTAGTTGAGTTTTTAAAAAATACCAATGTGGATATCGTTTTGCTAGATGTCAATCTTCCAGGCATGAGCGGTATAGAAGTTTGTAAGGAAATTACAGCAAATTTTCCTACAGTCAAAGTCCTAGCCATTTCCATGTTTAACGAAGAGAGTTTTGTCTCCGAAATTCTTAATAATGGTGCAAAAGGATATATACTTAAAAATACAGGCAGAGAAGAATTGCTGAAAGCCATAAGAACGGTGGCCAACGGGGAGTCGTACTTTTCGAATGAAGTAACGGAAACCATCATGAAAGGCTTGATGAATCAGCGTAAAGCATCAGCAAAAAGTAGTGCGTTCTTCCCGAAACTGTCCAGAAGGGAAAAAGAAGTACTAAAACTTATAGCTCAAGAGTTTACTACCCAAGAGATTGCAGATAGTTTATTTATAAGTTTAAAAACTGTAGAATCTCATCGCAGCAGTCTGCTTTCCAAATTGAATGCCAGAAACAGTGTAGGTTTAGTGAGAATTGCTATGGAAAATAATTTGCTGGAGTAAATTTGTAAATTCATTTTTGCAGAAAGTTCAACTCTGATCGTCGGAGTTAGCGACCGCGATGTTGTACATCTAGAACCCTGCAAAAGCTGGACAAGTTTTATCATTCACATTCATCAAAAGCCGTAGCAGGGATGCATGGCTTTTGTCATTTATAGCTCTGATGTAGGATTTTGATCTTTTGAAGAAAGTATTTGAGTACCTGTAGAAAGTGTTTGACCAGTTGAAGAAGGTGTTTGAGCCCTTAAAGAAAGGAAGTAAAGATCAGATTGTGCATGGGTATTTTGAAATTTGGAAGTGGTTTATGGGCGATTGGCATTATCTTTACGACATTGGAAAAAGTAAATAATTTTAGACATGGCATTAAACTCAGACAACCAAGCCTCACGTAAATTAAACTACGTGAGTTTTGTAAATAAGTCTCAAGTTTGTACCTGGCTAGACCACGTCTGCCGCATTCAGCACTTCACATAGTTTTACTACCATATCATTATGTCGTAGAGTGGATAAGGTATGGAGTGTTACGGTCAGTGGTTTAGTTTTATCGTCTACGGTAAGATCACCATCTGTCGTAAATATTTGTCTTAGTAATGTTCTACCTTCTTTAACACCGTATTTGTATATTTCATTGACTATATTATTCATGGTGCTTTCTGCTCTATATGCCAGCATGACAAATATATTTTTTAATTTTTTACTTTCTGTATTGAGTTTGTTATATCTATTTTCTTCTGGTAAGTCTCCTAATGATATTTTATAAGATAGTTGATTTCTTTTAGCTTTTAACAGTATCAGTTCTTCTTTATATTGGGTCACTTCTTCGATGTATCGGTTTACTTTTTCAAGATTTTTGGCATCAATATTGGCGATATCCATATTATTAGTGACCTGACTGATGTTAGCTTGAGCCCTCTTCATGTGGGTTGTTACTTTTCTTATACTATTAGATAATTCCCTGTATTGGGGATTGACTACTTTGATGTTGGTGTCTCCATTTTCATGTGTATAGTTAATCATATAGTCTAGATCAAAATTTTTCATGGCATATTTAAAGTAGTTTTCCTGAGTCCAGCAGCTAAACATATCCTTAGCTATTGTGGGCACTTCTACGGTGGGATGGGTAGTAATGATGGATAGTTTGGTGCCCTTTATCCATCAGCCGTCTGACCTCTCTAAACCATGCATCTTATACGAGGCTGCCCAACTCGCAAAGTAGCATAGTTTTTTTGTTGTCAGATATAGTAATTTCATAAGGCGAGAACTGATTTTCATCCCATCTGTCTTTAACACTTTTGCGATAGGTGATGACAGCTATGCGATGATCATCCCATAGCTTTTTGAACCATTTTGGCTCATAGGCTTCCCTGTCAAATACAATCGTAAACCATACTTTGTCTTTGCTTTGTTTAAGTGATTGTAAGTATTGTGCACTTGTGTTGCTTATCTTGTACGCTATAAAACTTTCGATATCTTGTTTGAGTCCATCAGTCAGTTCGCCTATGATGCATAATAAGGGCTGCCCTTCTTGCGTGTTTACCGAATATTGCGTCGTTCCCGGTAAGCATAACTTTTGACGACTGACGTATTTTTTTGATAATTTGGCCTTCGTACCCCAATATACTCTTACATGACCGTCCATGTAAAATATAGCTTCTGTCATTTGTCCCTCCCAGGCACTGTACAGTTCATTTTGCAGCTCATCACTTTTATGCTGTTCCACCAACTGCGATACTTTACTACTAAAACAGCCCCTTCTCTTCCATGTACTACTACCACTCCGATCATATAGGGTCTATCACATTTCTGACGGATACATTAGGCAATTCGTATGAATTTGATACTTTTAATTTCTTATCATTGAGTCGTAGGTAAAAAACGAATCGTTCTATTAATATAATTAGAAAATAACGCTATTTTTGGGCAACGAAAATAAAACATACCATGCTGATAGCCAACCCGATATATGATGTCGTATTTAAGTACATGATGGAGGATGCAAGAGTGGCGAAGATATTTCTCTCGGCCATCATGGGAAAAGAATTGATTGATATACAGTTTTTGCCCCAAGAATTGAGTGGTGTTAAATCATCCGACAAGGAGACATTATCTTTGAATTTGACAATATACAGGTTGGATTTTTCTGCCAAAGTAAAAGACAAAAATGGACAAGAAGAATTGATCATCATAGAAGTACAAAAGTCTAAGCTTTATGGTGATATCATGCGTTTCAGG
>JBBRVQ010000007.1:0-97792 GCA_038246735.1 Chitinophagales bacterium
GATAAAAAGTTAAATTATAATGGCAGTTATTTTTTTCAAGATCAAGGCAAAAAGCACAGGCGTAGCAGTAGCTACGGCGAGTATTTTTAACGCAGAAATTGAGAAAAGGAACCACATTTCATTAAGTTCTTTATCTAGTCAGAGCACTAGCAGTACCTTCTAGTACAAACATCAATTCATCGAGTTCTTTGTGTGCATGTTGGTGCTGGACCCATAGTTTTTGGCACTACGGCACACTCAACGCTTGAAAACAAACCATTAGTTGTGACAGATCTGACTCAAACCCTGATATCCATACCACCTTTGTGCTCCAATGCTGGCTGTGCGGGTAATAAAAATGGTTTAATCGGTTCAGCATTGTGTGTATTTTCGTTTTCATTTGATGCTAACAATGATGTACTAAATCCAGGTATAGCAAGCAAGGCAGTGGATAACATAAAATTGCGTCGTTTCATTTGGAATATTTTAATGCTGTTTAAACATACACAAAAGTAAAACTAAGTCATTAATTAAAGCTATTTGAGTTTGTATAAAACCATATTAAGTTTGTAGAGTGTAGTATTTTGAAAATATAACTGATTATTATTGATGGAAAGAATTTTAAATGAAGCATTTTTGGACATTGAAATAAAGATACTTCTATCAAAATTGCGGACAAGATGAAGGCCCGAAAATCAGTTTTTATAATTTTCTAGAATCAGATTATTTAAAAATTTAGTTCCTGTTAAATCGATGGAAAGCATAAATCGACCCAATTTGCAAAAGGAATTATGCAAAAGTACAAATCTGAGAAGTAGACCAAACAATAATGTGCTGTTGTTTGATGCTCTTATGATTATTTTCAAAACCCCAAAAAGCCAATGACAAACCGAAACAAGCCAGTTACAAACCTATGTGAATCTTTCCCATTTATCAATGCCACCTTTGTACCGGGTTAAAATTAAAATCATTTAAATATTATGAGTAACAAATTATTTTTCCTACCATCATTTTCAATAATTATCCCATTATTTTTGGTTACATCATGTACTAAAGATGATGCACAAAATAACAAAGATCAAAAAAATGCATCGTTTATCACCGAATATTGGACATTGAATGAAGGCAAAACTTTCGCCATTAATAACCAAAACAATAAAGTCATTACAGCGACATTAAAACCAGAAGTTTTTGCTGATGAGTTTCTGGCTAATGGCACATTCAAAAGTCACGATTTATCTGGAAACGGTACACCCTCCGGACTCAGCATATGGACACTTGAAATAAAATCTAAAGACGTCGCAGGCATTACTTCAGGCACTTTAGCACTTACATCACCATCATTACAAACATTATAAGGGCAACTTACTACAGATGATGACGGATATCAAAGGTGGGCCATATCTACTGTATTTGATAAATTAAATCTTATAAGTAAGAAATATGAAGCTTATCCTAAAAAGGAAAATTGGGCCGAATAACATTTTACTAAATTATAAATTTTTAAACGCTAATCTATTTAATAATGAAAATTAAAATCATGTTTACCTACATTCTTTCAATATTTCTGCTTGTGTCTTGTAGTAATAATAACAAGCAAGCATCTGGTACTTCATCTGATAAACCATCCAATACAGAAAACAATTACCTCACAATGAAAATCAATGGTGTAGAGTGGACAGCTGACAATAATATTTTTGGTGCTTACCATCCGAAAGGGTATAATAAAGTTATTATGATATCAGGTTCAAAAGGTAAAAAAGATAAAAATGAAATACCCTTCAATATCAATATCTATAATACAAAAGGACCTGGTGAATTTACATTTTCACAGGGAAATAAAGATCTCAGCGTAGCTCAGATAGCCAATTGGTCAGCAGAAGAGTTTATATGTGGCTCTATGATGGGATTTGATATGAAAGTAAATGTAACCAAGGCTTCTTCAAATCCGGATATCATCGAGGCTTCATTCTCGGGTGTCATTACATGTAATACTGACAGAACCATGAATATCACTGATGGAAAATTCTATTATCATGAATAATCATAAAAATAATTTCGCAATGAAACTTTTACCCATTTTGTTTGCCCTTGTAGTCTTCCTGATACCTTCGTGCAGTAAAGATAACACTACTGAAGAACCGGAAGAAAATCCTAATCCTAATACTGAAATTGGCAAAGGTCAACCTGGAGTAGTAGGTACAGCTGGAGTTGCTGCATGGGATGTTTTGTCGTCTTCCGAAAAAAATCGAATCAAGGGCTGGAATACTTTATTTTTGCATCAGTCAGTGGGTCAGGATTTGGAAGAAGGCTGTAAGGCCAACGGCTTCCTATGGGAATATTATGGCAACGGAGACAAGATAAATAAAGGACTTATGGGTGGTATTTTTGTGGATGTAGGCAATATTCCCAATGGTAATCCCTATGAAAAAATCAGGGTGTTCAAAGAGCAGTTGCTTAATAGTAAGGAAGTAGTAAAAATTGGAATATTCAAGTTTGGATATGCAGATATTGATGACCAGAACTATAGTCAAGTACAGTCAGCATATAAAGTCATGGTCGATGAGTTGAAGTCCAAAATCACAGGATTCCGAATGCTCCACGTTACCCCACCGTTGGTATATTCGGTGGAATCTTATGATGGCAATGCCGCTCGCATGAAAGTCGGACAATGGATGAAAACAACTTTCGCAGCAACAGATGTAATTTTTGACTTACAGGCAATGGAAAGCAATGATGGTGTATGTCAGGCTGGAGGTGTATGGCGCATTTGTCCCGAAAATCGCAATTCAGCATCAGATCCAAGCGATGTCAATGGAGTAGATTCATCTGATGGTCAGGGCCATATAGGTAAAAAGGCAGGCCAACGTATATCTAAGTCATTACTATTGAGTATATATAATTGCGGTAAATAAGAATTAACTTTATGAGTAACCTAACTGTTTTTGTTTTTAGAATTTTATTGGTGGTTGGTGGATTTATTTTGATATACATCATCGGCAAACCTATGCTGGAAACGATTCAGTACAAAATGAGTGGTGAATCTACCACGGGCAAAGTAATCGGTTTTAGGGGCAAAGGGGCTAGCAACGCTGTACTGGAAGATAATACAGGAAGGAGTAATGGTAAGCAACGATCCAGAAGACCTGTATATCGATATCCGGTTACTGAAAGCAGTCTTGACTCATTGGATGGTTATGCAAAATCTGCAATAATTTTGCCTTGGATGAATTTTGAACTCAATGAAAAAGTTACTGTAGTTTTTGACAAAGTTGATCCTTCAAGATCACATATTTTCGGCATGGGTATTTTTTTTACAGATACATTGCTGATATTGTTAAGTCTTTACATGGCCAAACTTGGTGTGACAAAAAGAAATAGTTGATAAGTCCTTTTTTATGAATCCAAAATGCCCGATTTGAATACTTATATTTCTATTATCTTTATCCCGTCATCAATCAAAATCGGGTGGTGTTTCTTTCAAAATTAACCTATATAAAACACTTTTTTATATTTTCGTCATTGATGGTGATGGGTGTGTATATTTCAGCACAGTCAGGATATCGTTCATTAAGTTATGGAACAAAAGATGGGATCAGTTCTACTCGTTGCAGGCAAATGATCAAAGACGCCGATGGGTTCATATGGATCAGCAGTGATAAAGGACTCAACAGATATGACGGCAACTCATTCTATATTTTTAAACATCGGCAGGACGATCCGTTTTCTTTGGCAAATAACAGCTGTAATGGATTATTGACAGATAGCAAAGGCCGATTATGGGTGAATACTGAAGATGGGCTAAGTCTGTATGATAAAACCAAACAGAATTTTAGCAATTTTTATCCTGATACCAGTGTGATGCGAGTATTAAGTCTCAGCTATACCCAAATGGCCGAAGACAATGAAGGTCGAATATGGATTGGTGGTCAATATGATGTTTTAATTTTTGATCCTTCTACAAAAGAGTTTATTAATGGCGGATGGTTTGATTTTGCTAAAAATTCGGGTATTATTAAATTTGACAAAAGAAACAGCATTATACAAAGTATCGCTAAAAAATCAAAGAATGAACTTTGGCTACTCACGGTATATGGATTATTTTCTGTAGATACAAAAACTATGCGATATTCATATTATTTCAGTCATGAGATTGACGATTATTTTGCGTATAATATATCCCATATTGATAAAAAAGGTGTATTATGGATAGGCACTTATGATCATTGTTTTTACACTTTTGAACCCACTAAAAACATCTGGAAACATCATAAATGCCCACCGTATAGTGCAAATTATCCTGATCAGATGATGACAATTCAACCATACCTGGAAGATAATCTTATAATGATGAGGATGGATGATATATTTATCTATAAACCTGATAAAAAAACATTTGAAAAACTGAATTTTCCTAATACTAAAGATAAGTCACTTTCTGCCATTAATCTCAATCTTGCAGTTTTTGATAAAGATATTTATGTTCTAAAAACTGAAAATCCGGTGCTTACACGTTACTTCAGTTCACCAGATTTGATAAAAAAACAAAAAATTTCGTTTGACAAAGACTTTAAAAACAATGCTGGTTATTATATCAAAAACAATCAGATACTTGCGGGCGACTGGGCAAAAAGTAAAATGTTTATTTGTGACAGTTTGTCTTGCAAAACGCTGACAGACAAAAAGGGAGAAAGTCAATTAGGATTATTGCAACTCTATTATCGTTCTCTCGCCGGTGTATCATATCTGTCTTCAAGTCATGCTGTATATATACTGGATGAAGAAATGAAAAGTGTACGTCAATTAAGACTATCTGAATGCTTTGATCCCGACGTAGAAATAGAGTTCAGAAATTTTGTGGAAGACAATGCCGGGAATGTGTATGTTCGGGAGCGCAGTAAAGGCATTTTTAAAATCAATCAAGATCTCCAATCCCTAGAATATTTTGATATCGGGGTGAATGATAATAATTATGGTGCCTTGTATTATGACAAAGTCTCCGGCAAACTCTGGCTGGCTACAGATAAGAATGGCTTGTATGTAATTGATCCGGTAACAAAAAAAAAAAAAAAACTATCCACTGTCGTCATCATTCAGTATGAAGAAAGGTTTTATCAGCGATATTTCAGGGGATAACCAGGGCAATGTTTTCCTGCTGATGCCCGGAAGAGGCATGATGCATATCAGAAGTAAATCCATGCAATCCAGGCTTTATACCGAGGAAGATGGATTGATTTCGGATGAAGTGAGATATGGATTTACTTCCACAGAAGGAATATTTTGGTTTACCACAGAATCAGGCATTATGGCCTTTGACATACATGAACAGAGATTGTATTCCTTTACAAATGAGCCTGATGCACAACTGTTTTTTCATCGGATTTTTCCTGATCTGACCGGTAATATTTGTCATAACCTATTTCCTGGACAGATCCTACGACTAAACAAAAATATTATTCGTTCTGGCATACATCCGGGGAAAATATACCTTAAAGAAGTGACGCTTTTCGGCAAAAAATTGAGCTCAGATAGTATATTTACTTTAGAACATGATGAAAATAATCTTGCATTCAGATTTGGATTGATTACCAAAACTGCTGTCGTCCTACCTGACATCGAATACAATATCAACGCACAGCCTTGGCAAAAACTAGACAATGATATAACACTAAACTTGTTTAATCTGTCCCCTGGCAAATATAAGATAGAAATCAGACAAAAATATCATCCTGAAATATTGCACACAATAGAGTTTATTATAAGACCTCCCTGGTGGAATACCTGGTGGTTTTACATCTTAACACTTATAGCTACTATATGTACGGGTTTTTGGATGTATAAAAAAAGAATAGCTTCAGTCAGGAAAGAAGAAACCGAAAAAAATACTCTTCGTCAGCGAATATTACAAATAGAAATGTCTGCCCTTAGAGCGCAGATGAATCCTCACTTTATTTTCAACTGCCTCAATTCGATCAATCGGTTTATACTGGTCAATGATACCGATGCTGCCTCAGAGTATCTGACCAAGTTTTCAAGATTGATTAGGATGATTCTTGATGCTAGTCGTGAAGATATGATCTCTTTGCAAAAAGAACTTGATGTACTCCAACTATATATCGGCATGGAAGCCATGCGGTTTCAGGATAGTTTTGAGTGGAAAATAGATATTGACCCGTCAGTTCATACAGAAAATGTACTTATCCCTCCACTTTTGTTACAACCATACGTTGAAAATGCTATTTGGCACGGCCTCATGCAGGCACCGCCCGATTGGGGTATAAAAAAACTTGATATTCAAATCTCTTCTGAAAATGATGGTCAAAATACTGTAATTACTATTAATGACAATGGAATAGGTCGTGAAAAAGCAGCTCAACTGAGAAGCAAGAATGTAGATGGCCGTAAATCATATGGCGTCGTGCTTGCACAGGAACGATTAAAACTTCTGTCCAAATCAAATAGAAGTGACTCTACAGTTAATATCAAAGATTTGAAGTCTCCAGAGGGCATCACCGTAGGTACGAGCGTCATTATTCGTTTATCATTATTGTTTAAAAATACCTAATTATGAATGCCGTAGTCATTGACGATGAAAAATATTGTACAGATGTACTCACCATACTGCTTGGAAAACATTGCCCTGATATCAATGTCGTCGCTGTATTCAACCAGTCTACTGTTGCACTTGAATATCTCAAATCACATCAGGTGGACATCATTTTTTTGGATATTGAAATGCCTCAGATGAACGGTTTTGAGCTTCTTTATCAATTAGGAACAGTGTCATCGATGGTGATATTTACTACAGCATATGACCAATATGCACTCAAAGCCTTTAAATTCAATGCTATAGACTATCTGTTGAAACCTATCGATAAAGATGAACTCACGACTGCAGTGAGAAAATCCAATAGGATTATGCCTTTGTCTCCTGAAAATATCGCACACCTTCACTACCTCAGTCGACATAGTGTACCGGACCGTATCATGTTGCCCATAGGCCAAGAACTCATCATGGTCAATGTAGAAGAAATTATTTGTTGTGAGGCAGAAGGAAGCTATTGCAACGTGTATTGTTCAGGTTTGAGTAAACCATATCTCCTGTCAAAAAACCTTCGAGAAATGGAAGATATCCTAAATAATCCTGGATTTTTCAGGCCACATACCTCTTGGCTGATCAATGACAAATATATCCATAAAATCATCCGTGGTGAAGGCATGGAAATCGTAATGCAAGGAAACTTCCATATCCCTGTCTCACGTGGCAAAAAACAGGAGGTGATGGAAAGATTGAGCAGTTAGTAATATTTAATTTTTACTTAAATGTCATTGTTTAATATGATACTTACAGCACAGAAACCAAATAAGTTAAATCATCGGCCCTGGTCCTGCGACGGATGATAGATAGTGCGTCGATGTGACCAGTATGTTATGGTTTATATTTTAATTTTCCGGAAAGTTGACTTCGACCATTGGAGTGATGATGTATCTTTGGATTTATTATTATGAAAAGTATCACATCGATGAAAGAAACAATACATGACCCAAAGTCCTTAAAAATCAATCTAAACTAATTACCTTTGTCCCTATGGATTCGTATACTATTAAGATAGAGCAATTTGAAGGGCCATTTGACCTGCTTCTGTTCTTTATTGAACGGGATGAGTTGGATATAAATGATATTCCCATAGCAATAATAACCAATGATTTTCTGGAGTATATCAGACATCTGGAAGCATTGGATATAGATGTCGCCAGTGAATTTATACTCGTAGCTGCTACTCTTATGCGCATCAAAGCAAAAATGCTTATCCCACGCAAAGAGATGGATGAAGAAGGAAATGAGATAGACCCAAGAGAAGAACTGACACAAAAACTTATTGAATACAAAAAATATAAATCAGTTCTCGATGAGATGAGTGCGCTGGAAGACAACAGACACTTCCGGCATGTACGTGGTAATGCCACTGCCGAGCTTCGCCAGATTGCAGAAAAAGCTTTGGTAGATATCGAATTGGAATCACTCAACCTGTATAAACTGCTACAGACTTTCCAGCAATTGATCAAGAAGTATGAAGATGATCTCAATAAACCCAAACATGAGATCATAAAATTTGACTACAGCATAGAAGATCAACAACTATATATTCTAAAAAAAATTCCAAAGGGGAAAAAAATTGCATTTGAAAATATTTTTCTATCCTTGGAAAATCGTACACATGCTATTGTTACCTTTATTGCACTTCTGGAGCTACTTAATCTTCAGACTATCGAACTTATCCAAGGTGATGGAATTAATAATTTTTGGTTAAACATAGTATAATTGGACAATTATCTTATTTACCTGAATAATTTAAATAGTTTTGCATGATTTTTTAAAAAAATATTAAATCGATGATTCGATTACTGGGTCTTGCTTGTAATTTTTTGGCCAAACTCTTTATTGTTACCATACTGTCTATTCTTTTTATAGCTTCATTGTTTTATTTACCTACAAGTTTTTTTGACTTTCCGGATACAAAACCGTTTTTAGGTCATTTTATTTACAATCCTTACCAATCACATGCTGATAGCTTGTTCAGAGCAAATTTTCATGCACATTCAAAAGCATGGAAAGGTATAACTGATGGCAATGACACAGAACAGGAATTATTTGACGCCTATACTCAACATGGTTATGACATCGCCAGTATATCCAATTATCACAGCATAAGCAAATATGCACAATCACGTACGGATTTGTACATTCCGGCATATGAGCATGGGTATAATATACTCAAATCACATTATCTCGTCATCAATGCTGAAGACGTCAGTTATTTTGATTTTCCGCTATTTCAGACCACGTCCCATCAACAAAAAGTCATTCATCAAATTCAAAAAAAGAATAAATATATTGCTATAGCACATCCTAAATTCGGAGGAGGACGAACTTTTGAAAACATGCATCATCTGGTAGGTTATGATTTTACAGAAGTGCTGAATCATTACAGGGTTTCTGATGATTTTTGGGATGAAGGATTATCGGCTGGTAAATTATCCTGGGTTTTGGGCAATGATGATATACATAATGTCACCACTGATCCGTCTTTCAAAATGTGGAATATGATTTATTCTGCAAATCGACATCCTGACAGCATTATGATCAATATGAAAAGAGGTTGCCACTACGCTGTACAAAGTTATAATGGAAAGTCTGATAATACTTTTTTAAGTTGCAACAAAATAAATGACTCCACTTTCTACTTAAAATTTTTAAATGCTGCAGATAGTATTCAATGGATTGGCCAGGGTGGTTTAGTAAAAAAAACCATCACACAGTCTGACTCCGCAACTTATACTTTCGTCCCTGCTGACACCTATATCAGAGCCGTTGCTTTTAATGGCAATAGCCGTATTTTGCTTAATCCACTTTTGCGATATGATGGCCATATTGTACCGTTTGCAAGTACACTAAAAGCATCTGAAAATACAGTCAAAACCTGGTCTGCGAGAACAGTCATTGCCTTGTTATCCCTTAGCTTTCTGTTTTTAATTCGAAAAACAATATATTTTTAATGAATAGCCTTTTCTTAAGGTGGATAGAACGTCCACGTAATGCTATATTGTTTTTGATTGGCTTGTCTGCAATGTTTTACATTGGACTTGGTCACGTTCATCTTTTTGATTGGGATGAGATCAATTTTGCTGAGTCAGCCAGAGAAATGATATCCAGTGGTGATTATATGAGAGTCCAAATCAATTATTCACCTTTTTGGGAAAAACCACCACTTTTTTTTTGGCTTCAGGTCATAAGCATGAAAGTATTTGGTGTCAATGAATTTGCTGCCAGATTTCCCAATGCCGTTTTTGGTACCATATATTTATGCACGTTTTATATCATAGGTCGAAAACATATTTCCGCTCTGTTTGGTATTTTTTGGGCAATATTATTTTTTAGCACCCTTTTGCCACATATTTATTTCAAGTCAGGTATTATAGACCCGGTATTCAATTTTTTTATTTTTTTGTCATTATACAACCTCATGCTTGTCCTAAGCGAAGATACCGGACAAAATAAAAATGCTATTCTATCCGGCATTTTTAGCGGATTAAGCGTTCTGACGAAAGGTCCGGTAGGTTTCTTGTTGCTGGCGCTATGTTTTTTGGTTTTTACCATTTTAAGTAAAGGAAAATCTACACCGAGGTTAAAGTATTTTTTATATTTTATTATTGGTTTTCTGGGCTTGGTATGCAGTTGGCTTTTGGTAGAACTATACCAAAACGGCACAGAAAATATGATCAAATTTATGGAATATCAGGCAGAACTTTTTAGTAGTCCTGTGGCCGGTCACGAACAACCTTTTTACTATCATTTTTTAGTCGTATTTATAGGCTGTTTTCCGATATCGATATATGCCATACCTTCTCTGATGGGGACACAGCTAAGATCGCCCATCGGATTCCAAAAATGGATGCAGATTTTATTTTGGGTTGTCATTATACTATTTAGTATTTCGACAACCAAAATCATTCATTATTCATCCATGACATATATACCCTTATCATTTTTGGCAGCACTGTATTTGTACCGTGTGTGGGAAGGAAATCTGTTTTGGAGACAATTTATGACGTGGCTTTACTTGGGATTGGGTTTGCTTTGGGGGTGCATATTTATTACAGTGCCACTGATATTAAAATATACCAATGTACTTTTGCCATATATAAAAGATGATTTTGCCAAAGCATCACTTAATACACCTGTAAATTGGACAGGATATGAGAGTATCACTGGAGTAGTACTTATTGCTGGTGTATTATGGTCTCTTCATTATCTAAAGAAAAACAAGATTATTCATGGTCTTTTCATTTTTGCAGCTTCGATAAATACCACTTTACTTTTAACTACTTATTTAATATTGCCAAAAATAGAGGCGTTTACACAGGGACCAGTTGTCAGATTTTATCAGCAAATCAGTCAGGAAGAAGCTTACATAGAATCCTATGGCTATAAAAGCTACGCACAATATTTTTATGCCAACCAAAAGTACGGAAAAAATGAAAAAAGAAAAGACCTGAACTGGTTGAAATTTGGGCAGATAGACAAACCTGTGTATTTTGTATCAAAATCTACGAATACAGAACTCGACAATGTAGCTGGTTTCAGGCTCATTAAGACCGAAGGAGGATTCAGATTTTATAAAAGAAATCCAAAGTGAGCATGAAAAAATGTGTACTGATAAATATGCATATATCTGAGAAGCGTCTTGTTTCTTTGGCATAATTGCGTACTTTTGCTCAAATTTTCAATGATTTATGTTAGACAAGCTCGAAGCGATACAGGACAGATATCAATATCTGGAAGAAAAACTGTCAGATCCCGATATCCTTGCAGACATGAAGCAGTTTGCCAAAATCAATAAGGAATACAAAGATCTCAGCGAAATAGTTGAGACATTTATAGCATACAAAATTACTGCATCAAGTATCGAAAATGTCAGAGTCATGCTCAGGGATACTGATCCGGAGATGAAAGAAATGGCTGAAGCAGAATTGGCAGCGCTGACACCTGCACTGGATGATCTGGACGAACGAATCAAATATCTGCTCATACCCAAGGATCCGGAAGATAGCAAGGATGTAGTTTTCGAAATACGTTCCGGCACAGGGGGAGATGAGGCCAGTATTTTTGCAGGTGACTTATTCAGAATGTATTCTAAATATTTTGAATCTCAGGGCTGGAAGATTGAAATTTTGGATGAAAACCCTGGATCAGCTGGCGGTTATAATAAGATTGTGATGGAAATTTATGGATCTGATGTCTACGGAAAACTAAAGTTTGAGTCTGGCGCTCACCGTGTACAACGGGTTCCTAAAACCGAGTCTCAAGGTCGGGTACACACATCTGCTGCTACAGTGGTAGTTATGCCCGTTTTTGAAGAAGAAGATATTGACATTCGCAAAGATGAACTAAGAACAGACACTTTTCGTGCACAAGGCGCAGGTGGTCAGCATGTCAATAAAACTGAATCGGGTGTACGATTTACTCACTTACCCACTGGAATTGTCGCAGAAAGCACGGATTCCAGATCCCAGCACAAAAACAGGGAAATCGCACTCTCCAGGCTTTATGTAAAAGTAAGAGAATCTGCTCGGGAGAAAACCTACCTTGAACAAAAAGATAAAAGAAAATCTCTTGTGGGTTCAGGTGACAGATCAGATAAAATAAGGACATATAATTATCCGCAAAACCGATTGTCGGATCACAGGATAAATCTTACCCTATATAATCTAGATAGAGTAGTAGAAGGTGATCTGGAAGAAATTATTCAATCCCTGCAAAGGGCAGAAAACGCAGAAAAGATGAAGGGTGTGGAAGACTAAATCTGCATGTGATTCTATTTCTGGGCAGTCTTCATGAGATACCATGCTAAAATTGAAAAAAACATATTTGGTATCCATACACCGACGATTGGCGGCAGGGACAGATTGGTAGAAAATGTTGTACTGAATTTAGATAATATCACAAAAGCTGCGCCCATGACTACACCTGCAGCGATGTGAAAACCCATACCTCCTCTTACTTTTCTGGAAGCTACTGATACACCTATGAGGGTCAGTATAAATATTGTAAACGGATCAGCTGTCCTTCGGTACAACTCTATGCTGTATTTTTTTCCTGAATCCAATCCTTTGTCTTTTTCATATTGCAGATATGATCTCAATTCAGTAGATGTCATTAATTCCATTTGATTGGTATATCTAGTAAAATCTTCGGGTACAAAATTGAAAGCAGTGTCCAGATGTTCATTGGGTCTAGGTATGATGTTTTCATATAATTCACCAAAGGTCCGTTTCTCGAAACCTTCCAGTCTCCAATTATTGGGTGCGCTTTGAAATTTTATACTATTGGCTTTAAGCGTGGATACCAATTGCCCGTCTTTAAAACTTTCCAGTCGAAATGTTCTACCTGAACTGTCACTACTTGAGTAACTTCGAATATAAACCTTGTCTGTAGGGGACAACCAGAAGTGTATATTATGGTTAAGCGTGGATTTCAGGCTAGCCTTGATATATTTCACTTCGAAAGCATTTTTATAGGTATTGCTTCTCGGGATAACATAATTATTGCCAATCCAAAGCAGGACAGCAATAAGACCTGCAGCTATCATATATGGCCGAATAAATCGCGCATAACTCACACGCGCACTCAGAATGCTGATTATTTCTGAATTTTTAGCCATACGCGATGTAAAAAATATTACAGCCAGCAAAGCAAATAGAGGCCAAAGCAAACCATTTATATAGGGTATAAAATGAAAATAATACTGAACAGCAATTTCTTTGAGTGACAGGTTGGAATTTAAAAATTTGTCCACCATCTCAAAGTAGTTGATTGTGACAGCTATCATAGAGATAAGCATCATGGTGAAAAAAAATGTACCCAAGTACTTTTTAATAATATACCAATCCAGTATTTTCATGTTTGTTAAAATTATAATCTTTGGCTTACAGACCTTACCATTTCCTCCTTCCAGCTATAAAACGTTCCTTCTCTGATTTTAAGTCTGCTTTCTGCGACCAGCCATAAGAAAAAACTCAGATTTTGCAATGTCGCAATTTGTCCCGCCAGCAATTCTTCCACTTTAAAAAGGTGACGAAGATACGCCTTGGTATGAATTCTGCTTGTATAGGCATTACTTTCCGCGTCTATAGGACTAAAATCGTCCTGCCACTTTGCATTCTTAATATTTATCAGTCCATTTTTTGTATACAATATGCCATGTCTGGCATTTCTGGACGGAAGTACACAATCGAACATATCTATGCCAAGGGCAATACTTTCTAGTATGTTTTCAGGAAGGCCTACTCCCATTAAGTAACGGGGTTTATCCGCCGGCAGTATACCACAGACCAATTCTGTCATTGCATACATATTTTCATGTGGCTCTCCAACAGATAGCCCTCCGATAGCATTCATATCCTGATGCTGCGCCGCTATAAATTCAGCAGATTCTTTTCTCAAATCAGGAAAAGTACTGCCTTGTACAATCGGAGAAAATGTTTGATCAAAATCATACTCCGGATCGGTGGTATTCATTCTGTTTATACATCTGACGAGCCATCTGTGCGTCATGTGCATAGAATTTCGTGCATACTTGTAATCACAGGGGTAAGGCGTACATTCGTCAAACGCCATAACGATATCAGCTCCGATGATTCTTTGTACATCCATGACGGATTCAGGACTAAAAAAATGTCTCGATCCATCTACATGAGATTGAAATTTTACTCCTTCTTCTGTAATCTTTCGCATACCTTTGAGGGAGTACACCTGATAACCGCCACTATCTGTAAGTATGGGCTTATCCCAAGACATAAATTTATGTAACCCTCCTGCCTTTTTCAGTATTTCAATACCCGGACGAAGATATAGATGATAAGTATTACCAAGAATGATCTGAGCTTTTATGGTATTTTCAAGTTCATGCTGATGTATACCTTTTACCGTCCCTTGGGTGCCGACAGGCATAAATATAGGTGTCTGTATCTCTCCATGAGCGGTGGAAATAGTTCCTGCCCTTGCCGAAGAGCCGGGATCTTTATAGTCTACGTTAAATTTCATTTCTTAATTTGATCTGAATCTCGCCATATCCATTTTTATTAGGACGGCAATCATTATAGAAAATGCAATAAGTGATGACCCACCTTTGCTGATAAATGGTAATGGAATACCTACCACAGGAAGAAGACCCATCGTCATTCCGATATTGAATGCAAAGTGAAAAAACAAAATACCAGCCACTGCATAACCGTAATTTCTTATAAACTCAAGATTGGCTCTTTCTGCAATGATAATACATCTTATCAGCAATATGGAAAATAGTATTATCACCCCCAAACTTCCTATAAATCCCTGTTCTTCTCCGATAGATGTAAAAATAAAGTCCGTGGATTGTTCCGGAACATAGTCAAGTTTGGTCATTTCACCTTTGAGAAAACCTTTACCCTGAAATCCTCCCGAGCCAATAGCCAGTTTAGATTGTATAATATTGTATAGAGACCCACGAGGATCACATTTATCGGGTCTAAGCCATACATTAATACGATCTTGTTGGTGTGGTCGTAGAAAATGGTCAAATACGTAACTTGAAGTGTATGAAAATGCAGACGCAAAAATCAGAACAGGAACAACAAATCCTATGATTTTAAATTTTCTGCTTCTCATCTGTAAAAATAAATAATACCCAAACCCGGATAATGGAGGAAAAATAACAAACACCTGTTCGTTTTGATATAATAAAAATATCATAACCAGCAATATTACAGCGACAATTGTCAGGGCTCTTTGGGTTTTTTCGATATCAAAAATTAATATTGAACTACCAAAAAACAAAAGGAATACTGTCACTAAAAAAGGAGTGTACATCAATGAAAAAATGAAGATTAATGCCACACTCAAACCAACCAGAATGACCCATGGAGACATGCCTCTTCTGTACAAAAGAATAAAAAAGGAAAGAAATACCAAGGAAGAACCAAAGTCCGGTTGTAAAAGTATAAGCAGGGCAGGCCCCAGAAACAGGGCCAGTGAAATAGCAAATACATTGGTATTGGTAACACTTGTTTTAAAAAAACTTAGATAACTGGCTAATGCTAAAGCAGTGCCAAATTTTGCCCATTCTGATGGTTGAACAGAAAAGAACCCAAATGAAAACCAAGCCTTTGCCCCGTTGATTTCTTTACCAACAAAAAGTACAAGGATCAGCAAAAAAACAGTAATCCCATATATAGGAAACGCCAGCGTATTCCAAAATTTCCAATCCAGTGTAAGTGCACTAAGAAATGTTGGAACCGAAAGTAAAACCCACAATGACTGCGCTCCGATGGGTGTGGTGACATCCAGAAAAGAATAAGGCGCTTTCGGATCATATAATGTTGAAAATACCATAAACCATCCGATTACTACCAGACTGAAATACACCGATAAAGTGATCCAGTCAAATGTCTTATTTTTGGATAGGGTTTGTTGTGCCATTAGGATTTCAATTACTTACTAGTGCTCTTTTACTAACATTGTCATATACCGGAGTTGCAGAAAGAAAAGTCTTCTTTAGCTCAAGCAAAAAAGGCATCAACTTGTTTTTATTTTCAAAGTAACCTACTCGCACCTGATAATAAGGCGCAACGTGTTTCCAATCCACATTCATATCAGGGTACATCATACTGAAATTTGATTTGGCACTTTCCATCTCTCTTCTGTCATCGGTGGTGATGATCTGAATCCTCCATGCTTTTATAGTTTCATTTGCTTTCCCGTTTAAAACAAATTTTTCCATAAATCGATCCACAGACACTGAAGTTTTTACTTTTACATTGGATTGTCCATGTAACTGAACATCCGATATTGAAACCAGAAAAATAAAAAATAAAAATAAATAAATATACTTACCTCTACATATTGTCATATTAGAATTTGTTTTGTCAAAACTAAACGAAAGTTTAGCTGAAAAGAATGCAAAATTAAGAAAAATTCGAACAAAAAATAAGATAAAATCGTGTATGCACCCATTTTTATACCCTACATGTCCTTCTCTGGCTTAAAATAATGACGTTAATAAAGTATTCAATCCGGCAAAATGATACTAATCTGTAAAAATTCAGGTTTATACTTTTAGATTGAAAAATCAAAGCATTTTTTGTCAGACCAATCTAATTGTTGAAAGAATAGCAGCGCTATTGTTGAAAAAATAACTGAGGTATCACGGAAAATGAATGTTTTTCAGTCAAAATTGATAGTACCTGTGTAGTTACACAATCTTTATAGGAATTTGATGTTCCTACTGAGTCCTTCATATTTAGTCCTTTTGACAGCGCTACCTTCAAATAATGCATCGAAAGTGGATTGTGTCATGTTTTGCCAATCTTCCTTTTTCATATTGAGCAGATCTTCCTTTGGTATAAATTCGGTCTCTTCATGCGGCTGAGCAAACCGATTCCAAGGGCACACCTGCTGACAAATATCACAGCCAAACATCCAGTTGCCCATTTTACCCTGAAATTCAGATGGTATGTCTTCTTTATGTTCTATGGTCAGGTATGATATACATTTACTACCATCCATGACATAGCCTTGGGCATCAATGGCATCCGTTGGACACGCTTCAATGCATCTTGTGCAAGTCCCGCAATAATCGGACATAGGGCTATCATATGCCAAATCCAAATCCAAAATGATTTCAGCAAGGAAAAAAAAAGACCCTTTTTTGGGATGAATCAGTAGTGTATTTTTGCCAATCCAACCTATACCGCTTCGTTTTGCCCAGTCTCTTTCTAAAACCGGCGCAGAATCTACAAATACCCGACCATTTACATTTCCGAATTCAGCTTTGATATTTTCAAACAGCAGATTTAATTTTTTCCTGACTACTTTGTGATAGTCTTTACCGTATGCATACATTGATAGTTTAGGAGCATCTTCATCAGCTTGCTTTACAGGGCTGAAATAATTATATGCCAGCGAAATGACACTTTTGCAACCTGGTACAAGCACTGTCGGATCTACTCTTTTGTCGAAGTGATTTGTCATGTAACTCATGTCTCCATGATAATTTTGGGAAAGCCATTTTTCAAGATTTTTGGCTTCTTCTATCATCAATTCCGCCTTGGTTATACCACATAATAAAAACCCTAAAACACTTGCTTTTTCTTTTATAAAGGCTGACCGATCCGAAAGTTGCATAAATTTAAGAGATAAACAGAACAAAGGTACATAGTATTCTTAAATAGGTATTACACGCCCTTCAAAAATCCAAGTTTATTTTCCGGAGTGATGACAAGATGGAAATTCTCCTTAAAAAGTTTAATAGCTATAGCAAGTAGAATGATACCAAAGACTTTACGCAATATAGCAGCACCTGCGTCGCCAAGTTTCTCACTTATCTTATCAGAAAAATGTAGCACAGCAAATACCACTACAATATTAATGAAAATAGCCGCCAGAATATCCATATTTTCATATTTTGACTTTAGCGAAATCAAGGTGGTCATCGTACCCGCTCCAGCGATCAAAGGAAACGCAATAGGCACTATGGTACCCACAGAACTACCTGCACTTTCTCTGAAAAATCTGACACCAAGTATCATCTCCAGTCCAAGGAAAAAAAGGATGATAGCACCAGCTACAGCAAATGACTGAACATCTAGGCCAAATAGTTTTAGAATTCCTTCACCTGCAAAAAGAAACGCTATCATCAATCCCATGGAGACGAGTGCCGCCTTCAGAGAATCTACTTCTACGCCTTTCTTTTTTAGGTCAATAATGACTGGAATATTACCCACAATATCTATTACAGAAAAGAGTATAAGGGCTATACTGAGTATGTTAGCTATGTTCATAACAAATATTATTCTTTTAACACCAATATAAAAGACGGTAAAACAAATATAATGTTGCATTTTGATTAATAAAGTAACATTAATTGACATAACGTTAACATAAGCCACCGTTGTTAGAAAAATACAAAAGTTAAATTTAAGGAATATAATCCCATAATTACATATAATTTGTGGTATATAATCAATAAATTATATAAAAAATGTGGAATAAGGCCTTAAAATTCACAATAATTTAATGAGGTCACCTTTTACTCTAAAAGTTTACCTACAATATGTTTTTATAAATTAGACTTCTTAATGATTTTACCAAAAATATAGAACTGGTATCTATTTATGTAAATTTAACTTATTACACATAATATTTGCCTTAAAAAAGACATTTTTACATAATAATATATAAAATAGTTGTACAACTTATTATTACGTTGTACATTTGCTTTAATATTTAATAGTTGGCAAATATTGATAGTATCATGACCATTAAAAATATCATTTTCTTTATCGTTTTGACTTTGCATTTTGGTATGTACGGTCAGAAGAGTGATTGTATATCAGGTGATAGATTGATGTCTCAGCAAAACTATATGATGGCCGCTGAAAAATATACATCTTGCTATCTCACTGATACTATGGATAAAAAACCATTGGCAGCACTTGCCAACTGCTATATGCAAATGGGAGATTATACGTTGGCAAAACAGTATTTTCACCAATTAGAAAAGGATAGTTTGTATAGCACAGAAGCCATTTCAAAATTAGCCATTATCTACGAGTCTCAACAAAATCTACCCAAATCCATCAAATATTATCGTGCGATAAATGTCCTTTATCCTGAAAATCCCGTCTACCTACGTAAACTGGGCAATCTGTATCTACAAGGTCGGGAACCAAAACAAGCACTAGAATCTTATCTGCAAGCCAACCAACTCAATCCTCGTGATCTGCTGACGATACAAGGATTGACGGAGTTTTATCTTTCTGGTGACGATCTCGGTAAAGCGGATAGTTTGGCAAACAATGGCATCAGTATAGATAGTAATAATGTAGGACTCCTATTACTAAAATCTAGAATCAGATACAAAAAAAGAGATTATAAAACCACTTCGGAAGTCCTTCATAAACTTACTTACCAAACAGAACTTAATAATTTTTACAATAAGCTGCTTGGTTATTCATTTATGCAAATCGACTCGCTCGATAAAGCCATTTACCACCTGCAAAAATCACTCTTAGATGAAAATGATCCCGAATATGCACTTTTTTACCTTGCTTTGGCAAACGAAAAAAAGAAAGAATACTCCAAGGCAGAATGGTTTTATCAGGAAGCAGCAAAAGCAGGAATTTCTGAAAACATGGCCCAATATCATCGTGGTTTGGCTCGCATTTACACCCACCAAAAGGAGTATTCAAAAGTCATCAGTCAGTATCAAAAAAGTATGGAATACCAATCTGATCCTGAAGTATATTTTTTCATGGGCAATACTGCCGAACAGATGAACAAAAAGAAAAACAAAGCCATACAATATTATCAGCTTTACTTAGATAGCGATGACAAAAACGAAGAATGGAGCCGTATTTCCGCTCAGAGAATCAAAGTATTAAAAGAGAATGAATTTATGAGTAAGAAGAAAAAATAATGCCACAATTTCAATACTAATTTATCAAACGAAATATTTTAACATAAACCTATATCAATGCAAAAATTAACCAAGGCAGAAGAAGAAATCATGCAATTGTTTTGGGACAAAGGTCCTTCATTAGTCAGCGCTTTGATCGATGAAATGTCCGAACCCAAACCTCCACATTCATCCGTTTCATCCATCGTCAGAATACTGGAGAAAAAAGGATTTGTAGATCATAAAACGTATGGAAAGACTTATGAATATTTTCCTATCATCAGCAAAAAGGAATATTCTAGGTTTTCGTTGAGTAAGTTGGTCAGTAATTATTTTGAAGGATCGGTGAATGAATTGGTCTCTTTTTTGGTGAAGGAAAATGATATCACTTTGAGCGAATTAGAACGAATTAAACAAGAATTGATAGATAAAAATTCATCAAAAAATAACTAACCCATGCTAATCTATCTCCTACAATCCTCGACCTGTCTCATCATCCTTTATGGAATCTATCATTTCATACTGGCAGAGATGACGTTTTTTAAGTACAATCGAGCTTACCTTTTGATTTCGATTTTGGCATCGTTGATGATACCTTTGTTGGCGCCTTTATTGGTTCTTTCTGAAGAGTCTGTACCTGTGTTGCATTGGAGTCATATCGTAGGTGATATTACGTACATCGTTGCAAATAATGAAGAAAATGCTTTTGATTGGATGAGTTTAGCGAGTACTGTTTTATGGGCGATTTATGTCTTAGGTGTGGTAGTTGTCATCCTAAAAATGCTCTACGGACTGACCAAAATATATTGCTATCATAAGCATGGGCAAAAAGAAGATTTTAATGGATATCGCATCGTCACTACGGAAGCTGTCCACTTGCCTTTTTCATTTTTCAAAGGTATCTATGTCAGCAGACATGTACATCTACAAGATCACATACACACGATCCTCGAACACGAAGAGATACACATCCGTCAATATCACACCTTGGACGTCCTGATGACAGAGATGGTACATGCATTTTTTTGGTTCAATCCGGTGATGATTTTTTATAAACGTGCCTTGCGTCAGGCACATGAGTATTTGGCTGATGATCTCATCTGTCGCAAAAATTCTGTAAGTAGCTACACGGAGTTACTGCTCAGCAAGTCGCAGTCGGGACTAGAATTGGCGCTGACTAATCAATTTTTTCATTCACAAATCAAAAAACGTATTCAAATGATGACAACACATAAAACAAACCGACGTGCAGCTTGGAAGTATGCATTAGTATTGCCCTTACTTATGGGTTTGGTGGTATTATTTTCATCTTCTGCTGTAAAAGAACAGCTACACGATGCTGTGTCTAGTAGTAATGATACTATTCCAATACCATCTACACCACCTATACCACCTGATTCACCACTTTTTCATGGCAATGCATTGATGCCTGAAGGTATAACACAAATTTCATTTGACAACAACGTAGCAAAAGTAAACCTACAAACAGGATTAATTAAATATTATTACCTTGATAATGAATCAGATGCTAAAGAATTTAAAAAAATTTATGGTCAGTTACCTTCAACACCACCTACACCGTCTTTTCCTCCTATGCATCCATGTCCACCTGCGGCTAACAAAGAAATTTTCAAAGTAGTAGAGCAGATGCCAAGATTTCCAGGATGTGAAGGTGAGACGCAAGGATTTGAAAAAGATGATTGCGCAAAAAATAAAATGCTAGAATATATCTATAGCCATTTGAAGTATTCTTCAATAGCGAATAATATGAGCATCGAAGGAACAGTTGTAGCTCAATTTATCATCAATATAGATGGAAGTATATCAGACATCAACATCGTAAGAGATATAGGTGGAGGATGTGGTCAAGCGGTCAATGAAATGTTGCAAACAATGAATATTATGCCCGAAAAATGGATTCCAGGTCGGCAAGCAGGAAGGAATGTAAATGTACTTTATACCTTGCCGGTGAAATTTAAAATGACAGACGACCAACCAAAGACTAGTGTTTCTATATCGACCAATATAGACGAAAAAGCGCATCAAGAAGCATTAAAATCTATGTTGGAGATGGCAGCTTTTCCAGGTAGTGAGCACGTAAAAGATCCAATGCAACGTATGAGCGCATCGAGCAACGAGATGAGTAAATTCATTCAAAAACATCTGAAATATCCATCAAAAGCTAAGGAAAACAATATCGAAGGAAACGTTTACGTCCGCTTGACATTAGATGCAAAAGGAAAGGTCACTGATGCCATGATTAAGGAAGACATTGGTTATGGATGTGGTGAAGAAGCAGTCAAAGTTGTAAAAATGATGCCTAATTGGATTCCAGCCACCAAAGATGGGAAAAAAGTTGCGAGTACACATACCTTTCCTATTTCATTTAAATTGAAAAGCGATGAAAAGAATAAAAGTGGTAAATTGTTAGATATTAGATCACTTATTGATTCTGGTTCAAAATTAAAAATCAATTCAGGGTCCGATGTAAGATTCAAAATAACGGGAAATGAAACTATTCAAAATATTGGATTTAAGAAAGGTGAATTAAAAGTAATAAAAAATAATAAGGTTCTTAGAGAAGATATAGACTATTCTATCGATTATAATACTGGAAAACTAAACATTTTAAATTCTAAATTATTGGATGAAAAAGGTGCATTTGATGTATCTTTTTCTAATAGTAAATTGAATAATACTACAATAAATTTTGAAGTAAAAGTCTTTCCTAACCCTACGAACGATTTAATAGAACTGTCTTTGCAAGGAACAAAAGAAGATGTTGAAGTTACGATCATGGACCTGTCGGGAAAGTTGCTGTATCAAAATAAATTTGAAAACAACCAAGACCATTTCAAGACAATGATTGATATCAGTCAAATAAATGTATCTACTATTTTGGTCAAAACGGTACAAGGATACAAACTTGCTACCAATAAAGTAGTAGTAAGAAAGTAATTTTTTGGTATTCTAAATTTTAAAAATCCCTATGGATCTGTCATGGATTCATAGGGATTTTTTTTAATTATGATGCGCTTGCTGTAACTTTATTTAAAATAAAAATGTTATTTGACATTGTATACGGCACATTTAAAATTAAATTATGCGGTTCTTGTTAGACATTGATATCACAAATAACAAATCAGATTTTGCTGAAAAATTTTATAAAACAATTTCCTTAGTAAAAAATGCGAGCGTGATAGCCAGTAATGAGATTACCACCCCATCAATATTGCAAAGTATAAAAGACTACGAAAATAACTTGGTAAAGCCAACGCCCTTTAGTTTAAATGAATTAAAAGCTCTGATCAATGCGTGAATATCAATTTTTGCCGGAGATATGGATATACTTCGGGTTAGTGGATGAAAAACGATATCAAAAAAGTTAAAAAGATATATTAACTTGTAGAAAACACTTGCAAATCATCTTTTGAAGGATCTGGTCAACATGAACTGCTTAAAGCTAATTAAAGTGGCAATTGGTCACGCAAAATAAACTTAGATCATCATATTGTTTACAAAGTGGAGAATAAACAAATCATTATACATTCACTTTATGGAAATTATCAATAAGTGGATATATTCATAGACCAAACTTGTGAACAAGATTTAGTGTATCATTCCAAAACTCATTATTAGCGTTTAATTAATATTTCTATCATCGCCGCTACCAAAAAATCATTGCTAAATAATCACCTTTTCTACATATCAACAAAATTCCTTATATTTGCCTTCTATTTTAATTTGACAATAATAGTAGAGAAATATGAGTGACAATACCGGAGTACTATATAATGAAGACAATATACGAAGTCTCGACTGGCAGGAGCATATCCGACTCCGACCAGGTATGTACATCGGCAAGCTTGGAGACGGTTCAGCACAGGAAGATGGTATCTATATTTTAGTGAAAGAGGTCATAGACAATTCTATTGATGAGTTTGTCATGGGCAATGGTAAAAATATAGATATTTCGATTGAACATGGACGAGTTTTCATAAGAGACTACGGTCGAGGTATTCCACTTGGGAAGGTAGTAGACTGTGTTTCTAAAATTAATACCGGCGGTAAATATGACTCCAAAGCCTTCAAAAAGTCCGTAGGTCTGAATGGTGTAGGTACCAAAGCGGTCAATGCATTATCCAGCTATTTCAGGGTGCAATCATTTAGAGATGGGGAAACAAAGTCGGCTGAGTTTTCAGCAGGAATTATAAAGTCAGATCCAAAAGTGACCAAAACAATAGAAACAAATGGTACACTGATCGAATTTGTTGCTGATGAAACCATCTTCAAGCATTACAGATACAGATCTGAATTCATAGAAAATCAACTTTGGAATTATGCCTATCTGAATGCTGGTCTAAAGATGAATTACAACGGTAAAACTCTCGTTTCCAAAAATGGGCTTAGAGATCTACTAGAAAGGAAAACAGATGTGGAAAACCTTTTGTATCCCATTATACATCTGAAAGCCGAAGACATCGAAATAGCCATCTCTCACAATACTTCTTATGGTGAAGAGTATTATTCCTTTGTCAATGGTCAAAACACCACACAAGGAGGAACACATCTTGCGGTATTCAGAGAAGCGATAGTTAAGACCGTCAGAGAATTTTACAATAAACCGTTTGACACCCGCGATGTTCAGACGTCTATAGTAGGGGCCATAAGTATAAAGATAGAAGAACCAGTGTTCGAATCCCAGACTAAAACCAGACTTGGCTCGCAAAATATGGCTCCTGAAGGTATGTCTATCAGAGCATTTGTCGTGGATTTTATGAAAACAAATCTGGACAACTTCCTACACAAAAACAAGGAAGTCGCTGATGCTATCCTACGCAAAATTCTCCAGTCAGAGAGAGAACGAAAGGAAATAGCAGACATTAAAAAAATAGCCAACCAACGAGCTAAAAAAGCAAATATTCACAACAAAAAATTGCGTGATTGTCGTATCCATCTTACGGACGGCAAAAAGGCAGATGATGAACAAAAACTTGCGAGTACCATATTCATCACCGAGGGAGATTCGGCAAGTGGATCTATCACTAAAGCCAGAAATGTACAGTCACAGGCGGTATTCAGTCTCCGTGGTAAGCCGCTCAATTGTTATGGTATGACCAAAAAAGTGGTGTATCAAAACGAAGAACTCAATCTACTCCAACATGCACTTGATATCGAAGACGGTATCGAAAATCTCCGTTATAATCGTGTTGTCATTGCGACGGATGCCGATGTTGATGGTATGCATATCAGATTGTTATTGCTGACATTTTTCCTTCAGTTTTTCCCTGATTTGGTAAAAATGGGCCACTTATACATTCTTGATACACCTTTATTCAGGGTACGAGATAAATCAAAAACATACTATTGCTACAACGAGCAGGAAAAAAAAGAAGCCATACTAAAGCTGAGAGGAAAGGCTGAGATTACTCGATTCAAAGGATTGGGAGAAATTTCACCCAATGAGTTTGAAGATTTTATAAGTGAAAATATAAAATTGGAGCCTGTAATCCTAGGTGAAGGTACCAAAATTGAAGATTTATTGTCTTACTACATGGGTAAAAATACACCTGAACGTCAGGTTTTTATCATTGATAATCTGAAAGTTGAACTAGATCAGATACAGCAAGAAGAAGAAGTCATGGATCTGGAAAATGTAGAAGCTGAAGAATTAATCTAAATATTTATTTTTATTTTGAATAATAAGCCTGATCCAAGCATACTTACCGATATTGTCAGAATGCCCATGCCCTACGGCAAATATAAAGGAACAGTAATCAAAAATATACCTACTTATTACCTTGAATGGCTATCCATTCAGGGCTTTTCTGAAGACAGACTTGGTATGATTTTATCCACAGCTTTTGTTATCAAGACCAATGGTTTGGAATTTTTGTTAAAAGACATTCGTTAACATTAAATGTTTATTGCCCATGAGAATATTCGTCCTTCCCATGCTACTTATGTTTCTTTTCGTCGGAAACCTATTTGGTCAGGCAGAAGATCAATACCGCAATAAAAACTGGAATCCAAAGGCTGGGAAATACTATTTTTCCACTCAACTCACTTATTCTTATCTCAATGCTTTTGAAGAAGACCCTTCCAACCGTTTTGGAGAAATGAGTATTTATTTGGATGAAATTACCGGCACCTTTTTATTTACCAGAGAATCCTATGGAAATACTGGTGAAATGGTTGACTTTGTTATTGCAGATCAGCAAGGAAACTACATCTTTGGCTATACAGATGAACACGGTAAAAAGCTTCGGGAAACCATGAAGTCTTTTTTTGGGAGAAGTAAAAATATCCAATCAAAAAAAGTTGAAAATGATTTCAAAAAATATTGTAAACCGACAGGGAATACCAAACAATTTGGCGAAAATAAATATGGATGGCCTGTATTTAAAGGAACTGAATATAGTATTAATGATATGCTATCAGATAGTAGTACATTCTACATAACAGCATCAAAATACAGTTTTTTACCCCTATTTTTATTTAACAAACTGGAAAGCGAGACCAAACTTCCAGTAAATTTTGATTTCACTAAGATTTTACCTGCAAAAAATATTATTTTAGAGCGTTCGTATGTGCTTGATGGAATATCTTCATTCACTTTTCTTTCATCATCACCTACGGAATACTTCATAGATCTTTCGGACTACAAGGTATTAAAAAAGTAAGATAGGATACCAACTTTAAATGTTGATATCCTATCTTTTGAAACCATTACTTTATTAATGGGAAATTATCCTTTTAGTACTTTTGCCATAGTGATACCAATATCTGCAGGTGAATTGACCACATAAATACCACACTCCGCCATGATTTTCATTTTTGCTTCTGCAGTATCATCATGCCCACCGACAATGGCTCCCGCGTGTCCCATGGTACGCCCTTTTGGTGCAGTTTGACCAGCAATAAAACCTACCACTGGTTTTATATTTCCAATGCTTTTGATGTATCGCGCTGCGTCCGCCTCATAATTCCCACCTATCTCACCTATCATTACAATGCCATCTGTTTCTGGATCTTCCATTAGTAATTTTACAGCATCTTTTGTAGGTGTCCCTATGATCGGATCACCACCTATTCCTATAGCAGTAGAAATGCCCATCCCCGCTTTTACGATCTGATCTGCAGCTTCATAGGTCAGTGTTCCCGACTTTGATACTACGCCTATTCTTCCCTTCTTAAAGACAAAACCCGGCATGATGCCCACTTTTGCCTCATCCGGTGTGATGACTCCCGGACAGTTGGGGCCTACAAGAGTACAATTATATTTTTCTATATATGCTTTAGCTATGACCATATCCTGTACAGGTATACCTTCAGTGATACAAATAATCACCTTTATGCCTGCTTCTGCCGCTTCCATAATAGCATCTGCGGCAAATCCCGGTGGGACAAAAATAATCGTGGTATCGGCGCCCACTTCGTCTACAGCTTCTTTTACTGTATTATACACAGGTTTTCCCAAATGTACACTTCCACCTTTGCCTGGAGTAACTCCACCAATTACATTTGTGCCATAATCTATCATCTGCTCTGCATGGAAAGTACCTTCCTTGCCGGTAAAACCCTGAACAATAATTTTTGAATCTTTATTGACCAATACACTCATAATGCTTTCTTATTTCTTTTCTTTTTCTATTAAAATGATCTCTTCCCCCGGTAGATGCATCAGATGTTTCTCCCTTGCAAACTTCTCTTGATTATTGTTGAGGTCTTCTTTATCTTTGAGTGCCTGCACAATCTCTTCATTTAGTTGCTCTTTTTCCATCTCCATTCTAGTGATGGTACCATTAAGTTTCTGATAAGCAAATATATTATGTTTATCAAAAAATGCAACCCAAACGATAAAACACACCGTAACAATAGTAAACTTATTTATCCACGATGGAGCTATGCCGATAAATGTTGCAATCTCATCCAGTAATTTCTTATCTTTTGCCATGATACGATGATTTAAAAAATTATACCATTAATTATTGAGCCCTAGTAATACTATATTTACGAAATCAGTGATCTGCCCGGATAAAACGCTGAATCACCCAATTCCTCTTCAATCCTAAGCAATTGATTGTATTTAGCTATCCTGTCACTTCGAGATGCTGAACCAGTCTTGATCTGTCCTGTATTTAAAGCTACTGCAAGGTCTGAGATAGTAGTGTCTTCCGTTTCACCGGATCTATGGCTCATCACAGAAGTAAAACCATTTCTCGTGGCAAGATTTACAGCATCAATGGTTTCAGTTAAAGATCCGATTTGATTTACTTTTATCAAAATTGAGTTGGCTGCTTCCTCCTCTATTCCTCTTTGCAACCTTTTTGTATTGGTAACAAACAAATCATCGCCAACCAACTGAACCCGACTACCTAAAGCTTTGTTTAATTTTGTCCAGCTTGCCCAGTCATCCTCATGCAGGCCGTCCTCAATTGAAAAGATAGGATAATTATTTACCCAGCCAGTCCAATAGTCAACCATTTCATCACTAGTAAGTTTTTTACCTCCTGATTTATGAAAATGATACACTTTTTCTTCTTCATTATAAAATTCTGAAGCAGCAGCATCCATGGCAATCATAATATCGATGCCCGGTCTGTATCCAGCTGATTCTATGGCTTTTAGTACTATTTCTATGGCTTCTTCATTGGACTTAATATTTGGTGCAAAGCCGCCTTCATCTCCTACATTAGTCGAATATCCTTTGGATTTTAAAACTGTCTTGAGGTGATGAAAAACTTCTACTCCCATCCTTAACCCTTCTGAAAAAAGATCTGCACCAAGTGGCATAATCATAAATTCCTGAAAATCTATGCTATTGTCAGCATGGGATCCTCCATTCAGAATATTCATCATAGGTACTGGCATGATATGTGCATTTACGCCACCTACATATCTGTACAATGATTGCCCAGACTCTTCTGCAGCTGCTTTAGCCACAGCCAGAGACACTCCCAATATGGCATTTGCACCCAAATTGGACTTATTTTCTGTACCATCTAGCTCAATCATGATGTCATCTATATATCTTTGTTCATAGACGTCCTCTCCTATTAATGCTTCCCTAATTTTATCATCTATATTATTGCATGCATTCAGTACGCCTCTGCCCAAATACCTGCTTTTATCATTGTCTCTCAACTCTACAGCTTCATATTTCCCTGTAGAAGCACCCGAAGGTACTGCTGCCCTTCCCAAAATACCATTTTCTGTCAGAACTTCTACCTCCACTGTTGGATTTCCTCTTGAATCCAGAATCTCTCTGGCTCTGATATCAACAATTACACTCATATTAGTTAAATTTTGCTTTTTTTAATAGGTTTACAAAATCATCAAAAAGATACTTGGAGTCATGTGGTCCAGGACTGGCTTCAGGGTGATACTGGACTGAAAAGGCTGGTTGATTTCTCATTCTGATACCCTCTACAGTTTCATCATTCAGATTTCTATGCGTGATCTCTATAGTATCAGCACATTTTAACACATCCGGTTCACTTATTGTAAAACCGTGATTCTGGCTGGTTATCTCACATTTACCAGTATCAAGATTGATCACCGGATGATTTGCTCCTCTGTGCCCATGGTGCATTTTAAAGGTCGAAATTCCATTGGCCAAAGCCAGAATCTGATGACCAAGACATATGCCAAACATAGGCTTTTTAGTCAGAAGAAGCGATTTAACCGTTTCTATAGCATAGTCCATAGACGCAGGATCACCGGGTCCATTGGATAGAAAAAACCCATCCGCATTAAATGAAATAATATCAGAAAGTTTTGTTTTCGCCGGAAAAACCCGCAAAAAACATCCTCTTTCCGACAAGCTATTCAAAATATTTCGTTTGGTGCCAAAGTCCATCACAGCTACTTTTAACTCAGCATCAGGACTCCCTATATCATACATATCTTTTGAAGAGACCACACTGGCAAGTTCAAGTCCATCCATGGATGGCACCAGTTTAAGCCTTGCTGCAAGTTCATTTTTATCAAATATTTCTGATGAAATGATACAATTCATCGCACCTTTATCCCTAATATTTCTCACAATCGCTCTGGTGTCCACATCATAGATGCAAACAACATGATTTTCTTCAAAATACTTTTGGATATCCAGATCTGCCAAAGGTCTGCTGTAATCATTCGTAAAATTTTTACAAATCAAACCGGATATCTGAACACGCTCCGACTCAGTATCCACATTTTTTGTACCATAATTACCGATATGCGCATTGGTAGTAACAAGTACCTGACCGTAATAAGAAGGATCTGTAAATATTTCCTGATACCCAGTCATACCAGTGTTAAAACACACTTCACCACTAGATGTGCCCACTATTCCTGCAGCGCTGCCTTCAAAAAAACTGCCATCTTCAAAAAGTACAACAGCCTTATTCTTTTTCGAAAAATCCATTTGAGATAAAATTATCAGGAAATATGGGTGCAAATATATGGTTTAATGCAAACAAATTACATTCAATTTACATATTTCTGTCACACTTATTAAATTTGCAGCATTAAAACATAACATAATGAGTGATCAGGATAAAAAATTTAAAGATCAATGGGATATAATAATAGCAAAAGGAAGGATATTTTATGGTTTAACACAAGGTTCTGTATTTGGATTTGCCATATTTATCCTGGTCAATATGTTTGAACTAAAAGATGAATCTGTACAGAACGTATTTTTAACCAGATAAACCTTTGAGCAAATAGCTACCATGATTTTGGCCGGAATAATAGGTTATAGTACCGTAAAATGGTGGATAAACCAAAAAGTGTATAATAAAATTTTAAATAAACAAAAAAGTGAGTCTTAGTGAAGATTGCACATAGTCAAATTCATGATAAACTGCAAGCATCAATCATATCACAAGGCTTTTAAATGTTTTAAATTTTTTCACTAGATTTTGCTTTAGATTGTTCCAGTCCAATTTTTAGTGCTTGTACTTGTACCTTACATTGATAAAATAAATTATTAAAGACGATGTGTGACTACTGTAAATGCTATTTTTTCTAAATAATACATTAAATATCATTGCTTATTGTGACATTGTTTTAAGCCAAAAATGGAATCAATGAAAATCAGGAATTATTAAAATTGGTAAACTTAATTTTATCATATCTAAATTTAGACTAATCAATGGAACCAATCACAGTTCCAAAATTGTGTAATGTTCCGTCGACTTTGAGCAAGGCATTCGTCGCTTGTATTACAGTGCCATCAATATAATTTGTATATCCGGCAAATACGTGAAACAGATTACCGGACTTATTGTGCAGCGTTTGTGCTGTGTACACGTTTGAAAAGGAAATGGCTTTGCAAGGAGCTGACCAAAGTTGGTAGCACTTCCTCCACATCGAAAAGCAGCATAAATAGGCTGTTGAAAACGAAATTTAAGGATTCCGGTGCTTTGGTTGGTAAAGATCGAATCTACATTTACATAAATTGCAGCACTCAAAGAAATGCCGCCAGAAAAACAGTTTAACAAACTTAAAACGGAATCAAAATTGTTGAGCAACATCATAAAAATGATATGCTCAGGGCAGAAACTTCCGTTGCCAATATTTTAAATGAGTCTTTACAATCAAAAAAAGATGAAAAGAGAATGTTAGTCAAACAAATCATACAAACCCCAGCAGATATTTTGCCTGACCAAATCAACAAAACACTTACCATAACATTACACAGCCTGACCAATCAAAGATACAATAATGCATTACAGAAGTTGATAATCATACTCAATGAGTCTAAAGCTGTTTTTCCAGCTACAGAATTAATCATGGTTTCAAATCTACCGCATCATAATTTGCGTGGGAGTCTGGTGTTCTGAATTTAAGGTTTTTAGATCTAAATCAACCTTAAAGAGACCATTTTCAGTTCCAATCCACCAAATATTGCCTATTTTTAAACCTTTATGATGATTCTGAAACAAACTGTGTTGAGTTAATATTTTAGTATAATTTTTTGTTCGGATATTCAATAAATAAATATCACCATTAAGAGCAATTAGAAGTAACATCCCACTGTTACTGTAACAAATCAATATTAACTCGTTTATTTTCACTATCTTTAATCTCAATATATTCAATTGGATTCTTCCCAGATTTCGAATAATCATATATCAGAATATAACCATGATCATTATGAGCAATAATACGACCCATATCGTCCACTTCTACCTGAATGATTGCATCTGTAAGTATCAGATTATCCACTAAAGAAAGCTTATTAAAAACTTCCATTTGCACCCCATCATATCTCAAAAGGCCTAATGTAGTTCCAAACCATAAGAATCCAATGCTCTTGTGCCATACATAACACTCGATTGGAAGGCAACCCATCTTTTTCGGTAAGGTTTTAATATATTCTCTCAGACTCCTGCGCAGAAGAATATAGCTTAAAGAATAATAAAAATAAAAGTGTAAAACATCTTCCCATAGTATTGATATATAAACAAATATAAAACAATTTTTACTATCGTAAATATTAAATTTTTATAACAAGGAAATAGCCTAATTCATTGTTTAATCTAAGTTGAATGGTATAACTTTAGATTGAAATATAGCCCGTAATCTATAGTCTTTTAAAATAAAAAAAAGGGAACAAATTTTAAACTTGCTCCCTTTTATATTTTCTTTTATTTGTTTGTTACTCTTCTTCGCTTGCAGCAATCTCATCAACTACAGTGGGAACTGCTACAACTGCAGCAGCAGTAGCCACAGCCGCTGCTGTATTGTCACCACCTGATTTACGTCTTCCTCTTCTTGTTCCAGCCTTTGCAGTACCTACCTTTGCTTTCAGCACTTCATTAAAATCTACCAATTCAATCATTGCTATTTCAGCCCCATCTCCTTTACGAAAGCCGGTTTTAATAATTCTGCAATATCCACCTGGTCTGTCCGCTATCTTTGGTGCCACATTATCAAATAATTCATTTATAACCTCCTTACTTTGAAGGTCAGCAAAAACCATCCTGCGGGAGTGAGTTGTATTATCTTTTGCCCTGGTCAAAATTGGTTCAGCATAAACTCTTAATGCTTTTGCTTTTGCAAGCGTTGTGTTTATTCTTTTGTGAAGAATCAATGAATTTGTCATGTTCATTAACAACGCATCTCTATGTCCTTTTTTTCTGCCTAAATGGTTAAATTTTTTACCGTGTCTCATAGACGTTAATTTTTTGTACCACTATTACTTGAGTTACTATTCGGCCTTGAACTCTGTGAAGCAACGTTTAATACCAATTTATAATAATTAATCCGCAAGCGGGCCGAAACGATTACTCCTCGTCTAGTTTATATTTAGAAAGGTCCATACCAAAAGTAAGTCCCTTCTGTTGTAAAAGTTCTTCTATTTCTACCAAAGACTTCTTGCCGAAGTTACGAAACTTAAGTAACTCATGCATATCAAATCTAACCATCTCGCCCAATGTATTAATTTTTGCGGCTTTGAGACAGTTGTAAGCTCTGACTGATAAATCCAAATCTTCCAATGATGTTTTTAAAAGCTTTCTCATATGAAGAATGTGCTCATCCACTACATCATCCTGACGTGAAGAAGAATCATTGAAGGTGATATTTTCATCTGTGATCAACATCAAATGTTGGATCATAATTCTTGAGGCTTCCTTAATCGCTTCTTCAGGATGTATAGTACCATCCGTCTTAATATCAACGGTAAGTTTTTCGTAATCAGTACGTTGACCTACCCTGGTATTCTCTACTTTATAGGCTACTTTCTTGATAGGTGTATAAATAGCATCTACAGGAATCACACCTATTGCTGCGTCTTTTGGCAAATTATCATCTGCCGGAACATAACCTCTACCCTTAGTAACCGTAAACTCAATTTCCAAAGTTACATTTGGTTCAAGTGTACAGATATACAAATCAGGGTTCATTATTTTAAACACATTTGTATTTGCTTCAATGTCGCCAGCCAAAAACTTATCCTTTCCTGAAATGGTAACGTACAACTTTTCTTCCTCAGAGCCTTCGGATAATACCATTGGCTTTATTCTGATTTGCTTAAGGTTTAATATGATATCTACTACATCTTCTACAACACCTTTTATGGTAGAAAATTCATGGTCAACACCTGCAATTCTAATGGCAGAGATAGCATAACCTTCCAATGAAGAAAGAAGAATTCTTCTTAATGAATTTCCTATAGTCTGACCAAAACCAGGTTCTAACGGCTTAAATTCAAAAATGCCTTCAAAATCATCTGCTTTTTGAAGTAAGATTTTGTCTGGCTTTTGAAAATTTAGAATACTCATTATGATAATTTTACTTAATATAATAAAAAGGAATAGGCTATCCATTGAGGATAGCCATATATATTATTTAGAATACAATTCAACGATTAATTGCTCGTTTATGTTTTCAGGTATCTTCTCTCTCTCCGGATGAGCCAAATACCTTCCTTCCATCTTATCTCCATTCCATTCAATCCATCCGTACACTTTAGCACCATCTCTCTTTGCAGAAACGTTGGTCTTAATAATGTCAATATTTCTTGATTTTCCCCGGACAGAAACAACAGCACCAGGCTTTAATAACATGGAAGGAATGTTACACAAAATGCCATCAACAAGTATATGTCTGTGGGTAACCAACTGACGTGCAGACCTTCTTGTTTTAGCTATCCCCATTCTATAGACCACATTATCTAATCTGGACTCTAAAAGTTGAAGCAAGATTTCTCCTGTCACGCCTGATTTAGCAGCTGCCTTTTCAAACAAATTGCGAAACTGTCTTTCCAAAACACCATAAGTGTATTTAGCTTTCTGCTTTTCGATTAATTCTATAGCATAATCGGTACGTTGTTTACGCTTCTTCATCGCTCCATGCTGACCAGGAGGATATTTTCTTTTTTCGTAAGCTTTATCGTACCCAAAAATTGGTTCACCAAATGCTCTTGCCTTTTTGGTAGTAGGACCCGTATATCTTGCCATTATAAATGGATTTTAAAATCTTATTAAACTCTTCTTTTCTTAGGTGGTCTGCAACCATTGTGCGGCACAGGGGTCATATCTTTTATTTTTACAACCTTTATACCAGATGAATCTATCGCTCTGATAGCAGACTCTCTTCCAGCCCCAGGACCCTTAACGAATACTTCTACATTTCTTAATCCAGCTTCATAAGCCGTTGATGAAGCACTGTTGGCCGCCATTTGTGCAGCATATGGAGTATTCTTCTTACTTCCTCTGAAACCTGACTTCCCAGCTGATCCCCAAGAAATAACTTGCCCTGATCTATTACACAATGATATGATAATATTATTGAACGAAGCGTGTATAAAAGCTAAACCTTCTGATTCAACTTTAACAACTCGCTTTTTACTGACTTTTTTACCTTTGGCCATAATATTTATTATTAAGTATTATTTAGTAGCTTTCTTTTTATTAGCTACAGTCTTTTTCTTGCCCTTACGCGTTCTGGCGTTTGTTTTTGTACTTTGACCACGCACAGGAAGACCTTTTCTATGTC
Source organism: Chitinophagales bacterium (assembly GCA_038246735.1). Classification (GTDB taxonomy): domain Bacteria; phylum Bacteroidota; class Bacteroidia; order Chitinophagales; family Saprospiraceae; genus OLB9. The sequence continues at coordinate 35,472 of JBBRVQ010000007.1, forward strand.
GTAGTCCTCTGTAACAAGCAATATCCATCAAACGTTTTATGCTCAACTGAACCTCACTTCTCAATTCACCTTCTACTCTATACTCATCTTGAATATATTTTGAAATGAATTTAATGTTATCATCAGACCAATCCTGAATCTTGGTATCTTCGGAAACACTCGCAGCTGCTAAAATATTCTTAGCAAGTGTCGGTCCTATCCCATAGATATAAGTCAAACCAATGACTCCCCTTTTATTTCTTGGTAAATCTACACCAGCAATACGTGCCATAATTTTAAATTATTATCCTTGTCTTTGTTTAAACTTAGGATTCTTTTTATTGATAATATAAAGCTTCCCTTTCCTCCTTACAATCTTGCAATCAACTGATCGCTTTTTTATAGATGCCTGTACTTTCATTGTATAAAGACTTTAATCTTTTATTTATAACGGTAATTAATTCTTCCTCTTGATAAATCATAAGGTGACATCTCTACTGCTACCTTATCTCCCGGTAGTATTCTGATATAATGCATCCGCATTTTACCTGAAATCGTAGCTGTAATAAGATGACCACTCTCCAATCTTACCCGAAACATTGCATTTGAGAGCGCTTCTTCTATGATTCCATCTAATTTTATAAGGTCTTGTTTTGCCATTTTTTGAATTGGAGCGCAAATATCTAACAATTTATCGAAATATCTATGATTTCTTCATTTTTTTTCACTGAATCATCAATGAAAGAATGATTTGACAATATATCTGCGCCATCTTTTCTTACTGCAACACTATGCTCAAAGTGAGCTGATGGTTTCCCATCTCTCGTTAGAATGGTCCAACCGTCATTTAGTTGTTTTACAGCCTTTCCCCCCATGTTTACCATTGGTTCTATGGCGATGACAATTCCCTCTTTTAGTAGAGAACCTTTCCCTTTCAAACCGAAATTCGGAACTTCAGGATCTTCATGTAAACTTCTACCTACACCATGACCTACTAATTCTCTTACTATACCATATCCGTGAACTTTTTCACAATAATTCTGAATGGCATAACTTATATCACCAATACGATTTCCTACTACTACTGCCTCTATTCCTTTATAAAGTGACTCTCTTGTGACCCTTAAAAGCTTTTCAACCCCAACACCCACATTTTTAAATGCAAAAGAGAATGCTGCGTCTCCATAAAAACCATTTAATATGACTCCGCAGTCTACTGAAACTACGTCTGTATCATTAAAAACTTTATCAGATGGAATACCATGAACAACAGCATCATTCAATGACATGCATAAACTTGCAGGAAATCCTCTGTACCCTTTAAATCCAGGTACACCTCCATGATCTCTTATAAATTCCTCAGCTGCCTTATCAATACTTTTTCCCGACTTTCCTACTTTAAGGTTTTCGGCTACATAAGCTAACGTCCTGCTAACAAGCAAATTACTTTCACGCATTAACTCTATCTCCTCATTAGTCTTATAATATATCATGGACTAAATTACATTCCTGCTCCTATAGTAATCCCTTGGTTTCCTCTACCCTGTATTCTACCGGATTTAACTAAGCCGTCATATTTTCTCATCAATAAATAACTTTCAATTTGCTGAAGTGTATCCAAAACAACTCCAACTAGGATAAGCAATGATGTACCACCAAAGAAATAAGCAAATGCTGTATTTACTCCACCAAAAGCTGCAATTGCTGGCAGAATGGCTATCATACCAATGAATATCGCTCCAGGTAAAGTTATTCTGGTAGTCAATGCATCTATGTAGTCCTGCGTGTCCTGACCCGGTTTGATACCAGGAATAAATGAATTCATTCTTTTCAAATATTCAGCGTATTGCTGGGGGTTTACAATCAAAGCCGTATATACATAGGTGAAAATTACAATCAGTATAAAAAATACAGCATTGTAGGCAAGAGACATTGGATCATTTAATGCCAACAATAAGTCACTTTGAGTACCCGCACTGCTGGTAGCCCATTGAGCTGCAGTAAGTGGTAAAAACATAATTGCCTGTGCAAATATAATCGGCATAACTCCAGCTGCGCTTAATTTTAAATTTATAAAATCATTTGCAGAGCCACCTGCAACATCACCTGCTGCTCTTCCCACCATCCTTTTTGCAGCTTGGATAGGTATTTTCCTAACTCCCTGAACTACAAGAATCGTAGCGATGATCACAAAGAACCACACAATAAACTCAAGTATAAGCGGTATCCACCTGTTGTTTGATATTTGCCCCAGAATCTCAGCAACTATTGCTTGAGGTAATCTGGCAATAATACCAACCATAATCAATAACGATATACCATTTCCAATCCCTCTGTCTGTTATCTTCTCACCAAGCCACATCGCAAAAATGGTTCCTGTGGCTATTATAATCATATTACTAAACCAGAAAATACCAGGATTTATACTAGTATCTACCGCTCCAGGTGTAGTTTTTAACATTAATAAATAACCACTACCCTGAACTAGAGTAATCAATAATGTCAAAAATCTAGTGATTTGATTAATTCTCTTTCTCCCAGACTCCCCTTCCTTTTGTTGAAGACGCTGAAAATAAGGAACTGCAAAACCCAGCAATTGTACTATAATGGAAGCTGTGATATAAGGCATAATACCTAAAGCAAATATTGATCCCTGATTAAAAGCACCTCCTGTGAAGGTATTAATCAACTGTAAAAGGTCATTGGCCTTCCTTCCCGAAGACGCTGCTTCAAGTGCAATAGCATTTACACCAGGCAAAACTATGTACGACCCTAATCTGAACACTGCTAAAATTACTAAAGTAAATAATATCTTATCCTTCAGCTCTTTTATACTCCAGATATTCCTTAATGTTTCTAAAAACTTATTCATGTATTTACTAATTAAGCATTTATAGTACCGCCCGCAGCTTCTATTTTACTCTTTGCTGTAGCTGAATATGCATCAACATTTACATTAAGCTTAACAGTTAATTCTCCGTTACCCAAAACCTTGACCTTATGCCCCTTATTAATAATTCCTTCGTTATAGAGTGCTACTTTATTTATCTCAGTAATACCATAATTTTCGAAAATCTCCTGTAAGCGCGAAACATTCATCGCTACATAAGTGACATTATTGATATTTTTGAATCCCCTTTTAGGCAATCTCATTTGAATAGGCATCTGTCCACCTTCAAAAGCTCTTTTACTGCTGTAACCGCTTCTGGATTTGGCACCTTTGTGACCTTTGGATGCTGTACCACCAGACCCGGATCCTTCACCACGACCTAATCTGCCTTTTTCTTTCTTAACTGATCCTGCTGCAGGAGTTAAATTATGCAATTTCATTTTTGATAATTTACAGTATTACTTAATTTATTGGGAAAAACCCATTAACATTCTTCAACTATAATAAGATGCTTTACCTTTGCTACCATACCCATAATCTGAGGCGTAGCCACTTTGATCACAGGATTATGAAGTTTCTTAATACCTAAAGCATCTATCGTAGCCTTTTGACGTTTACTTCTGTCAATTGAACTCTTTATCTGCGTTATTTTTATATTTCCCATTTTATGGTAATTTTATTTTAACCTTCGTAAACTTTACTTAAATCAACACCTCTGTTCTTAGCAATTTCTTTAGCACTTCGCATCTTTGAAAGTGCATCAATAGTGGCTTTCACTACATTGTGGGGATTAGATGAACCCTGAGACTTTGCCAATACATTATGTACTCCGGCCATTTCAAGTACTGCTCTCATCGCACCACCAGCAATAACTCCTGTTCCGTCTGCAGCGGGCTTTATCAATACCTTACCGGCTCCATATTTTCCTTTCTGCTCATGTGGCACTGTTCCTTTATGCAGGGATACGCGTACCATATTTTTTTTAGCATCCTGAACAGCCTTTTGAATTGATTCAGAAACGTCCAATGCCTTACCTAATCCATGACCAACAGAACCATTTCCATCCCCTACAACAACTAAGGCAGAAAAACTAAAAGTACGACCCCCTTTTGTCACTTTGGCAACTCTGGAAAGATTTACTAATTTTTCCTTTATTTCTGATTCGCCCTGATTAACTTTAACTGGTATTGACATATAAATTTATTTTTAGAATATTAATCCACCTTCTCTGGCTCCATCAGCCAAAGACTTTACTCTTCCGTGATACAAGTAACCACCTCTATCAAAAACTACAGTGCTGACTCCCACTGATTTGGCTTTAGACGCCAATAACTTTCCGACTTCAGCAGCCACGGTTACCTTATTTCCATCAACCTTCAAGCCCATAGATGATGAACTCGCCAATGTAACACCATTAACATCATCTATGAGTTGACAATAGATCTCTTTATTACTTCTAAATACAGACAATCTTGGCTTCTGGTTTGTACCACTGACTTTCTTTCGAATTCTGTATTTAACTCTTGTCCTGTTATATAACTTACTATCCATCTTAAACAGCTTTGGATTTTATCTTTAATTATTTTTTACCTGAAGTCTTTCCTGCCTTCCTTCTTATTATTTCACCCGCAAACTTAATACCTTTTCCTTTATATGGCTCAGGTTTTCTATACGTTCTTATTTTTGCACACACCTGACCAAGCAATTGCTTATCAGCACATTCCATGATTATGGTTGGACTTTCACCTTTATCCATTTTTGTTATTAGTTGAACTTCATCCGGAATCATAAAATAAATAGGGTGAGAGTATCCTACCAACAACTCAAGAAGATTTCCCGTGCTGCTTACTCTATAACCAACTCCAATCAACTCCATTTGCTTTTTAAAGCCGGTAGAAACACCAGTAACCATATTATTTATCAGCGATCTTGAAAGACCATGCGCTTCTCTATGTCTCTTTTGTTCAGTAGGACGCTCAACAGTTAAAATCCCATCTTCGATTTTTATACTGAGTTCAGGATTGATTTGCTCAAATAGGGTACCTTTTGAACCCTTAACTGTTACAAGATTACCTTTAGAAACATCTATTGAAACACCTGCAGGTATATTTATTAAAGATTTACCTATTCTTGACATGACTTAAATGTTTATAATTTTAATAAATATAACAGATCAATTCTCCACCAATGTTCTCCCTTCTTGCCTTCTTATCTGTCATCAAACCTCTCGAAGTAGAGACAATTGCAATACCGAGACCATTGATAATTTTTGGCAATTCCTGTGCACCAGAGTACTGTCTTAGTCCGGAAGTAGAAATTCTTCCTAATTCTCTGATGACAGGTTTCTTTGATACCGGATCATACTTCAATGCAATACTGATCATACCTTGCTTTCCAGCCTCATCATCAAATTTGTACTTGAGTATATAACCATACTCATAAAGTATTTCTGTGATGGATTTCTTCATGTTTGAAGAAGGTATTTCCACCACTTTATGACCTGCCATCTGCGCATTTCGAATTCTGGTCAAGTAATCTGCAATCGGATCTGTTACTATCATTTTACAACTAATATTCAATTAAAAATTATTACCAACTGGCTTTAGTTATCCCAGGGATCAGCCCTTCGTTAGCCATTTTCCTGAAGGTCACTCTGTTTATTCCAAATCTTCTCATATAACCTTTAGGTCTCCCCGTAAGTTTACACCTGTTATGAAGTCTTACTCTGGATGAATTCTTTGGCAACTTGTCAAGTGCTTCATAATCACCGGCTTCTTTAAGCTTTTTTCTCAGATCAGCATACTTAGCTACCAATCTTTCTCTCTTTGCTTCTCTTGCAATAACTGATTTTCTTGCCATTGGAATTAATTCTTTTGATTTTTAAATGGTAAGCCAAGCTCCTTCAGTAATGCAATGGCTTCAGCATCTGTTTTTGCAGTAGTAACGAAAGTAATATCCATTCCAGATATTTTACTTACCTTATCTATATCTATTTCAGGAAATATAATCTGCTCCTTTATCCCTAAAGAATAGTTACCCCTTCCATCAAAACTTTTATCATTTATACCTTTAAAGTCCCTAACTCTAGGTAAAGCGACGGTAACCAGTCTATCCAGGAATTCATACATTTGACGGTCTCTAAGGGTAACCCTTGCACCAATAGGCATAAATTCTCTGAGTTTAAAATTTGATATTGACTTTGATGCTATGGTAGACACTGCTTTTTGACCAGTTATAGTCGATATCTCATTTACAGCATTATCCACCTGCTTTTTGTCTTGCGTAGCAGAACCCACTCCTTGGTTAACACAGATTTTCACCAATCTTGGTACTTGCATTACTGTTTTATAACCAAACTGCTCATTGAGCTTGGCGACTATCTCTTCGCGATATTTGGTCTTAAGTCTAGGTATATAACTCATTACTTGATAATTTCTCCTGATTTTTTAGAATATCTTACTAATTTACCTTCAACAAGCTTTCTACCCACACGTGTAGGCTTACCTGTCTTTGGATCCACTATCATAAGATTTGAAATATGCAAAGGCGCTTCAATATCATTTATACCACCCGGATTATCCTGAGTAGCTTTTGTGTGCTTCTTTACCAGATTTAATCCTTCTACAATTGCTCTGTTTTCTTTTGGAAAAACTTGTTTTACCTCTCCAGTTTCGCCCTTATTCGAACCGGCAATCACTATAACTTTATCACCTTTCTTAATACTTAGTTTAGGTGCAAATCGTTTTGAAGTAGACATGATAATAAAAAATTTTAAATTAAAGCACTTCAGGTGCCAATGATACAATACGCATATAATCACGATCTCTAAGCTCTCTGGCAACAGGTCCGAAAATACGACTACCTCTAGGCTCATCCGCTGCATTCAATAACACCACTGCGTTGTCATCAAAACGAATATAAGAACCATCTTTACGTCTTACTTCCTTTGAAGTTCTGACAATCACAGCTTTTGTTACTGTCCCCTTCTTGATTCCTGTTGGGGTAGCAGATTTCACTGCCACTACAATCTTGTCTCCTACAGAAGCATACCTCCTTCTTGTACCACCAAGTACTCTTATACAAAGCACTTCTTTGGCACCACTGTTGTCGGCAACTTTTAATCTAGACTCTTGTTGGATCATGACTAACTATTTTATAAATTATTTCGCTTTTTCTAATATCTCTACTAATCTCCAGCTCTTATTTTTACTTAATGGCCTGGTCTCAGTTATTTTTACTGTATCACCTTCTTTACAGTCATTCTTTTCATCGTGAACAAAGAATTTTTTAGACTTCTTTACGAATTTACCATAAATAGGGTGCTTAAGCTTTCTTTCAATTAAAACTGTTATAGTCTTGTCCATTTTTGCACTAGAGACTACACCTATTCTTACTTTGTTTAACAAATTGTCAGTCATTGGACTTAAATTTTATAATGATTACTTTCTTCTTAATCTAATTTTCGAACGGCCAGCCAATTCAGCCGGTGTCATTGCTTTGATTTCTCTAGCTCTCAGTTCAGTCATTAACCTTGAAATGTCTTTCTTAGTACTATTTAAATCCAAAGGATTTTGTAAACCCTTAGACCCATGATCAAACTTCATTCTGTTCAGATCAACTTGTATCTGACTCAACTCACTCTGTATTGCATCAACCGACATCTCCTGCAGTTCTAAAAATTTTTTTGTTGCCATTTCAACTATCTTTAATTATTCGCTATAATCTGTTCTTACCACTGTCTTGGTCATTACAGGCAATTTTTGCGCCGCAAGTCTCAACGCTTCCACAGCGATTTCGGAAGGAACACCATCAATCTCAAACATTATCTTACCCGGTTTCACTACAGCCACCCAATGATCAAGAGGTCCTTTACCTTTACCCATACGCACTTCTTGTGGCTTTTTGGTAATCGGCTTGTCAGGAAATATTCTTATCCAGACTTTTCCTTCCCTTTTCATGTACCTGGTCATAGCAATCCTTGCAGACTCTAATTGTCTGTTGGTAATTCTACCTATTTCCAAAGACTTTAGTGCAAACGAACCGAATGAAATGGTACCACCTTTAATAGCAATACCCTTAGTTTTCATTTTATGCTGCTTCCTGTACTTCGTTCTTTTTGGCTGTAACATATCTTGTTGTCATTTAATAAATTACCTTTTTCCCAAAAGTGGCGCAAAGGTAATATAAATTTATTAATTCTGATTATCTTTTTTTATTTCCACCACCACTGCTTCTTCTGTCACCACCTCCACTAGTATTTCTTCTATCTCCACCTCTTTCACCGCCACGCTCTCCGCCTCTTCTATCTCCACCTCTTTCTGAACCACCACCTCTTCTATCACGATTATCTGCACCACTTCCACCTTCACTATTTGACTTTCCTACTCCTGCATTAGGTGATAAATCTCTTTTTTCTAATACTTCACCTTTGCAGATCCATACTTTGACACCTATTTTACCATACACCGTCAAGGCTTCTTTTAAAGAATAATCTATATCCGCTCTGAAAGTATGCAAAGGAGTTCTACCATCTTTAAATTCTTCACTTCGTGCCATTTCCGCACCATTCAGTCTTCCACTTGCTCTTACTTTAATTCCTTCTGCTCCAGCTCTCATAGCTGACTGAATTGCCATCTTTATGGCTCTTTTATAGTTGATTCTTGATTCAATCTGCTTTGCAATTGTTTCACCGACTATGGCAGCATCTATTTCAGGTTTACGTATTTCAATGATATTGATCTGAACTTCCTTACCTGTTAATTTCTTCAATTCCTCTTTAATACGGTCAACTTCCTGACCACCTTTTCCAATGATGATACCTGGCCTTGAAGTGTGCATAGTTACTGTAACTCTCTTAAGTGTTCTTTCAATTACTATTTTTGAAATTCCACCTTTTTGAATTCTAGCATTCAGATAAACCCTGATCTGCTCATCTTCAACTACCTTCTGACCAAACTCTTTTCCACCAAACCAACTAGAATCCCATCCTCTGATGATGCCTAGTCTGTTACCAATTGGATTTGTCTTTTGACCCATGAAATTGACGTTTTATATTAATTATTTATTCTTCAATTTTAACCTTATTCTCCACCACTATAGTGACGTGGTTCATTCTTTTTCTGATTCTATTGGCTCTACCGTGCGGTGCCGGTCTGAATCTTTTAAGCACTGAACCGCCATCCACAAAAGCAGTTTTGATAAACAACTTATAATCTTCAGGACTTAGCGATTCTGATTTATTCGCCCAATTAGATATAGCAGATAATACTACTTTCTCCAACCATCCCGCTGCTTCTTTATTTGTAAATTTCAAAATATTCAAAGCGTCATCTACAGACTTACCTCTGATGTTGTCTACCACAAGCCTCATCTTTCGAGCCGACATAGGACAATTTCTTAATCTCGCAAGTGCCTCCATTGTTTATATTTTTATGCGATTGCTTACTTTTATTTAAACTATTTTTTACCTCCGTGGCCTCTAAACGTTCTTGTAGGTGAAAATTCACCCAACTTATGACCCACCATATTTTCAGTTACAAAAACTGGGATAAAAGTCTTTCCATTATGAACTGCTATCGTCTGACCGATCATATCCGGTATAATCATTGACGCGCGTGACCATGTTTTGATGACTGTTTTTTTACTCGATTCATTGGCTTTTAGTACTTTCTCTAAAAGCTTAAAATGAATATAAGGTCCTTTTTTAATTGATCTAGCCATATTGCTGTATTACTTTATTACTTCTTACGTTTAGAGATAATTAACTTGGAAGAAGCTTTATTGACGCTTCTTGTTTTCTGACCTTTGGCCATAATGCCTGTTCTGGATCTAGGGTGACCACCTGATGCCCTACCTTCACCACCACCCATCGGGTGATCTACAGGGTTCATCGCAACACCTCTTACTCTTGATCTTTTACCCAACCATCTGGTTTTGCCCGCTTTTCCATGTACTTCAAGACCATGGTCAGGATTTGACGCCCTACCCATCACTGCTTTACATGTCAATAAAACTCTTCTTACTTCACCTGAAGGCAATTTGACAATAGCATATTTACCTTCTCTGCCCATCATAGTAGCGTAAGTACCTGCACTTCTTGCAAGAGCAGCACCTTTACCAGGGGCCATCTCAATAGAATGTATATCAGCTCCTAAAGGAATTGAAGAAAAATATAAAGCATTTCCGGTTTCAGGAGTAGCATCCTTTCCTGATAAAATTTTATCACCTACCTTAATTTTATCAGGTGCTATGATATATCTCTTCTCACCATCAGCGTACACTACCAAAGCTATAAAAGCTGACCTGTTTGGATCATATTCAATGGTCGAAATTTTCCCGGGAATTCCTTCCTTATCCCTTTTAAAGTCTATGATTCTATACTTTTGTTTAGCGCCACCGCCAATTTGTCGCATAGTCATCTTACCATCATGGTTCCTACCACCTGACTTGTGTATACCTACTGTCAGACTTTTCTCAGGCTTAGATGCAGTTAACTCAGCATAATCAACAGATACTTTCTGTCTAAGTCCCGGAGTGATCGGATTAAATTTCTTAATTCCCATTACTTTTTGCTTTTTAAATTTAAGCTATTATTCTTCTGAGCTACCATAAATATCAAGCTCTTCACCTTCTGCGAGTTTAACATAAGCCTTTTTATAAGCACTTATGCTTCCTCTTAAAACACCTGAACGTGTATTTCTTGATTTTAATCTGGCCGGAACTATTACTGTATTGACAGCCACAACATTAGTGGTAAACATGGCTTCAACTGCCTTCTTAATTTCAAGCTTATTTGCCTTCTTATCTACCACAAAAGTGTATTGATTACCTTTTGCAGTTAGTTTTTCTGATTTTTCAGAAATGATCGGTTTTATTAAAATATTTCTAGACATCTTCAGGCTATATTATATTTGTTCGTAACTCGTTTTGAGCTGATTAACAGAATTTTCTGAAATAACCAACACATCCGCATTTATAATTTCGTAAGTATTGGCATCTTTTACAGTCCTTACTTCTGATTTAGGTAGATTCCTACTTGACAAATAGACATTCTTATTCAAATCTGCAGTTAATAACAAAGATTTACCTGTAACTTCCAAATTTTTAAGGATGTTTTTGTATTCCTTTGTATTTGGTGCATTCAGTGTAAAGTCTTCTACAATTATCAGTGAACCATTTGCCAATTTATCAGAGTAAGCAGAGTATCTGGCTAGTTCTTTCACTTTTTTATTCAACTTAAAAGAATAATTGCGTGGTTTCGGACCAAATGTTCTACCACCACCTCTAAAAACCGGACTCTTCATAGATCCTGCTCTAGCTGTACCAGTACCCTTTTGTCTTTTAAGTTTTTTAGTAGTCCTGGAAATCTCCCATTTTTCTTTAGCCTTGTGCGTACCTTGACGCTGTGCAGCATTATACTGCTTCACTGCAAGATACACCGCGTGACCATTTGGTTCAATCCCGAATACTCCTTCCGGTAGTTCAATACTCCTTCCGGTACTTTTACCTTCTATATTTAATACATCGAGTTTCATGTTCCTTACTTTTCAATGATTACAAAAGAACCTTTATGTCCTGGCACCGATCCTTGAATAAGCATCAGATTCATATCCACTAAAAGTTTCACAATTTTCAAATTTTTGGTCTTAACCCTGTCATTTCCCATTCTTCCACCCATTCTTAAACCTTTAGCCACTTTTGAAGGCCATGCAGATGCACCGATAGAACCCGGTGCTCTAAGTCTGTTGTGTTGTCCATGGGTTGCCTGACCAACACCCGCAAAATGATGTCTTTTTACAACTCCCTGAAAACCTTTTCCCTTGGATGTACCCACTGCACTCACTTTCTCACCTTCTACAAATACATCAGACAAGACGATTTCATCACCCAATTGTTTTGAACTGGGATAATTTCTGAATTCCACCACTTCTGTTTTAGGTGTCGTGTTTGCTCTTTCGAAATGACCTTTAAGTGCTTTCGAAGTATTTTTAGCTTTCGCCTCACCATATCCTAACTGGAGTGCATCATAACCATCACTTTCAACAGTTTTCACTTGAGTGACAACATTAGGTTGCACTTCGATAACAGTACAGGCAATGTTTTTACCACTGGCATCGAAAATACTGGTCATACCAATTTTCTTTCCTATTAATCCGTTCATGATTAAATTTTTAAATGAGATACAGGATTTAATCCAATACCTAAATACCTTCAGAATCTAAAAATAAAATAATCCAGCTTTTATGTAAGCTTAACCTGGATGTCTACACCACTTGGGAGCTCTAGCTTCGAAAGTGCGTCTACTGTTTTCTGAGTAGGTGTAAAAATCTCGATGATTCGCTTGTGGGTCCGTAGCTGGAACTGCTCACGAGATTTTTTATTTACATGCGGGGAACGCAGTACTGTAAATACTTCTTTCTCTGTTGGCAGCGGAATCGGACCGGAAATAACAGCACCGCTGTTTTTAACCGTCTTTACAATCTTCTCGGTACTTTTATCTACCAAATTGTGATCGTAAGAACGGAGTTTTATCCTGATTTTTTGATTCATAACCTTATGTTAAAATTCACTCTGTTTTTTAAGAGGGCGCAAAGATAGCACTCTTTTTAAAAAACAAGAAGAAAAATGTAAAAAAATTAAAAAAATATATTTATACACTTGGGGAGAATAAAAACTATACCTATCCAACCCAAAATTTCATTATTCTTTATGCTTTTGCTCCTTTTGCTTTCTCAATCACAGAATCCGCAATTCCTTTTGGCGCAGGTGCAAAGTGACTAAACTCCATGCTGCTTGATGCTCTACCAGATGTGATCGTCCTAAGTTGTGTTACATATCCGAACATTTCAGCTAGCGGTACTTCCGCCTGGATACCTACTGCACCACCTGATCTAGATTCCTGACCTTTTGGCAAACCTCTTCTTCTATTTAAGTCTCCAATTACAGATCCTACATATTCATCCGGTGAAACGACTTCAATTTTCATAATTGGTTCAAGAAGTACAGGATTACATTTCTTAGATGCCTCCCTAAATCCTTCTTTAGCACATAGTTCGAATGCAAGAGGTTTTGAATCCACTGCGTGGGTCTGACCATCATACAATCGCACCTTCATACTATCGATATGGTATCCAGCTAGAATTCCGTTATCCATCATTGAAGTAAAACCTTTAACAATAGATGCAAAATATTCTTTTGGCACAGAACCTCCAAAAATGTCATTTACAAACTGAAGCTTTGTCTTTCCTGATTTAAAGTCATCAGATTCCAGGAATTTTTCGTCTGCAGGCCCTAATTCGAAGGACATTTGTGCAAATAATCCAGATCCACCTGATTGCTTTTTCAATCTTTCAGTATGCTCTACGCTTGAAGTTAATGCTTCTTTATAATTTACTTGAGGTGCTCCTTCATTTACTTCGACTTTAAACTCCCTTCTCAGTCGGTCGACGATGATTTCAAGGTGAAGTTCACCCATACCACTGATGACAGTCTGATTGGTTTCTTCATCGTATTTAACTCTAAATGTCGGATCTTCTTCAGATAATTTATTTAAAGCCATACCTAACCTATCCAAATCTTTCTGCGTTTTAGGCTCGATAGCCAGACCTATAACCGGCTCAGGAAATACCATACTTTCCAATACTATCGGATGTGCTTCATCTGATAAAGTATCTCCTGTCCTGATATCTTTAAATCCTACTCCTGCTGCAATATCACCTGCTTCTACTCTATCAATGGCATTTTGCTTGTTGGCATGCATTTGATATAAACGGGATATCCTTTCTTTATTCCCAGATCTGGTATTCAATACATATGAACCCGCATCCAATCCACCTGAGTAAACTCTCATAAAAGCCAATCTTCCCACATAAGGATCAGTTGCAATTTTAAAAGCCAATGCCGCAAATGGTTCTTTTACAGATGGTTTTCTTGTTTCCTCCTTTTCAGTTTTCGGATTGATCCCTGTAATAGCTTCTACGTCCAAAGGACATGGCAAATAAGCACAAACCGCATCCAAAACTGCTTGAACACCTTTATTTTTAAAGGCAGATCCGCACATTACAGGTGTGAAAGCCAAATCCATCACCGCTGTGCGTACTGCTTTTTTAATCTCTTCTTCTGTGATTGAATTGGGATCTTCAAAAAACTTCTCCATCAATTCAACATCATATTCTGCTACTGCTTCGATAAGTTTTGCCCTGTATTCTACCACTGTATCAGCAATGTCAGCAGGAATGTCTATTACCTTATAGGTCATACCCTGATCTTCTTCATTCCAAACCATGGCTATGTTACTGATCAAATCTACAGCTCCTCTAAATTTTTCTTCCGCTCCGATAGGTACCTGAAGCGGAATCGCATTGGCACCTAATTTTTCTTTGATATCGTTTACTACATTAAAGAAATCAGCTCCGGATCTGTCCATTTTATTGACAAATGCAATACTTGGTACACGATATCTTTCGGCCAATCTCCAGTTAGTTTCAGATTGTGGCTCTACACCATCTACGGCACTAAAAAGAAAAACCAAACCATCTAGAACCCTGAGTGATCTGTTTACTTCTACTGTAAAGTCAACGTGACCTGGTGTGTCGATGATATTGAAGTGGTAAGGCTGGGTTTCATCCGTGTTTTTGCCTTGTGTGGTAGGATAACTCCAGCTACAAGTGGTAGCAGCTGAAGTGATGGTGATACCTCTCTCCTGCTCCTGCTCCATCCAGTCCATAGTAGCCGCACCATCATGTACTTCACCTATCTTGTGACTTATACCAGTATAGTATAATATCCTTTCGGTGGTGGTCGTTTTGCCGGCATCAATGTGAGCGGCAATGCCTATATTTCTCGTATATTTGAGATCTTTTGCCATGATAATATGGTTATAAAGATTTAATGGTCTTTTGAATAAAATATATTACTGGAATTATATTCCTTCTGATTAGGCTTTGAAGTGTGCGAAAGCTCTGTTTGCTTCAGCCATTCTGTGCGTATCTTCTCTCCTTTTTACTGAAGCTCCTTCCCCTTTGCTTGCTGCGATAATCTCAGCAGAAAGTTTTTCAGCCATACCCTTACCACTACGTGCTCTTGAAAATCTGATCAGCCACTTCATGCCTATAGACAATCTTCTTGCTGGTCGGATCTCTGTAGGAATCTGGAAGGTAGCTCCACCAATTCTTTTACTTCTCACCTCTACAGCCGGCATTACATTTTCCAAAGCTTTTTTCCACATATCGTGCGGATTTTCGCTGGTTCTGCTTTCTATCTTATCCATAGCATCATAGAAAATTCCATAAGAAACACTTTTCTTACCTTCCCACATCATGTTATTGACAAACTGAGTTACCATAGTATCACCATATCTTGGATCCTGTGCTATAACTCTCTTTTTTGGCTTTCTTTTTCTCATCTTTCGATAAAATTATTATGATCTAAACGATTATTATTTCTTTGGAGCCTTTGTACCATACTTAGAACGGCTCTGTAACCTTTTGGCTACTCCTGCTGTATCCAATGCACCCCTTACAATGGTATATCTAACACCCGGAAGGTCTTTTACTCTACCACCTCTTACCAAAACGATAGAGTGTTCCTGCAAGTTGTGACCTTCACCGGGGATATAGGCAATCACCTCGATACCATTAGTCATTCTGACTTTGGCTACTTTTCTAAGGGCCGAGTTTGGTTTCTTAGGTGTAGTTGTATAAACTCTGGTACAAACTCCTCTTTTCTGAGGACATGAATCAAGCGCTCTTGACTTGCTCGCCATGACCACTTTTTCTCTACCTTTTCTTACTAACTGATTAATAGTTGGCATATGTGAAAATTTATATAAAATTTTGATTTTTATAGAAGAAATATAACTCCTTCTTCAAAAAGAGACGCAAAGGTATTATTATTTTATTTACAGAGGGAAGAATTTTTCAATAATTTTTTAATAAAATGTTGAAATTTAATATGTTCTGATTTATTTACAATAAAAATATGAAAATTACAGGCATATCAAAATATCATATCTGAATTTTTATATGTATAAATAATTGACTTATTGTGTTCTTGAATAATTTTGAAAAAAATTGTATGTGTTTTATTCTGACCTTAGATAAGGCATAAAAATAACTTTGCCTTGCTCATCCCTTATACTAATTGTGTAGTATCCATTTTTTGTTTCTGACATATTCACTTCTGCTAAATTTTGACCGGACACAAAATTATACATAGCCGACATCACTTCTCTCCCGATCATATCCCGTATTTGGATGGCGAAAACTCCTGAATGTTCTGTGGTCATACGAATATATACCATGCCGTTACCAGGATTGGGGTAGATGTGAATCTCTGATGCGGACATTCCAAAAGGAATTTCTACGCTGCTGAGCAATAATGCTTCGCATGCCTGATCTATATTATTGCAATAGGCTCTTGATACCAAAGAGCAGTCCAACACAAATGGATTTAGTTTTCCTCCCTGATAAGTGGCTATCTTTTGGTTTCTTTTCCATTCTACTTCATCGACCGGGTCCAGATAATGCCAGTCACAAAGATCTGTTTTCATTTTACCAAAAAAACTAGGATCTTCGGCATCTGCCTGTGATTTGTACATGGTATAAAAATAAAACAACGATCTGGCGATATTTCCTTTGACGGATTCTCTCGGTTCGAATTTGCCATTGACTCCCCTGATGCCTTCTGAATATATGTCCCGATTTGTCGAAGGAGGAGTACTGCGTTCAGAATCCTTATAATACCATGTCTGCGACTGACTGTCAGCTATCTCTCCAAAAGGGAAATTACCACGATCCGAATTAACTTTGGCCCTAGAAGGATACAGATGATGCATATCGCTCTGCGCCATGCCTGTGGCGCCCAAGCCCTGCGGCCACATATGTTCAGTATTGATACCGTTAGGAAGACCATTTAAATATACCGCTTCTGTTGGATCCTGACCTGGCTGCAAATAGCGTTTCATACCAGTGTAAATACACTCCAATGAATCACTGACCGCATCTATTTTTGAAAAAAGGGTATCTCTGGCTATGCTATAATCCAGCACCGTGACCGTTTTATATTCTGATACCAACGATGACAACAATGTCTGTCCCGTCTGATCAGGAAAAACATTGATGTGGCTGGTCTGACTTTGCAGTAAAGTAGAACTACCGAAATACAGGATAATTGCAAATAAAATATTTTTCAATACAACCGAAATTAAGGTACGAAGGTAGTATTATTTGTTGGAAAACGCAAGATAAGTTTTCCTTTGGGTTTTCAACAGATTTTATTAAAGTACTAATTGATTATGCTAACTTAGGAAATAGCTTTGCCCATAAAAAACGATATTTCTTTTCTTTTGACTTGAAACAAAAGAAATAAGTGGTCAACTCCACTTTCTTCAAAAGGTGGGCTCGCCTTAATGTTTTACTCAATACATATACTTTTGTAAAACTTCGTTAGTTGGTGCGTAAAATTATCTTTCGTTTTGGCTCCACTCAGTTTTGAAGTTTTAACGATTTTTTTGCTCTATATTTAACGACTTATTTATTAAGGCCGCTCACTTCTCTACTTTGACAAAAGCTTATTGAAATATTTGTATTAATTAATGGTCGTAAAAGTTTAATTTGTACAATTTGTTAAACGCTAAAATAGTATTAAATGGGTGCTTTTGTTTTTTTACTATCTTTGTAGAAAAATAAATCCATGCAAATCCGAATAGCAATTGTATTTCTGATATTATTTCCATTTATTCATATTCTGAAAGCCCAGGAGATGAAAGGTATTAAGGAATTTTATCAAAAAAATGAATACACTTTGCTTTCAGAATATTTTTCTTTTTTATCCCTTCCCAATACATTTAATGACAGAACTCAACTGGAAGATAATGCAACTTTTATTCTTAAAATGATGCAGAAGGCTGGGATAAAAAGTCAACTGCTTTATGACAAAGATAAAAAATGTGTTCCTGTAGTTTTTGGTGAAATCAATCAGCCCAAAGCAACTAAAACCATCATATTTTATGCACATTATGATGGGCAACCAGTTAATCCTGCCAATTGGTCAACCGGCTTGGAGCCATTCAAACCTCAACTGTTATCAGATAGACTGGACAAAGGAGGTAAGTTTATAGATTTTCCAAAACCCGATGTTAAATTTGATCCGGATTGGAGAATCTATGGACGATCAAGTGCTGATGATAAAGCTGGCGTATTTTGTATCATCAAAGCCTATGAAGCCATCCTTAATAATGGGTTAAATCCCAATATAAATATCAAATTCTTTTTTGAAGGTGAAGAAGAAAATGGCTCTGTAAACCTTGAGTCCGTACTCGAACACAATAAAGATATCCTGAAAGCCGATCTTTGGGTAATCTGTGATGGACCAATGCCTGCTTCCGGTCAAAAGCAAATCACCTTTGGCGTAAGAGGAGATGTCAATATGCACATGACCGTCTTTGGCCCCAAAAGACCGTTGCACAGCGGTAATTTCGGTAATTGGGCACCTAATCCTGCGCATAAACTTACCAGACTGCTGGCATCAATGAAAGACGACCATGGCAAAGTACTGATTGATGGTTATTATGATGATGTTGTGGCACTTACAGAAGAAGAATGGCTGGCTATAAAAAATATTGAAGATCCGGGTCCGCATTTGCAGGCAGAATTGGGATTTGCCGCCGCAGAAACCGAAGGAATGAGCTTTCTGGAAAGTATTATTTCTATACCCACATTAAATATAAATGGTTTTTCCGCAGCAAATACCGGCAGATTGGCAAGCAATGTCATTCCAACTACCGCATCTGCAGCCCTTGATCTCAGGCTAGTCAAGGGAAATACAGTCGAAGGTCAGGTCAACTGTGTATTGAATCATATTAAAAAAATGGGCTATCACATTGTCAAAGAAGAACCCACTGATGAAGAGAGGATGAAGTATCCAAATATCATTTTTGTAGCCACAGGCAAAGGTTATCCTGCACAAAGAACACCTTTGACACTTCCTTTGGCTAAAAAAATTACAGAAGCAGTTCAGCAGACATCAGGTAGAAAGGTCGTAATAATGCCATCTGCAGGCGGAAGTCTACCATTATATCTATTTGAAAAAGTGAGTGGAATTTATCCGATTACGATTCCTGTAGTCAATTATGACAACAACCAACATGCTGAAAATGAAAATTTGTTATTAGGCAAATTGTCTGACGGCATTCTTACCATGGCTTCGGTGATGATGTATAAGTATTAAATCAAACTATGCATCAAAACTCACTGGTAAAATGAAACTGCACATCGGGATGATTTTCCTGAGCCATTTTTAATGTCCATGCTGATTCAGCTAGAAAAACCAACTTTCCGTCCGTATCTTTGGCAAGATCTTTTTTTCTTCGGGAGACAAATTCCTTGAGCGCAACAGGGTCTGTACAACTGATCCAACATGCTTTGTGGAGATTGACAGGCTCGTAATCGCAGGATGCTCCGTATTCGTGTTTTAGACGATATTGGATTACGTCAAACTGGAGTGCGCCTACTGTACCAATGATTTTACGACCATTGTCTTCTTTGGTAAATAGCTGTGCTACACCTTCGTCCATGAGTTGGTCTAGACCTTTATTGAGCTGTTTGGTTTTCATCGGGTCCGTATTATTGACAAAACGGAATTGCTCTGGCGAAAAACTCGGGATACCCTTGAAGTGTAAGATCTCGCCTTCCGTCAACGAGTCACCAATCTTAAAATTGCCAGAATCGTACAGACCGACTATGTCACCCGGAAAAGCTTCATCTATGACTGATTTTTTGGAAGCCATAAATGCTGTAGGGTTGGCGAATTTCATGTTTTTGCCCTGACGTACGTGATAATAATTAGTATTTCGCTCAAATGTACCCGAACATATACGCAAGAAGGCGATTCTATCTCGGTGTTTGGGATCCATATTGGCATGAATTTTAAAGATAAAACCCGAGAACTTTTTCTCTTCCGGGATGACTTCTCTTTCTTCTGTCTCTCTTGGTAAAGGATTAGGAGCAATATCTACAAAGCAGTCTAGCAATTCACGTACGCCAAAATTATTGACGGCACTACCGAAAAATACAGGACAGATATCACCATTTAGGTAGTCTTCCCGCTTAAACTCCGGATATACAGATACAATGGTGTGTATATCATCACGCAGTTCATTGGCAGACATCTTACCGACTTTATTTTCTAACAAGTCATCATTGAGATCCGTTATTTTGATCGCATCACCTTCTTCTTGTACACCATGCGCACCAAATAAAACCAAGTTTTTTTCATAAAGACTGTACACGCCTTTGAATCGCTGACCCATTCCCACAGGCCAACTCAATGGTGTCACATGCAGACCAAGCTTAGTCTCAACCTCATCAAGGAGGTCAAAAGCATCTTTACCTTCACGGTCCATCTTATTGATAAAAACGATGATTGGCGTATTTCGCATCCTACACACTTTGACCAGTTTTTCTGTCTGCTCTTCCACACCTTTGGCTACATCGATCACTACGATCACACTATCTACAGCGGTAAGGGTACGATATGTATCTTCTGCAAAGTCCTTGTGACCAGGAGTATCTAGGATGTTTATTTGTTTGTCTCGATATTCGAATGCCATTACGGAGGTCGCTACAGAGATACCTCTTTGTTTCTCTATCTCCATGAAGTCAGAGGTGGCGTGTTTTTTTATTTTATTGGACTTTACAGCTCCTGCTTCTTGTATGGCACCACCGAATAACAAAAGTTTTTCAGTCAAAGTAGTCTTACCTGCATCCGGGTGGGATACGATTCCAAATGTTTTTCTTCTTTGCAACTCTTCTATATGACCCATGAATATTTTCTGTTTTTCTGAAAAAGTCTGCAAAATTAAGAAAAATGGGCACAATTCCGAAAGTAATAGGAAAAGGTTAACTCAAAAACAATACAAAGACTTGTTTTAAAAATAAAGATATATCTTTTGAATCAGCGTATAAAAAATAAATTGTAAATACCCGGAACATAAAATATATGATGGCTAAAACTAATACTCCAGTGTAAATCGCTCAAAATCATAAAACTACAGATGTAACTAAATTGCGTACAATGCACATTAGCATCATCTCAATTTTTTAATCATGATGTTGTTTTATAAATTCCTTTTTGTGGCATAGTTTCTGTGATGTATCATGCATGGACATTCAGAAATTAAATAGAAGGCATTTTGTAGAAACCGACCTATATTACAGGGTCAGTCTTGGCTTGTCTTCCAGATTATTGAAGTATGAAAATGGCATATTTCACCTGGAAGTCACACTGGGCAGAAAGTGGGATAAAAATTATAATGCAACAGCGGCTGAGATAGCATATTGCTGGAAAACAGGTCATCCAGAACTGGATCATGCCATTGGTTGCAAAGTTTTTATCATAGATATGAAAGCAGGAGAAATAAAATCAACTTTGATGCAGGCTGGTATTGCACCCGGATATGATGCTTACAAAGGCATACTTTTTCGCAAAAATTACCTTAATTAAAGTACCTTAGTGCCATCAATCGTTATGGCGTACATTCACACAGAATATTTTTCGATACGAACGGCTGAAATCAATCAGCGCAAAGTAATACATCCGCATGCTTTGATACAACTGATGCAGGAAGCATCTATGCAACATACGATAGGCATGAAAGTATCTGTATGGGATATGGAAGCATTGCAAGCAAGTTGGGTGCTGCTAAAAATGGAAGTTAATATTTTTACGTATCCTACCTTGGGAGAAACAGTCAGGGTCGATACCTATCCGTCCGGTTTGGATGGCTACTTTACCTACAGAGATTATTATATGTATGACAATAACGGGGACTTGATGGCCACCACTTCTACTATGTGGACAATGATGAATACCTACACCCGCCGCATGCTCAAAATACCTGAAGAGTTCGGAAGTCTGGTTTATCCTGCTGCGTCATTTTTACCCAGACCAACAAAAAAAATAAAGGACAATATTACGGTAGAAAAATCATACCTTACTAGGGTCAATTACTTGCATCTGGACTGGAATGGACATATGAATAATGTACAGTACATCAAAATGATCATGGAATCATTGGATCCGAACATCCTGAAAACAAAAGAAA
The DNA here is from genome assembly GCA_038246735.1 of Chitinophagales bacterium. Lineage (GTDB taxonomy): Bacteria > Bacteroidota > Bacteroidia > Chitinophagales > Saprospiraceae > OLB9. The sequence continues at coordinate 57,443 of JBBRVQ010000007.1, forward strand.
TGCGATCATTGGTTATCCAGTATAAATCAGAAGCGCTACTGGGACAGGAACTTGCTATAATGCATCAAAAAGATACGGAAAACATCATTCGGCACATCATTAGAGATTTACATTCCGGCAGAGATCTGATAGTAGCTGAGACGGATTGGTCAGATATTTTATGATACATTGCCTTTGACGATTTAATATTTAGACTTGCAATTGTGATTTCAAGATGGCTGTATATTTAGTAATTTAGGAGGAAACGACTCTAAAACAGCTTACGTTTTGTCAATTATATCTATATGTGATACAAAAAACATCAGCAGGACGTCTATGCTACATCCTGCTGATATAAGATAATTTTTTACTGCACTAGGGATTGCAACTTCATCGCAAGTCCCATGTCTCCTTTGATTTTAACTTTGCCTGACATGACTGCCATCATAGGGTTGAGTTCTCCGTTTTTGAGTTGCATAAAGGTCTCAGCATCTGTAATTATCGTGCATGCAGCCTCTTCGTCATTTTGCGAGACAATATTGCTATCTCCGCTTCCATCTATAAGGATGATATCATCGCCCAATACAAATTTCATCTTTGCACCGAATGGAGCTACATTGGCTGCCTGTGCTTTAATTGATGATAATATGGTTTCTATACTCATTTGATATTTATTGTTTTAATATTAAAAAATTAATTCTTTATTTTCGTCTACTAAAGTTAACTTATCCTGATGCATGATAGTTTCAAGACAAGCCTTTGTTTTAGGTAATTCATATTTAAAATAGAATTTCATGGTTTGGATTTTTGATTCATAAAATGAAGTATTAAATACTTTTTCACCACTATTTAATGCTTTTTGCGCAGCTATAGCCATTTTAAGCCATTGATGCCCGATGATGATATTGGATGCCATTTCCATAAAAATGGAGGCATCAGCCAGGTAATTTTCATAATCCCCTTTTGCTGCAAAAGGCATCAAATATGCCAACGCTTTTTGTATTTCTCCCATTTTAGTGACCAAAACGTCCGCATAAGGAGAAAGATTTTCATGCGTTTTGGCATCATTTATCGTGATCATCATCTGAGCCGTGAGCAATTGCAATGCTTTGCCATTTTCCAAAGGAATTTTTCGTCCTAATAAATCAAGGGATTGAATACCAGTGGTGCCTTCGTAAATGGCCATAATTCTGATGTCCCTGAGATATTGCTGCAAAGGAAAATCCATACAGTATCCATATCCACCAAGCACCTGCAAGCCGTTATTGATCGCAATACGCCCCATTTCTGAGGGATAAGTTTTGGCTATAGGTGTCAAAAATTCCAGCAACAAATGATGATTTGATTTGGATTCTGCCACATCACAATGTGCAATATCACTGTATTTTGAACATTCCAAAAGCAGACTCAACGCTCCCTCCACAATAGCCTTTTGCAGCATCAGCATCCTTCTTACATCTGGATGATTGATGATCAGGGTCTGTCCTTCAGAGACATCTTTTTTGCCGGAGTTCAGGATTCTTCTTCCTTGTGGTCTTTCTTTGGCATATTGCAAGGAAGCATAATAAGCCGCCGTTGCAGTAGATGCCGCAGTCATCCCCACGTCGATTCTTGCCCCATTCATCATTTGAAACATGTATTTCAAACCTTGATTGGGCTCTCCTACCAGATAACCCAAACAATCTTCTTTTTCACCGTACACCAGATGTACTGTACTATATCCACGTTGCCCCATTTTCTGAAAATCTGCCACGGCGTTTACATCATTATATTCCATGCTGCCGTCTTCGTTTTTTCTGTATTTTGGCACTGCAAAAAGTGAGATACCTTTTGTTCCTGCCGCAGCGCCTTCGATGCGCGCCAGCGTAAGATGTACAAAATTATCAACAGCCTCGTGATCGCCTCCTGAGATGAATATTTTTTGTCCCTTTATAAGGTAATGTCCATTGGTAGCCTGTTTAGCAGAAGTAACGATGTCCGACAGCGAACTTCCACATTGAGGTTCTGTAAGTGCCATGGTACCTCCCCATTTTCCGGACAACATATTCGGGATCAATTTCTTCTTGATATCCTCACTTCCAAAAGTGGCTATCAGATGAGCTGCACCGGAAGTTAATCCCATATAGCCGGGTATGTGATTATTGGCGGCTTCAAAAACATGATTTGTGGCATTGGCCAGCATATGGGGCATTTGCATACCTCCATCATTATGGTCAAAATAGGTCCCTAGCCAGCCATTTTCGCCGGCATGAGAAAATATTTTTTTTAAAATGGGATGAGAAAACGTTTTACCATCTTTATAATACACGGGTTTTTCGTCCATCTCTCTGTAGTATGGATAAAAATCCTGGTCAGCCCAGGACTTCGCAGATTCCAAAAGTATATTGATTGAATCTGTATCGAAATCCGCAAATCGTTCATATTGAAGTAGTTCCTGTATTTTGTGCACATCAAAAAGCAAAAACTTTAGTGTGTCCATACACATATATCTGGCCATAGGATTCAGTATTTTAAAAATTAAACTCTAAGTTAAATTTATTTATTGTTTGATGTAATACTTATGTCAAAATTTATAAAAAAAATATTTGGGAAAAGTGCAGAATAATAGAATCCAGTTGTTTGGAATATCTTTTACAGGCAAAAAGATAGGAAAATTAAAATTAACAATATTTTATCTGCAGGTTAAAATTAACATAAATATGGCTTACAGATGTTACTTTTGCTTTGTCGTTTCAGTTTTATTTTTATCAGAACTTATTTCAAAACATCAAAAACCAAAGTTATGAAAACAGTATTTTACACCTTAGTCATTGTGGCAGGATTGGTTTCCTGCAAATCGGTAGAAAAGATGGTAGAAAAAGGTGAATACGACAAAGCATTCAACTATGCTATCTCAAAGCTGGAAGGAGAAAAAAATAAGAAGACAGAATATGTCAAAGCACTGGAGAAGGCGTATACAAAACTAAATGCTGCTTCATTGCGGGAGATTGAAAAATTAAATCCTGAAGTGAAACCTGAAAACTGGAACAGGGTATTAAGTTTGTATTTGGGAATAGAAAACAGACAGGACAGATTGGATCCATTGCTTCCATTAAAGAGTGAGGATCGATATACTGCATCCTTTGATATGAAAAATTATCGAGATGAAATCGCCCACGCTGAGGACAAAACATGCCTTTACTATTATAATAATGCTGAAACTTTGCTCCTTAGGGCAGAAAAATCAGAAGATAAATCATATGCCCGTGACGCCTATGATGAGCTGAAGAAAATAGAAAGATATAAAGTGTCTTATCGGGACAGCGAAAGGTTAAAAGACAAAGCACTCGGACTTGGCCTTACGCACATTTACGTAGATATTGTTAATGATCTAAGGGACTTTCACAGCAATAGTATAGAAAATGAACTGTTGACGCTGAATGTTTCGAAACTTGATAATCTGTGGTATGAATTTAGTATTGGGTCGGAAGTCAAACAAAATGCTGATTATGTTGCGGTGATCGAACTCAACGATATAGACTTCAGTCCTGAACGGGAAAGAGCCAACTCCTACACAGAATATAATGAGATACTGCTCAGAAAAGATAAAGTAAAAGAAAAAAGGGATAGTGTGGATGTGTGGGTGGAAAAGGAAGTGTATGAAAGAGTCAGGGTAGATATTACTGAAATTTTCAGAGAAAAGAAATCAGAATTGCATGGAAACTTGCGGGTAATGGATACCCGTACAAAAGAATCTATCAAAACTGTTCCTATTAATGTCTTCTTTGATTTTGCCGGATATGGATGTAAATTTATTGGTGATGAAAGAGCACTTACCCCTGAAAGTGATAGAAAAATGGATGGATATCTCGAGTTTTTCCCATCTGATTTTGATATGGCAGATGACCTCGCGGTGGCTTTTAAAAATACGGTAATGAATGAAATAAAAAAGGTAAAGTTTGATTAAACCCAAAATCCGCATTAGAAATGAACTACATGAATATCTGACTTCATATTTGTCATAAATTCATTCAAATAAAGTCTAAAGCGGAATTTGGGTTAATAAGATTGTGCAAAACACATGGTTTAGAAACAACATCAGGGTCAACATTGGAAAAATGTTGGCTCTGATACCTTATATATTTGAGCGTTTATTTACCGGATTGTCTGATTTTCTCCTCTATCATAGTAGAAGAATATCCTTCCACAAATCTTAGCGACTTGACTACTCCACCGTTTGACAAAACAAATTCACTTCCCACAATCTGATCAGGTTTCCAGTCTCCGCCTTTTACAAGTATATCGGGTTTAACATCCAAAATAAGTTGTAGTGGATCATCATTTTCAAATATTACTACCGCATCTACACTCGCCAATGCAGCCAGAATATGTGACCTGTTGTACTCATCTTTTATGGGTCGGTTGGGACCTTTTAGCCTGCTTACTGATGCGTCACTATTGAGTCCAACGATGAGTTTGTCGCCCATTGCATTTGCTTCTTCCAGATAAAATACATGACCGATATGTATGAGATCAAAACATCCGTTGGTAAATACTATGCGGTAGCCTTCATTTTTCCATTGATTTACCAAAGGCATCAATAAGTCTGTACTTTTAAATACTTTTTCCTGAATGGCCATCTTCAATCTTTATTTATAGCGGGTAAAAGGATCAACGAAATGATACCAAAAAGTATATTTACAAATATCTGAATGGAAAAGAAGACTATATTGGCAAATGAAAAGGCATCAGAACCATTAATTCCGTACATGGCCAAGGCTTCGCCCACCAGATAATGATAACTACCCATGCCCCCCGGTGTAGGAATCAATATACCTAGACTTCCGAATACAAATACTACCAATCCGGCTATTGGTCCCAGGTGTGATGTAGGTACAAATGCAAAAAATGCCAGATACATCATAAAATAATACAATACCCAGATGGCAACGGTATAAAAAAGAAATAGCGGAATACTTGTTACTTTCCTCACACTCTGTACACCTGCCGAAAAACCGGACACAAGACCAAGTATTTTTTTACCAATGATTGAATTCTTAATATTGTCCCGATATGAATATGCATAATAAGTAATACCGACGGCAAATACCAGAAATACAACTATAAAAATCGGACTGTTTAAAAGTGCTTTAAATTTTTGAGCCAGATTTATATTTTCATCCAGGTAATTAAGAAAATCGCTTCCACCTACCAGCATAGTTAATCCGATGACTATGGCCAGCATGATGACATCAAATATCCGGTCGGTAAAAATAGTGCCAAGTGCTTTTTCTACCGGGATATCTTCATACTTTGATATCAGCCCGGCACGTATGACCTCTCCTGATCTTGGTATGCCCAGATTGGCCAGGTAATTGATCATGATAGTCCCAAACAGATTGATAAACCTTGGGTGATATCCGATGGCATTAAACATCATTTTCCATCGTAAAGCCCTTAAAATATTGGTCAGCATGAACAACAACATCGTGACGATAACCCAGTAATAATTAGCATTCCCAATATCTCCGGCTACTTTTTTCAATAAGCTGCAATTTTCAACTGAAATATCTTTGACACTGCAATCTGCCTGAAAAGCTACGTTTTGCCGCTGATAAACCAGGTATAATATGATCATACCGACTGCAAAAAAAATACCTACTTTTACTCCTTTTACCAGATGTTTTTGCATAACAGGACGCTGCGGATATATTGATATCCTGATTTTATGAAGTTTGATTTAATTTAGTCGGTTGTTTTCGTCAGGAAATACTACGACGGCTTTATATGTTTTGGCTTCTTCTGGAGTCATCATGGCATAGCTGACTATGATAACAATGTCACCGATGGCAGCTTTGTGGGCAGCGGCTCCATTGAGACATATCACGCCTGAACTTCTAGGTCCTTTTATAACATATGTTTCTATTCTTTCGCCATTGCTATTATTGACTACTTGGACTTTTTCTCCATCATACAGATTTGCAGCATCCATCAGATCCTCGTCTATGGTGATAGAACCTACATAATTCAGATTGGCTTCAGTGACCTTTACCCGATGGATTTTTGATTTATGAATTTGTAGAAACATATAATAATTTCGTTAATAAAGACAAATAATATTCCTGCAATATCATTTAGATAAAAATTACAGAAAAATTGGTTTCCGTTTGCAATTAACAATATGAGCTTGATTATGGTTGCTGATTTTCATTTGAACAATACAAAAAACTAATCCCCGAATTGGTTTTATTGTAACATTCCTCTCAAAATAACCTTATCCACATGTCTACTCCCAAATGCATACACCATATATTCCAGAGAAGGAATGGGTTTTGTGATGATGAGATTAGCCACTTTTCCCCTAGCAATAGAGCCATGACTATCACCTAATTCTAGTGCACAGGCGCCATTGATGGTCACCGCATTAAAAGCTTCTAAGGGCAGAAGACGCATATTATTGCAAGCAAATGCCAAGAGCAGAGGGATATTTCCTGAAGGACTGGATCCCGGATTATAATCCGTAGCCATAGCTATACCAAGGCCTTCATCTATCATTCTTCTTGCCGGAGCATAATGAATATTCAGAAAAAAGGAACAGGAAGGCAGTACTGTCGGAATGGTATCGGATTGTTTAAGTGCTTCTATTTCTTCCTTTCCTATAGCTTCCAGATGATCTACCGAGACGGCATGATTTGATATACCTACCTGCACGCCACCTGAGATAGCTAGTTCATTGGCATGTATTTTAGCTTTTAGTCCATATTTTGATGCTGCTTTCAGGATTTGGTCTGTCTCTTCCACAGTATAGAATCCCTTGTCACAAAATACATCACAATAGTCAGCAAGTCCTTCATCAGCTACACGAGGTATCATTTCATGAATAATGAGATCAATATATGCCTGTCTGTTACCCTTATATTGGGTCGGAATAGCATGAGCTCCCAGAAAACTTGCTTTGATAGTAGCCTGAGAATTTTCCTTCAGCTTGCGTATTACCCTGAGCATCTTTAGTTCACTGTCTGTCGTAAGGCCATAACCGCTTTTTATTTCAATTGCCCCGGTACCATATGCGATGACTTCATCCAGTCTTGCTTTGGCGGAAACATATAAATCATATTCCGATGTTTCCTGAAGTTTTCTGGCTGAATTTAGTATTCCACCACCATTATGGGCGATTTCTTCGTAAGTTGCACCTCGCAATCTATCTACATATTCACCTTCTCTAGGTGCGGCATAGACTATATGCGTATGACTGTCACACCAGCATGGCAGGACTAGCCTATCAGTAGCGTCAATGATTTCGTCGGCCCTCTCCGGTACAACATTCATCGGCCCGAAATCCACAATTTTATCTTTGTCAGTAAGTATGAATGCATTATTCAATGTGTCAACTACGGACATAGCCGCTCCCTTTTTGAAAGAAAGCGGCTGTGTCTGCATACCATAAATGGTTTTAATATTTTTAATTAGAATTGAACTCATTCTTTTGTCTATTTAGAATTCATTGGTCAATTTTGTAATGGATTGAAATCCTAACTTTAGGTATTATTACTGTATGATACCCTCCATATTGTATTCGTTTTTCAAGATCTGTTTAAACTTCTCTGCTTCTTCACTGGAACTAAACTGACCTATTCTCACTTTAAAAACCGGTGCGTTATCTCTGTATTCATTGACCACTGTGACTGGCTCAGTAAACAATTGCCTTAAAGTGTTGACCATTTCATTGGCCCCCTGATATCTTTCAAATACACCTACCTGCACCCTGAAGACACTTTTAGTTTGTGGCTTAAAAAAATATTTGTTAAACTCATCATTGGTTTGCTGCATACTTTCAGATAGGATAACTTCTGTATTTTTTGAAGAAGCCGAAGGTGCAGTGTTAAAATCATGCCTGATGATTACTTTGTTTTCAGGAGCATTATGTTTATCCAGCAATACCAGCAGTTTACGGGGAGACAATGTTTCTTCCACTCTGTCCAGAAGCTGTCCCTGAGAATTAAAAATAAGCATGGTAGGCAAATATTTTACATCATAAATATTTTTAAGCTCGTAACCGTCCAATTCGTCAATGTCAACTTTAACGGATACAAAATTATCATTCAGTACTTTAGCTACTTTCTCATCTTTGAATGTGGTTTGGTCCATCCATTTGCACGGGCTACACCATGCCGCATGAAAGTCAATAAACAGTAGTTTGCCCTCAGATCCAGCTTGTTTTCTCGCATCATTGATATTGACTGAAGCAAAGTTTATTTTTATATCATTTGCAAAAGACACTGTGGCGGATAAGTATGACAACACAGCAACAAAATAAAGTGGAAACCTTTTCATATGGATTTATTTAAAAATTAATAATAAATGCAGCTTTCTCAAAATACATTAAAAATTATTTTAATTCGTATTGTATTGTAAAACTGACATTTAATGTATTACAATTCCTGTACCAAAAGCTTACAGCAAGAATGATTGAAATGCAATTTCATATTAAATTATATTCGTAATTTATTAATATACAATCAAATATGTGTTATAAAAAAATGTAAAATAATTAATTTTATTATGATAAAATTTTCAGTATTAGCATCCTGAAATTAAAAATACCTTATCTTGTGCCACTTTTATAAAGATGGTTAAATTCAAAACAATATGAGTAAAATCCATGCAGCAATCACTGGGGTTGGCGGATACGTTCCGGATGATATTTTATCCAATGCAGATCTGGAGAAAATGGTAGATACTACAGACGAATGGATTACTACAAGGACAGGCATAAAAGAAAGGCGTATATTAAGAACTCCAGGCAAGGCAACGTCTGACATGGGCGCAGAAGTGGTGCGGCAGATTTTATCCAAAACAAATACAACACCGGATGAAATTGACATGCTGATCTGCGCCACGGTGACACCCGATACAGCTTTTCCGGATACAGCCAATACCATCCTAGATAAAGTCGGTGCCAAAAGTGCTTTCGGTTATGACATCAATGCTGCTTGCTCGGGATTCCTCTTTGCATTGACTACAGGGGCAAAATTTATTGAATCGGGCATGTATAAAAAAGTGATCATCATCGGAGCCGATAAAATGTCTTCTATTGTGGATTATACGGATAGAACCACGTGTATTATTTTTGGGGATGGTGCCGGTGGCGTCCTGCTCGAACCAACGACTGACGGTAACGGAGTGATAGATTCTGTGTTGCGTTCTGACGGATCCGGACGTGAATTTTTACATATGAAAGCTGGTGGTTCACTAAAACCGGCTACTGCCGAAACCGTTGCTAAAAGGGAACATTTTGTGTATCAGGATGGCAAGCCTGTATTTAAAGCTGCCGTAAATGGGATGGTAAATACCGTAAATCAGGTGCTGGAGCGAAATAATATGACTGTGGATGATATCACATGGTTGGTCCCTCATCAGGCAAATATGCGGATTATAAACGCTGTGGGCGATATGCTTGACATACCCAAAGAAAAAACAATGATAAATATACATAAATATGGTAACACCACTGCAGGAACCCTTCCTTTGTGTTTATGGGAATATGAACCTGTATTAAAAAAAGGGGATAATCTTATGCTTACAGCATTTGGAGGTGGATTTACCTGGGGAAGTACATTGGTAAAATGGTATAACTGATTTTTTATACTATATTATTGTTTAAAATCCTTTCGTTTTGACGCTTGCTTTATCATTAGTATTTGGGCAAGTAGATATTATTTTACAAAAACCTTTAAGTTTAATACTTTGAAAACGTGATATGAAACACCTTAAAGTTTTAAATATTATTGTTTTTGTGATATTTATTTTAAAATAAGGGCGTTAAACTTTTATTAAAGGTAACTATTGTCACTTTAACTTAGTTTTGATAGCTATATATTTGCGCCAATTTAAGACAATGAACACTCTAAAAATGTATAATAATTTTAATATGTATATTATAATCTTTTTATTTCCCTACTTTTTTTCATCAATGGATACTTTGGAAGTTCAAAAATCAACTCCTGTTCGCTGGAGCTTTGAGATTAAAAAAATTAATACATCGGAATTTGAAATACTTGCTACAGCTACGATAGAGAAGGGATGGATACTATATTCTCAATTTACTGACGACAATGGTCCTGTTCCCACACAGTTTGTTATAGATGAACAAGTCGTAAGTTTTGATGAAAAGTCAGCAGCGATGAAAGAGTTTGATCATCTTTTTGAAGTGGAAGTAATCAAGTTTAAGGATAAAGCCATATTTTCAAAAATAATAAGTAAAACTGACCGTGGCAATATCAGTGGTTATGTCACTTTCATGACCTGCGACGGAGCCAAGTGCCTCCCCCCGACAGATGTCAATTTTAGTTTAAATTTCAATTAATACAAACTTCAATTTAGTCACGATGAAGCAATTTATATATATTAATGCCCTGATGGTTTTGTTTTCAATACAGGCGTCCGCACAGATATTGAATCCCGTAAAGTGGAAATTCGAACTTGAAAAAATTAATACAACACAATACAATCTGAAGTATATTGCAAAAGTGGACAAGGGATGGACTGTCTATTCACAATATACATCTGATGATGGGCCTGTGCCTACTACCATCAATTATGAATCCAGTGAAGGCATAGAACTGATAGGTAAGGCAATAGAAACAGGGGCAAAAAAAGAGGGCGTTGATGTTTTTTTTGGTGTCAATGTGATTAAATTTACAGCAGATAAACCTTTTGTTATAGTCCAAAAAATAAGGGTAAAAGATGCTTCAAAACCCATCAAAGGGTATGTCAATTTTATGGCATGTGATCATGAAAAATGTCTTCCACCTACGGATGCTGAGTTTAGTTTTGCTATACCTCCGGATGGAGCTGCACCACTGAATTTGAAAAACGATGAAAGCCCGGCAAGCATCAACGTAAAAAGCGAAGATGAAAATATGGGAAACAAAGATTCCATATCTTCTGCAAATATTGCATCAACAGATGACAGTAATGTTTCAGATTTTGGGGTTGGTGCAATCATAAATGGTGATAAAATCGATCAAAAGATACCTACCCTATCGGCAACTTATGAATCACCGTTAAGTACATGTGGTGGAACTGATGAAAAGAAAGAAGGACTTTTGTGGACGTTTATCTTTGGATTTATTGGCGGTCTTCTGGCCTTGCTTACTCCTTGTGTCTTTCCTATGTTACCGATTACCATCAGCTTTTTTACAAAAGATACAAAAAGAAAAGGTTGGGTGAATGGATTAATTTACGGAGCATCTATTATTGTGATTTATGTACTCATTGGGCTCTTAATTACCATTTTCATCGGCCCTGAAGCGCTCAACAGATTGTCGACCAATTGGATTGCCAATACGCTTTTCTTTGTAATATTTATTGCTTTTGCATTTTCATTTTTTGGATTTTATGAAATAACCTTGCCGAGTAGCTGGAGTACAGGAAGTGATCGTCTTGCAGATAAAGGTGGGTTGATTGGTATCTTTTTTATGGCCTTTACCCTAGCTTTGGTTTCCTTTTCGTGTACAGGACCTATTATTGGGACTGCTATAGTTCAGGCCGCCACCAAGGGAGAATACATGGGGCCCTTTTTAGTCATGTTGGGCTTTTCATCTGCTTTGGCACTGCCATTCGGATTATTTGCAGCCTTCCCAGCGTGGCTCAATACCTTGCCAAAATCCGGCAGTTGGATGAATTCTGTAAAAGTAGTGCTTGGCTTTTTGGAATTGGCCTTGGCATTCAAATTTCTTTCCGTAGCAGATATGACCAATGGATGGGGAATATTGAAATATGAACTATTTATGGGTATTTGGATTGCCGTTTTTATTGCCATGGGACTTTATCTCTTTGGATTTATAAAGTTTCCTCATGATAGTCCTTTGAAAAAAATATCCTTTACCAGAATGACTTTCGGAGCCTTATCCGTATTGCTTGTTTTTTATCTTTCTACGGGGTTTAGAATAAATGAAAAAACAGGAGATTATAATGCTTTGGCCCTGATGAGTGGGCTGGCTCCTCCGGCACATTATAACTTTTTTATAAAACCACAGGATGTGGACGCATCGATTAAATCCAAATATCCTTCTTTTTCAAAGTGTGCAAATAATATTAATTGTTTCAAGGATTACTTTGAGGGTATAAGTTATGCTAAAGAAGTAAATAAACCTGTCATGCTAGATTTTACTGGACATGGTTGTGTCAATTGTAGAAAAACAGAAGAACATATTTGGGTGGATGACAGAATACGTGCCATATTGAATGATTCTGTAGTATTAATATCACTGTATGTCGATGAGGACAAAAAACTTTCTAATGTATATATTTCCGAACATAGCGGCAGAAAACTGAGAAATGTCGGTAACAAATGGGCTGATTTTCAAATTGTGAATTTCAAGCAAAATTCGCAGCCACTTTATGTTATTGCTACTAATGACCAAAAAGTAATCAGTAAACCCAGACCGTTTGTAGAAGGCATTGATGGTTATTTGCAATTTTTGGAATGCAGTCTTAGCGAAAACAGAAAAAACCAGAGTGAAATTCAATAATTACTGGATAATATAGTGGTCATTTAAAAAGAGAGTGACATATTTGCAGATTGAAATGGCATCATTTACATTATTTATGCAAATATTATCTTCATGAAACATATTTTTCTTCTCCTTTTGTCTGTATTCATTTTGGGTTCGTGTGGTGACGATGCGTTGAGCGTAGAAGAGCAATTTGCGCTTGATACAAAACTGATAGAAGACTATATTAAATCAAAAAATCTGACCGCTCAAAAAACCGTTGACGGTATTTATTATGTAACCGAAAGTGAGGGAGATATTGAAAAACCGCAAATAACCAGTGAAGTAACCGTAACTTACCGGGGATATTTTTTAGATGGTGGTACATTTGATGCTGCTGTCAAAGCAAAATTTCCTTTGTACTCAGTCATTGAAGGCTGGCAGATTGGAATACCAAAATTTGGCCGCGGTGGCAAAGGTACTTTATTGATTCCGTCAAAGTATGGCTATGGATCCAGAGAAATAAGCGGAAGATCTTTTGCTGTCCTGGCGTTTGATATTGAAGTGTTTGATTTTTAATAGGTGAGATATGAAATTTACTTCTGTATCGTTGATTTTGGGTCTACTCATCACTTCAGCATGTTCTAATAGCGATGAAGTTGAAAAAGTAGATATTCAAAACTATCTGAATAATTTGGGATGGTTACCTATTGATACCGCAGGAGTGTATGTTGTAATTGAAAATCATGGATCTGCTGAAAGGCCTGCTGAAACAAATATCGTGGAAATGACCTACACGGCCAGATATCTTGATGACACTGTTTTTGATCAGTCACCGCCAGACCAGACCATCAAAATAAAATTATCTACCGCTATCAGCGGTCTAAAAATCGGATTAAGCAAATTTGGTAAAGAAGGTAAGGGTACTATTATTATACCTTCAGCCCTTGGGTATGGTAATAATCCACCGTTTGGAGTCAGAAAAAATGCCGTTCTTATTTATAATGTGCATGTGGTTAATTTTTGAAGTTTCGATTAAAGACTAATTTATATCAGAGCAATTAAGAAAGAATTCATAGGCATTCGGAATATATGTCCATAATTTTATTGTAAACAGGCTTCAAGCATGAAAAAAAATGATAGGCAAACAATGTTTCCGTTGTAAAGTTCGTTTTTGGTCGTAAATTAAATATAATTAATTATATATCTTATATACAATTAATTATATATTATAATAATAATAATTTGTTATTTTTAATTTTTTCAGGCAGCATATTAGACTTATGTCGGCTCTTAACTGTAGAGACGCCAAGTCTCTGATTGATATTCTTTTCAAATAAATTGAAAAAAATCTTTAGCGAAGAAAAAGAGCCTTCTGAAAGCAGAGGGCTTTTTTAATTTATTCCATCACCATTATAATGTGAGGAATACCATCTTCAAGATAAGGTAAACCTATATCCATAAAACCAAGGCTTTCATAAAAAATTTTTAAATATGCCTGTGCGCCGATTTTAATGGGATTTCCGGGATATAACGCTTTGATTTTTACTATAGAAAAAGTCATAAGACGCTTTCCTTCACCTGTTCCCCTTACCTCTACAGAATTTGCCACTCTTCCTATGGATAAAAAACCATCATATGAAACTCCTTGCGGGAGTAATCGCGTGCAACAATGCAATGTTCCCTCATCATCTTTTCCCATGACATGAAATCCATATAAATCTTTACCATCTGCATCTAGATATGGACAGTTTTGTTCGACCACAAATACTTCCTGTCTTAATCTCATGATATCATATAACTCGTTTACAGTCAATGCATCAAAGGGAGTACATGTATAATTGATTACTTTCATAGTTCTTAATTTCTTTGTCTGATTTTATCGATTTTAATCTGAAACGATGCTTTGCACCCGATATGATTTGCAAGATTATCATTTACTTCTTCAAAACGAGAGCATTCCAGAAATGGTGAATAAAAAATATGGTCATACGGCATTTTCAGCGTCGATATATCAACATTTTTCCTGCTGTTTAACAAACCAGTTTTGTTTCTGAATGCAATTATATCGTGTGACCAATATACCTGATTAAATTCCCCCAAAACAATCAGCCCCCCTTTTTCATTTTCTACGTATTTTTCAAGCTTTGCAAATTGACTTTTGGCTATTGATTTCGATTGTTTTTCCAGAGCTGGCGTCATATAAGTTGAAAGTACCTTGTACTTCAGATTATCTTTTAATATTTCAATGGCTATATTCGGAATATCATCATATTTTATGACGGTTGAATTATAAATAGGATGCTTTGAAAATAATGCTTTTCCAAACAAGTCTATTCTTACATCCTCGTGGCTATAAGGGAATTTTTCCTTTGCAATTTTTGGAATGATATTAGCCCAATCCGGCGTGTATTCCTGAAAAGAAATTAAGTCTACAGATGATTCATTGATGTTTTTAATGACTGTCTCCACATCGGTTATCAGGCTAAGATTAATATGCACTACAGTAAGTTTATCCTGATGATTGGCTTGTGGGTTTTTCAGTTCTGCATTAGATGCGTTTTTTAAGAAAAGGGCTAAAGCAGCTGCACAACCAAAACTAGTAAAAAGGATTATTTTATTGCTTATAATAAGTCCTATCAATCCAGATACTATAAGAAAAAAAAGAATATGTACCAAATAATCCTGCAACCGTTCCGTAAAATCTATGGATGGTATGAATATAGCGGTAATGGTAATTAACAGAATCATTGCTGCCACTATCTTATTGCCAATGCCTGCTACTCTTTTCACCGGAAACTATTTTTAAGTTCAGAATTTATTGGCTACTACTACAGCATGCCTGAAATTTCTGACATTTCCGTCAGGATGAAATAACCTCGTCATAATTACATACATGCCCATCCGCATGGTATTTCCTTCTCCATCGACACCATCCCATTTGATCGATCCTTCTGTACCCAATAAAAAATTGTTGGCTAGGTCGACTATGGGAAAACCTTCCGCATCAAAGATCCTGACAGTAGCAAGATAACCTGGTTTATCCATTTTATAATTTAACAAAATAAAATCATCCAAGTTGTCACCATCCGGCGTAAATGTTTTTTTATCAGGGATCAATCCAAACTCATCCGGAATATTTTCAGGACTGGTAAAATTCGAATTTTTGTAACCTGGTGTGCCATATTTAACCTGAGCAGCAGCGGAATGCCAGTTGTTTTTATCATTTGTCTGAGTTGATAAATTGATCCTTTCCAGACTTACACCTTTGGTCTCATCTATGAGTTGGAAATGGTAATTTTCTGCATAATCAAATGAATCTATAGTTATCTGCTGCTTATCGATAGTGGATATGATGGAAAAATTGGCAGCATCTACGTTAAATGAAGGTAATGTCGCTGTTATAAAATTGGCATTCCCAGGTGTTTTATAGGTCATTTTCAAAAACTCCGTATTCCTGGATATAGCAACATATGCTTCAGGCAGCAGAATAAAATCAGTCAAAACGGTTCTGCTTTCATTTTTTTGAGCATTTTTTATAATCAGACTATCCAGCTTCAGAAATTTGTTTGATGTATTGTATAATTCGATAAAATCATCTCCTCCGGAATACGGATCGCTGAGTACTTCGGATATGATCAAATCACCTTTTTGTGGTTTTATGGTCAAAACAAATGATATGACCGATTTTTTCTTATTATTACTTCTGTCCTTAACTCCATCTATCGTCATAGTATAAAATATCCCACTCATAATCCTTTTGGAATTGTACTTAAGTAAAACTTCGTTGGGTGCTGTTGCTGAGAATAGCACCACTTCAGGAGATCCTAATCCATTATCAGCAAAGTAATAAGCAGCATTTTTTGCTGAAAGTTCTTCGACACTTTCGGTAAATATCACTTTAATGGTAGTGTCATCAATCCCAGATGCTGAAATTACCCCTGGAGCGATGGTATCTTTTTCTATAGTTTTGATATGGATATCATCATAAAAAAATTTATCGACGCGGGTGGTGCTATATTTACAATACATTCCAAAATACATGGAATCCTGTATCATAAGTGTCGGATCCGAAAACTCCAGATCATCCTCATACAATACTTTACCGGCATAATCTATAGCCATAACCCATAACCCATCTCTGTAAATCTTACATTGGATCCTTGCATCTGCTGGGTCCGCACTGATTCCTCCCATCCTTCCCGAACCCAATAATGCCGGAACACCTTTTTCAAGTTTCCATACTTGAATCGCATCATTTGAGCCGTTTTCTCCAAGTCTGAGATAGTACCCATTAGCAAGGGATTCATTGATATTATCAGTAAAAATATAAATTTTACCAAAATTATCATTGGATGGAGCAAACTGAAGTTTAAAGTACAAATCTACCTGTATGCTGTCCGGAGGTACTTTAAATTTGGTAAATATTTGAGACTCTCCGGCCACAGTGGCATTAAGTTGCAGCTGACCTTCGGCATTTATTTTAAAATTAGAGATACTTCCTTCCCACTTTACATCAGCAATATTGCCACTATTAAAATCGAGCTTTAACTGTGCAGCTACATCCATAATTGCTATAAATAAGAGTATAATATAAAAATATCTTCTGACTGATAAGCCAATAGTATTGAATGAAAGTATATCTTTGCGTTTCATTTTAATTGAAGGTGTTTCGTATCAGAGTTTTTCTTAAATATTATCTTTTATAGAGCGGTTATGGTTAGAATCCGCTCACAAAAAAGCAAATATAGAAATAAAGCTTTAAAATATTTTTAAAGGGTCAATAAGATTTAATTTTTTTATGAAAGTAGCGTTAGTTGGAGCAACCGGACTGGTAGGAAGGGTGATGAATGAAGTGCTGGAAGAATTTGATTTTCCCATCACACAGTATATACCTGTAGCGTCCAGCAGATCAGTCGGAAAAATTGTGTCTTACAAAGGTAAAGAATACCCTATCGTAAGCATGGAAGATGCTGTAAATATGATACCTGATATAGCTATTTTTTCTGCAGGAGGAAGTACATCTCTGGAGTGGGCACCAAAGTTTGCAGAAAAGGGAACTCTTGTGATTGATAATTCAAGTGCCTGGAGAATGGATCCAACAAAAAAATTGGTAGTTCCCGAAATAAATGCCGTTGAACTAACCAAAGCAGACAAAATCATTGCAAATCCCAATTGCTCCACGATTCAACTGGTCGTAGCATTGGCACCTTTACACAAAAAATATGGTATAAAAAGATTGGTTATATCTACTTATCAATCTTTTACAGGGACAGGTGCAAAAGCTGTGGATCAATATGAAGCAGAGAAAGCCGGCAAGCATCCTGAAAAATCTGAAATGGCGTATCACTACCAGATTTTCGAAAATGCCATACCACAATGTGATGTATTCTTGGACAACCGATACACAAAGGAAGAAATGAAGCTTGTCCATGAAACAAAAAAAATACTCGGAGATGACAGTATTAAAATAACGGCAACCGCAGTCAGAATTCCTGTAAATGGAGGGCACTCAGAGTCCGTCAATGTGGAGTTTAATAAGCCATTTGATCTGGATGATGTTACTAAATTACTGGATGATGCGGATGGTGTGACTGTACTGGATGATATTGCCAATTTTAAATATCCCATGCCGTTGTATGCAAAAAATAAAAACGATGTATTTGTAGGTCGTATCAGGAGAGATGACTCAGTAGATAATGGTTTGAATATGTGGATAGTAGCCGACAATCTAAGAAAAGGAGCTGCTACCAATGCTGTCCAGATTGCAGAATATCTGGTGAAACACAATTTAGTATAAACGATGGTTAAGTTTGATTTTATTACATAATGAATTTTTGAATTTTTAATTACACTGTATTATGAGACGCAAATTAGTACTTTGGGGTTCCAATGAAAAGGATGAAAAAATGCTTGTAGCCTTGGAACTTCTTGAAAAAGAAAATGTCGTGAATATTTACACATTTCCTGAATCTGTAGCCACAGAAGACTTTTACAAAGCCATGTCTGAAAAATGGAAAGATGATGTAGATGTGGAGTTTCCAACCATTTTTACTAAAATTGAGAGAAAACTTTCCGTATCAGATAGTCTTCTTCCTGACGAAATAAGAGTGGAAAGACCAGATCTGATCACAAGAGCTCAAGCTGAGTGGCACTTTGTTGTGCTATCATCAAAGCTATACGGTTTATATAAGTCAGAAATGGAAGAACTTAAAGACAAAGTCGAATCACTCAGTGAATATGATAATGTACTATGGAATGAACTTAGGGAATTCTGGAATAAAGTACAGACACAAGTCAATGACAAAAATCTTTTCAGAGAACATGGTGCAGCTTTAAGAGACAAAACAAATCATCTTTTTGAAAAGCTAAAAGAACTTAAAAAATCTCTGGAAAACGAATTTGAAGTGCAGTCCAAAAAATATGTTGAATCCTTTAGTGAAGAATTGGCAGCCATTGAAGAAAAGATAGATAAAGGTCTGGGGCTGGGACCACTTTTTGAAGATCTTAAGAAGGTTCAGACAAAAATAAAAGATTTCAAATTTACCAAAGATGATAGAAATGACCTTTGGAATAAAATCGATGTGACCTTCAAAAAACTAAAGGAAAAAAGAGGTACCGGTGGTCAGGGTCAGCAAGGAAATAATGAATTGGCAAGGACTGAAGCAAGATATAAGGGCTTGATTGGTGCGCTTCAAAAAATGCAGCAATCTATCAACTTTGACCAGAAAGACCTGGAATACGAAACAAAAAGAGTTGCCAATAGTGAAGGTCAGTTAGAATCACAATTGAGACAGGCGAAGATAAATATGATTGTGGAGCGTATCAAATCTAAGCAGGAAAAGCTTGATGATATGAATAAAACAAAAATTGAACTTGAAGCAAAAATAGAGAGAGAGAAAAAAAGAGCAATAAAGACTGAAAAGTACGAAAAACTCGAAGAAGCAAAAGAAGTGGTGAAACAGAAAATTGCATCAAACATCACTGAAAATGCAAAAGAACTGGATAAAATGTCAGATAAGCTTGAAAAAGCAGCCAGTGAACTGGTAAAAAAACCAAAAAAGGAGACTTTCCTCGATAAATTGACAGATTCAGTAGAGCAATTGGTAGAAGATGTGGTGGATACAGCAAAAGCGGTCGCAGTAGTTGCCGGAGAAAAACTGGAAGAAGTCATGGATAAAGCAAAAGATTATGCAGAGAAAATGGAAGACAAACTGGAAGACGCTGGAGATGTAGTTGAAAATTATGCAGAAGAAGCAAGTGATAAACTGGATGTCACTTTAGATAAAGCCAAGGTTTATGTTGGAAAAGTCGGAAACAAACTGGATGATGCAGGCGATGCAGTGGAAGATTTTGCTGAAAAAGCAGGCGATAAACTGGATGTGGCTTTAGAAAAAGCTGCTGATGTTTTTGACGATATCAAAGATAAAGTGGAAGCTAAGGTAGCATCTATCACTGCAAAAAAAGGTAAAGACGAAGAAGAGTAACCTTTCATTCCTAAAATATTAAAAGCGCAGGAAGCAAAATAATTTGTTTCCTGCTCTTTTAATTTAAATAACCAAGCTATACCTTCAAGTATTGGTAATTAGTAAAAACCCTTTCGGTTGTTTTAAAGTTTATAAGCTGTGTTCCTGAAATTGAGAATCTAATTATCGCAAAAAAAAGCGGAGCAGAACTTTCATTCATACCCCGCATAACACCAAAAAACCAATTGAAAACATATACTTTTTAACCGAAGTAATAAAATTTGGATGGCACTTTTTTCAAATTATATAATTTTGACGGTTCTGATTCTGATTGTCACATTTTTGGTTTAACTTTTTTTATAAGAAAAATAAAAATTTTGAAAGTGAAGTCTAGTTTTTTCTGCACCAACTGTGGAACTGAATCTCCCAAATGGATTGGTAAGTGCTCGTCCTGCGGGGAATGGAATACTTATGTAGAAGAAGTGATTGAAAAAAAAACTATACAAACCGAAAAGGATAAAGCCTGGAAAGATCCAAAAAAGGAAAAACTATCTCCAAAAAAACTAGATGATGTTACTGCACTGAATACAAGCAGAATTGATACCCGTGACAATGAACTAAACCGAGTACTCGGTGGAGGATTGGTCTATGGTTCAATCATACTGGTAGGTGGCCAACCGGGCATCGGGAAGTCAACCCTACTTTTGCAGCTTGCACTTAAGCAAAACAAAAAAATCCTGTATGTGTCAGGTGAAGAAAGCGAGGAGCAAATCAAAATGCGCGCCGAACGAATAGGACATAAAAATAGTAATTGCTATATATATACCGATGTAAATGTAAGTCAGATATTAAAAGAATCCAATAAACTCGCACCGGATATCATCATCATTGATTCCGTGCAGACATTAATGAGCCCATACATTGACAGTACTCCCGGCAGCATTTCACAGGTTAGAGAATGTACCGGGGAACTACAGAGATATGCAAAAGAAACCAATATCCCGATTTTTATCATTGGTCATATCACCAAGGAAGGTGGTATTGCCGGGCCTAAATTGCTAGAACACATTGTAGATGTGGTATTGCAGTTTGAAGGAGACCAGCATTATGCATACCGGATCCTACGCACCTTAAAAAACAGATTTGGAAGTACTGATGAGATAGGCATATATGCTATGGACATGCATGGCCTTCGTGAGATCACAAATCCTTCAGAATTACTCATTTCTCCAGATGACGATCATCTCAGTGGAAGCGCTGTAGCAGCGTCAGTAGAAGGTTTGCGTCCCTTGCTACTAGAAACTCAGGCACTGGTCAGTCCCGCTATCTACGGCACTCCACAAAGATCTGCCACAGGTTTTGATTTGAGGCGATTGTCAATGTTGCTTGCTGTACTTGAAAAAAGGTGCGGTTTGCCTTTCGGGCAGAATGATGTATTTTTAAATATTGCGGGAGGAATTAAAGTCACCGACCCATCAATAGATCTAGCAGTCGTTTCAGCCCTCATTTCTTCCCTTCAGGATATTCATATCAGTAAGAAGATCTGCTTTGCCGGAGAAGTAGGACTTTCAGGTGAAATCAGGCCGGTAAGCAGAGTAGAACAAAGGATTCAGGAAGCCGGAAGACTGGGATTTGAAACCATCTATATATCAAAATATAAGGCTGAACTTTTGCCAAAGAAAAATTTTGGTGTGGAAGTTCGCATGCTTTCCAGAGTAGATAATCTGTTGAGAGAAATATTTTCCTAATGACAATAGAAACCTTTACATCATTATCTTATCAGCACCCCATTATTATTTTTGATGGTATTTGTCATTTGTGTGATGCGTCTGTACAATTCATCCTAAAACGGGATAGTAAAGCTTCATTCAGATATTGTACCTTACAGTATGTTGCTGGTCACAAGCTTTTAGATATCTCTGCGGACAGTGTGGTGCTTTACCATAATGGCCAAATCTATATAAAAAGTGACGCCGCGATACAAATATTAAAAATACTGGGTGGCAAATATGCCTTACTTTCAATTATCATTAGATCGATTCCTGCGTTTTTTAGAAACCTGTGTTATGAGTGGATTGCCAAAAACAGATACAAATGGTTTGGTAAATACAATGAATGTTTACTTCCTAAAAAAGGATGGCAAGACAGATTTATTGGGTAAATATACGTATTTTAATCTAAGGGACAGTTGGCAAGTAAAGGAAAGTGAATCCCATTTCTACAAATAAAACTATACCTTCTTAATGCAAAAATGGGATACGCTTATGGTACAGCAAATTCATTTATGGTCATGTGCCTTGAGTGCCTGTTCCTGTATTTCCACCACCCTGATTGTCTCCACCTTGCTTCAGGTCAGTATTTTTAACTTTGGATTTACGTTCTTTGAAGTCAACGTTTCCGAATTTATATCTGAAATTGACGCCAATAGATCGAAATGGAATACTGAATGAAGTTCTTTGCAAAAATGCATCCGTTTCAATATTGGAATTAAAAAATTTGTCCGCATTGAACGGTTCAATCATGGTGATACCTATACTTGAATTTTTAAACTCCTTACGTACTCCCATTCCATAAATGGTAAATGCCGGGTTGTCACCCTGAATAGTCCGAACAGGTGATCTGAAAAATCCGAAAAAGTCAGCTTTTAATGTGCCGGAAATCTTGATTTCACCATTCAAAAATATATTGTACTCGTAACTGCTTCTTGATGCAGCGACACCATTAACTATACCTTTTGCATTGTATGTGGCGAAGTTTCCACCGGTACGCAGGGTGACCAGGTTTACAGTTTTAGAGATGAATGTATTTATACCTACAGAATTATTGGTACCGATATTTTTATACGTATTTACTGACAATCCATTATTGTCTATATTGAGAATCTGCTCGATGATACCATCTGTATACTTATAAAATATAGAAGAAAAAGTCGTAAACCCTTTGAAAGTAATATTATAAGCCATTTCCACCTGATGTACAATTTCAGGATCGAGATAAGGATTTCCTTCTGTCCGATTGATAAAATCACTGTTGTTGTTAAATGGATTTATAAACTGAAGACTTGGTCTCTGTAGTCTTTGGCTATAGGCAAGTTTGAGTGTCCTGAAATTTTTGAAAGTCCTACTTATGGTAAGGTTGGGAAGAAAATTTTCGTACCCAATACCACTGAAATTAAGCGAATCGAGAACGTTAAATGCTCCCGCAATGTTGGTCTTTTCGTATCTGGCGCCAGCAATGATGGAATATTTTTTTGCTATAAGAAAATTCATAGATGCATACCCGGAGTACACATCCTGATCATATTTAAAGTTTTCAACCAGTGGCTGATAACCATTGGGAAACGTTAAAATCTGGGTGGTATAGTCACTGATAATGTTACGAATGACAGCTTTTGTACCTGTTTCCAACTTAACTGTTTTGGAAAAAGGATGTACGTAATCTACTTGCAGGGTAGTTTCATGATTGATGCCTTTATTAAAAATATCTGTATTTCTGTTTAGCAATTCAAGTGTATGTGTCTCTGCTATTTTTGAATCTGAATTATTGTTTTGTTTTGAATATTGTACCCCAAAAGAAAGCTCTTGTCCTTCTCTGTTTTCAAATTTTTTGGTATAATCTGTATTCCAGTCAAAGCCACCAAAAAAATTGTCTCCCTTATTTGTACGGGTAAAACTGTCAGACAGTCCAAGCAACGGATCATCCAAAAGACCATTGGTATTTCCATCAAGATCAAAGCCAAACCCCCTGAAAGTAAATGAACTGTTGATACTATTGTATCCATTAAAATCGTAAAAAGCACTTAATGAGCCATTTCCACCAAGACGTGATGTGTTCTGCACTCCGTTTTGTTCAAACTTCCTTACACCTGACATGGTCTGGTCTTCCCGCAGGAATGAAGTAATCCCATCAGCCGGAGTAGAGTAAAACACTGCTGCACCTGAGCTCAGCCCCAGTCGTCCCTTACCTATATTCAGGTTGGTAAATAAGCTGTTCTGACGATTGCCCACAGATGCATTGACACTTCCGGCTACACCTTCTATATTTTGTTTTTTGGTGATAATATTGATGAGTCCCGCACTACCTTCAGCATCGTACTTGGCAGATGGTGATGTGATGACTTCTACCTGCTTGATCTGGTCTGCAGGAAACATCTTCAGTGCATCCGCTACATTGCTTGCAAACATTCCTGATGGCTTACCATTGATCAGTATCCTGACATTTTGTGAACCTCGCAGAGATACATTGCCGTTCAAATCCACAGAAAGCATGGGTACTTTGCGCAATACGTCCGTCGCATCTCCACCTGCTATAGAAGCATCATTTTCTGCATTAAATACCAGTTTGTCGGCTTTATTTTCTACCAATAATTTTTCTTCTGTAATCTCCACTGCATCCAGTAGATAGCTCGCAGGAACAAGAAATACATTACCAATATTGATATCCGGGTTTTTGAGTGTAGTCTCAACGGCAGCCACTTTTTTCTCATTGTATCCTAAAAATGAAAAATACAGATCGTAAGAACCGGTGACTACATTTTCAAATTTAAAAAATCCTGTCTCTTCAGTCAAAACACCATCCAAAACAATAGAACTACCTTTTTTCTTTAGTGATATGGTGGCAAAACCTACCACTTCTTTGGTAAGTGAGTCTATTACTTTACCTTCTATTTTGCCTTTGATAGTAGGTACTTTACTACCACCCATAGGAAACTGTGCTTTTGCAGTAAAGATAAAAAAGATAAAAAGAACGCCTAAAGTATATTTCACGATAATTGTTTTACTAAATTTGACACTATAATGACAAAAGTAGATCAATTGTTTATCGTCAACCAAAAATATAGATGAATGGCCCTTTTTAGACTATGAAGAAGTTTTATGTGTCGTTTATATTCTGACTGTATAACTATAACTAGTCAGAGTACCTTCCTTCTCTATAGTTGATTTAGTCTGACTACTCACAACGGTATAATTTATTTGCATACCTTGATTTGATGGCAAATCCTGAGCGTGTAGGGGGTTTGTGGTCTGAACCTTTGTCTCATGAATATGAAAGTGAATCCTGATATTTTTATGAAAAGTGACTTTAAGATGCCGGGGCGTTTTAGGTACAATAAATCTAAGCATTTTAACCACACGTACAGCTTCTTCATTACACAATTCATCCAGTCCACCAATGATCTTTGTATCTGTGACTTCGCCTTTATGATTGATATCGTATCGTATATGTACATCTCCTTCGACTTTATTTGCCTGAGATAATTCAGGATACCTCAGATGCATATTTATAAAATCTTTTAGTGCCTGGTCCCCACCTGTGTAATATGGCTGTTTGATAAAACTGTCTTCTCTGCGTTCCTTTTTCATGCATTAAAAATTATTGTGATCATATAATAAAAGGCTATTTTGAAGCAGAATGTTTTAACCTTCCTATGAAAACCATTATTTTAATTACTTTTGTCATAAACTTACTTAGCAAGAATTTTCAATCAGACATCTTCATTATTGTAAATGACAATTAATCTGAAATTACAATTTTTATTCAGCCGCAAATTTTAAGATATGTATAAAAATATCATTGTTGTCAGTTTTATGTTTTGCTTGATGGCCATGTGGGTTTCCTGCAAAAAAAACGAATCTGCATCGGTGCAAGCAAATACTGTGTCTGATTCATCACCCAAAGATACAACGGAACTAATTTTCTGGAAAGAGCTGAATCTTTTGTGTGGAAAATCATTTGAGGGCAACATCATAGCAGGGTCTGCAAACGACACTACCTTTGCTGAAAAAAAACTGATCATGCATGTACGTAAATGTTCAGAAAATGAGATCAAAATACCATTTTTTGTAGGCGAAGACCGTTCAAGAACCTGGATATTGACTCGATCAGAACAGGGAATCATACTCAAACATGACCATAGGCATAACGATGGGACGCCTGATAAAGTCACCATGTACGGCGGTCACACATCCAACTATGGAAGTAAAATAAGACAGGTATTTCCTGCTGATAAGGAGACGGCGGTGATGCTGCCCGCAGCCATTGGGAATGTATGGTGGATAGATATAATTCCGGGTGAAAGCTATATCTACAATCTCCGAAGAGTGAATACTAACAGACTTTTCAGTATAAGCTTTGATCTGAAAACACCTATCGAAAATCCCGGTCCACCATGGGGATGGAAAGATTAGTCTTTGTAAGACACCCGATATATCACATCCGCATAATCATCTGAGATCAAAAGTGAGCCATCAGGCAGGATCTCCAAATCAACAGGCCTGCCCCACACGTCATCATTTTTGGGGTTGAGCCATCCTGTGATGAATGGTTTGGTTTCTTTGATCGTTCCATCCGGATTAAGTATGGCAATCATGATATCATATCCACTCTTTTTACTTCTGTTCCATGAGCCATGCCGGGCAATAAAAATCTGATTTTTGTATTCTGAAGGAAATTGATCGCCGGTGTAAAAAGTCATTCCCAAAGGTGCAGTATGTGGTCCCATTTTGGCTGCTGGAGGTGTAAATTCAACACATTTTCTGGTTTTTCCAAATTCAGGATCAGATACGTCGCCTTGATGACAATACGGATATCCAAAATGCATTTTTTCTTTCGTAGCGTGATTCAACTCACATTCAGGAACATCGTCGCCCATCATATCTCGACCATTGTCTGTAAAATAGAGTTCTTTTGTATCCGGATGCCAATCAAATCCCACTGTATTCCTTATTCCTGAATGAACAATTTCCAACCCTGAACCATCTGGATTTATTCTGGTAATACTTGCATAGACCGAATCTTTTGACTCACAAATATTGCACGGAGCACCTACCGGTACATAAAGTTTTCCGTCCGGACCAAAAGCAATGTATTTCCACCCGTGGTGAGTTTCCGTCGGATATTTGTCATACACTACTATAGGCGTACCAGGATTATCCAGCTTGGATTCAACATTTTCTATCTTCAGGATACGATTTACTTCAGCAATATATAGATTTCCGTCTTTAAATGCCACTCCATTGGGCATATTCCCACCAGTGAGCAGCGTATATTTTTTATCCACTTTATTGTCACCATTTATATCCTTGAGTGCATATACATTCCCCACAGACCTGGTGCTGACAAAAAGTGTTCCATCCGGTGAGAAACACATAGATCGGGCATTGACAATACTATCAGCAAATACAGAAATTGTAAATCCTTCCGGCAATTTAAGACTATCCAATGGTAAATTTCCTTCATAGTCTTTATCCAGCAAACTTATCGGTGGATTTACACCAAACTTATACTTAGCTATAAGCAGAATTATGGCCAGCACAGCGATGACGGCGATGAAAATTTTAAAATATTTCATAGAGTGAATAATTATAGCGTAAATATATAAAATACTATTTGTATTGCATTTGAATCTTATAGATTATGAGTATGATACATTAATTATCAATGCTTACTACACAAATATTTGAAGTTATTACTTGATTAGATTCAATTTATATTTTGAAATGCCATATTGAAATATTTATATATTTACATTATAATATTTTTAAATGATGAGTCCGTTCCGAAAATGCTCACTTTTTAATAATCAATCGTTTTTACCCCTTTATCTAACCCTGCCGTAGACCCCAGGCGACCCCCTGCCCCTAAAAGGGTGACTGCCTGAAAGGGTGAACACCTAAAGGGGAACAATTGATTATCAAATTAATATATATATATGCTATTTAAATATGATCTTGTAATTACTTTTCAGACTGGACTCAATAATATAATTTTCAGACCATGGCTTTCAATATCCTGAAAGCCGAAGGATTAAACCTAAACCGATTTCCACAACTTAATGAAAGTTATTCGGAGATTTCTATTTATAACAATAATATAGAATGCTTGCCTGATGCCTTATGGAAACAAACTGGATTAAAAATACTTAATGTTTCATCCAATAAAATCAGCCTAATTCATCCGGATATAGCAAATCTAATTAAACTTGAAATGATCGACTTCGGTCATAATCAAATTGCCGAAATACCGGAAAGTATAGGTAACCTGCGCCATTTGTGGTCATTCCTATATTTGCACGACAATAAGATCAAAAAACTACCTAATGAAATCACCCTGCTGAGTAATCTGGAATATCTGAATATAAGTCAAAATCTTATTAAAAAATTTCCAGATGAAATCGGAAACATGACAGGGTTGAAAGAATTAAAAGCACAAATAAACCAATTTAATATATTGCCTGATTCATTTTGCAATCTGACCCGTCTACAGGAAATCAATTTGGCTAATAATAAACTTACAGTATTACCTCCAAAATTCAGCAAATTGTCTTCCCTTCGGGCATTATGTCTTGACAATAATGAATTTCGCCAGATACCGGTCAATAACCCTGAACTTAGAGAAATTCAACTTCGCAACAATAAAATAGACAAGATACCTAAAGAAATCGCCAATTTGTACAAACTTAGAAAGCTGGACTTGCGAGGCAATCAAATCACAACTATTCCTAAAGAAATCCTTGAAAAGGACCAACTCGAGCGGCTTGATCTGCGCTGGAACGCTTTAGAAAGAAAACCTGGTTGGCTGAGCAAACTGAAAGATCGAGGATGCTTGGTCTGGATGTTATGGAAATTTTAAAAATCTTTCTTACTCGCATTGGGGTAAATTCGTCCTTTATTTTCATATAGCAAAACAAAGGAAAATAAATCGTATAAGAATTTTATGCTTTGCGAAAGTTAAGGAAATCTTCCAGTCAATATTTACGCATTCAAAGGGTTTTATAATATCCGATGTACTGCATTAGGTGGTGTAATTCAATAAATGTTGATCGGAGTTCTTGTTATTTATTTAACAAAGTTATTCTTCATAACCACAAGATATAGATCGGATGGCAGGTTGGATGGTTTTGTTTTAGCTCGTTCTAAACCGAAAGTTTAGGTCTTTTGTTATTTTATCAAATCAATAGTAACATGCCAGCAACTGAAAAAATCCAAACCTTGCACCCAATAGCAGGTAAAACCAACAAACGTATATCTCTTGAAAAATATAATGTTATCAGAGAAAATATTCTGGCTATATTACATGATAAAGAGCTGACGCATACTGAAATGATGGAAAGTTTGTATGAACGTGTTAAAAATTCCTTTGATGGTGGCGTTCAATGGTATGGAGAGACAGTAAAACTTGACCTGGAAGCAAGAAATATTATAGTAAGAACGGGTACAAAACCGGAAAGATATAAATTTATAGGACCCGAGTCATCCTCCCTAAAATAAAAATCTCATTTTATTATCTTTCAATCAAGTAGTGTATTTATAAACGTCTTCGTTATACAATCGTATACTAATATTTTATAAAACACAATTTTATATATTTTGAACCATCCAATAAGCCTGATCACTATCATTTATCTTATGTCTTTTCTTCACACTGAAGCGCAGGACACTACTGTCATATTCAGCACTGTGATCAACATCAATCTTTCTTCTCCCATTCAGATTACCCATGCAGGTGATGGGTCAAATCGCGTATTTGTAGCAGAAAAAGGCGGACGTATCAAGGTTTTTAATAAAAATTACATGTTAAATGACACATTAATTACCTTATCAAACATGGGAACCGCAAATGAACAGGGATTACTTTCATTTACATTTCACCCAAACTTTAAAAATAATAGCTATTTCTACGTTTTTCATACACAAAAGAACACCTATTCTTTAATTGTTGACAGGTATACGATCAGTAATACGGATCCGGACAAAGCCAATGTAGCTTCCAGATTGCCAATACTAAATATCCTTCATCCTGGCAATACCAACCACAATGGCGGTGAGATGCACTTTGGTAAGGATGGTTATCTATATATTTCAACTGGCGATGGTGGTGGAAATAATGACCCACAGGACAATGGTCAGGATTCTTTGTCGTTATTAGGTAAAATATTGCGCATTGATGTCAATAGTACTTCAGGACTAAATAACTATATCATACCTACGGGAAATCCCAATCCCTCGTCACCGGTATATTGTTATGGTTTGCGAAATCCATTCAGATGGAGTTTTGATAGATACACAGGTGATATGTATATAGGAGATGTAGGACAATCAGCACGCGAAGAAATTAACTTTAGAGCCGCTGATTCGATTTCAGGAAGTAATTTTGGGTGGGATTGTTTTGAAGGCTCGTTGCTTCATGCTACTGCAGCCCCATGTCTTCCTTTTTCCAATTATGTACCACCCATTTATGAATATCCCACCGTTTCAGATAATAGATCAGTGGTAGGAGGCAATGTTTATAGAGGTTATGCTTATCCTGACCTGAAAGGATGGTATTTTGCAGCAGATTTTTTTTCAATAAACCTTAGAAAAATTATTAAAATAGGCACATTATGGAATGTTGTCAACCAGCAAATGCCAGATACACATTTTGAGATGGTGGATTTTGGAGAGACGGAAGATGGTGAGTTGCATATGGTTGACCTAAGTAGCAACGTCATTTATAAAATGACAACAGCCAATCCAAAAACGGTGTATACATTCACGGGTAATGGAGATTGGATGGTTGCTACCAATTGGAAGGCTGATATATTACCTCCTGACCCTTTGCCTTCAGGATCAGTTATTGTAATTAAACCATATAACAATGGAACTTGCCAACTCAACCAAGACAGGACAGTAAGTCCTGGCGCTGATTTTTTTGTTGAACCTGGCAGTCATTTTTTACTTGGAGGTTCTGCTAAGCTTATTATTGATTGATTGACTATCCGGTTGCACATGTTTTATCTCCTTTATTGTAAAGATAGCTACCATCATATTTATCAAGTATAGTGAGCGATGATGCACAAACCAACAAGATTCTGTTTTTAAATTCATAAGTTTTGTTATCTTTCATACCCTGAATTTCTACCCCTGAAGCCTTCATTTTGTCTTTATCATATAGAATCTCTTTTGCAATAGCACTTGTAATGATGTGCAGATTTCCAGTAGCCTTCGCTGTCGGAAATGTGTAAGATTGAGTGCTGAAGTAGCCACTATAAGGATAACCTTCCCAGCAGCGGTCTCTGTACTAACATTTGCTATGACCAGACAAATCTGATGTCTGATTGGCAATTCTTCCTATGAACAAATGACGTTGTCCATTAAAATGATTATTTATTTTTTTGGATACACCTTTCTCCACAATATTAAGAACCATTCCAGTCTGAAACTGACCATCAGGCAGTTGTGTCAATCCTTGTTTTGTGCCACTCATATTTTTAAATTGCTCCACAAGATCATAACATGGCGGTGGGTAATCTTCTTTTTATTTCTGGGTGATCAAGCCTTTTTTTATAAATTCTCATTTATGTCAAGAAGCTGTTTTATAGCTTTTATAATGATGTAAATTGTGTCTGACGTAGTTGTAATTAGTATTTATGCATTCTAAAAGATTTAAAGATAATAATACTTTTCGGAGCGGAAATAATACTTAAAATATCTAGGCATTCTTACTATTCAATTTTTATCAAAATTATTTAAAGCTAAAACATGTACAGGTATTTGATGGAATATTATTTTCCAAAGAGCTTTCAAAACTCGGACTATATGACTTTTGAAAAACAAACACTATTCTCAACTCCTACATATGGTCCATAATTTGGGATGCGCTGGTAGCCGTTTTTTATATATAAATCAATCGCTTCAGGTTGTTTATATCCTGTCTCCAAAATACAAACTAGATAGTTCATCTCTGCCGCCCATGATTCCAGCCCAGAAAGAACTTTTGTTGCAATACCTTTTTTTCTTGCTGATATGTCTACAAACATTCTTTTTATTTCTATTGTATTTTCATCAATATGTCTAAAAGCACCGCAGCCAACCGGTTGACTATTTTCGTAAGCCACTATACAATGGCGTAATTTGTCTACCTTATTAAATTGAGCATAGAAAACATGATCTTCTCCATCTCTGATGGCCAGCTCAGCATCTAGTAGGTTCACCAGATAAATAAAGTCCTGATCTCCTGAAAACGTTCGTTGTAAATTGATCATAAATTTCGTTTTTTTATTATTCAACTATCAAAATTACAAAATAAAGACATTTTTGTAAGTTTCAAATTGGAAAATTATTTAAAATAAAGGAGAATAGGGTTGAAATTTGAATTCCAAATATTTCTGAACATTATATTATCAAACCAAAGATTTCCTGCATTTTTTTAGAGTCCTTTGAGCAACAAAAAATTTCAGCTACAACATACCAGTACTCTGTCAACTAAATATTTTAAATAAAGAGGCAGGCAATAACTGAATATATCGAAGCTAGTAACTTAGGCTTAGCTTTGGGGAGTATTTTTAATGCTGATATTTTGAAAAAGCAACATATAATAAATTTTATTTTGCTAACAATGCTACAATTAAAGATGAACTATAAATCCATTTTGTGCATTCTTTAAATTGACGGCTTCTTGAATGTTTTAATCATTTTATCCCAATCTACTTTACATCCTTAGGGTTTATGTAGCTTGATTCGTTTTTAAAATATCTTAAAAAGTATCAATATTTGACAAATAAATGAAGTTCTTAAGTCTTAATGTTTTGTTTTTTGTTTTTCTGTTAACACACCTTTCTTCCCAGTGCCTATATCAGGCGTATGAGGGTTTTAGTGGTGGTGCCGGCACTGCAATCGAAGGACAGTCAAGCGGTACTGGATGGGCAGCACCTTGGCTGGTTCAAAACAATGATATGATCGTACCTGGTTTTGAAGTTGCCAGTAATTCATTGACGTATAATGATTTGCAAAATTTATATCAGAAACTTTCAGGAGGACGGGCTTATTTATCGATGGGACGTAGGCTCAACACTGCAGATGCCGGACCTTTTGATCTGCTTGTTGCACCAAATCAAAATGGGATCGGGACCCAAACAGGAGACACTTTGTGGGTAAGCTTTTTGATAAAAAAAGAGCTGGTCAATAATGAAAGAATAGCATTTGATTTACATCAATCCAATCTACCATGGTATTGGAATCCAGTCACAGAAGACAACATAGGTGTAGGATATTTTGGGGATCAATATCATGTGAACGGCCAAAGAAGATGGCATCTTCGCATCAATAATATTTATTATGATAGCGGAATTGAAGTTCAAGCCAATACTACTTATTTGATGGTTTTCAGGCTAATTTATACTACAGGTAATACTGAAGTGAATCTGTATATCAATCCTGATAATCTTGGAAATCAATTGCCTTCTGCTCCTACTTTATCTCAAAATTCGGGAAGGGTAAATATAATAAGAAGTTTATCTGTATTCTTGGGCGATCAGGTTGCAAATGGAAGTATAGATGAAATAAGATTTGCTTCGTCTTATGCCTGTGTAACACCAGATGCTGAAATAAATGTCAATCTTCCTCCAGTGGCATCATTTACTACAAGCATTGGTTCAGGCCAAAGACCACTCAATATCAGTTTTAATGGATCTACTTCATCAGATCCTGAAGGTCAAACACTTACATACAACTGGAATTTTGGAGATGGTTCTCCGGTCATTACAGGAAACCCAAATGTCAGTCATATTTTTACAGCATTGGGTGTCCATCCTGTAGCACTTACCGTCACCGACAATCTCGGGTTGCAACATACGACATATATTCCTGTAACCATTTTAGATGAAAATAATACCTTCCCTTGTCAGACATCCCTGACTCCAATACAATCTATATCATGCGGACAATCTAATGGCCAAATCAGGGTTAATGCAGGAAATAATAATTTCCTTTTATTCAATAGTGCCAATACATTGCTTCCTGTAGTCAATGGAAATGAATATCATAATCTTGCACCCGATCGATACAGATTATTTGTATCTGGCTCAACAGCACCAGTTTGCAAAGATACCCTTGATATATTTATGATAACAGATAGCACTACATGTCTAGGATGGCAGCCTATGACCTGTGCTATGGACATCGGCACAAATATGAGTGGATTTGCTGATTGGCAATTTGAACGTCCGATGAAAAATCTGTTTAAGCATGTCAGAGAGGACTATATCGGTTATGGAGCAACTTGTTATTGCTGGAGCTCTAATGTTGCGCCACAATTAGTTATGG
The DNA here is from genome assembly GCA_038246735.1 of Chitinophagales bacterium. Lineage (GTDB taxonomy): Bacteria > Bacteroidota > Bacteroidia > Chitinophagales > Saprospiraceae > OLB9. The sequence goes on from JBBRVQ010000007.1 coordinate 91,445, forward strand.
ACGCAGAAGGATATCCAACACATGTGCCGCAAGTCACCACTGTAGGAGATACCTATATTAGATATGTTATCTCATCAGAAGGAGGCAATCTAACCAGGGATACGACTTATGTTTTACTTTATGATGGCCAAGGTAGTATATCTTTTGGAGGATCAATAATGCTGTTGAGTGATACACCTAACAGAATCGTTTTTACCCCTACCGAAAATGGAAATATCAATATCAATATTACAGCGTCTACCCTTGGCAATCACATCCGGAATATAAGATTGGTAAAATTACAGGATGAATTAGTAGATTTGAATAGTCAGCCTTTTTATCAGACCTTTAAGAATAAAATTACTCCGTTTCAGGTCTTGCGATTTATGGATTGGGGCAGTACAAATGGCAATACAAATGTAGATTGGGCAAACCGTTCAAAAACATCCTATTTTACTTATGCAGGTCCTAAAGGTGTACCGTACGAGACCATGATCCAATTGTGTAATGAGATGCAAAAAGATATCTGGATTTGTGTACCACATGAGGCCAATGATGATTATGTCTTACAAATGGCAACACTTTTCAGAGATCAATTGGATGGAAATCTAAATATTTATCTCGAATATAGCAATGAAATATGGAACTGGATCTTCCCGCAAGCGCATTATAACAATAATAATCGCCCCGCAAATCTTGGCTATGGCAGGGCAATGGCCGAAAAAGCAGGAAATGTATTTCGTATTTGGCATGAAGTATTTGGAAATGAACGATGTCGTGTCAAAAGAGTACTTGGGATTCAGGTCGGATTTAATGGTTTGAATGAACAAATATTATCACAACTTCCTCAAGACGAGTGGGATTTTGCATCCCCAACTCATTATTTTGGATTGGATCACGGATCTAATGGAATGCCTAGATTAGATCTTTTGGGAATTTCAGCAACCATAAATGACATTATGACCAATGCTACAAATAGTTTTAATGCTTTCAAACCAACCGTAAAGCGAGATTATGAACTGATTAAACTTTTCGGAAAACGCATCATCACTTATGAAGGCGGTCAACATTTTGTAGGCAATTCTTTTGGAATTCCTTATCCCTATCAACAGGCTATGTGGGATGCACAAAATTCGCAACTTATGTATAACATGTACGATATGATGCATGACTCTATCAGAAGCTGGGGATGTGAACTAGCGACGAATTTTAGCCTGGCATCTGTACAGGAAAGTGTATACGGATCCTGGGGTATAATTCCTGATATCGATGTCCAACCACCATATATGACTACAGCAAAAAAATATCAGGCAGTCTTGGACAATGGTCTTTCCATTACTTGTCGAAATCAAATCAATTGGACCGGCAATTCAGACAATAACTGGAACAATCCTTGTAATTGGGATAAAACAGGAGTGCCAAACAATAATAGCGATGTACTTATTCTGGCAGGAACACCATTCAATCCTGTTGTAAATATAAATACAAGTGTCCAATCCGTAACATTGCAATTAAATGCCATAATAAGTATTTTGACAGGAGCAGTTTTCCAGGTTGAAAATGAATAATTGCGTATAAACCTTGAGCTGCACCTGAATGAATTAGATGATCTGTATTTTGTAAACTAATTTTACTTTTTTACAAATTTCAAGAAAAATAATAACAAAATCAACTCCAGAATCTACAACTCAACTTTTTAATCACTTCTTTAATGTAGCATACTTTGGTTTTCTTTTACTGATTCATTTTAAATTCATTTTAAAGTTTAGATTTGGTATCTTTTCTATACCTTTGGGTGTAAAGAAATAACATCATGTCTACACCCATTCGATATTTGTCCCCGACTGCTTTATGGCATCATTTTGCAGATCTAAATGCCATACCTCGTGCGTCCAAAAAAGAAGAAAGAGTCATTCAGTTTGCCATCGACTTTGGTAATGGCCTCGGACTCGAGACCATCAAAGATCATGTGGGTAATGTCATCATCCGCAAACCAGCTACCTCAGGCATGGAAGATCGCAAACCGATAGTGATGCAATCACACCTAGATATGGTTCATCAGAAAAACGGCGATACTAGTTTTGATTTTGATACGCAAGGCATTGATATGTACATCGACGGTGATTGGGTCAAAGCTCATGGTACAACTCTCGGTGCAGACAATGGTATCGGTGTGGCAACGATCATGGCTATATTAGCATCCAAAGATATCGCTCATCCAGCCATCGAAGCACTCTTTACCATAGACGAAGAGACAGGAATGACGGGAGCCATGGGTCTCCAAGGTGGCATGTTGAACGGTGAAATCTTACTTAATCTAGACACAGAAGAAGATGACGAAATAGATATAGGATGCGCAGGCGGACTAGATGTGACGGCAGTGAGAAGTTACGATACAGCAACCATAGTAGATACTGAATCGTGTGGATTGAAGATAACAGTCAAAGGTCTGAAAGGTGGACATTCAGGTGTAGAAATACATCTCGGACGTGGCAATGCCAATAAAATACTCAACAGGTTACTGTACGGACAGGAAGGAAGTGGACTTAGGCTATCTACTTTTGAAGGTGGAAGTTTGCGTAATGCTATCCCAAGAGAAAGTGCTGCTTTAGTTGCTGTATTTATTTCTAATAAGGATAATCTTTTAACTGCTATACAGCAAAGAATCTCGGATATCAAAAAAGAATTTGTCTCCATTGAACCCAATCTACAAATAGAAATCGGCGAAACAGAGACACCATCCGTCATTATTTCCGCTGCACATCAAAAGGAAATATTAAATGCTATTTATGCAGCCCACAATGGTGTATTCCGTATGAGTCCCGACATCGCCGATCTAGTAGAAGCATCCAATAATGTAGCTAAAATCGATATCAAAGACGGACAGGCTAAGATACTTTGCCTCACAAGATCATCTGTAGAATCTACCAAACTCGATGTAGCCCAAAGCCTGAAATCTACCTTTGAATTGGCTAATTTTGAGGTGATTTTTTCGGGAGATTATCCTGGTTGGACGCCAAATGTCAACTCACCAATCCTAAAAGTGCTGACCGAACTGTATGAAAAAATGCATGGTGCAAAAGCATCCGTTGTTGCTTGTCATGCAGGCTTGGAATGTGGCATCTTAGGACGCAATTATCCCGATATGGATATGATATCTTATGGTCCGACCATCAAAGGTGCGCACTCTCCTGACGAAAGGGTAAATATTGCATCTGTAGAGAAATTTTGGGATTTTACATTGGAGATATTGAAACATGTACCCGTGAAGGAATGATGAATTAGCTCAAAAACCCAAACAACCACAGCGGAATTTTATTTTTGCTGCCAGTACATATGTCATTGAGTTTTATTTAGACAAAAATACAACTTTTGTTCTATACAAAGTACAAATATGATACAATTTTGATCTATACAAAGATCAATTTACCCATTATTTTGTTCTTTACAAAGAGTATTTATAAAATAGCCTTACTGCATTGGTCAAATACCATACTATGCATCTGAGTAAACAATAGTGATATTACACCATAATTATCGTATCTATATTTCTACTTTCCTCTTATTATTTAGTAGTTAAATACACTTATAAAATAAATTTTAAGATACTCTTCTTACACCCATCCTTAATCCATTGTTTTCACGAACATCATCTGTATTCCCAACTGGTCTATCTTGTGTTGATAATCTGGTGTAGCGAAAGTATTTGTTAAGGCAAATCCATAATTAGCTAATAAAGAGACTCCTATACCTTTAAATATTTCCTTCTCATAGCCAATTCCGACAATGGTACTTACATTGAGTTTGTTGATTTGGGATGCGTTGTAGTCCACAACTATGGATTTATCTCTCACAAAAGTGTGGTGACTTTCAGTATTGACTTCTCTTATTTTGTTCTCAATGATAAATTCATTCATGATTCCACCTTGAACAAAAAATCCTGCTCCAGCTTTCGTTAGGTAATATGACATTGTCAGCGGTATGGCCAATGCTTTTGTATGATTTTGTAATGAAAAATCGAGATACACATTTTCATTATTAGAGACGGGACTATTGATGCTTCTGGAGAGTACAAGGCTGGTATTAATGTTTCCCAATCCTGTAGGTAAACTGTGTTCAAATCTATTCTCAAATTCTGAGCCTACGCTGATCTCATTAGTAGTTGAGTAGGGTAAATTGATGGCGTACTGAGAGGATTGATTTCTCTGATAATAAAGTATCCCCGTATTTAAGACCAAATGACTACCTACTGTTTTACTAAATGCTAGTCCCATTGCCAAAGAAGGAGAAGTCTCTTCCTTGGTTAGTAATTCTGACAGTGGATTGTCAAAACTTCCCTTTATTTTATCTTGCCAATTAATGTAACCTAATACAGGACCGATCAGCATACGACCTGAAGATTGCTTGATCGGCTTGGTGTAATCAGTCATCATTGGAAAATCAATTACAGGTAGCGTATTTGGACGATTGACTATAGCGTAAGGAAGCGCAGGTAGTGATGATATTGTAATAAATTCGTTGTTTTTGAAATCTGTACCTTGTTCAAATGGATTTTTTTCATCCATTATCGAATTAGTATAGATCTCAGCAGTTGAAGATGAGCTTTTTTGTGGCTGATTGAATTTTGAACGGCGTGTCTTTCTGGTTACATGATGGTTTCCGGCACCATTTTGTGGTAGATCTACAATTTTATAGCTATCATTTGATAAAATTCGTTCATTATTTTGATAATTATTAGATAATTTAGCACTTTCACCAACAAATTTCTCTGACGGATTATTTTCATTGTTTGAAACGCTGGTTTGATTGGAACATTCATTTAATTCCTGACGCAGCTCAGCGATATTCCTGCCTTTTTTATAATTGTCATAACCCAAAATAAGCGACATGACCGCCAATCCTCCAACAAATATTAGTGGCAAAATACCGAATCTTCTCCTTTTATTTTCAGCAGGAATAATACTTGCAATGCCATCCCAAACTTCGTTGTCCGGTATATTCCAATCTTGTGGTTCAATCTTTTGATTAAATTTGTCGCGGAAAAATTTTTCCAAATTATTATTATTGTCTTCCATTTTTTTTATTTAAAAACATCTTCAAGCTTCAGTCGCAACATATTTTTTGCTTTCATGAGTTGAGTCTTTGATGTACTTTCACTAATACCTAGCTGATCTGCTATCTCCTGATGATTATAACCTTCTATTACATATAAATTAAAAACTGTTCTATATCCTGTGGGTAGTTTTTGTATCATCCTAGTCAAATCCTTCAAATTTAAATCCGAAATAATACCAGGATCGTGGACTATTTCATGGTCGTAATCGTCGATTTTTTGAAAATCAAGTTTTTTCTTTCTCAATTTTTCAAGACAAGTATTTACAAATACTTTCTTTATCCAACTAGAAACATGACCTTTCGCAGAATCAAATTGATGTAAATCTCTAAACACTTTTACAAAACCTTCCTGCAAAACATCTTTTGCGTCCTCCAAATCAGCAAAATATCTTTGGCACAATACATTAAGATTTACTTTGTATGCTTCATACAATTCCTTTTGGGCCATTCTATTTCCCTCTAAACAAAGTTTTATTTTTTGATTATCCAACATCCTTAATTTAATAGTGAATGATATTCATATATAGTTGCCTGCGATTAACAGTAATTTATTGTTTAGGTTTTATATTAAAATAATTAAACAAAAAATGGAAGTACAGGCAACCCTTTTCAAATTTCTCACACTTAAGGAAGTATATTTCTTTTTAAAATCAAAAAAATAAATTTTATGAAACTGAAATTTTTACTTTTAGCAATTTTACTTTCATGTCTTAGAATTGTTCAAGCTCAGACAGTGGTTGATATTATAGTTAATTCACCCAACCATAACACTTTAGAAGCGGCTGTTGGAGCTGCAGGATTAGTAAATACTTTGAATGGCGCTGGGCCTTTTACCGTTTTCGCTCCTACGGACGCGGCTTTTGCGGCACTTCCAGCTGGAACGGTAGAAACTTTACTCCAAGACCCACAAGGTTTATTGACAAACATTTTGTTAAATCACGTAGCAGGCGCAAATGTATTGTCATCGAGCCTATCAAATGGTCAAACCATAGTTACTTTAAACAGCGGTAAAACCGTCAAAGTGACCATTAATAATGTGGGTGTTTTTATAGATGACGCACAGGTGACTGTGGCTGATATCATTGCTGAAAATGGTGTTGTTCACGTAATCAATGCAATTTTGCTACCACCAAGTACAGTGGTTGATATTATAGTTAATTCACCCAACCATAACACTTTAGAAGCGGCTGTTGGAGCTGCAGGATTAGTAAATACTTTGAATGGCGCTGGGCCTTTTACCGTTTTCGCTCCTAC
>JBBRVQ010000008.1:0-96453 GCA_038246735.1 Chitinophagales bacterium
GCAACTGCCCTGGCAGCAGTTCATATTTGTCCATAGGGAACCTGTGATTTTCCGGCAATTCGTATTTATATACAGGTGAATAGGCTATTTTAAGCATGTTTATCTTACCTGAGCATTGTAATACTTCCTGAATACTTATCTGTCCCTGCTTTACCTTCTATTTGTAATTCAATAAAATATACATAGACACCGGGTTGTACAGGATCACTTTTAAACAGGCCTGACCAACCGGAAGATGGTTGGTTTGCTGGTACATCTTTAGCAGAAAACATCTGATTACCCCAACGATCATATATTAGCATGGTTTTTATAGTGCCATTAATATTTTCAGGCAACACCACGTAAAATATATCATTGGATCCATCACCATCAGGACTAAATATATTAGGTAAAGTGAGGTCTGTATTTATCCTTTGAACGGTTATCAATCGCTGTCCTTCACAATCTGAACTGTATTTATAATCCAGTGTATAAGTGGTTTTTTCAGCGGGGTTTGCGATCGGATCAAAACAATTGTTGCAACTCAGTGTAGAAGAAGGACTCCATCTTAAATTATAAATTACATTTTGTGGAGCAATTACATTAATACTTATAGTCCCATCTGGATTTGGGATTTGAGTAAGCACTACATCAGGCCCTCTGGTGTCTTCCACGTTGACCAAGACATTATCTTTACACCCTGTAGGAGTTGAAATAAAAAAAGTATGATTTCCCGGAGTAATGGTTGAAATAAATGGCAGATTTTGATTTGTGGCAATTATCTGTCCGTCCATACTAATGGTGTATGGCCCTGGGTGAGAAGCTAGATTTAATGTGATTTTTGGATCAGATCCATCACAATTATATATAAGTGTGTTGGTAATATTGAAATCAGAAAAATTGATTTGCACACTTACAATGCTGTCACAACCATTTGATGCAGCAGATGAAAGTGTAAAATTTCCTGTTGGATTGGCCTTACTAAATATTACATTTCCAACTGTAAAGGTAAAATCATCATCACATGTGTTAAATGTATAATTACCTTTTGGCTTATTTAAATATGTAATACTTACATTTACAATACTATCGCAGCCATTCACGGACATACCAAACAAAGTGACGGATCCTGACGGCGTGATTTTGCTGAAAGTCTGTCCTCCCACATTTAATATATATAAGTCATCACAGGTGGATGTGGTCAATTGAAAAGTCGAAGCATTGATATAATTTATTTTCACCACCACAATACTGTCACATCCAAATATATTTGCTCCAGGTAAAGTAACATTCCCTTCTGGATTAGCTTTGCTGAATACCTGATTCCCGATATTAAAAACTTCATTTGCGTCGCATGTACTTTCGATGTAGCTTCCTGCAGACGGAATATTATAGGTTATCTTAATGGTAATAAGACTATCGCAACCAAATTTGTTTTTTAGCAAAACATCACCCAAAGGATTTGACTTACTGAAAGTAGTATTGCCTACAAGAATTGAGTAATTTTGGTCGCACGTAACTGTATTTATGTTGGTAACCGAAGAGGGATCAACAAAACTAAGGTTCACTGTAAATAAACTATCACATTTTGTAGGATCTGATGATGGAATAACAGAAATTCCTGTTGGTTTGGTTTCACTATACAGATCATTTCCAACCATAAATACTTCACCTTTACATAATATTCTATTGATTAATTTGGTGGGCAGTGGTATGGTTTTTAGTTGATATTCGTCAGTATAATTAAAAACACAATTGTTGTTTTGAAGAGTGATATTATCAATTTTTATGGACAGCACTTCGCCGGTTGGTGGATTGTTAAACGAGTATGGACTGTTGTTAATGGGACAAATGTATAGATTTATCGGGTTGGAATTTAAAACAGGTTTTGTAATATTGTATTTTATCCCTGTTGATGTGGTCATGCTGATAGATATTTGAGCACCTAGTGGCATATTATGGATAATGGTTATATCCTGACAATCATTTTCGCAAATATCTTTTAGCCCGGTTACATTGATACTGGGTTTTAAAATGGGTCCCAATGTTAGGATGGCAATATCTTCAGGACATGTCAGACCATCACCCACTATATAAATAAACTGAAGGGAAGTTTGACTCGATGCCGTATAATTGCCATTGATTATTTCAGTACCATTCAGAAAAAATTTACCGCCTGCAGATGCACCTCCTGAGAGATAACTATTTAAATCCAATGCTGCATTTTCGCAGAAAAAGTCACTGATGTCATTTCCTGCAGTTACACTTTCAGCCAGGTTTATCACTAAGTCTGAAGTGTCAGAAATACATGGTGCAGGATTATTCACCACATATTGAAACTTATACTGTCCGGCTACCAGCCCTGAAGTATTCCACATGCTTCCTGTAAGTCCTGAGATCCCCAATGGGTTTAAAATATTTCCGCCTGTAAAACTAGTATTTACAAGATTTATTAAGTCAATTATAGTACCCAGACATAAGGTTGAGTTATCATCTACACCTGCGGAATTGAATCTCTTAATATCAAATACGGTGATAGATGTATCGGCAGGGCAAATTCCGGAAGGTATAATGTAATTGTAGGCATAGATACCGGCAGCCAGCGAAGACAAATCTACATTACTGATATTACTCAAATTAATGTTTGACCCGGATGGTTGGATCCAATTTCCACCTAGACTATGAATACCCAAAAGACTATTAAAATCAATCAATGACGTATTATCTGAGCATAATATAGTTTGACTGTTTTTTCCGGCATTACTTGGCAATGTGATATTAAATGTGACGACTGCTGTGTCTCTGCCGCAAGATGCATCATTGAGTAGGTAAGTAAACATGTGACTACCACCAGAGAGTGCTGAAAGATTATATTTAGATGGAGTAGAAACTAGAATATTATTGTATTTCCACTCACCTCCCGCAGTAGATCCGACGGATAGATAACTATTCAGATTTATACTATCCTGGTTGATCCTGCAAAGTGTAGAAGTACTGTCTTTTCCGGCATCGATTTGTCCTACTGATATAGTGGTGCTAATCGCTAAAGCGCAGGCTAATGGGGATGGATTAAAGTTCAGTACAAAGGAGCCGATACCTGATGTGGCAGGATTAAATACGGTTATTGGGCTTCCATTCAGTGTCCAACTTCCCGATATTGAATTTATTGATAATGGCAATGTAATGGGTGCACCATTTATACATGTTGGGCCTAGTAATGGTGGCGTCAGAACAACGATAGGCAAAACTCTGATATTGGTTGTAAATCCAGTTACACAATTTTTAATGGGCGTAAAAATCAGTGGATAGCTACCGGCTGAAGTATTGGGATTAAAGGTATTGTTGTTGATTTGTGCATTACCGGACCAGTTTCCGTTTTCTCCATTGATTTGATTTCCTAAAACCACAATGGGACTGCCCGAACAAACATCTGCAAAACTAACGGGAGTTAAATTAACATTTGGAGTAACTACTATTTGTGTTGTGTTGGGACTAAAACATGAGCCTGTTCCATTAGGTGTAAATGTAACAGTAAATGTCCCTGGACCTGAAGCAGTAATATTAAATACATTGCCGGTTAAAAAAGGGCTACCAGACCAAATACCACTAATCCCGCCTTGCTGGTTGCTTAAAACTGCAGACGCATCTCCTGAACAAGTTGTTGCAACCGGAGAATTTAGTGGTACCAGCCCTGAAGAAGTAATATTGACATTAACAGTAGCTTGGGCAACACAAACTCCACCTGTAGGAGCGAATGTAATAGGATATGTTCCAATATTCAAACCGGCCGGATTAAACTGATTGCCTCCTATGATATTTGTCCCTAACCAAACCCCCGCATACCCAGTAACTACCGAAGGTAATTCTATAATTGGTCCATTAATACAAGAAGAAAAACCGGATATATTTAATACTAGCGGCGCATCAACAATTAAAATTACCGCTATGATTGTTGAACAGCCATCCGGGTTTGTGACCTGCGCATAAATGGTTGCATTTCCTGAAGAAAATGAAGCTGGTAATGAAATCCCATTTGTGGCACCTATATCAGTAAACCAGTTGACTGTATTTATACCAATGTTATTTTTGACTGTATTTTCAACAGTGGTCAAATCAAATAAAGCTGAACCATTTTGATCTGCGTCACAAGCGTTTATTGAAGCAGTTGTTACTGGAGGTGCATTTGCTAACGTCACAGACAAAGTCCCGGGTGTGCCAATAATTCCTGTGGTACAGGCTCCAGATGGAACGGATGAAAAATTAAGCAAACGGAGAGAATATGTACCTGAAGGAACAAAAGTGGGTATATTTATTGTGTTGGTTGCAGCATTAAAAGGAAGTCCATTGTTAGAACAGATATTCAGCACTGTAGCGTTGGTAACCCCAATCATAGGAAAGTTAAAGTTGAAGATACCTGCATTTATGTTCATATTGATATTGTAAGTACCTGAACCCCCGGAAAAATTGAAGAATACCTGGCCGCAATCACCCGGGCACAAGATTGGACTACCGGAGATATTACCTGTTGGATTTGCAATAATGTCGATGGATATTGTATTTGCCACAGCACATTGGCCCGTGGCCGGCGTAAAGGTAATATTATAAGTTCCGGCTGCTAATACGGATGGATCAAATGTGTTGCCGCTAATGATAGACCCTGACCAAGTACCTGTGATGCCACTCTGAATGAGAGGCAATGAAACAGTTGATTGTGTAGTACAATAAGGTCCGAATGGGCCTAAGGAAGGTGTTACGGGGGCTTCTACTACCACTGACATCATCGATGGATTGGCACAAGGGTGAGCAATAGGGTTAGGAGTGAAGGTATATACCGTGGTAATCATATTATTGATCGACGGTGACCATGTCCCTGAAATACTGTTAGTAGATGTCGAAAGTAATACAAAAGTACCTCCCTGGCAGATGGGTTGTATCTGAGTAAAGGATGGAGTAACAATAGGGTTTATCACGACGGTCATATTGGTCATATTCGCGCATGGGTGGGCTATCAGATCCGGCGCAAAGGTATAGGTGGTCGTCATGGTATTATTTATAGCAGGCGACCATGTGCCGGAAATACCATTATTGGAAATGGAAAGTAGATTTACGACTCCTCCAAAACATACTGGTGGTATTTGCGTAAAAACAGGATTTGGTTGGGGAATAACAACGACTGTCATCATGGTTTGAACAGCACAAGGATGGGCTAATGGATCCGGAGTAAAAGTATAAGTGGTAGTCATGGTATTATTAATGGCGGGTGACCAAGTGCCCGTGATACTATTGGTTGACGTAAATGAAAGCGTCAAAGGACTTCCTGCACAAATCGGAGGTATTTGTGAAAACATTGGAGTTGATGTTGCATTTACAACTACAGTCATAGTAGCTTGAGTGGCACATGGATGGGCGATCGGGTCAGGAGTAAATGTATATAGTGTGGTCATGTTATTATTGACAACAGGTGACCAAGTACCGCTAATACCATTATTGGAAGTAGGTAGTAGAGTAATCGAAGATCCTGAGCAAGCGGGCGGAATTTGTGTAAAAGTGGGTGTTGCTACTGGATTTACTACAACAGTCATCATGACCGGAACACCACAAGGATGGGCAACAGGATTGGGAGTAAACGTATAAACGGTTGTCATGGAAGTATTGATAGCAGGCGACCAGGTACCTACTATACTATTATTTGAGGTAGTCAGTAAGGTAAACGATCCTCCTACACAAATAGGATCCACTTGAGTAAATGTTGGCGTTTGACTTGGATTGACGGTTACTGTCATGGTTTGGGTGCTGTAACATTGATTTGCTACGGGATTAGGTGTGAAAGTGTACGTTTGTGTAGCCATGTTGTTTGGTGCCGGGCTCCAGGTACCGGCAATTCCTTCGATAGAAGTATTAGTGAAATTTAAACTTGCTCCCTGACAAATGGGTTGTATTTGACTAAATGTTGGGGTTTGGGGTGTACTTAAGGCGATACAAGGGCCCCCAGGTGGAATTGGGCTGACTGTCCAATCAATCGTAACTGTTTCATCTCTTCTATTAATACTCAATGTTATAGTTAGAATTTTTTCGGAGCTACAAGGATTTTCAAAACAACCCATGTAATTGACCGCTTGGTCCCCAATGTAAGGTCCTGTAGAAACACCATTTACAATAAAGTCATCTCCAGTGTCCAAGCCAGATGCTGTAAAACACATATTTGATGAAGCCATAATAGATGCATACAAACCAGGACCTAATACTAAATCAAAACTTATTGATTGCTGAGGATGATTTCCAGTACCAAAAGGGCTGCAGATTGTGGGGCCCACACAAGGCATACCACAACCACCTGATAATTCTCCATTAGTGATTTGAGATCCTAATGTTACCGTTCCAGATTGAGAAGCGACATCTGAAGTAAATACAAATGTTAACAAAAAGCAGGCAATGAAAAACCTAATCATAATAACTATTAATAAAATTTTACAGAAATGTATTTACATTTCATTCTTCAAATCTATACTCAAGTACTTCTTTTCCTTGTGTATTTTTAAATATTACATGCAATTTTCTGTTTTTGTTATCACCAGATACTTTAAAAACTGCAAAGTTACGTTCTGAAATCATGGTATTAGGAACACGCAGACTATTCGGTTCTTTGCTGTGGTCATAAGTACTCGATGTAATGGCAGAAGAAGTGACATCATAAAACACATTTCCTTTTGCTGTTTTTAATTTTGTGATCTCAGAATGATGGCGGTCACCAGTAAGGAAAACCACTCCCTTAATATTATTGTCATCCAGGAAATCTATAATTTCTTGTCTTTCATCCTTATAATTGGCAAAATTTTCAAAACCTGCAAAGTCACTTAAAAACTGACCACCTACACATATGAATTTGAATCGCGCCGTAGAATATAACAACGACTCCTTGAGCCAGTATTTTTGCTGCTCACCAAGGATAGTACCATTTTCTTTGTCAACTGTCCTGTACCACCTGCCATCTAGCATAAAAAACTGACAGTCGCTATGTGTAAAACTACTGGTTATACCATCTGTATGACCAGCGCCATAACTTTCTGAAGGCCAGAAGTCCTTAAATGCATCCAGAGAGTGATGCTTAAGTGGGTAAGTCCAATCAGAATCATTCGGCCCAAAATCATGATCATCCCAGGTGGCATAATGCGCTGTGGATGATAAGAATGGTTGCAATTCAGGTAAAGACCTGGTATGGGTATTCCTGTAATATATACCTGATCTGCTCTCATAGTCGCCTTCACGAAGGTACGTATTATCGCCCAACCATATCATTAAATCAGGTTTGGTTGTATTCATATGTGCAATAATTTCATATTCACCACCATATGGTTTTCCAGGCCTGTCATATTCTGTATCATTGATATAAAAACATGAACCAGCTATAAAAGAGAAGTCCGGTGCATCTTTTCGGTATTGCCAGTGTGCCTGTGTGGTAAATTCCAGTGGATATGGTCTAGAGACAGTAAAATTATTTAATTTTAATTGGTATTGGTAGGTTGTACCTGGTGTAAGATCTGTCAGATGTAAGGTGGCAGTATATCCGTTTTCGTACAATGCCTGTATTTTTTCAGATCTTGTGTATGTATCGATGCCGTCTTTTTTCTTGTATAATATTTGGACTACGGCCTGCTGTTTGCATTGTAGCCAAATACTGGCATCCCTTAACGTAACAGGTCCAAGCATTGGCCCACTTTTTAGGACTTCTTTTTGAGCATTTGATTCAAGCACCGAAATAACAGCAAACATCAATGCAAAAGCTATTTTAAAATATTTCATTCCGTTGTTTAAGTTAAGGTTTTGCTTAAAATATAAATTCAAAATTACATGAGATTCAACATATCTAATATAAGAATGTGTTATGAAATCATTAAATCATCAAGGTTTAGTATCAGGTTTTCTATTTTTAACATATTTGTCCAGCCATTGGTCTTGTTCCCAAAGCATGTGCAGGATGGATTCACGTGCTGAATATCCATGACTTTCTTTCGGTAGTATGACTAATCGGGCAGTAGCACCCAAACCTTTCAAAGCATTAAAATATCGCTCACTCTGCATGGTGTGTGTACCTGAATTATTGTCTTCTTCACCATGGATAAGCAAAAGCGGACTTTTCATTTTGTCTGCGTGTTGAAAAGGTGACATGGCATCGTATACTTCCGGCGCTTCCCAATAATTGCGTTCTTCTGATTGAAATCCAAATGGGGTGAGTGATCGGTTGTACGCTCCGCTTCTGGCAATTCCGGCAGCAAATAAATCAGAATGTGTTAGTAAATTTGCGGTCATAAATGCACCATAAGAATGGCCACCCACGGCTACCTTACTTCGGTCTATGTATCCAAGTTTATCAACTGCATCAATTGCTGATTTAGCATTGGAGACAAGTTGCGGGATAAAAGTATCATTGGGCTCATTTTTTCCTTCACCAACGATGGGGAAAGAAGCATCATCCAATACAACATATCCTTTTGTCAACCAATACAATGGAGATCCATAATATGGAAAAGTAAATTCATTGGCATTGGCAGTCACTTGACCAGCACTTGCTTTATCTTTAAATTCTGTCGGGTATGCCCACATAATCATCGGCATTTTTTCCATCTTTGACATATCATATCCTACAGGAAGATATAAGGTAGCAGACAACTCAACACCATCAGGTCGGTTATACTTAATTACTTCTTTGTGTACTCCATTCAGTACCTGAAATGGATTAATATTATGGGATATTTGTTTTAAACTATTATTTTTTACATTTCTGAGATAGAAATTGGGATATTCATTTTTGGATTCTAATCTGGTGAGGTAAATGCCTTTAAGTACATCTACTGCGGATATCAATTGTTCAAGTTTATCTTTTTCTTTACTATGATATATTCTGTTTTTTGTAAAATCTGCTATGGAATATTGGTCAATAAAAGGGAATTTTCCTTCTTTTGAAAAACCATCTCCAATCATATATAGTTGATTATCAGTTAGATCCAATGTGTTCAGTTGGTATTTGTTTCTTTTTGTTACAAAATTTCCGGGATCTGCATAATTGTCCTGTTCGTTTCTTTCATTAAATAATCTTGGCACAGACTCGGGAATAGATGGATTAAATAAAAGGATTCTGCTGTTTCGAGTATTCCACCAACGCTCATTTAAAATGGCAGTATTGTCATCTCCCCATTGAATGCCGGCATATCTTTCTTTAGTTTTGACCAATAAGGTGGGTTTTGTATCAAAAGGAGCATCCAAAGTATATACAGCATCCCGTTCTGTAACTTCATTGGCGGGATCGCCATCATCCTGAGCTTCTGCCCAATATAAGGTGGATGGTTTGTCCGATCTCCATTGAAGACTTCTAGGTCCTTTTCTGACCGCCATAAAACCTTTGGGTAATTCTTCCGTCAATGGGATGCTTAAAAATGTTTTTAAAAATTTTCCGTTTTTGTCCAGAAGATTTATATCTGTAGGAAATCTGTCATAAGTAACGATATAAGAAAAGGGTTTTTTCAGCTCATAAGTAAGAATATAATTTCCATCCGGCGAAAAACTCATTCCGACATACATGGATGCACCTTTGAAGCGTGACAGTTTACCATCGAGATACACGCTCGAAATTTCTGAAGTGGTAAGCAATTCAAAGTTTTGTTCATCAACAGGACTTTTTAAAAGGTCCTGATATGTTCTGTTTTGTGCTTTTTGACCGTCATTTTCAGTGATTACAGGACCTGTAGGTATAGTAAACTTGCTATCAAGTAAAGGTTTTCTATCTTTTACTAAAGTTGTGACCAATAGACTCTTATCATCTTTAGACCAAATGAATACATTGCCTGCGTTTGCATTTAATATGGGCTCAGTCAGTTTTTTGACTTTTTTTTGATTAATATCAAGTATCCATAATTCCATACCATCTTTTACTGTATTGGTAAAAGCCATCATAGACTGATCGTTTGACCAAACAAAATTTGACAATGATGGCAAAAGTGGTAAACCGTCTATTTTAGATTCTATACCGGTGCTGATGTCCAGCACTTTCATATCATTAAAATAGGTTATTCTTGATGGTGAATTTGTAGCGGGATTTATTCTGATGCCTGCAAGTTTCATTTCAGGAGCCGCCATTTCTTCAATGCTTTTATATGTATTTCTGAATAGCATAACCGCCATGGATGCATCGGCCTTAATTCTTATAGAAGGTGCAGGACGGGCATCTGCCAAGGAAAGAATATCTGTATCAGGTTTTTGATACGGGAAATCAGACTGCGCTGGCCCGTAATAGTAGTTAAATATCATACATAAAAATATACACTTTTTTATAAAATTAATGCCTGGCATAATAATTGAAATTTAGATCTATTATCGCTCAAATATAGTGAAGATTGAGTATTAAAAATACTTAATTTTGCATAAATCAAATAAAAGGAATTCATGTGCATACAACTACCATATTATTAATGTTTTAGGAATATAGGTTTATTTTAATTTGTAAATACACGTATTGAATAAAGTATGGGGAAAACTGTTACGCCAATATAGGGGAATCGTTTACGCCAATTCTTTCAAATACATTTGTATGGTATTTTTCAGGCCAAAATATAGCGCATCGCACACCAACGCGTGACCTATAGACACTTCCAGTAAACTTGGGACATGTGTTTTGAAAAAACGTAAATTATCTAAATTTAGATCATGTCCAGCATTAATACCCAGTCCGATTTCTTTACAAAAGCTGGCTGCCTTCGAAAAAGAATCTATAGCATTTAGTTTTTTAATGTAAAAATCATTTGCAAAAGGCCCGGTATAAAATTCTATTCTTTCTGCACCTGTCTCCTTTGCCGCAAGCAATCGTTCGCGGATAGGATCAATAAAAAGGCTGACTCTGATACCTTTATCCTGAAGTCTAGAAACAATATTCTTTAGAAAATTCTGATTCGTGATGGTATCCCAACCATTGTCTGAGGTAAGGGCTCCAGGGAGATCAGGCACAAGCGTACATTGGTCAGGTTTGGTTTTCAAGACAAGTGCCATAAAGTCGTCTGATGGATAGCCTTCTATATTGAACTCAGTGGTCACTATTGATTTTAACGCAGGTATATCGGTGTACTTAATGTGACGTTGGTCAGGACGGGGATGAACCGTGATCCCTTGTGCCCCAAACTCTTCGCAATCAGCAGCTACTTTCAATAAGTCAGGGTAGTTGGCTCCACGCGAGTTGCGTATAAGCGCAATTTTATTGATATTTATACTTAGTTTTGTCACTTATGTATATTAAATTATCGGATAGAGTGAGTGTAAAAGAAATATAAAATCTTGAATACTAAGAATCACTTGATTTTTTTGAATTGATAATATCCCTAATTTGTGCTGCTTTTTCATAATCTTCCTTTAGTAATGCTTCATCCAGAAGTTTTTCAAGACTCACCAGATTCATATCTTCAATAGAAGTTGATTTTGATTTGATCGCTTTCTTTTTATCCTGCTGTTGCTCTTCTTCATCTAGGATTACACCGGCGCTTTCCATTATGAATTCGAAAGTAAAAATAGGGCACCCATATCTTACCGCCATCGAAATAGCATCTGACGTTCTAGCATCAATTTGCATAACATTTCCATCTTGCTCACAAATCAACTGAGCATAAAATATTCCATCCAGTAAATTATTGATGACTACTTCCTTGATGTCAATTCCATAAGCATCCAAAGTATTTTTGAATAAATCATGGGTCAGCGGTCTGTTGGGAGTCATATTTTCAAGTGCTACTGCAATAGCTTGAGCTTCAAATCCTCCGATTACAATAGGAAGTCTGCGTTTTCCGTTTTCTTCACCCAATACTACAGCATAATTGTGAGACTGTGTCACGCTGTGCGACAATGCCATAATATCTAATCTTACTTTATTCATTTTAATCTTTTAAACGATGTGCAAAATTACTATAAATTTCTGAAAGGTGTAAATTAAGTGGTTGAAAATATCTCACTTCAAATAGAATCATAAGAATATATCCATGATTAAAACCAAATGGAATAATCTTTGTTTTAAAGAAAATAGATTTAAGATGTTTAACATATTTAAAAAGAAGAGTGAGAAAGAAAAGTTGATGGAAAAGTATGCTCAACTTATGGAAGAATCCTTCAAACTTTCAAAAACGAACAGAAAAGAAAGCGATGCCAAAACTGCAGAAGCTATGGAAATCATGTCTCAAATAGAATCGATCATTGATTAGCATCCATTGAAAATTGTAATAACAGGTCCAGAATGCAGTGGAAAGTCAACCATCGCTAATGAAATATGTCGAATATTCAATTTTGGACTTGTACCCGAGATGGCACGTGAATATCTGAATATCAGAAATAATTGCTATGATGAATCCAGTTTGAACGAAATTGCCTATTTACAGCTTCGGGAAGAAAAAATTGCGAAAGAAAATCATGACCATATTTGTTGTGACACTGATTTGTTGACGATAATAATTTGGCAGTCAGAGAAGTATGGCCATGTTGATCATGTTTTTATGGAGAAATGGCTACGATCATCTGCTGATATATACTTTTTATGTTTTCCTGATATGGATTGGGAATATGACCCACAAAGAGAAAATCCACATGACAGAGAAAAACTTTTTTCAATATATCTTCAGTATTTAGAGGTGAATAAAGCTAACTATTATATACTTAAAGGCACGGTTTCTCAAAGAATGGAAATCTTGGGTCAAGTCCTGATGTCAGTTGCTTTTTAATCTAATCGCATCATGTAACAAATGTTACCATGATATGATTTAAATCATCATACATTTGTGCCATTAATTTAAAAAAAATAAATAATGGAGTTATTAGGTTATTTTGCTTCTATATTAATAGGTGTTTCTCTGGGGTTAATAGGTAGTGGAGGTAGTATTCTAACTGTGCCAGTATTAGTGTACTTATTTCATGTAGATGTAGTAGCAGCCACAGCATATTCTCTTTTTATAGTAGGTTTGACCAGTGGTCTTGGCTCATTTGAGTATTTAAGAAAGGGTTTGGTAAATATAAAAACTGCTGTTGTATTTGGAATACCATCCATAATTGCTGTTTTTATGACCAGAGCATATCTTGTTCCATCTATACCAAAAGTAGTGTTTCAGATAGGGGATTTTGTGGTAACGAAAAGCCTGATGTTGCTTCTTCTTTTTGCTGTACTTATGATATTTTCTTCTTACAGTATGATTATAAAGAATTCAGGTGATAAAGAAGCTGAACCTTCGCTACAAAAATTTAATTATCCCTTAATACTTCTGGAGGGTACTATTGTTGGCATGATTACCGGATTAGTTGGGGCTGGTGGTGGATTTTTAATCATTCCTGCATTAGTTATCCTGTCCAAATTGCCAATGAAAGAAGCAATTGGAACTTCTTTGGTTATAATTGCAGCCAAATCACTGATTGGGTTTTTTGGAGAAAGCAGCGAAACTTTAATTGATTGGGCGCTCATAAGTAGGGTATCATTGTTTGCTGGTGCAGGCATTTTCTTAGGGCTCTATTTATCCAAAAAGATAGATGGGGATAAACTTAAACCAATTTTTGGCTGGTTCGTACTGGCTATGGGAGTTTATATTATTTTGAAGGAAGTTGCCTTTTCTTAAGATTAAAATTATTTATTTAACGCTTATATTTAATCAATTTAAATTTATTTTATGCTATTTCAACACGTTTATGATAAAAGTCTGGCACAGGCCAGTTATTTAATAGGATGCCAAAAAGCCGGCGTGGCTGCTGTCATTGACCCCAAAAGAGATGTAGATACCTATATCGACATTGCTGCACAAAACAATATGAAGATCACACATATTTTCGAAACGCACATCCATGCAGATTTTCTTTCAGGTGCAAGAGAACTTGCAGCACTTACAGGTGCAGATATGTACTTATCTGATGAAGGTGGACCGGATTGGCAATATGAGTTTCAGCACAAAGGGGTTAAAGATGGAGACAAAATTAAGATGGGAAACCTTATATTTGAAGTAATACACACCCCTGGTCACACACCTGAAAGTATAAGTTTTATGCTTACTGATACACCGGCAAGTAAAGAGCCAGTTATGTTGTTTACCGGGGATTTTGTATTTGTAGGTGATGTCGGCAGACCCGATTTATTGGAAAAGGCTGCCGGCCTGAAAGGAACACAGGATGCTGGAGCACTGCAGATGTATGATTCCATTAGGAAATTCAGTGATTTACCGGATTATATTCAGGTGTGGCCAGGTCATGGAGCCGGATCCGCTTGCGGCAAAGCATTGGGAGCTGTACCAAGCACTACAGTTGGTTATGAAAAGATCAGAAACTGGGCGATGCAGTATAAAGAAAACCGAAAGGGTTTTATTGACTATCTGCTGGCTGACCAACCTGAACCACCCAAGTATTTTGCCATGATGAAAAAGTTAAATAAAGTGGATAGACCCCTGCTAACAGAAATACCTGTTTTAAAGGAACTTTCATCTTCAGAATTAATAGATGCCTTGGGTAAGGGCATTAAACTGATTGATGCCCGTAATAAAGTTGATTTTGCAGAAGGATTTATACCTGGAAGTATTAATATTCAGGGCAATAATTCATTTGCTACTTGGGCAGGCTGGTTCCTGAACTATGACGAAAAATTTATCCTTTTGGCTGATGAATCACAGTTGGATGATTTGACAAGAAAATTGATGAGAATAGGGCTGGACAATATCATGGGATATATTCCTTCTACTCAATCATATACGGCCACAGGCGGTACTTTGAAGTCGGCTAAAACATTAAACTACGATGATTTTAAAACTGCTTTGAAAGACCAAAATACTCAGATCATAGATCTAAGAGGCGTAACTGAGTACAATGCGGGCCATGTGAAAGGTGCTGACAACGTTTTTGTGGGTACCATCATGAATAATATTGACAAAATCAGTAAAGATAAAAAGGTAATTATTCACTGCCAGGGAGGGGACAGAGCATCGATTGCTTATTCCTTGTTGACAAAAGAAGGGTTTGAAAATATTTATAATTATTCACCCGGGATGAGTGAGTGGATACTAAAAGGAGAGGAAATAGTTTAATTTTTTTTATATCAAGGATAGACATAAATATGTATTATAACTTGTATTATTTTTACCACTGAGTTTTTAAAAAACATTAAAACGATATCAATATGTTTTCCATTTTGAAAAATTTGTTTAAAAAAGAAAAGGAATCGGACCATTATATTATTAAAAATGCTGTTTTGGTTGATGTAAGAAGTAAAAGTGAATTTGCTTCAGGACATTTATTTAGCGCGCTCAATATTCCATTGGAACAAATAGAGGGACATGTCGGGAAACTTAAAACATTCCCACAGGTTGTAGTGTATTGTCGGAGCGGAAACAGAAGCGCCCATGCCAAAAAAATATTACTTGATCACGGGATTAAAAATGTTTTGGATGGTGGTTCGCTTGCTAATACTCAGATTTTGGCATCTGACTCAGGGTATAGTCAAGTAGAATTGGTCGTAGAAAATGAAGGCAAGATACATCATGCTGAGTTAAAGAAAAATGATAAAGATATACTCAAAGTTCTGATTCCGACAGACTTTTCTGTACAAGCAGAGTTTTCTTATCTGATGGTAAGAAAGCTTGAAGAAAACCTTTCTGTAGATATTCATTTTTTACATGTGCTGGATGTGCCGGATACAGTAAGCATGGATCAGCAGGGGAATATTGAAACTTGTGGAGAAATTGATGTTGACTTTGTGAGATCTCAAAAGGAAATAGTGGATCGAAAACTTAAAAATCTTCAGTTGCTATATGGCCATCACATCAATGTACACCTTTTATTGGGTAAGGTGACAGATAACATCATCATTTTTGCCGAAAGCAATCAATTTGATCTGATCGTCATGGGCACTAAGGGATCGTGGGGAGTAAAAGAAAAATTAACATCATCTCAAGCACAGATTATAGCGAGAAGATCTATGGTGCCCCTTTTATCTTTGATGTGTGACAGATCTGACCTTATCATTAAAGATATTTTATATATCCATGACTTTCGCGAAGCAGATACGCATCAGTTGCTATTGATGGAAAAATTTTCAAAATATTTTGATGCTGTGTTTCACCAATTATACATTCAGGCTTCCGATGTTCAAATTAGTGCATCTGAAATACTGGGCTTGATGGATAAATATGCATCAAAACATCAGATTAAAAATCATAAAAATCATATCATTCAGGCCAAAAATGTAGAAGATGGCGTAAATCATTTTATGGCAAGTCAGGACGTAGATATGGTATTTATTGGCACACATGGCAAGGGAGGTATATTTCATAATAGTGCCGCAGAAAATCTGATAAAACACTTATTCAAACCAATTATCTCATTTCATTTATAACAAAAATAATATCATGATAGAATTTATATCGCAGAGCTGGACCTGGTGGTTTTCCGGTGCTGTAATTTCAGCTGTAATGTTTACCTTAATATTTTTTGGTCAGTCTTTTGGATTTTCATCCAATCTTCGGACCATTTGTTCAGTAGCTGGATTGGGTAATTCAGTGAGCTTCTTTAATTTTAACTGGAGAACTCAAATCTGGAATCTTGTTTTTCTGGTGGGCGCAATATTGGGTGGTTTTATTTCAGGCACTGTACTTAAAAATGACCAACCTGTACAAATTTCAGCAGCGACAATTACTGATCTTGAAAAATTAGGATTTTCAGCACCAGTTTCGTTACAGCCCGAAGAGCTCTTTAGCTTAGAGTCAGTCATGTCTTTGAAAGGATTTCTATTACTGGCTATCGGAGGGTTAATGGTAGGATTTGGCAGCAGATATGCTGGTGGCTGTACTTCAGGTCACGCTATCAGTGGTTTATCGGACTTGCAAATACCTTCATTAATTGCAGTGGTAGGTTTTTTTATCGGTGGATTGACGATGACACATTTGTTCTTTCCATTCATATTCAGCCATTAAGCAGGAGGAAGTAAACAAATTGTTTTTTAAAATTATTATTAAAAAATTAGAATACAAAATTTATGAAATTTATAAAGTTCCTAATCATAGGTATTTTTTTTGGTATAGTAATGGCTAAATCTGAAGCTATATCATGGTTTAGGATACAGGAAATGTTCAGATTTCAAGCTTTTCATATGTATGGTATCATAGGAGTAGCTGTCTTGATGGGAGTCGCCGGTGTTTGGATTATCAAAAAATATAAATTACGCGACTATCATGGAAACCCAATTGTTTTTTATCCAAAAGACAGATCTGTGATCAGATATATTGCGGGAGGGATAATCTTTGGAATGGGGTGGGCCCTGAGCGGAGCATGTCCGGGACCAATGGTGGTCAATATAGGTTACGGATATTATGCCATGGCTATAGTTTTTTTATTTGCTATAATAGGCACTTATCTTTACGGCTTATTAAAAGATAAACTGCCTCACTGATAATTTTTCTTTGTAGGATGTGAAATATATCTTTTCGTCGTTTGCAAGTGCGAAGATCTACATTCAGAATCCTGCTAAAGCTGGACAATTTTTGTATGCTCCGATCGTCGGAGTTAGCGACCGCGATGTCGAACATCTAGAACCCTGCAAAAGCTGGACAAGTTTTATTATTCATATTCATCAAAAGCCGTAGCAGGGATGCATGGCTTTTGTCATTTATAGCTCTGATGTAGGGTTTTGATCTCTTGAAGAAAGTCTTTTATTACCTGAAGAAAGTATTTGACCAGTTGAAGAAGGTGTATGAGCCCTTGAAGAAAGTAAAGATCAGATTGTGAATGGGTATTTTGAAATTTGGAAGTGGTTTATGGGCGATTGTCATTATCTTTACGACATTGGAAAAAGTAAATAATTTTAGGCACTGCATTAAACTGGAATGAGATAAAAGATCGTGCAGTCAGATTTTCTAAAGAATGGGAGGATACCAAAAGTGAAGATGCTGAGGTTAAATCTTTTTTAGATGCGTTTTTTGATGTATTTGGTATACCCAGACGGAAGGTTGGAACTTTTGAACATAGGATTAAAAAGCTGGATGAAGGGGATGGATATATAGATATGCTGTGGAAGGGACATATCCTTGTAGAAATAAAAAGTAGGGGCAAGGACTTAGATAAAGCTTTCAGACAGGCAAAAGATTATACCCACGGGCTGAAACAGGAAGAATTGCCCAAGTACATATTGATCTCTGATTTCTACCATTTCAGGCTGTATGATACGGAAGAGATGAGTAACAATGAATTTACTTTGCCGGAGTTGTATAAAAATGTAGGTTTGTTCGGGTATTTGATCGGTGTCAGCAAGAAAGTATATAAAGAACAGGATCCTGCCAATATTAAGGCGCCTGAACTGATGGGTAAGCTTCATGATAGGCTAGAGGAGATAGGTTATGAGGGGCACCCTGTGGAAGTGTATCTGGTTCGGCTTTTGTTTTGTTTGTTTGCTGAAGATACGTCGATATTTGAGAAACAACAATTACAAGATTTTTTGGAGCTACGTACGAATGAAGATGGTAGCGATCTTGTTGCTAAACTCCAGGAATTATTCCAGGTACTGAATACGCCTACGAACAAAAGATGTAGGAATCTGGACGAACAATTGGATGCGTTTCCATATGTGAATGGAAAATTGTTTGAAGAGACGTTACCAATGGCAAGTTTTGATAGTAAGATGCGAAAAGCACTGCTTGAGTGTGGTTATATTGATTGGAGTAAGATATCGCCAGCTATATTTGGGTCGATGTTTCAGAGTGTGAGGAATCCCAAAGAAAGGCGGAATCTTGGTGCACACTATACCAGTGAAGAGAATATACTGAAAGTGATCAAACCATTATTTCTGGATGAATTATGGGCAGAATTTGAAAATCTGAAAGGCAAAAAGAATGAATTGCCCAAGTTTCATCAGAAACTCAGCACGCTCAATTTTTTGGACCCGGCATGTGGTTGTGGTAATTTTTTGGTGATCACTTATCGGGAATTACGGCTCCTGGAGATCGCTGTGCTCAGAGAGATATATAAAAATCAGATGGTGACCGATGTAGAAAGTGTGATCTGGATCAATGTGGACCAGTTTTACGGAATAGAGTATGAGGAGTTTCCTGCCCGGATAGCTGAAGTAGCGATGTGGCTGATAGATCATCAGATGAATATGGTGATCAGTTATGAATTTGGACAGTATTTTGCGAGGTTGCCACTTAAAAAAGGGGCTGAGTATATACCACAGCATGGACAGATCATGATTTGTCATATCTCAGGTCGTCCTGTTCGCACACACGGCGTTTCTACTATGTACAGAATAATGTCGATATGACACGACTTGCTACAGGTATGTATGTGTGGTAGGTAATTGATGGCAATTCAGAACTCAGGGAAGGGAAAATGTGAAGATGGTATGAATAATATTTGTTAATATAAAACAATGATTCATCTTGTAATCAACCACACCATTTCGAAAACTAATTTTTGTATTGGGCGGACTTGAAAACCTGTGATTACTTTTTAAAAATGAATCTGGGTTATTTTTCAAATTTTATATTTACTTTAAATCTGACATCCAGGATGCCAAGATCTTTGGCAATGGCTGAACTGATGATCAACTCTATGTCATCATGGTAGGTTCCGGATGATATTTTTCCCAATACTTTGGCCTTGATGTGTTTTTTTAGCATCGGGTTATAAATATCCATCATGGTACCTGGTCTGGCTTCATCATGCAGCACAAAATAACTTTTTGATTCTATGGGTGACCTGTCCCACATGCCGATGACATCAGACAGGTAATACTTGATGATGGTAACATGGTCATCTGAAGAGAGCTTTTCTTTGAGCTCTTTTTTAGGCTCGTCCGCAAGAATGTCCTGCTTATTATTGCCTTTAGAAGTGGATTTTATGGGATAGGATGTAGTTTTTAATGGTTCTGGTTTTTTAATAGTGTTAACAGGCAACCAAGCTATCAATAATTTTTCACCTGTTTTAATGTCTTGGTTGTCTTTGTTATTGAGCAATAACAAAGTTTTTACATCAGTATCAAAATATTGTTTTGAAATGCGATATAATGATTCACCTTTTTTTACAGTATAATACACAGGCAGATATTGTCCCTGCTTCTTTCTTTCTCCCGGATTTGTAATCAAAAGATCTTTTCTGACAGGTATTTTTACAATCTTGCCGTCATTGTTCGGTTGTGTGGGATTAAATTTGTTTATTCTCAACACTTTTTCCGGCTCCACATGAAAAACTTCGGCAAGACTGTAAATTGAAATACCTTTGTCATAGATATGACTATAAAAAATATCATTCCCAGGGAGAACGTCTACGACGATCTCGTTTCCTGAAGAAAAAAATCGGTTGCTAAGATTTTGTGCACCCATCAGAATAGGCGATATAAAAATTAAAAAAGCTGTACTTTTACATTTTCTTAAGCATACTGTATAAAACCCATGGATCATCTAAAGGCAGTTGTTTAACAATGCAAATATATTACGATTATTTATAATATGATACTTTTTAACTTTTTTTTTATTTTTTATTTATGAAAACCAGTATTATTATCCCTGCCAGATTAGCTTCCACGCGTCTTCCGGAAAAAGCTTTGGCTGATATATTTGGCAAAAGTCTAGTAATGAGCGTATATCATCAGGCTAAAAAATCTGTTCTTGCTTCTGAAGTTTTTATCGCCACCGATCACGAAAAGATATATAATCACGTTGTATCAGAAGGTGGAAAGGCAATTATGACATCAACCAAACATCAGTCAGGCACAGACAGGATAGCAGAGGTCGCTAGTCATTTTGACAGTGACATCATTATAAATCTACAGGGGGATGAACCATTGATCAATCCAGGACAGATCGATGACCTCATAAAAAATATGCTGCATCCTGAAGTTCTCATTGGTACACAATGCCAAAAGATACTTGATATCGATATGCTTTTTGATTACAATGTCGTAAAAGTGGTCAGAGATTTGCGTCAAAGGGCCCTATATTTTTCCAGACAGGCTATTCCTGCTATCAGAGAAGCAGGGTATAAAAACTGGTTGGGATTGACAGATTATTATAGGCATATAGGCATGTACGGATTTAAAAGAAATGTACTGCTGGATATTACGAAACTACCCGTGACAACTTATGAAATGGCAGAATCACTGGAACAATTGCGGTGGTTGCAGCATGGTTACACTGTACATTGTTTTGAAACAACATATACCTCTGTGGGAGTAGACACAGCCGAAGACTTGGAGAAGGTGAAAGAATTGTTATTTAGAGAAATGACCCGTTAAACCCCAACGGTAATAGATCAGCCACAGAATCAAGCTCGTACACTTCATCACCATCAGATTTTAAAAGGATTCTTATTTTGTGGTTGTGTCTGAATTCAAACTCTGAGATTACCTGTCGACATGCGCCGCAAGGCGAAACAGGTTTATATATAATTGACTTTTGATTTTTTATAGTGATAGCCAGAGACTCTACCGGGATATCAGGTTTATTGGCAGCAGCATTATACAAAGCTACACGCTCTCCACACATACATAATGGATAAGAAGCATTTTCCTGATTGCTCCCCACAAAAATGTCTCCGTTCAGAAGCCTCGCCGCTGCGCCTACATGAAACTGGGAATAGGGTGCATAAGCATTTTTAAGCTGTGCAATGGCATGTAACATCAATTGCTTGTCTTCATTTGCCATTTCATCCATAGATGAATATATTTTATAATCGAAACTTACCTTGAGTGTTTTCATACTTCTAATGTCAGTGGAAATTATTTAATACAAAAATTAAACCAAATTTTGTAAATGCATCTATTCCGCCATAAAAATGATCTTAGAAATCATTCTTTGATATGTATCAACACAATTACTGATTTCGGTCATATGAACCAATGTTTAAAGTCAATATATTTGCTTTGTATATATATCAAAGTTTAATTGAATGGTTATAATTTCACTATATTCGTGACTTTTTAAAATTTATTCTTTAATCACTGGCTTAAAACGGAAAATTTATACATTCTATAATTATTAATTCTAAAATATTATTCAAATGAATACAATGGATTTACTTAGCTTAAAGGTTAAGGAAGTTATGAGTGTTGAGTTATTTACTGCGAGTGAAGACACTGTACTTAAAGATATAAACAGTATTTTTGAAAGGGAAAATATTCATCATATTCCAGTGGTTACGGAAGATAGTATTTTTAAAGGCATGATATCCAAATCTGACATACTTTTACTTTTGGATTGGGGAACAAAATTAAATTTACCAGCAAGTTTGAGGAAAAATGCATTTTTACTTACCAGCAATCTGGCAAGAGACGTCATGGAAACCAATGTGATCAGTGTCACTCCGGAAGATAATATTAGAAAATGTGTTCAGATATTCAAAGAAAATTATTTCAGAGCATTGCCGGTCATTGATGAATACGACCATCTGATGGGTATTATCACTACATATGATCTAATGATACTCGCATATACGGATTTGCCGCTCTTAAGTACAGAAAATAATCCAAATTGATGAAATCTCCAATAGAAAACGTAATATAAATCAGGTATGAACATGAAAATAACAATGACTTCCACTCTGCAACATATTTTTGATCAATTTTGTGTAGCATTTCCATTTCTAAAACTTGAATTTTATACAGAAAAGCATAGACTTAATGAAGGTTCAGACGCGAGTGATCAGTTGACTCATGACACATGGTTAAATAATTTTCAACCTGATTTAATAGAAATGGATTTTAACATCAATGGCGAAATATCAGTAGCAGAATTTGAAAAAATGATGAAAGATAAATTTAATCTGAACGTGCAGGTATTCAGGAAGTCAGCTAAAATTTGGCTGCAAACTACCTCAACAGACTACTGGTCTCTCAACAAACAAAATGGAAAAGGGGAGAGATCTACTACTGATTACAATATCGAACCAGTGGACATTACAGATTTTGACGTCGATTAACAGGCTTTGTAAATCCCTTAATTTCGTATAATAAGTCATTAATATCATCAAAATGCGCTTATCAGTGATGATTAAATAGCATTTTGTAATTATTTAGGTCAATGCCCTATAGTGGCAAAATATTGGTAACGTCGGGTGAAGCCCGTCGTAATAAGCAAAAAAATATTAGTTTTTGGCGATATTTTTGCCTGCAAGATGAAAAAATCGTGATTATAAATTTTCATTTGTCTAGGTACCTAAATAATTACGTATTTTTTTAGTATTCTTGTGCCTTCTTAAATAAAGGTATGAGACAGTTATTTTTTATTATTCTATGCTTATGTCAAAGTTATTTCACCTTAAACGCTCAATTTCAGAAGGTTGAAAAATTTTCAAAAATAAGAATTGATCTTACGGATAAGAGCATTAATATGCTTTCGGCAGCCGGATTAGAAACGGACCATGGTATTTTTGTCAAAAACAGATATTTTATAAATGACTTTTCTGCTTCAGAAATCCATTTAATTCAATCTCTTGGTTTTCAGATCGAAGTACTGATTGAGGATGTTTCCGCATTTTATTCCAGTAATTCCAGAAGTTCTGAGATAAATCAAAGTGAAACATTGAGCAGAGGAAATTGTGATGGACTACCCTTAAGTACGTATATCTATAAAACGCCGGACCAATACAAGTCGGGATCGATGGGAGGCTATTTTACATACGACGAAATGTTGGATATTCTGGATACTATGGCCGCAAAATATCCTGATATAATTTCAGCAAGGAAAAAAATCGAAGGCTTTACAACACATAACGGCAACCATCTATTTTACATCAAGCTATCTGATCACGTATCGAAAAATGACGCGTCTGAACCGGAAGTATTGTATACTGCCTTACATCATGCACGTGAACCAAATGGCTTGTCACAAATGATTTTTTATCTATGGTATCTTCTTGAAAATTATGGCAAAGATCCTATCGTTACAAAAATTGTTGAAAATACGCAGTTGTATTTTGTACCTTGTGTCAATCCGGATGGGTACATCTATAACCAGACTACCAAGCCGAATGGCGGTGGTTTGTGGCGCAAAAACATGTGGAAAGATACTTTAGGAGCACTTAAAGGTGTGGATCTGAATAGAAATTATGGTCATTTCTGGGGATTTAATAATTCAGGATCGTCTGCCAATCCCAATTCACAAACATATAGAGGGACGGACGCTTTTTCAGAGCCTGAAACCCAAGCAGTGCGAGCATTTTGTTCAGAGCGAAATTTCGTCATGGCTTTAAATTATCATACTTTTGGTAATTATCTTATACATCCATGGGGATACAATGATTTGCCGACAGATGAAGACGCAGTATTTAAATCTATTGGTCACGTGATGAATCGCGAAAACAATTTTTTACTGGGTACCGGTCTTGAAACGGTGGGTTACACTGTCAACGGTGACAGCGATGACTGGATGTACGGAGACACGGGTGAAAAAAACGTGATATATTCATTTACGCCAGAGGTAGGGCCTTCTTTTTGGCCAGCTTCAACTGACATTGATTATCTGAATAAATCATGCGTTTGGATGAATCTTTCTACTGCATTACTTACCCTTAATTATTATGAAGCAAAGGAGACCAATGAAAGCAATTACCTTACGCCTGAATATAAAAACATTTATGTCAGAGTAAATAGAGCTGGACTAAAAGAGGGGAGTGCCACGATTAGGCTAACTACACTTACGCCGGGTATTGAAGTTTTGCTACCGTCCAGAACAGTGACGCTAAACAATGCAGAGTATACAGACTTTGTTTTTGAATTGACGATAGATGCATCAAAATCATTTGCCGATGGCATTATTTTGCAACTGGAAGTAGACAATGATGGTATCAAAAATTCTTCAGAAATAAAAAAACAATGGATAAGCAAACCATTTTCAACGATTTTTTATGATGATTTAAAGAATATAAATTCCTTTAATTCTTCAGGATGGGTCAAAACAGATCAATTATTTTTTAGTCAGCCATCTTCTGTTACAGATTCTGAAAGTGGGGACTACCCACCTGATCATCAGGCATTTATAACCCTTAAAGAGCCAATTGACCTGAGTGATGCAAGTAATGCGTTCCTTGGTTTTTATGCAAGATGGGACATCGAAAAAGCATATGATTTCGTTCAGGTATTGGCTTCTTCTGATAATAGTGATTTTATACCTTTATGTGGCAAATACACCAATCCAGGTACCCGTGATCAGGCATTTAATAGTCCGCTTTATGATGGGGTCAAAAATGAATGGGTAAAAGAAGAAATTGACTTATCCGCGTTTATCGGAGCATCGAAAGTTTGGATCAGATTTGCCTTACAAACAGACCAATATGAAGAAAGAGACGGGTTTTATTTTGATGAGATGGAAATCAGGGCAGTACAAAACACATCCGACACTCAGGATGAGCTTATTAAATCACCAACAATATTTCCTACTATCTGGTCAGGTCAGCTACAGGTTCACACCAGTGGAATGCCAGTTTCTGAAAATACATTTCTGAATATCTATGATGCAATGGGACGTAGTGTCTTTAGGTTCAAAATCAAAGCTGAATCATTTGAAGTCGATGCATCTATTCTGCCAAATGGTATATATTACTATGAATTGTCTGATGTAAGATTGAAAAAAGCAACAGGGAAACTGGTGGTAGTGAATGCCCAAAATTGATCAGTTTGAATTGAAATATGGTAACTCTACTAATTTTTTTAGTTCATTACGATACTTTTATAAATTTAGGGTATATCACTCAGGATTAAACCATTTTAATAATATCCCACATAATTGTGCGGAGTGATGGCCAGAAGTTCCTTTTTTATGTCATCAGAAACATCAAGCCCTTCTATGAAGTCCTGTATGTCAGTTTTTGTAATACTGGCTTTGCCCCTTGTTAAATCCTTCAGGGCTTCATATGGTTCATGATACATTTCACGGCGCAAAATATTTTGAATGGCTTCTGCTACTACGGCCCAGTTGTTTTCCAGATCTTGTCGCAGGGCAGATTCATTGAGCAGTAATTTGCTGATACCTTTAAGTATTGAATGATAAGCTATAAGACTATGGCCAAAAGGAACACCCACATTCCTTAGTACGGTAGAATCGGTCAGGTCTCTTTGCAGTCTGGAGATCGGAAGTTTTTCGGCCAGATGTGAAAATAAAGCATTGGCCAAGCCAAGATTACCTTCTGCATTTTCAAAATCAATAGGGTTTACTTTATGTGGCATCGCAGAAGAACCTACTTCTCCTGCTTTGGTTTTTTGTTTAAAATAGTCCATTGAAATATATGTCCATATGTCACGACAAAAATCAATAAGTATAGTATTTATTCTTGAAAAGGAATGAAAAATGGCTGCATGATCATCATAGTGAGCAATCTGGGTTGTATGTAGTGATCGTTTCAGACCCAAACCTTCAGCAAACCGGTTGCCAAAGTCTATCCAATTGATATCAGGATAACATACTTTATGCGCATTAAAATTGCCAGTAGCTCCGCCGAATTTGCATTTTATCTGTATCGAAACAAGTGTATCTATCTCGTCACTCATTCTTTCACAAAAAACGTCCATTTCCTTTCCCAAAGTAGTGGGGGATGCAGGTTGGCCATGGGTTCTGGCCAGCATGGGCACCCCTTTGTATTCTTCTGCTTTTTGTTTTATGTCGGTCAGTACCTTTTTCAGAAAAGGGATGACGATTTCGTCCATGCCTTGTCTGATCATAAGTGGGAAAGCAGTATTATTGATATCCTGAGATGTCAATCCAAAGTGTACAAACTCTTTAAATTGACCAAGCCCTTTTATGTCAAGCTGATCTTTGATAAAATATTCAACGGCCTTCACATCGTGGATGGTGATTTTTTCAGTGGATTTTATCTTTTCTGCTGCATGAACATCAAAATCTTTATAGATACTGTCCAAAATGGAAATTGAACCAGCATGAAGTTGGGTAAGTTGGGGCAAAGGCAAAGCCATAAGGGCTTTAAAGTATTCTATTTCTATAAAAACCCGATATTTAATCAGGGCATATTCTGAAAAATAATTTGAAAGGGAAGCGGTAGTACTCGCATACCTGCCATCTAATGGAGACAAAGCTTTTAGCATTTATTTAGGATTTTCATTGGTTTTATCAGGAATTAATCTGGATTCTTCTCGCCTTTTTATGAAGTAATAGGTCTCAATCTGACTTCTGACGGCAATGTCGTCTTTGTTTTTTTTATACCTGTTCAAGAGTTTGGCATCCAAAACTCTGGATTTAACATTATCATTCAGTTGGATATTGAGACAAGTGATGATGGTTTTAGCGAGGTCAGGATCGAGCACCGGAAATAATGTTTCTACCCTGAAATGGAGATTTCTTACCATCCAGTCTGCTGATGATAGATATACTTCAGGATGTCCGTCATTATGAAATACGAAGACCCTGCTGTGTTCCAGAAATCGATCCACAATGGAAATGGCTTCTATATTTTCACTCAAGTCTTTTTGTCCGGGTACCAAAGAGCAAATGCCTCGGATGATAAGTTTTATCCTGACGCCTGCTTGACTAGCTTCATAGAGATAATTGATCATTTCTTCATCCTGAATGCTGTTCATTTTCAGAATCATTCTAGCTTTTTTACCTTTCTTTGCATTTTCGATCTCTCGCTTGATGAGTGAAATGAATTTTTCTTTCAGGTTAAAGAGTCCTACACCCAAAAATTCAAATGGATGACTTGGTCTTTGTTTGGTTTCCAGAAAAGTGAACACTCTGGCTACTTCGGAAGTTAGTCTTTTATCATTGGTGAAGATTCCAAAGTCAGTATAAATTTTAGCGGTATCTTCATGAAAATTTCCTGTGCCCAAGTAGGCATATAGATTTGGCCTTCCATCTTCGAGGCGTCTTACTAGCGCCAATTTGGAATGCACTTTAAAGCCAGGCATACTATAATATACACTCACTCCTGCCTTTTCGAGCTCTTCGCCCCATTGAAGATTGGCTTCTTCGTCAAATCTGGCCTTTACTTCTATAAAAGTGCTCACCTGCTTTCCGCTTCTTACAGCATCTTTGATGGCCATCATGATTCTGGATATTTTTGCCACCCGATACTGAATGATTTTGATATGAGTAACATCAGGATCTGCAGCCGCATCTTCAAAAAACTTTACCACAGACTCATAACTGTGATAAGGTATATGTATCAGCTGATCTTTTTCTTTTATCTTATCGAAAATAGAATCAGCTTCTTCCATGTCCTCTATTTTAATAGGGGTAAGTGTTGGATCTTTAAGATGAGTAAGATTAAATGAAGGAAATTTAAAAAAGTCTGAATTGTTGTGATATCTGCCTTCCGGCAAAAGGTCAAGCTCATCGATTTCAAATACATTCATCAGATATTGAAGAAAATGTTTGGGCATTGAGCGGTCATACACCATCCTAGAAGCCACTCCAATGCTTCTTTTGTTCAGACTTTTTTTTATTTTTGATATCAGATCACCTGAATATTCATCATCGATATAAAGTTCTGCATCTCTTGTAAGTTTTATAGAATAGGAATCTTGAATTATATATCCGGGAAATATCAATCTCACACTATGTCGCACCGCATCGTCCAGCATAAGAATCTGTTTAACGCCCGCAATTCTTGATGGTAAGTCAACAAATCGCGATAGATGATCGGATGGTATTTTTACGATAGCGTACTCTGATATTGGTTTGGAACTATCTTTACTATGCATATGCAAAGCCAGATAAAGGGCCCCATTATTAAGGAAAGGTTTGATCTTCTGACCAGCCAAGATGACGGGTTGTACAAAGGGGAGCAGATATTCATTAAAATAGGTGTCTACATTTTCTACCTGTTCTTTATTGAGGTGGCGCCATGAAACGATCTGCACTCCATTTTTTTTAAGTTCGGGCAGGATATTTTTTTCAAAGATGGTACTGAATTCCTTTTGCTGACTGTTGGCAATATTAAGAATTTCACGCAATACAATCTCAGGTGAATAGTCTATGTTTTTAAGGGTAGATTTATCAGCACGGGCAAGATTACGATGATTGGCTACACGAATCCTGAAAAACTCATCCAGATTGGAAGAATATATGGCCAAAAACTTTAGTTTTTCCAGCAACGGAACAGAGGGATCTTTGGCTTCCTGCAGTACCCTGTAATTGAAAGATAACCAGCTCACATCTCTGTGTATATATTTAGCCATAACTACTCCTTAGTTCAGCGGCAAAAATGCGATAATTTTTATGTATTTTCTAATTAAATTTTTGTTAATGGGATTTGTTAATACAAACAATGAGATTTTAAAGGGCAAAATTTCTGATATTACTTCCAAGTTTGGCAAAAGATGGGGAATAAGAATAGAATGCTTCAATTTTTTTTTTACGTATGTGTAACTTTTATAAATACAGGAATGTTTGTTATGTTCTTTTATTTGTTTTTTCGGTCAGATATTCCTACACATTCTTCTGCAATAGATTTCATTGTATTTTTATAGATATATATTTATTCTTAAAAGCTACCATCATCGCCGATTTGGTAGATGACAGGCTTATACTGATCGGAATCCTTCAAGGGTATAAGGTTATTAATAAAGAAATTAAATCAAAGATAGGTTAGTACAGTTATCTTCAGAAATATTTAAGAATGTATTGATATAGCAGAGAATAATATATATTTGTAGTGTACATTAATACTTGTACCTCTTGGCAAAAAAGAAATCAAAATTGGTTGAAATAAAAACAAAACCTACTTCGGCACGCGTGGATGATTTTATCAATAATGTACAGGATGAACAAAAGCGTAAAGACTGTTTTGTGCTGTTGGAAATGATGAAAAATGCAACTACAGAAGAGCCGGTATTATGGAGCAACTTAATCATTGGTTTAGGAAATAAAAGATATAAAAGCCCGGCCACAGGTAGGGAAGTGGATTGGCTGCTGATGGGTTTTTCTCCTTGTAATGCGAATTTGTCCTAATATCTTAGTGTGAGTATTCAGGCGCATGCCGATGCGCTGAAATTATTAGGCAAATATAAGACAGGTGTGGGTTGCCTCTACATAAATAGGCTGGACGAGATCGATCTGAAAGTTCTAAAAGAAATGATAGAAGCGTCTTTAGATAGAAAATAAAAAGAGACCAAAATCTATTCTGATCTCTTTTTATTTTATTGATGATTAATCTGCCATGGCTTTGATTCCAGGCAATTCCTTGCCTTCCAGAAATTCCAGCATAGCACCACCACCTGTAGATACAAAACTTACCCTATCTTCCAGCCCTGATTTGTTGATGGCAGAAGCACTATCACCTCCTCCGATAAGTGAGAAAGCACCAGCATCAGTAGCATCCGCAAGGGCTTTGGCCACTGAAAATGTTCCTGTGGCAAATTTTTCAAACTCAAATACACCCATAGGCCCATTCCATAAAATGGTTTTGGATGTCTTTATTATCGATGAAAATTCTTCTATTGTTTTTGGACCTATATCCAGACCCATCCACCCATCCGGGATATGATAACTATCCACTACCTGACTTTCTGCATCGGGTGCAAATTTATCTGCTGCAATATTGTCTGTCGGTAAATAAATGGCCGTATTACTGGCTTTGGCTTTATCCATGATCTTTAATGCCAATGTTACATAGTCAGGTTCAAAAAGAGAATTACCTATCTTACCTCCCAAAGCAGATAGAAATGTATATGCCATGCCTCCACCGATCAGGATATTGTCCATGCTATCTATGAGCTTTTCCAACAGCTGTATTTTATCTGATACTTTTGCTCCACCTACTATGGCAGTTACAGGTTTTTCAGCCCCATGCAGTAGTTTAGTGGCATTTTCAACTTCAGCTGCCATCAGAAATCCAAATCCTTTGTGGTCTGTATCAAAATATCTGGCTATAGTTGCAGTAGAAGCATGCTCTCTGTGTGCCGTACCAAATGCATCATTGATATAAATATCTCCATGTTTGCTCAGTTTCTTAGCAAAATCAGGATTTCCCTTTTCTTCTTCAGGGTAGAATCGGAGATTTTCGAGCAACAGGATTTCACCGCTTTTCAGATGTTGTGAAAGCGCAAACGCTTCATCCGAGACGCAATCATCAGCAAACTGGATTTTCACATCCGGGAAATAGGTCTGAAGAGAAGGGATAATATGCTTTAAGGAGTATTTTGCTTCCGGTCCAGCTTTGGGTCTTCCTAAATGGCTCATCAGAACTACTGAACCACCATCCTTCAATATTTTTTTTATGGTCGAGACCGCAGAAGATATTCTGGTATCATCCGTCACCTGAAAGTCAGCATTGAGCGGAACATTAAAGTCTACCCGCATAATTACTTTTTTATCTTTGAAATTGGTATTTTGAAAATTTATCATGGTAGCTAAATTTAATATGATGATTTAATCAAAAAAGGGCAACCCTTTTGGATCACCCTTTTTTTATAACTTGGGTTATTTTTTAATCAATCCTGCAAAATGATGTAATGTTCTCACTAATTGGGAAACATAACTCATTTCATTGTCATACCAACTGACCGTTTTTACCAATTGAACATCGCCATTAGTAACAACTTTTGTCTGGGTAGCATCAAACAAACTTCCGTATGTAGTACCAATGATATCGCTGCTGACGATATCGTCTACATTATATCCAAAACTTTCATTGGCCGCTGCCTTCATGGCTGCATTAACTTCGTCTATAGTTACTTTTTTGCCTAAAACTGTTACCAACTCAGTCAGTGATCCTGTCAATGTCGGAACTCGCTGTGCACCACCATCCAGTTTACCTTTCAGACTTGGGATTACCAAACCTATAGCTTTTGCAGCACCTGTACTATTGGGTACTATGTTTTGAGCGGCAGCCCTTGCTCTCCTAAGATCGCCTTTTGCATGAGGAGAGTCTTGTGTATTCTGATCATTGGTATATGCGTGTATGGTAGACATCAAACCTGATACAATACCATACTCTTTCTCCAATACCTGAGCCATTGGAGCCAGACAATTCGTGGTACAACTGGCGCAACTGATGACAGTTTCTGTGCCATCTAGAATATCATGATTCACATTGTAAACAATAGTTTTAAGATCACCGGTTGCTGGTGCAGAAATCACTACTTTTTTTGCACCGGCTGTAATGTGTGCTTCTGCTTTTACTTTGTCCGTAAAGAATCCGGTACATTCTAGCACTACATCTACATCGTGTAAAGCCCACGGTATGAGTGAAGGGTCTCTCTGAGCATATACTTTTATTTCTTCACCATTTACGTGTATACTATCTGTTCCGGCTTTTACATCTTCGTTAAATCTGCCCTGAGCAGTATCATACTTCAGGAGATGAGCCAAAACCTCAGGACTTGTCAGGTCATTGATGGCTACGACATCGATTCCTTCCATATTATAAATTTGTCTGAATACCAATTTTCCGATTCTACCGAAACCATTGATAGCTATTTTAATTTTTGCCATGATAATATTAATTAAATTATAAAACTTAGTGTGATAATAACATTATGTAACGATTCAGAAACATTATTTTGTAAAACTGATGAAATTATATGATCAAATGGTTTGGTTTTGAATTATCATCAGTTTATCCAAACTTAATTCTGTACTGCAAAGATAAGTGTTTTATCTGTTCTCAAGCAAAATAATTTTCATTAAATGTATAATATCAAGAAAGATATCTTTGAATGCTTCAACAAATTGAAAAAACTGGCGAAACCGTCGAACCTATTCAGTAATCATCAAAGGCAAAGCAGTTGAACCTGCCATGGTACTGATTTTAATGACATATAGTCCTTTCTGAAGATGATTGGCCTGAAGATGAACCAGATGACTGCCTTGAGAGAAGAACTCATTTTCCTTCAATGACCTGACTAAACGGCCATTTATATCAAAAACATCAATACTTACTGGTAAGCCTCTGTCCAACGTAAAATCTATATGAATGGGTATGTCATAATTGCTCTTGACTGGATTGGGATACAGCGTTGCATTTATAGGTGACCCAGATTTATTTTCAACCACAGAAGATGTATTCTGATCAAAGACTACATTTTCATCTCCGTTTTTATAAGGTACATACAACAATGGCAGGTAGTACATTTCATCTTTGGTGCCTTCTCCCCAAGTTACAAATTTCGGAGGACTGCTGGGATTAGCAGGGTTGTTGGCGGTATTGTCATACGTGGCAAATGCACGTATTTTACTACCTTTTTTTGCTATTTTATATTTGTCAAAGTAATACCCTCCTTGCCAGTTGAAATCCCAATCATTAATTTTAATTAAGTTAGTCTTGCTGCCATCAGGATTTTCTATATGTACTTCCCAGTTTTTGCCTAGATAGTGCATGTGAGGGAATATACCAACCAAACTTATATCTGCAGGAACAGTATAAACTCCTTCAAATTTTTTTATTTGATTGGGTAGTACAAAAAAGCTATTTGCTCCGGTCACCAGATTAAATGGAAGCATGATGTAATCCTTTACGGTTCGATCTATTACTTCATTGTCCTTTGCAAAAAATATATTTACGGAAGACGAGTCTGATTCATTTACACTCCAAGGAGCATAATGCATCTGAATGACCAAATCACTGTTGGACGGCAGATTTTGAGCCAAACCATCAGGGAAGTTTCTTGGTTTCTGGCCAGGTACGTAGCCCGGAAACTGGTCTCTGTTGATCACTTCCAACACATTAAAATCTGAATTATCATCTGCTGAGAAACCATATTCCGGTGTTTTATCATCATACTGTCTGGCTTTACCTGACTGATCCGCAAAAAATAATGCGTGGTGTACGATTTTTGTATTACCAGGTCTGAGTTCTACCGCTTTTAATTTTTTATTTTCAGTTAAGCCAGTTGGCAAAACAAAATATCTATATTCATCTTTCCCATTTCCTTTATGTATGTATGATTTTTTGAAGGATAAAACCAGATCAGGCGTGCCCAGCAAAGAATTGGCAGGAAATACGGGCAGGGCAGGGGTTTCATTTTCATTACCTTGTGGTGCACCTGCATCTACCCAGTCAGTTATGGTTTTTATTTGGCTATCAGTCAGATAATTTTCATCCAAAAATCTGGAATATGTATGATCTGCTTTCCAGGGCGGCATGATACCTTGCGATGTCACATATCTGATTGTGCCAGCCCAGTTGCGCACTTCGTCATAACTGGTCAGTGGCATAGGTCCTATTTCACCTGCTCTGTGACAACTGGTACAGTGTTTGAATATGATCGGCGCTACATCTTTTGAAAATGTAGGTTGTGCAAAGGTCAAAGAACTCATTCCAATACAAAACAACAAAGTAAGTGTTCTTAAAATCATTTTCATTTTCTATTAATTGATTGAATCATTAAAATTGATATAACATCCGATGGGTTGACTTTTTGTTATCGCTGGTAATTTATTTTGGGATATATCTTCCAAAGCATCTTTCAAGTAGTTATTTTGAACAAAATGTCTTCTTTTACCCGGCGTGTAAAAAAGATCATTGATAGCGCCGCGGTATAAAATGGATTTTGATGTTTCGTTATAGACGATTACTTCAGGCAAAATTGTCGCTTCAAATTTATTTGCCATTTTTTTGAAGTAGTCTGTACGTGTATTGAGTTTGATGTGATACTTTTCTTTAAACTGATTAATACCTGTTGATTTTGAAGAAAAATTGGGAAACAAACCAAGAAATCCTATTTCCTGGTGATACTGCTCGAAGATGATATTAATTTCCGGGGCCAATTCCTGACAAATGCGACATTCATCCAACAAAAAAAAATATACTGTAATACTATCTTTTCCTGATATTGCATTCGACAGCAATATCAATGAAAGTGCAGAAAAACTACTTTTTAATAAGTTCATTCTTTTAAGCGATATGCTATTTAATTACAAATATATGTTATTTTAAACATGTAGATACCACAATGTATAAAAAAGGTTTAAAACAAAATCGAAAATAAAAAAAGAGTACAATACAATAGTATCATACCCTTTAAAATTTGGTGTATATCTTTGCGTTATCTCATTTTTGTTTAAAATATTTATGCGATAGTGTATTAAACAAATAAACGTTATATTATTTGGATCTTAATACTGGTACGCATATATTAAAAAAACGGGAACGACAATTACTACAGGATCTTAAAAATCAAATATATAATGATTCTTTTTTAAAATGCTTAACCAACAGATAGTAAAAAATTGCTCTGTACTTGTTTCTGTTGGACGATCCAAGTGCATCGACGGCTGCTTGAATTCCTTTATCCAAATCAGGGCCATCAGTAAGGCCTAGTTTCTTAATCAGGAAATTGGTCTTAACACGATCCATTTCCGCTTGATCACTAGAAGAGACCTTCGAAGCATCCGGTAGATATATCACTGGTCCGCATCCTTTTGTCACTGCTTTAAGTAAATCGCTGTTTACTGCAATCTTTAATTCTTTCATTTCGCTTTCATACATAGCGACCATTTCATCAAATTTACTCATTTTGTTTAATTAGTTTTGTTAAGAAATAATTTTTATTAAATTCAATTGATTGTGTACTCAATTTTTTAAAACTTACTTGTGACGTATTTTATTTTTAAAGTCACAAAATAAATCAAATATTTACTAAAATATCTCTCATCTAAGTAATTTTTGTCCGTCTTTTACAATTTATTTTCAAATTATATCCACTTTATTTCTAATTCTAATTATCCATATCATTAAACATATCAGAAAGGGGATCTGAAAAATGAAGACTGTTTTCCAGAATATTTTTTCCAATCACTTCAGATTCTGATAAACCAAAAAGTACCAGTTCCATCATCGGGAGAAGTTCATCTCCGTGTTTAATATAGGACTCAGTAAATTTTTTAAGTCCTGCCACCTGACTAATATTTTTTTCATGGAGTTTATCATTGTCATCATTTAGAATTTCAATGCTATTGCCGCCGGAAAACCATATTTTAATCACACCGTATTCATCTTTCAGCTCGCGTTTTATTTTTTGATTGGGGTTTGGGAAGTGTTGAAGAAATAACTCTTTACAGGATTTGAATATTAGATTCATGGCTACATTATATGGTCCCTCCTGTTCACCTTCATAGACCAATTCTACCTTCCCGGTGATGGCTG
This sequence comes from Chitinophagales bacterium, assembly GCA_038246735.1. Lineage (GTDB taxonomy): Bacteria > Bacteroidota > Bacteroidia > Chitinophagales > Saprospiraceae > OLB9. The sequence continues at coordinate 36,049 of JBBRVQ010000008.1, forward strand.
GCACTACTCCCCAAAAGTCAGTTATCCTGGTAGTGGTGTGACTTTCTCCATTTAATAACATTCTCCTCTCCGCTGTGCTGTAGAGATTCTCAATGGCAGAAATACTTAATCTTGCTGAAACACCACTTTTTTCATCTACATATTCACTCTCCCTTGCATTAAAACTGATCATTTCGATCAGTTTGCGATGGATGTCAGGTATCTCTATGCTCGTTTTCTGATCCTTATGTATGCGGGCTTCCTGAGCTGTTATGGACATAGCTGTATCAAGACTTCGTGGATAATGGGTCAAAATCTGACTTTCTATCCTGTCCTTAAGTGGTGTGATAATACTTCCTCTGTTGGTATAATCTTCAGGGTTGGCGGTAAAAACAAATGAAATATCCAATGGAAGCCTTAGTTTAAATCCTCTGATCTGCAAATCTCCTTCCTGTAGTATATTGAATAATGATACCTGAATCCTTGCCTGAAGATCAGGGAGTTCGTTGATAACAAAAATAGATCTGTGCGATCTTGGTATGAGACCAAAGTGGATTACTCTTTCGTCTGAGTATGGGAGTTTAAGCGTTGCAGCTATAATAGGATCCACGTCACCGATAAGGTCAGCAATACTTACATCTGGTGTAGCAAGCTTTTCCACATATCTTTCAGACCGATGCATCCACGCTACAGGTGTCTCATCTCCTTTTTCAGCGATAAGGTCAATGGCAAATCTGGATAAAGGTTGCAGAGGATCATCATTTAGTTCAGCGCCTTTTACTACAGGAATATATTCGTCCATTAATGTGGTCAGCATTCTGGCTATTCTCGTTTTTGCCTGCCCCCTGAGACCAAGTAGCAATATATTGTGTCTGGACAAAATGGCTCTTTCAATATCCGGCAATACGGTGTCGTCAAACCCTTGAATCCCTTCGAATATTTTTTCTTTATTTTGTATTTTTCGTATCAGATTATCGCGCATTTCTTGTTTCACAGATTTCGGAGTGTAACTGGAAGCTCTTAACTGACCTAATGTGGTTATGAGTGAAACAGAAGATTTATTTTCAGGCATAATATATATTTATTGAAAATGGAAACAGAAATTATATCATATAGTTTACTAAAAAAAAGAGGATCAGGTACATCCATAAGCCATCCAAAAAGTGCCAGTAAATATTGAGCAGGTTTAATTCTCGTTTTTTGTCTGGATCACTGAAGTATATCAAAACTGTCACGGGGTCTTTCATTCTTAGGTGTGATGAATATATAAAATATCCTAAAAAAGGAATTCCTGCGACAAGATGTAAGAAATGAAGGCCGGATATGAGATACATATAAGAGGCCAGCGTACTCGAAGTCAAGCTGATATTGGCAGTTTGCAATTGTTGCCATGCCTGAATTTGCATGACCAAAAATAAAACTGTAAGAATAAGTGTTAACCATAGTGCCACTTTAAACATTGGGGTATCATCGGACTCATATCTTTTTTTGGCATATACAAGTGTGATACTAGAGGCAATAATAAGTATACTATTAAAGTAGAACAAAGGCGGTATGTTTACCGGTGCTATCCCTTGCTGCACCCGGTTATAAATATAAGCACCTGTGAATCCAAGAAATAGTGCAGAGATTCCAGCTATCACCAGTGTAATGATGATATATTGAGGGTGAATCAGGTAATTTCTGCGAGGCACCATAAATCTTTTTTTTGGAATAACGGTCTGTTTATAAAAATGTTTTGTTGATTGAAAAGAAGAATTAATAAAAGGGTATTAATTGTTTACATCTTAGGCCAAAAAAAATTCGGAAATTTAAATTTGATATTGAGTTTTATGGTTAAAACTTCTATAATATAAGCAAGTAATTTATTACCCAAAAGGTTTATTTTTAAATTTTATTATATCATTGTGATGATTTTTAATTTTTATATTACTTTAGCGTCCTATTGACAATAAGCAAAGTTGTCTTATCATCAAAATCTTAGATCATGCCACAATTGAGAAATTTTTCAACTGTTTTTATAGTTTTATTCCAATTCATCTCTTTAATAGCTGTTTTCAGCCAGAATGCAGTTGTTGGTCCCGGATTTTCAAGCGGGTGGGGTGGAGGAGTCTGCCCTACAGGAAATTCTAATTTTAACTATATGTCAGGTAGTTATGGTTCAAGTTACGGAGGCATTTTTGCACCAAATGGAACTGGCAGCCAATACTTTAGATTTGGCGTTGATTGGAGTGGTATTACCGCACAAAGGACTAAAACAATCGGAGAGGACGAAACTATTTCACCAAATACTCCATATTCCCTTAATAATAGTTGTACCACGTCTGGTGCAATGATTATAGACGTTCAGAGTATAAATAACAGATATGTTTTTAAAACCAAAAATGCAGAAAGCAATCCGATAGGAGATTTTATATTTTTTGAAATTCAAGGGTCTGTCCAATCTGTATCGGTCGTTAGTCAGTCGCCTTTCAGTTCAGGAGTTATTTCTTCTATTCCGGTCACAATAACTGCGAATACAAATAGTTACCTGAACACTGGTCAAGGAATATACCTTAGATATACGACTAACAATTGGTCTTCGTCAACCGTTATTCCTATGACGGGTAGCTTGACGTCATTCAGTGCAAATATCCCACCCACTGCTGCAAATACAACTGTAAGTTATTATGTCTTTACCTCCGGCAGTGGGCTAACTATAGATCCAAATTTCGCGGATTGGTATACTATAAATGGAAATACCAATAATGGAAACAATTATTCTTACACAGTGATCTCAGGTTCTCCTTCCGTATCACTTACGCCTGTTTGGCCTTTAGATAATGAAGTTGTTACTATTCAATTTAATGCAACTGGCACAAGCCTTCAAGGAGTCTCAAAAATTTACCTTCATTCAGGTGTTTCTACCATAAGTACTGCACCATTTGGGTTTAACTATACCATAGGCAATTGGGGACAAGATGATGGAGTAGGCGAGATGACAAATACTGGTGGTGATAATTGGACATTTACTATACCGACATTAAGGTCATATTTTAATGTGCCTTTAGATAAAGATATATTTGGGCTCAACTTTTTGTTCAGAAGTGCTAATGGTACTTTAAAAGAAGACAATTCAGGTAATAACTATTATAATATCGTAGATCCTGGCAATTATTTTAGCATCACATTTCCTACCACGAGTACCTATTTTGCGTTAGTCAACCAATCATTTAACCACACTGCTACAGCAAGCGTAGCACCTACTACTTGGACACTCAAAGAGATAAATCCAGATACTGATGCTGTCATTGCAACCATCACTACGGCAACAGGTGGCACCACATTTTCTCATGCACTCACTATGGCCAATACTTCATTGAGGAAATTCAGACTTGAAGCCGATTTTTCTGGAAATATCAAGTTTAAAACGTTTTCTGTGGTAGGTTATATTGCTAATACAGAAGCGCCACGACCATCATGGACAAAGGTTGGCATCAATTATCACACCGATGATGCCACCAAAGCAACCTTAGTACTTCATGCACCTACTTACACTAGATACAAAAAAGGAACAGGTACTATCTCCGGTACCAATACGACAACTCCTAAGTCTGTAGTATATGTTGTTGGAGATTTTAACAATTGGACTCCTTCAGAATCTAACAAAATGATCAGAGATGAAGATGTGGATTTTGAAGATTCCAATTCAGACGGCATTGATGATGACCAAGGAGATTATTGGTGGATCGAACTTAATAATCTTGTACCGGGTCAGGAATATGTTTTTCAATATTTCATAGACGGTGTCATCCAAGTGGCAGATCCATATACACACAAAGTTTCTGATCCTGATGATTTTCAGATTTCTGGTAGTGTCTATCCCGATTTGATTACGTATCGCCCACAAGCGGAAGATAGAGCATCTATTATTCAGACAAATCAAGCAGCATACGACTGGAAAGCATCTTCTTTTTCAAAACCATCTATCAATGAGCTCAATATTTATGAACTACATTTCAGGGACTTTACAGAAGAAGGTACTTACCTGGCAGCCATAGATAAATTGGATTATATCAAAGGGTTGGGTATCAATGCCATCCATGTGATGCCCGTGTCGGAGTTTGAAGGTAATTCCAGTTGGGGATACAATCCTAATTTTTATTTTGCTGCGGACAAAGCTTACGGGAAAACTGATGATCTTAAAAATTTTATTGATGAATGCCATAAACGCAAAATTCAGGTATTCAATGATCTGGTGTTAAACCATGCATTTTATTCTAATGTCATGGCAAAAATGTTTTGGAATAGTGGATCAAACCGCCCTGCTGATGATAATCCATGGTTTAATCCGTTGCACAAAATGGTAGCAGATCCAGGGGGATGGTGGGGAGCAGACTGGAATCATGAGAGCGAACACACTCAAATTATGGTGGACAGGGTTTTAGATTACTGGTTGCAGGAATTTAAGTTTGACGGATTCAGATTTGATTTTACCAAAGGATTCGGTCAGACAGCTCAGGATGGAAATGACCCATGGGCCAGTTCTGAAGACTTGGACCGTATTAGTTTACTTAATAGAATGGTCGATGGAATGAAAGCAAGGAATCCCGGTTCTGTGGTAATTTTCGAACATCTGGCATGGGCTTCTGAAGATAAAATTTTAGCAGATCAGGGTATTTTAATGTGGAGCGGCGTAGGACATCACAATGATTTGAAAGCATTTATTTTGGGATACAATGGTGATAATACGAATATAAAAACATCAGGTGTATATAATACTTCTGGAAGGAACTTTTCTTATGCCAACTGGATGAGCTATGGAGAAAGTCATGACGAAGAAAGACTTGGCTATGAAGTCTCTCAGTTTTACAATGGTACTAAAACACTAGATAATATTGTAAACAGACTGAAGATAGCACTCGGATTTAATTTGCTACTGCCGGGCCCAAGAATGATTTGGCAATTTCAGGAACTTGGATATGATGTCAGTATCAATTTTAACGGTCGTACGGGTGAAAAACCAGTCAGATGGGAATACTTTGATAATGCCAAAAGAAAGGAACTTTATACACTAGTATCTAGAATTCTAAAGATAAGAAATAGACATAATATCTATGCTACCACGCCTGATTATGGGAATATTGAACTTGGTTCTGGCAATATTACGACGCCAAGAGTCATGCGTTTTTCTACAGGCTCAGGTTCGGGGGCAAAACATGTCATAATTGTAGCAAATCTCGATCCCAATTCTGGTCATAATGTGACCCCAAATTATGATGTGACAGGCACATGGTATCGTTATAATGGAGCGACGTCGGTAGATGGCACATCATTTACGGTTATGAATACGGCTGCAACATACTTTTTGCAAGCTTCAGAAATGCTCGTATTTACCAATTTTGAGATTGATGCTTGTACCGATGTCAGGGTCACGGCAAATGCGGGACTTCATTCTCTCAGAGATGCTATCGATTGTGCTCAAGATGGTGACGAAGTAGTCATAGAATTTCCCATTTACAATCAGACGATAACGCTAGCAAGTCCTATCGTAATTGATAAAAACATAAGCATCACAGGTTTCCCTTCCAAAAATGTCACCATAAGTGGCGCAGGTTATACAGGAAATGTGTTCAGTATTGCCACAGGGAAATCTGTCACTATGAATGGATTTAAAATATCGTGTAGTCAAGGAAATGCAGATGGAAGGTGCCTGATCAATAATGGTACATTGGCTTTGGACGAGATCAATATGTACGATATTAACGGAAGTACTTCTGTAGGTAGTTCATTCATCAACAACACATCAGGCGTCATCACCATCGAAAATTCTGTGCAGATTCATAGATAAATAAAGTTTTGAGTTACATTTGTGCTTTAACTTTACGAATCGTATTCTCAATGCTAATTTTAAATATAAACAGATGAAAATCATATGTATAGGCCGCAATTATGTAGACCACGCCAAGGAACTAAACAATCCGATTCCCAAGTCCCCATTGATATTTATGAAGCCATCCACAGCTTTGTTGACAGACGGCAAGCCATTTTATCACCCTGATTTTAGTACCAATATCCATTATGAATTGGAAGTAGTGCTTAAAATTTGTAAAAATGGGAAAGCGGTCAAATCGATGTTTGCATCAGGATATTATGATCAGATAGGTCTTGGTATAGATTTTACAGCCAGAGATTTGCAGGATCAATGCAAAGAAAAGGGGCATCCTTGGGAAATAGCCAAAGCATTTGATCATTCCGCTGTTGTAGGTAGTTTTACAGACAAAACTGCCCTTGAATCAGAGGAAATAACATTTCAGCTCCTAAAAAATGGCGGTATTGTCCAGGATGGAAATACAAAGGATCTTATTTTCAATTTTGATTATCTTATCAGTTTTATTTCTAACATTTTTACTTTGCAAAAGGGCGATTTGATTTTTACAGGTACTCCAGCAGGTGTTGGAAAAATTACTTTAGGGGATCATTATGAAGGAATAATGAATGGTGAGAAGATGCTTGAATGCAAAATTAAATAGGGTTTAAGGTGAAATTAGCTTTCAGAAATCATTAAATAGCAAGGATTTCTTGCAGTATCACAAAAAATCTTTTGTTAAATCAATTCAACGTATAAAATAAATCCATAATGGTTTGGTGAAAGCTTATTATAATTCTTACTTTTGCCTTTGTTAATTTTTTGTATTACATTAGATCAAATAAAAAAGATAAACATGCCTTATCTATTTACATCTGAGTCTGTGTCTGAAGGCCATCCTGACAAAGTTGCAGATCAAATTTCAGACGCTTTGATTGATCATTTTCTGGCTTTTGATCCTGAATCAAAAGTAGCTTGTGAAACCCTGGTAACCACAGGACAAGTTATTCTTGCCGGAGAAGTGAAGTCAAACACTTATCTAGATGTCCAGCAAATTGCCAGAGATGTAATCAGGAAGATAGGTTATACTAAGTCTGAATATATGTTTGAAGCCAATTCATGTGGTGTGCTATCTGCTATTCATGAACAATCAGCTGACATAAATCAGGGTGTAGAACGTAAAGTAAAAGAAGATCAGGGAGCCGGCGATCAGGGTATGATGTTTGGATATGCTACCAATGAAACCGAAAATTATATGCCATTAGCTTTGGATATTGCGCATGCCATCCTTGTAGAACTTGCAAATATAAGAAGAGAAAACAATGAAATAACTTACCTGCGTCCCGATGCAAAGTCTCAAGTCACACTCGAATATTCTGATGACAACAGACCTACTCGCATAGAAGCGATCGTAGTATCAACTCAGCATGATGATTTTGATAGTGAAAACATAATGTTGGCTAAGATCAAGAGCGACATTATTCAGATACTCATACCTAGAATTAAGGCCAAATACCCGCAGTACGCCCACTTTTTTAATGATCAGATAACTTATCACATCAATCCTACAGGAAAATTTGTTATTGGTGGCCCTCATGGGGATACGGGTTTGACGGGGAGAAAAATTATAGTGGACACTTACGGCGGTAAAGGTGCACATGGTGGAGGGGCTTTTTCCGGAAAAGATCCAAGCAAAGTAGACAGGAGTGCGGCCTATGCAACCCGTCATATTGCAAAAAATCTTGTTGCAGCAGGACTCTGTGATGAGGTTTTAGTACAGGTTTCATACGCTATTGGAGTTGCAAAACCAACATCGGTCAATGTGAGTACTTATGGTACTTCCAAAGTAAATATGAAGGATGGTGAGATCAGCAAAATTGTTGAAGGAATATTTGATATGCGTCCTTACTTTATTGAGCAAAGATTGAAACTCAGAAATCCAATTTATAGCGAAACTGCAGCTTATGGTCACATGGGCAGAAGCCCTGAAACGATAACAAAAACGTTCAAAGCACCCGGAGGCGAAGAAAAAACGCTTACCGTAGAAACATTTACCTGGGAAAAACTGGATTATGTGGATCAGATAAAAAGTGCTTTTAACCTGTAATTGAAATACTGACAAGAAAAATAAATAAAGGCTTTATCTGAATAGGATGAAGCCTTTTCTTTTTTCTTATATAGGCTTGTCAAAAATATTTTGCATAAAAAATGAAATAAATGTAGAGATTTCTTTTATTTTCCTTATTTTCGTTACGCCTTAAACGATGACTTATGGAAGATCATACAGCGACAAACGAAAATACAAACTTTAAGTTTAAGGAATTGCGTGTATATTCATCTACAGAATGGCTAGCTGATAATAAAAAAAAATATCGTCAGGTATTCGACAGATATGAAACTACCTACATTTATGCAGAGTTATCATTTTACAATAAATTGTTTGACAGGGACATATGGGAAGTGGATATTGAGCTTCGGTGTTTTGAAATAAAAAACAGCAAAAAACAAATCTGCAACCTTACTTTTAAGAAAAAAATTAGTAAATTTGATAATGTAGTATTCATTAGAGAAGGGTGGGGTAACAAACGGGAAGGTTCGTTCTGGAAAAAAGGCACTTATTATTGGGAAGCTTGGATGGATAGCGAAAAAGTAACCACTAAATATTTTTATGTGGAAGATGTCGGCGATATATTGTTGACTGATGACTCAAATCAATATGTTTCCCTTCAATCACTAAAATTATATGAAGGACAATATGATGATGTGATGGAGGAAGACAGGACGTATATGAAAGTATTCTCAAGCGAAGAATCCCGCTATATATATTCAGAAATAGTTTTAGCCAATAAAATCAAAGATGACAATTGGCACTGTGAGCTTTTTGTCAAATTTTATAATGAAAGCAGAGAATTAAAAGGGCAGGTGACCAGACTACAAAATGTAAAAAAGGACGATGATGTGATAAGGATTTCGGCAGGATGGGGAGCAAATACCAAAGGTTCGTGGAAACAGGGTAAATACAGCATTGAAGTAGTGTTTATGGACAAACTTTTGGCAGTAGTTTATTTTGAAGTAGGGGAAGAATTTTCAGAAGGAAACGCTGAAATTTATTTATCGAACCGTACATCACCTCTGATCCTGGGAGATGAATTAAACAATGAAACTTTTGAAGAAGTTTTTGAGAAATTGAATGAACTTGTTGGACTCAGCGAAATAAAGTTGAAGGTGGTACAACATGCCCAATATCTCGAGTTTTTGCAACTAAGAAAAGATAAAGGATTTAAAGAAACTGAAATAATAAATATACATTCCGTATTTACAGGAAATCCAGGAACAGGCAAAACCACTGTTGCCCAAATGATGGGTCAATTGTATAAAAAAATGGGACTACTAAGCAAAGGACATGTTACAGAAGTAGATCGAGTTGATCTGGTCGGCGAGTACATAGGTCAGACTGCCCCTAAAGCAAAGGAAGTTATAGAACGGGCTAGAGGTGGTGTTCTTTTTATTGACGAAGCATATGCTTTGGCCAGAGCTAATGATGATTCTAAAGATTTTGGTAGAGAAGTGATTGAAATTCTGGTAAAAGAAATGTCTAATGGCAAGGGAGATCTGGCAGTAATCGTCGCTGGATACCCAAAGGAGATGAAATATTTTATCCAGTCAAATCCAGGTCTAAGGTCAAGATTTAAACATTTTTTTGACTTCCCTGATTATCTACCGCAAGATCTGATCAGAATAGCAGAACTATCATCAACCTCCCGAGAAATCAGATTTACACCCGATAGTTTTGATATACTTAGGGAAATAATTACGGCCGCATACAGAGAGAGAGACAAATCCTTTGGAAATGCCAGATACATACAAGATCTCCTTGATCGAACAAAACTCAATATGGCACTTAGGTTGATGGCAAGAAAAAATCCGTCGAAACTTTCCAAAGATGAATTATCAGAAGTACAAGTGTCTGACGTTACAGCATTAAGAGGAAATGCATCATTTGTATTGCCTGATATTCCAGTAGATAATATCTTGTTGGAACAAGCACTTTCTCATTTAGATAAACTTATTGGTATAGAAAACATTAAGTTGCAGATTAGAGAGATGGTAAGCGTAGTGAGATATTATAGGGAAACAGGTAAAAATGTGCTATCAAATTTTTCACTTCATACTGTACTTGTAGGTAATCCCGGCACAGGAAAGACCACAGTAGCCAGAATTCTTGCCAGAATTTACAAATCTCTGGGTATTCTGGAGAGAGGGCATATCGTAGAAACTGACAGGCAGGGATTGGTTGCTGGTTTTGTGGGACAGACGGCTATTAAGACGAGTGAAAAAATAGATGAAGCGCATGGAGGAGTACTTTTTATTGATGAAGCCTACGCATTGAGCAATTTTAATGGCCTGCAGGGAGACTTTGGTAATGAGGCTATTCAGACATTACTGAAAAAAATGGAGGATCTCCGTGGACAGTTTTTTGTTATAGTTGCGGGGTACCCGGATAATATGGAAGTTTTTCTGAAAGCAAATCCTGGATTAAGTTCTCGATTTGATAAAACACTAAGATTTACAGATTATTCTCCTTCAGAACTGGAAGAAATAGCAATCAGCATGATAGAAAGTGAAGGATATAGATTATCACCCAAAGCAATGGGTTTACTAAACAATATCATGAAAGAACTGTATAGCAAACGGGATAAATATTTTGGAAATGCAAGAACAGTGAGAAAGATTATTCTTGAAGTAATAAAAAATCAAAATCTCAGAATTTCTGCAGTTCCGATAGCTGAAAGGAAAAAGGGGCAGTTTAATCTTATCTTACCCGAAGATTTATCAACTGTAGCCGGCATTCACGAAGCAGAAATTATTCTTAAAAAAACCATCGGTTTCAGGAGTGGAGATAAATGATTAATTAAAAAAATATGATTGAAGAAACACTTGATCCTGAGGATTGGGAAAAAATCAGGGCATTGGGTCATTTGATGATGGATGATATGATTGACTATCTGAAAGATGTGAAGGATAGACCGGTATGGAAACCAATTCCTGAAGAAACCAAAAATTTTTTCAAGGAAAATCTTCCGGAGTATGGAACTGATGCAAAAGAAGTGTATGCTCAATTTAAGACTCACATTTTGCCGTATAATAAAGGCAACATCCACCCAAGATTTTGGGCATGGGTGCAAGGCACAGGTACGCCTATGGGCGTCTTTGGCGATTTTCTAGCATCTGCAATGAATCCAAATGTCACAATAGGTGAGCAATCTGCCATGTATGTGGATCAGGAGGTAGTCACATGGTGCAAACAAATGATGAACTATCCAGAAAATGCATCGGGAATGCTGCTCAGCGGAGGATCAATGGCCAATACGACTGCATTGATAGTAGCAAGAAATCATATGATCGCTCTTTCCAGAAAAGAAGGAATGCAAAGTCTAGCCCTAAAACCTGTCATGTATTGCAGCACAGAAACTCATAGTTGTATTGTCAAAGCGGCCGAAGTTATTGGCATCGGAACGGAAGGATTACGCAAAATATCTGTTAACGATGATTTTACAATAAACCTGGAAAATCTCGAACGAACTATTCAGGATGATATTAAGAATGGTTATAACCCATTCTGTTTGGTTGGTAATGCTGGCACAGTAAATACCGGTGCTATAGATGACCTTCATGCACTTAAAGTGCTTTGTGAAAAATATGACTTATGGTTTCATATTGATGGCGCATTTGGTGCCTTAGCAAAATTGACGGACAAGTTTAAAGAAAAGTTAAAACCTATCGAAGTAGCGGATAGTGTTGCTTTTGATTTGCATAAATGGATGTATATGCCGTATGAAGTAGGTTGTGTTTTGATAAGAGATAAAGCAGCACATAGAAATGCCTTTTCGTTTGCGCCCAGCTATCTGATGACCCACGAAGAAGGATTAGCTTCCGGACTGGATAGTCTTAATAATTTTGGAATTGAATTATCAAGGGGGTTTAAGGCACTTAAAGTTTGGATGTCAATGAAAGAACATGGTATAAAAAAGTATACTGCACAGATTGAGAAAAATATACAACAGGCAGAATATCTTACAGATTTGGTCAATCAAAATAATAACCTTGAGTTGCTTGCATCCACATCATTGAATATTGTTTGTTTCAGATTTGTAAAAAGTAACTATTCTAAGGAAGAACTGAATCAATTAAATAAGGAAATTGTCATGAGGCTTCAGGTTTCGGGTGTTGCTTCTCCTTCTTCCACTATTCTGAATGGAAATTATGCTATCCGGGTGGCTATAACCAATCACAGGAGTTTAACATCCGATTTCGATACTTTAATAACTGAGACAATAAAGCTAGGCAGTAGTATGTAATATGTATGGATGATTTTAAAACTATAGGAATATCAACTTTGAATAAGAGTAAAATCAGGGTATTTGCTCAATGAAGAAATTAAAGTTAGATAAAAACTGGATATTAACAGGATAAAACAACAATTGAATGTACAGCATATTTTTATCATCATTGGGATTATCAAATTTCGCTTTGCTATTCATATCAAAATCACCTTGTAAATATCCAATGGCAAAATCATAATTTGCATTTGATGTTGTATTACCCGGGTAAGAAAAAATTTCAAAAAACAAGGTGTTCAAATCATCATTCGGATTTTCAGTTTTTACTTTTCTATTTGCATCAAAGTCACCGGCATAAAGTGCCATATAGCCGGACTTTACATAAGGATTTAGTGCAACACCTGTATAATCATAACCATTGCCTTTTGTGGTGCCAAAATCAAAAACAGGTGTTGAAGGTAAAGTAAAGTCAATCAATACAACCATTTGCATTGGGGTTAGCGCAGTTGCGGTCATCACCCCTAAGTGAGAACGGTGACGTACCACCACATAGTAATTATCTGTAGGAGTTCCAGGGAAGTTGAGCGGGCTGACACCATCTATATCCACAATGTCTCCGTCTCTTTGAATTAACCCTGCCCTTGATGCCACAACACTTGTTTTAATGTCTTTTGACCTTAACTCTATGAATACCCAGTCTACAATTGCATTCTGGCCAGTTACACTGAAAACAGTGGGTGGGTTTATGATGGTTTGTAATTCAGGCAATAAACCGGGACCTACGTGATTGAATTTATTGATGATATTTATAAACTCAGTTGGAAATTTATATGGACTTGAATTTGGTATGTATCTTGATCCATTAAACGGGCTCATCCTTAAATTGTCTCTCATCATAGGTCGTCCGCCGGCAATTATATTACCATTATTCATTAAAGATCCTTCCAGATACGCCCTTATGTTTACCATAAGATCAGGTAAGACAAAAATGTGTAATGTAGCAAGTATACAATAATTGGGAGAATAATCATCACATACTTCGTACACAAATTCTAAAGGGCCAGTAAATCCTAGTGCCGGAGTGAAAGAAAAGCTACCATCTGTATTAAGTAAAAAATCACCATTTACCACGGAAAGTAGTTGGCTGGTGACGGACTGAAGGTCGGCTTCTGCATCAGTGTCGTTTAGTGAGACATTGCCATTGATTATTTTATTTTTGGCACCTACGTAAAGGTCATCGGATGCTGATGTACTATTTTCTGCAGTAGCATTTACAATAGAAACTATTTGGTTAGCTGATGAACAATTTGCTGGCTGCCCGATTACACATACCTTATACCTCAAAGTATCCACACCCATATAGCTCAGGTCAGGTGAATAGGTTATATTTCCAGTTGTCGAGTTGATACTAACATTCCCATGTTTGGGAAATTCCAAAATAGCAACAGAGGACGGATCTAAAAGGCAGCCTCCCACCAAAACACATACATCATTGTGAAGCGATGCTATACTTATCGGAGTATTTACCCTTGTAATCGCAAGATCCACATTTGCTGCCGCAGTTTTATCTGTGGATAAATATTTTATGACTGTTATATTTAATTCTGATTCAGGGCATGCTGAGGTTAATGGTGGCACACATACAGGTATTTTGTAAATATAGTGACCTGCTGAGTCTGACTGAAAGGTATAACTGCCATCGGGATTTATTTGAAGTATAGGATTACTGCCTGCTGGTGAAGAAGTAATAAGCCCGGCATTATAAATATTTCCTGCTGCATCATGATCGTTTGTGCTAACATTTCCGGAAACCAATACATTTGTACTTGTCAAGTTGAAGTCAGGATTAAAACATTGTGTTACGATCAAATTGGAAGTAGTAGAAGTGTATCCACAGCCATTTGCAGTTTCAGTATATGTAAAGGTTACTATACCTGATCCTGTGCCTGATACAAGTCCAGCATTGGACACTGAAGCAATGGACGGATCGCTTGAGATCCAAATACCACCGAATGAAGGAGATAAGAAAGTACTTCCTCCTGTACAAATGATGGCAGTACCTTCGATGGTCGCCAATGATTCTTCAAATACCATAATGGGGGAACTTGGAGGGGATATACAACCAGTACTATTTAAAGTATATCGGAAAGTTGCTGTTCCGCCTTCCATGGCTGTGATCAAACCTGTATTGGACTCAATTACGGCAATATTTTCATTGTTGCTGATCCAAATGCCGCCACTGGTAGGTGTCATCGTGGTTGTTGAGCCAATGCAAATCTGCGATGGACCATTTAGATTTATGATAGGAGTTGGATGAATAGTTATAGCAGATGTAGGAAGGGAATTACAACCTGTAGCCGATTCTGTAAAAGTAAAAAACGCTGCACCTTCACTTATGCCGGTTATTTCCCCTACATTACTTACTGAAGCCACGGAGGCATTGCTGCTTGTCCAAGTACCACCGGAGGCTGGAGATAGCTGGGAGGTAAATCCTGTACAAATTTCAGGATCACCCGTTATCATTGCTGCCGCTCTTTCAGTTACTGCAATATTTATAGTATTTAAACAACCGAACATATCATCCATATATCTTAAGGTAACTATGCCACTACTTATGCCCACTGCAATACTATCATTTACTACCACAATATCATTATCCAGACTTGTCCAAAGGCCACCTGATGATGGAGAAAGCAAAGTAGTTGACCCCACACAGACAGTCGGAGGATTGGCTGACAATTGAGGTCTTTGATGCACCGTTAATGTATCCGATGTGCTGGAGCACCCATTATTAATATCCGTGAACGTAAATGACACATAGCCAGGACTTAAACCTGTCACCACAACTGGCGAGATCCCAACTGTGGCTATAGTAGGATTGTTGCTGACCCAGATACCGCCAGTTACAGGATTTAATATTGTGGTACTTCCTTCACAAATTTCAATATCAGCCAGCATCACATCAGGTTTATTTAATATAGTAATAATATCACTGTTATCCGACGTACATCCTGTGGATGTTTCTGTATAAATAAATGATACTATGCCATTAGATACACCTGTAACCAATCCGGTATCATTTACCACAGCCAAAGTGGGGTCTAGGCTTAACCATATACCACCTGAAACAGGAGACAGTGTAGTTTCAGCGTCTGTACAAATTACGTTATTGCCTGTTATACTTACTACAGGAACGGGTAATACAATCATCTGCTCGGGTATTGATATACAACCAGTGATGGTATCAGTAAATATAATTGATGCTGTTCCATCAGATATTCCTGTGACTTCACCTGAATTATTTATGGAAGCAATACTTGGATGATAGCTATCCCAAATCCCTAATCCGGATGCTATAAGAGTTGTCATTGAGCCGACACAAACATTGGGAGTGCCAGTAACGGTTACGGTAGGCAATGCATTTACAGTAACAGAATCTGTTGTAGCAAAGCAGCCGGTAGATATTTCGGTAAAAGTAAAATTGGCTGTACCATCACTTACCCCTACAACAATTCCGTCATTGGTTACGGTGGCAATCATTGGATTGTTGCTGGTCCAGAAACCACCGGTTACCGGAGATACAAATGTATTACTTCCCAAACAAATAGTTGTATCGCCCGCAATTGATATCAAAGGTGAAGATAAAACTATTATCTCCATGGTATCACTGCAGGTAAAGGTGGTATATATGAATTGGTATGTTCCATTTGCATTTTGATCAAATGAAACAGTGGCTATACCTGAAGACAAATTAGATAATATTGCTCCGTTGGGATTGGATGACATTGATGTCCAGATACCATTCGAAGGGTTGGCTCCCGTCAATGTGGAGGTGGAATTGGCACAAACTACCTGATCGTCTCCCGCAATGGGTTTATTATAGGCAGTAAAACTTACTGAATCTTTACATCCAAATCCATCCGACAAAATAATTTTATAAGTGCCTGCATTGCCGGGAGTGGATGGGACTAAATATAAATCTTGGAGCGTCGAAATAAAATTATTTGGTCCGTGCCACAAATAAGATATTGGTTCTTGACAGGAAGCAGTAAAAGTTGAAATATCTATTTCTATTCCGAGTTCACATGTCACGAGAGACAAACTCGTAAAAATAGGTTTGGACGGGTTGATCATGGGTGCATTTTCTTCGTAAAGTACAGTTGACCCTACCAGATTTAATTGATTACTGAAATCTACATTACCCATTCCAGGTGCCATTGGACCCGGATCGGAGACATTTTCGAATATTCTGATACCTGATCCGCAACTAAATATGCTATCTACGGAAAGACTAAACAACTTTATGGTGTCGCCTATATTCATATTATTGTAGTGAGAAACTGAGTCTAATGATGGCGAGAACATAAAAAAATCGAAATTTGGTTCAATGGTTGGAGCGCCAATCACTCCACCTATATTCCAATTGACAGGAATAGATCCAGTATAAGATTGGTTGTTTTCTATAGGCATATAGTTTTTGATGACATTTATATTGGTACCTGTAGGAACTAAAACGGAAAACTGACTGTAATCCTGCGTCCTTTGGGTAATATTGCTGGCAGATCCGCTTACAATGATTAGAAAAGCATCATACCAGCAGGAATCTGAGTTGTATTTTAATTGGTATTTAACATTTGACACCTGAGCTTTTATAGATGAGGTAGTAATACCGAAAAACAGTATTAGCAATACACTTACATTTCTTAAAATAAAGCCATGGTTTAACATGATAAACACCTATATTTTATTGATAATTTGTGGGTTACAGCATTCAACATTAATGAAAGCAAAGATATTAAAATATTTGAAAGTAGAAGGATTAAATATTAAGAAAATTTATATTTGTAATCATTTTTCATTTCATATGTTTTTACTGTGACAAATTTTTGTGATTAGGTATATGACTTCTTCTTGTCGGTTTTTGTAATTTGTTCATGGATTTTCCTTATTCGAGTTTGGGAACTAAATAATAGAAATAGATTTATTCTAAATTATAAGGTCAAAGATGTTTAATCAAACCATTTCATTCATTCATGGGTTAATGTCAGATAATATAATTAATTTATAATGATAGATCTAAGTACACAGATGCAGCAAGCCATTAATAACCAGATAAGTTATGAAGGTTATGCATCAAATTTTTATCTTGCCCTTGCTTATTGGTGTGATGATCAGGCATTGGAGGGTTGTAAGAAGTTTTTTATCCGTCAATCAGACGAAGAAAGATTCCACATGCTCAAATTGTACGAGTATATGAGTGAATCTGGTGTTTTACCTGTTACACCAGCTATTGGTCAGCCACCAGTTAAATATCACAGTATTCAGGAGGCATTTCAAAAAGTCTTTGAGCAGGAACGGAGTGTTACTTTGTCTATTCATAATTTACTTAAACTTGCTCAGGATGAAAATGATTATAATACGCAACATTTTCTTCAGTGGTATGTAGATGAGCAGCGAGAGGAAGAGGCAGTGATCCGCACCATACTCGATAGGATAAAAGTGATTGGAGAAGGCGGGCAAAGTCTTTATTACATTGATAAAGAAGTTGAAAAAATAAATATGCAGGTTGTAGCTGCAGAAGCGCTTGAAAAAGGGGAATAATAGTATTAAAATTGTAATTATTTAGTTCATTGCCCTGTAGGGGCAAAATATTGGTAATGACGGGTGAAGCCCGTCGTCAAAAGAATGGAAATATTAGTTTTTGGCGCTATTTTTAATTCCAAGTTGCAAAAATCGTGACAAAAACTACTCGTTTGACTAAATATTTAAATAGTTACTTAAAATTAGTGAATAGCACTTTTGAAATTTTGAACAATTCCAACAGTTTCATCATAAATTTTTTTTAGAAAAAACAGAATATATGTAAATTTATAGGATGATTTAGAAAATTTTTTCAATCAAAGATATAAATATTATTTTTTCACTCTAAAATCTAATTAAAATTGTTTTTCTTTGCATGTCAATTTATTTTACTTCGTTAAATTTTTTTATTTATATGGAATCTAATTTCAGGAAAGTAGCTTTTAACTTTGTCATCATTTTTATTTTTTCCATTTTATATTTCAATAAAACACAAGGTCAGCAGGTATTAAAATTTGCTGAACTAGACAAAATGTTTTATAATTATGAGATTTTAGAGATTGATGCAGCTTCGGTACATAACAGTATTATTGCTTCTTCCAGAAGCAATAGTGTTAAGCTAAAAATTAATGAAAAAGCTGAATGGAATCTTTTATTGGAAAACTCAGGAATTATATCTCCCCAATATTTACGCGTTTCATCTAATGCAAATGGATTACGCCAAAAAAACGGAACCATGGCTTTGCCTATGCATGGGTCAGTTGAAGGTATTTCGGGAAGTCAGGTAAGTATAACATTTAACACAGATTTTATCTATGGTTTTATTAAAATAGGCCAAAGTACTTACTTTATTGAACCCCTATACCATTTTGTAAAATCAGGGCAAAAAAATAAGTTTGTTTTGTATAGCATAAATGATATTGTCCCCGGAGAAGAAAAGAAATGTGGATATGATCAGTATGTAAATGAAAAGCAAAAAGTTCAATCTTCACCCCAATATGGCGCAGGAAATAGGATGCCAGGTGGATGTTTTAAAGTAGAATATGCCATAGCATCTGATTTCTCTATGGTTAGCTTTTATGGCAGTGTGGCTGCCGTAGAAAATCATAACATAGGTGTATTAAATAATGTACAGACCAATTATGATGATGACTTTGCCGATGAAATTCAATTTTTACTTGTGGAACAGTGGGTTTCCAACTGTGGTGGGTGTGACCCGTGGACAACAAGTCTCAATGCAGGAACCTTTTTGGATAGTTTTACAGATTGGGGCCCATCTGGCTTTTCTTCAGTACATGATGTAGCATCAGTCTGGACAAGGAGGGATTTTAATGGTGGCACTATTGGTATTGCATGGTTGAATGCAGTTTGTACAGGAAATAGATACAATGCACTACAGGACTTCAGTTCTAACGCTCAATTAAAAAGATGTCTTGTCTCTCATGAGATTGGACACAACTTTAGTGCAACACATAACTCTAATATTATGGCCCCTTCGGTGAGTACATCCAATACTTGGTCATCTACATCAGTTTCTCAGATTCAAAACTATTATCTCAATGCTGCGTGCCTTTCTGCTTGCTCAAGTGGAGTAGCGCCTACAGCAGACTTTAGTTTCAGTACAAGCCAGTCATGTGCACCCGTTACAGTACAGTTTACGGATGAATCTGTGGGAGGTACAAGCCGTGTGTGGTCATTTCCGGGTGGAACTCCATCAACATCAACTGCTTTGTCTCCTACCGTTACATACCTTGCATCAGGGCAGTATCAGGCGACTCTTCAGGCTATTAACAATTTTGGGTCAAATAGTATTACACAGTCTGTTACGGTGACTACTCTGCCGTTGCCCAGTCCAAATTTTATATTCAATGTAAACGAAAATAATGTACAATTTACTTACACAGGAACTTCTGTAATTTTTTATTCCTGGAATTTTGGTGATGGCTCAACATTATCAAATCTACCGAATCCACAACATACTTATTCTCAAAATGGAACATTTAACGTGACTCTATTGGTTACAAATGTTTGTGGGTCAAATAGTATCTCATTCCCTATGACTATTTCTGTATTGCCGAGATCAAATTTTGAAGCCAATCAAACCACAGGCTGTCAGCCGCTAACTGTCAATTTTTCTAATTTGTCTGAGCATGCTACTTCTTTCCAATGGATATTTCCTGGAGGCAGTCCCGGAACTTCCAATGCAGTTAATCCAACTGTTTTATATGATTCCCCAGGCAATTATGCTGTTGTTTTGGAAGCTTTTAATAATGCCGGTAGTGCAGTAGAAACAAAAGTTGATTATATAACAGTATTACCATTACCAGTCGCAGACTTTATTGTCAATATTAATGGTTCTTTTGCATCTTTCATTTTTCAAGGTGGTTTTCAAAATTCATTATCTTGGAATTTTGGTGATGGAACAGCTCAAAATACAACGCTCAACCCTCAACATCAATACGCTCAAAATGGAATGTACAACGTAACATTGACAGTTACCAATGCATGTGGAACAAGACAAATTACCTATCCAATTACCATTGCATTTTTACCTACTGCGGATTTTTTAGCAAATATTACTTCAGGTTGTGGGCCATTATCAGTGAATTTCAGCAATTTTTCTTCCAATGCTCTAACCTATTTATGGACATTTGAAGGAGGTATACCCGCAACATCTACTGCGCTTTCTCCTACGGTTACTTATAGTCAGCCTGGGCTTCACAATGTAAAATTAGAAGCTTTTAATAGTTTCGGAAACATTGCAACTGTTAAATCAAATTATATCAATGTTTTGCCTGTGCCTATTTCAGATTTTAGTTTTAACCAAGAGAACGCAAGTTTTTCATTTACAAATGAAAGTCAGTTTTACAATACATTATCTTGGGATTTTGGTGACGGTGTACAAAGTTCTGAGGTAAATCCAGTTCATATTTATCAGGATAATGGAGTTTATAATGTAGTACTTTCCCTGTCCAATGCATGCGGTTCAAACAATATAATACAGGAAATTATAGTAGCATTGCCACCTTCAGCATCTTTTCTGCCAACCAGTACTTCTACTATCTGTGAAGGTGAACGAGTCATATTTCAGAATACATCAACCTTTGGCCCTGTTTCTTACCTTTGGTCATTTGAGGGTGGCATACCTTCCACGTCAACAGAACCTAATCCTGAGGTTACTTTCCTTGCCGATGGCGTCTATGATATTTCACTTATAGTTACCAATGCAAATGGTTCTGATGAGATAATTACTGACAATCTTGTGGTGGTTAATCAAAAACCTGTTGTATCTTTTTTTAAAACTGTTGATGGTTTCACAGTAAATTTTACACAAAATATTGTAGACGGCACTAACGCAGTATGGAATTTTGGTGATGGTCAGTCTTCTACCGCAGTAAATCCTTCTCACACGTATAGTTCTCAAGGTACTTTTACAGTTTCCTTGAGCGATTCGAATGGTTGCGGTAGTACGACTGAAACTGAAGATATTTTGGTTCAGTTGGTACCTACAGCAGGTTTTACATCTTCGGCAAATAATATATGTCCTTCATCCAATGTACAGTTTACTAGTCAATCATCACCTTCTGTTACAGCATGGAACTGGGTATTTGATGGAGGTACTCCTGCTACATCTTCACTTCGAAACCCTGTGGTAAAATATGATCAACCGGGAAGTTATTTAGTTTCGCTGGTGGTAACAAATCAGGCAGGAGATGGTATGGTTATTATTGATGAATATGTGAAAGTTATATCACCACCTACTGCATCATACTCTGTAGACATAGATTCCAATAGAGTCATTTTACAAAATACAGGATCAGTTGGCAATGAATTGATTTGGTCAGTCTACAATGATAAATCGACTATTCAATTAAATGGGCAAAACATCACTTTTACTGCACCAGAAAATGGTAAATATTATGTATATCTGACCAGTAAAAATCAATGTGGACAGTCTGTTTCGGATACATTGGAACTGTTGATCAATGTTTATCCAGATGCAGTTTTGAAGTTTGATAATGATAAAGTGCTGTGTAAAGGCAATGAAATATTTTTTGATAATGCATCAAAGAATGCAGCTACATATAGCTGGTCATTTGAAGGCGGAAGCCCGGCGGTTTCATCAAATTCAAATCCGAAGGTAATCTATAATCAAAAGGGAACATACGAAGTCACATTAATTGTAAGCAATTCTTTGGGTTCTGATACTATGGTTTCTTTTGTAAATATCGGGACTGGCCCGACAGCTCTATTTGAGTATGAAGTGCCTTCATCCGGAAATGTACAATTCAATTATACAGGTACAGACGAAACGGAAGTACTCTGGAATTTTGGAGATGACAGCACAAGTGCAGAAAAAAATCCACTCCACACTTACTCCAAAAGTGGGTTATATATAGTCACCCTTTTAGTTGAAAATATATGTGGAAAGGATACATTTGAAAGGGAAGTAAATGTACTGATATCTTCATCAGAAGATCTGTTTGAATTTTCTGGTAGACTTGTAGTTGTACCAAATCCTGGTGATGGTAAATTCAATTTGATCGCTAAGTCATTGACTGAAGGAGAATACAAAGTAATATTAATGGATGTTTTAGGCCGAAATTTATTTAGGAAATCAATATTTGTCTCGGAAAGTGACTACTCTGAAATATATGATTTAAGTTATTTGAGTGACGGACTATATTTCCTATCTCTTGACAATGGTAAGATGAGCTTTAATCAAAGGATAATAATTGCAAGATAAGGTAGACGGCAATAAAACATTTTCAATAAATAGAAATACAAGTGCAATGTTGGTTTTTATTGTACTTGTGTTTTTATTATACCAACACTTAATGTTTTTTTTAGAATAAATATTTCAATACCTTTGACCTGTTAAAAAAACATCATGGGTCATCATCTTATAGCTCCTTCTATTCTGGCTGCTGATTTTGGAAATCTGAAATCGGAAATTGAAATGGTCAATGACTCTGATGCCGACTGGTTGCATGTAGATGTTATGGATGGTATGTTTGTTCCTAATATTTCATTTGGTCCGGATATCATTGCCACAATGAAAAAATATAGCTCAATTCCACTTGATGTGCATCTGATGATTGAACAACCTGACCGATTTATACAAACTATAAGGGACGCAGGGGCTAATAATATCAGTGTTCATCTGGAAGCCTGCACGCACTTGCACAGAACTATTCAACTTATTAAGTCCACAGGAGCAAAAGCAGGAGTTGCAATAAATCCGCATACGCCAGTTACTTTTTTATCCGAAATACTTGAAGATCTGGATTTGGTAATATTGATGAGTGTAAACCCCGGATTTGGTGCGCAAAAATTTATTTATCAAACGCTGAGTAAGATTAAGGAACTCAAAGAGATGATCATTACAAAAAATCTGGGCACATTGATAGAAATCGATGGAGGAGTAGCGTTGCAGAATGCTGAAAGTATACTCCAAGCCGGAGCCGATGTACTTGTAGCGGGAAATAGTGTATTTAAAGCTGAAAATCCCCAGCTGGCAATATATGCTTTGAAGCATTTGGGGATTACCGGATTGTATGCCTGAATTACTATTTTTTGACTAATTTTGTTATTCGTGCACAGGCAACATAGAAAATTCAGACAAAATGACTAGATGATGAGTGACTATGGTATCAATTGAGTGGCCAGTAATCATTTTTAAGAAAAGAGTGTAACCAAAAATTTGACAGTAGTCCTGAAAATAAAGTCAGCCATTACTGCAAAAAAAATAATTAAGCCTGAGACCATGCGAAAAAAAATTTGTTATTTAAATTTTGAATATATATACTAATTTGATAATCAACTGTTTGCCTGAATGGACACCCCTTTTGGAAGTCTCCCTTTTAAGGGGACGAATGTTGCAGGGGGGTTGGGTAAGGGTAAAAGCAGATGATTATCAAAAAAGTGGCATTTTCGGAGTGGATTTAAAGTTTAATTAAAATGTTTCAATTCAAATAAAAGTTGAAATTATACACATACTCTTAACTCAAATTAGACTATTATTTACTTTTTTAACGTTTTTACAGCATATCTAATATTATCTATGCAATTAAGATGGTTTTTAACGGGGATTTGGATTACAGTTTTGTCTGCTTTTGGAATAGGACAAACCAGTGTTGTTTTTGGTGTGGTGAGAGATATTGATTCCAATAAAGGAATTGATTATGTCACCGTTTACGTAGAAGGCACTTCTAACGCAACGGAATCCGACAACAATGGACAATATAAAATTACAGTTGAGCAGGATAAAAAAATCAAATTAAAATTTTCCAGATTAGGATACTCTGATCTCACTGTGAGTGTAGAGCAGATGATATCCGGTCAAAAAAGAAATATAAATGTAAAAATGGTGCCCAAAGCTTCCGATTTGGAAATAGTAGTAAGAGCAGGAAAAATAGAAGACGTGGGAATGGTTCGAGAGGAAGTAACGGAGTTGAAAATTCTACCCACAGCTTCCGGTAATTTTGAAAGTATTTTGCCACATATTGCTTTAGGGGTCAGTGCCGGTGCAGGAGGAGAATTGACATCGCAGTATAATGTGAGGGGCGGAAACTATGATGAAAACCTAATTTATGTCAATGATTTTGAAATTTTCAGACCGCAACTGATTAGAAGTGGACAACAAGAAGGATTAAGTTTCCCTAATATTGATATGATCAGGGATCTTGAGTTTTCGTCAGGTGGTTTTGAAACCAAATATGGCGATAAGATGTCTTCTGTTTTGGATATTAGGTATAAGAGACCGGAAGATTTTCGTGCAAGTGTTACTGCTAGTTTGCTGGGAGCTTCTGCTCATTTTGAAGGCAGTAAGCGCATTGGTGCAAATGCATATAATAAATTTCGTTATTTGGTAGGTGCCAGATACAAAACCAATGCATATCTGCTTGGCAGCTCTGATATAAAAGGGGAATACGTACCTTCATTTACTGATTTTCAGGCTTTTTTAAGTTATGAGATTACAAAAGAATTACAAGTGGGTTTGATTGCTAATTATAATGGAAGTCAATACAACTTTAAACCATCATCAGGCAAAAGTAAAAAAGGAACCATTGATTTTCAACTTGAACTTAATACACTTTTTGAAGGACAGGAGAGCGATAATTTTAGATATGGAATGGGTGGGATATCTTTGACTTATGTGCCAGAGAGAAAAAAGAATCCATTATATATGAAATTGCTAGCGTCATCCTATAAAGCTTCAGAAGAAGAAAAGTTTGACATACTCGGTTTTTACAGATTGTCACAGATTGAAACTGCTTTGGGAGATAATACAGGGCAGGAGATAGCTGTTTTGGGAATAGGCACTCAGCATACTTACACCAGAAATTTTCTGTATAACACCATATATAATATTGAATACAAAGGTGGTTTGGAATTGCAGGCAAAAAAAAGTGGTCCGAATGAAAAATTACACTTTATACAATGGGGACTCAAATATCAGTTCGAAGAATTTGACGATAAGCTGAATGAATGGGAAAGACTGGATTCAGCCGGGTATTCTCTACCCTACAAAGAAGAAGAAATTCAGCTTTCAAGAGTGCTGAAATCCCAGAATTTAATTAGAAATGATCGAGTCCAATTGTTTGTTCAGGACGGGTTTACGATAAAAAATGCTAATTCTGAGTTGAAAATATCCGGTGGTTTAAGAGGTACTTACAGATCATTGAGTGAAGAAATATTTGTCAGCCCGAGGTTGCAACTATTGTACAAACCGCTACAGTGGAAAAATGACATTTCATTTAAACTGGCAGGTGGCATATATAATCAAGTGCCTTTATATAGGGAAATGAGGAGGCCGGATGGAAGTATAAATACAGATCTGAAATCACAGAAATCTATGCATGTTGTGGGCGGTTTATCGTACGATTTTACTTGGGAGAAGGTGAGCAACCGACCATTTAGAATCATATCAGAAATCTACTATAAAAAATTAAGTGATATGGTATCTTATGAATTGGATAATGTACGTATCAGATATGCAGGGGAAAATAACAGTTCTGGTTATATCGTAGGTTGGGATTTCCGGATCAACGGCGAGTTTGTACCCGGGGCGGAATCATGGATTAATTTTTCATTTTTATCTGCCAGGGAAAAAATAAATGGTGTTAATCATCTTCGATATGAAGTGGTCGACTCGGTTCGGGTACCTGTCATAGTCAATGATGTCCCAAGACCTACCGACCAATTTATGACAATAAATATGTTTTTTCAGGATTATCTGCCACGAAATGAAAATGTGAAGGTGAATTTGAATTTTTCTATAGGCACAGGTTTGCCCTATGGTCCACGTGAAAACAATACAGAATTTAGGAACTTTTTTAGACTAAAACCCTATCACAGGATTGATGTTGGATTCTCTTTTCAGCTATGGAAAGCTGAATGGATTAATAGAAAACCGAGGCACCCGCTGAGATTTTCTCAAAACAGTTGGGTTAGTTTGGAAGCTTTTAATCTCCTTCAGATTTCAAACCAGGCTTCAGTAAATTGGATTAAAACGCTGACCAATGAAGAATATGCATTGCCGAATAATTTGACAGGGAGAAGAATCAATGTAAGATTGAGGGTAGATTTTTAGGTTTAAAAAAGAGATTTGATGATCAAATGTTTTATTTTGGAGTATTTTCATTTGGATTTACTCAACTTTTCGTGGATTAACATTAACTTTCCGCATAATTTTTTTTTGCGATGAATCATAAATTATCTTTTATTTATTTTTCCTTAATATTAAGTCTGTTTTTAGGTTGCAGGCTAAACAAGGAGTCACAAACTACAGGAAATAACATACCTGCACTCATCACTTTTTTAGATAGCACAAAAGCATCACAAGCTATAATTCTAGATGATATTGACGGATTTTACGGCCAAATTTCTGAAGTTGAGATGCAAATTCAAATGAAAAGAATGGAGCCTTTCGGAAGCAGAACAGAAGCTATGACTGCATATAAAAAATTCATATCAAGTGAAGTGTCTGACTGGAAGACAGAAGAAATGCAAGCTATGCTAAGATTATTTCAGCAGGTAAAATCAATGTGTGATACATTAAGCCCAAGAATTTTTCCGGGAGGTATTAGGTTAATTAAAGTAAAAACCAATCATTACGGAAATGATGTTTATTATACCAGGGGAAAGGACATACTTATTCCTGAAAATATATTTCCTTTGGATGAAGAGTCAAGACAATTACCTGTGATGATTCATGAAGTATTCCATATTTTATCCAGGTATAATACTGAATTGAAAAAGGATTTGTATGGTTATATTGGTTTTTTTAAGGCTGAGAAGCCCATTAAACTTAATTCTGTTCTTCAAAAAATTTTATTGACAAATCCTGATGGTGTATCTTTTCAGTATGCTATAGAACTGGAGGGAGGTGTGCCAGGTAAAATAGCGGTGCCACTTATTACGAGTAAATTTAAAAATTTCAGGCCTGATAATCCCGCTTTTTTTGATTATCTAAACTTTGACTTATATGAGTTAAAAGATTTGGGAAGTTACTATGAGGTGTTATCAGATGATAACGGGAAAACGACCATTCCACTCAAAACTACCCCAGTTTTTTTTACTAAAATAAAAGACAACACACAATACATCATTCATCCTGATGAAATCATGGCAGACAATTTTATGTTGGCATTATTGGCCTATGAAAAGGGAGACTACGCCAAATTCTCAAAAGAAGGTAAAGCACTTATTGATTTGGTGATCGAACGATTGAAGAAAATGTAAAATTGTTTGTATGAAGTTTTTGTCCTGACACCAATATGAATCATAAAATCATGCATCAGGCATTTTCTTCTATAAACCTGTCTATATTTTTTTTGTTGCCAAACACAAGTAACAGATCATTTTCTTCAAACTGATAAATGGAGTGTAATATACCATGCACTTTTTTTATCATGGTGGGGCTTCCTAGAAAATTGGCTTTTTCAGTTTGTTTTATGACAGTTATTATGTGTGCTTTGTGTTTTGTTTTAATGTCAAGTTCTCCTAATGTTTTTCCGATAACCTTTTTAGGTATTTTTACTTCTACAATTTCATAATCACCATGTAGTTCCATGCTTTTAATAGCTCCTTTGACCATGATTCTATTTGCCAGTTCATGCGCATATTCCGCTTCCGGTTCTATTATTTCATCGATCTGCATGGCTTCCAATACTGTTTTATGCACGGTAGTCAAAGATCTGGCGATAATCCTGCCGTTAAAATGTTTTTTGATTAGGGCAGTAGTGGTAATAGATGCGCCTACATTTTCGCCAATGGCCACCACGACCAGATCACAGTCATCAATCGGAAGGTGGTTAATAGAAGACTCTTCGCTGGTATCCAAGCCGATGGCGTGATTTATTTTACGTTGAAGCAGTTCTACTTTTGCCGGACTTTTATCTACTCCAAAGACTTCATGTCCGTCTTCTGTAAGTTTGATAGCAAGATTGCCGCCAAAATTTCCAAGTCCGATAACAATGATTTTTTTATGCATTATTTTAAGTTTAGTTGATGAAAACGTTTTCTTTTGGATAATAAGGTTCACATCCCGGAGCCTCACTAAATAACCGACTAAAAATACCAATCAGAAAGGTAAGAAAACTAACCCTGCCAAGAAACATTAATATTATTAACACAATATGACTCCATTGACCTAAGCCCGGTGTTATTCCCACGCTCAACCCGACGGTCGAATAAGCGGAGATACACTCAAAAAGTAGATCCTTAAACAAAACGTTGGGATTAAAAAATGAAAGTAAAAATGTGCTGAAACTGATCGCAAAAATGGACAGAAGAATGACAGCATTCACCTGATTGATAGCTAAGTTTGGTATTTCTTTAAAGTTAATAATAAGCCTGTCTTTACCTTTTATCTGATTCCAAAGGTTAAGTAAAGCCACTGCAAATGTGGTTGTTTTTATACCACCTCCAGTTGAACCTGGAGATGCGCCTATCCACATCAGGGTCATGGTGAGCATGAAGGCCGGTATACCCATTTCTGCCATATTAATATTATTAAATCCTGCTGTTCTGGGTGTGACGGAATTGAAAAAAGACACTACAAGTTTTCCAAAAATCGAATGTTCTTTTAATGTCCCATTATACTCTGCCATAAAAAACAATAAAGTTCCGACAAACAATAGAATGGATGTAGTCACCAAAATAATGCGTGTATTTGTACTTGTTCTGGCGAAATCAGCTTTAGTATTTAATGGTGCTACTTTAAGTAGAGTTAGTTTGTTTTTTACTTTATTTTTTAACAAAAGATAATGATTGATCATCACAGAGTATCCCAATCCACCGGTTATAATCAGCCAGCAAATAGTCAATTGTAAAAAATAATTATATCTGACAGATTCTTCATACAATGAGTTGGTTAAAGTCGAAAAACCACCATTACAGAAGGCAGATACTGCATGAAACGCTGCAAAAAATGAAGGATTGTCAGTTACTTCAGGATTATTAACTACAGAAAAATATATAAGTATGGCACCTACCAATTCTACCATGATGGTTATAAAAATGATTTTGAACAAGGTACTAAATGTATTTTTATTATCCAGCTCCTTAATCATATCACTGACCATCATTCTGTTTTTGAAAGTAGACGATGATTTGAATATTAAAGCAAAAACGTTTGTTACGGTAAGAATTCCTAAGCCACCCAATTGCAATAAGATCATAATGATGGTTTGGCCAAATAAGGTAAAGTCTTTGCCAGTATCTAACACAGCTAAACCCGTTACAGTCACCGCGCTGGTAGCAGTAAAAAGAGCCTGAATAAAACTGACGTTTGTATATGCTGCTGCGGGAAGCATCAGGCAGAATGTCCCGAATAAAATCAGAAAAACAAAACTCAAAACAAACAACAATGAAGGGTGAATAGAAGAATTGCCAATACTAGCGATTTTAAAAGAAATGGCCATAAATCCAATAAAAACTGCAAAAAATAGACGAACACCTTCTACATCAATTATGTTGTTAAAAAGATTAAGTATCCATAGTAAAGCAATAATGAGGTAAATAACGGACATCAGGAAAAAAAGAAGTCTTCCTGCCTTGATATAAATATTTTTGGTAGTCAGATACAAATAGAAACTCATACCTGCAGCAAGAAAACTGAATGCCAGATTCAATGGCTTAAATAGGTGATTAAAAAGTTGAAGTTGCTCTGTTGTAAAGCCTGATTCTATAATCTGACCTGAGATAATCAGAATGGCTAAATAAAAAACAATATTTGTAAATAGTTTAA
Source organism: Chitinophagales bacterium (assembly GCA_038246735.1). Classification (GTDB taxonomy): domain Bacteria; phylum Bacteroidota; class Bacteroidia; order Chitinophagales; family Saprospiraceae; genus OLB9. The sequence continues at coordinate 66,053 of JBBRVQ010000008.1, forward strand.
ATCTACGTTCCCCAAACTCTATAAATGCATTCATGATATGGATTGCCATGATAATTTGTCATGGTAACACGGTGCAAAGGTATAAGATTAATATTTTAAAAGCGTAATTTAAGATATCTTATTCAACATTGACTAATGAAATGTCAATAAAAAAAGAGGCATCACCTTTTATGACGCCTCTTTAAAATCAAAACAATTAGATCAACAATCTATACTTCGAAATCTTATTATGATATTTATTTTAAGGTTTAAAATACAGCAGAATTTAGTCACAATGTTTAAGAAGATGCAATATAAAATCCGTACTAGTTATAATACCCACCAAATTTTCACCATCAAGTACAGGTAAAGCATGATAGGACATTAAACTCAATATTTCACCTGCTTCTCTGATGGTATCATCATGTTGTATGGTGTTTACACTTTTTGTCATGAAATGTTCGATACTGAGATTATGTACATTTTCATTATTCTTCGTGTAAGATTCCAGAAATTTTACTTTATCCACATCACTTTTACTTACTATACCTATTAAATTCTCGCCATTCATCACCGGAAGATGCCTGACATTATAATTATCCATAACGTCCATGGCTTCTTTTACCGATCTTCTGTAATCAATATTAATCACCTGCTTCGACATGATCTCTGAGACCTTGATATTTCCATTACGAATCATCGTTCCGTTTTATGATACAAAAATACCTGAAAATGAATTGCTGAAAAATGATGAAGATCAAACCATCAAATGACCTTGGTCATTATTGAGGGAGATTTCTTAATTTTTCAACTTTCAGAAGTTCAATTTTATTATCATCAATGGATATGAGACCTTCACTTTTGAAATCTGACAAAGTACGGATGGTTGTCTCTTTTGCTGTGCCCGCCAAACTTGCTATATCATCCCTTAGGATAGACATTGTGGTGGAGTGTTTGGATTCACTAAATTTTAATAGTGCATTAGCTACTCTTTTTCTAACTGAACTATACGCCATTTCGATCAAAAGATGTTCTATTTCTTCGGATTGATTGGCCAGCATTTTTATAAATTTTGCAGAAAATTCTCTGTTGTTGAATAGCAATAAGGTGAAATCTTCGATAGGAATTAATCTAAGTTCACTATCATCAATCACGGAAACATTGTCGTGGTACCTTTCTCCCTTCAACAAAGGGATATAACCAAAAAAATCTCCTTTTGAATAGATGTTTGTAGTAAACTCTTTGCCAAAATCATTGATTTGATAAGATTTTACACTGCCGGAAGCTACAAAATATAGCCATTTTGGATACTGGCCCGCTTCGTAAATAATATCTTTTTTGTGATATCTCCGGGACTCTCTATTTTCAGAAAGTTTGTCAAATTCTTTTTGGGCTTTTGCTTCATCAATAAATCGTTGTAACCCATGTCCGGTTTTATCAAAAGAATTTTTTATTCTTGCGCTTTTTTTAAGTCTCACTTCTATGGTATCAAGCAATTGGACATCGTCATAAGGTTTGGTAATGTAATCATCAGCACCCAGGCCCATGCCTTTTCTGAAATCTTCCTTTTCCGTTTTTGCAGTAAGAAATATAAAAGGAATATCCATTGTAGCAGGGTGATTGGACAAAATTCTTAATACACCAAACCCATCCAACTCCGGCATCATAATGTCACACAAAATAATATCAGGCACGACTTCCAATGCCTTTGCCGTACCGATCTTTCCATTTTCTGCAGTATAAACAGTATATCCGGTCAATTGAAGCAATTCTTCCAGGTTTTCCCTTACATCCTGATTGTCTTCGATAACAAGTATTTTTGCATCCATTTTTAGGTAACTTTATTTTTATTTAGATTTCAATTATGGTGATTTGGAATTTTAACTTTAAATGTAGTGCCTTCATATAATTTACTGGTGAAAGAAATTTCACCGTTTAATATTTCCACATATTTTTTTACTATATTTAAACCAAGACCAGTGCCTTCGATATTTATTACATTACTGGCTCTGAAGAATCTGTCGAAAAGATGCTTTTGGTCCTCATCAGGGATACCTAATCCGTTGTCACCAATTGAAAATTCAATATTTGACGTATTCGTCTGCATGGAGTATTTTATAATACCATTTTCATCAGAATATTTTATTGCATTTGAAATGAGATTTATAAGGATGTTTTTTAATATTTTTCTATCTGATGTCACATATTGGTCAGAAAAATTATAATCACATACTATTTGCTGGTTGATTTTTAAAATTGTTTTAAGTTCTTCTACAACTTCCTTAGCTAACTCCACTGCGTCAAATGATTCAATATTTGAATTTATTTTTCCTTCTTCGAGCTTGTTCATGGACAAGAAATCATTTAGTATACCAGTGAGATGGGTGACAGATGACTTTACTTTATTGATGTGTTTGTCTCTATTGGCTTGTTGGTCTGTGTCAGTATATCTACCGATCAATGATACAGAAGAAAGAATTGTGGAGAGCGGGGTACGGAATTCGTGTGATGCCATAGATACAAACCTGGATTTAAGTTCACCTAGTTCACGTTCTTTAGCAAGACTCTTTTCAAGTTCTGACTCCCTTTCTCTAAGTTTACTTTGGGTCTTGATTCTGTTTGTTATTTCTTCTTCGAGTTGACGATTCAGAGAAAGTAATTGATTCACCGCATTTTCAAGTTCGTATGTACGCTCTACAACTTTTTTTTCCAGATTTTCGTTCATCGTCTTTAGTTTTTTTTCTGCATTTTTAATTTCGGTCAGATCGTGTATGAATCCTGTGTAAATGGTTCTGTTGTCAAGTGTGACTTCTATTACCGCTAGCCAAAATGGTAACGGATCACCATTTTTTTTCTTACCTTCTACTTCTCTTCCTATACCTATGATTTTTGGACGACGGCTTTCTTCATAAGAGTGCAGATATGAATCATGTTTTTTACTATGCTCTGAAGGCATCAGTATATTTACATTTTGTCCTATCATTTCAGCTGCATCAAATCCAAATAACCGACAGGATGCCTCATTTACTTCTTCTATTATACCCCTTTGGTCGATGATGATTATCCCATCAACCGCTGCATCAAATATAGCCTTCAATCTAAGCTTATAATCACTTTTACTATTCATTAATGGCTATAATTATTATCATAAATATTTCTATGCATCAAAAGTCCGAATTAAACGTTATACCACATCACAATAAATATCATTCTAAGAGATGATTTAAATCATGTTATTAAAATCAAATCATTTTGATCTTTGGCACAAATTTAAACAAAATTTATATGAATCTTCGCAACTCAATTTCCAGTATCATGACAAAAAATCCTATTTGCATAGGAATTAACGAAACACTAGCTGTAGCAGACAGACTTTTTAAGGAAAATAAAATTCATCACCTGCCTGTTTTAGCTGAGGGTAAGTTAGTTGGTATGGTCAGTAAATCAGACTTTTTATTTTTCAGACGAGGTTTTTCTACGGAAAATGAAAAACTGGAAGATGAAGTCAGATTAAACAATTACTCTGCAAAAGACATCATGACAAAAAAATTGGCAAAACTTGACCCTGATGATAAGATACTAATTGCCCTTGAAGTCTTCAAAGAGAATTTATTTCACGCTATTCCAGTGGTTGAGAATGAAAAAATAGTAGGAATCGTAACCACATTTGATATCATAAAAAGACTCGCTATTGATGAAGGGGCTACTGCCACATATGAAGAGTAATGTATTTTAGTATATTTTAATTTTAATTATTGGGTATTAAAGGGTTTAAAAAATGATAGATATAAAAATTTACGGTACAGGTACACCCAGTTACCAGTTGGCTAAAACCAAAGTCTTAGAGCGTTTGTCCGGTGCAGGCCTTGAATACCATTTGGAAGAAATAACGAAGATAACAGATATCATGAATGATAACATTGAGTCTGTACCTGCCTTAAAGGTAAATGACAAACTTTTGTTTGAAATAAAACCGAACGGAAGTTATAATAAATCTTTGAGGGAAGCGATACAGAATATTTTAAAAATTGATAATTACGGCAAAATGACAAAGATACTTGTTCCAACAGATTTTTCAGAAGCATCCTATAATGCTTATAACTTTGCCAACCATCTTGCTAAAGATATTGAAGGAGTTTTATTGCTTACCCATATTTATTATCCCACATCTACTGATGTCAACCAGTTTGTGGTAATCAACGAAGAAGCTGAGAAAATCCATCGTGAAAAACTGGAGAAATTTGTTCAATCCGTAAATCAGGACTGGATTGGCAATTTTGTTACTGAGCCACTAATAGAAGGGGTATTCAAAGTTGGTTTTCCTCGTATGGAACTATCTGAAATGTCAAAAGAGCCAAACACGATTATGGTCATGGGGACTACCGGAAGCGGTGATACGTTCAAAAAGGTTTTTGGTTCTTTGTCATTGGATATGATTGATAATAGCTATTGCCCGTTATTTTTGGTACCTCCAAGTGCTGCATACTCAAAAATCGAAGAAGTTGTATATCTTTCAGAAGATTTAAAAAATGACTCTTTACATTTGTTGTATGCAGGAAGATTGTGTGTAAAAACCGAGTCTAATTTCAGATTGGTACATTTCAGAAATAAAAACGATGATGATTATGATGTCGCAGATACCATTAAGATCATGGAAAGTTATTTTCCGGAGCTAAAATACCATATTGAAATCATCGATACGAAAGACTTGTTTTCAGGAATAGAAAATCTGGTGAAAGAAAATAACAACAACCTTGTGGTACTGTCTACAAAACACAGAAATATATTTAAAAATCTTTTCCACAAAAGTGTTACTGAGTTTGCTGCTTTACATGCTACATCTCCATTGCTCATCTTAACTGATAAAACAGTGGAAATATGACATTAACTTTATGGTTTTTTTATTGTTAATGTTTTTCGATCATGTAAAGTAAAATAAATGGGAAACAAACGGATTCTAGATGCAAATTCTCAATTCCTTTCCGGCCCCAATAGTCGCGGAAAGGAATTTTTATTTGTGTTCAAAGCATTTATGCAATTTATTAAAGGGTTTAGGAAACTTCATTTTGTAGGTCCTTGCGTTACTGTTTTTGGCTCAGCAAGATTTAAGGAAGAAAATCCTCATTATATAAAAGCAAGACAACTCGGCAAAGAATTGGCGGAACTGGGTTTTGCTGTCATGACAGGTGGTGGTCCCGGTATCATGGAAGCTGCCAACAGAGGTGCACATGACGTCGGTGGACAATCTATAGGCTGTACCATAAAGCTTCCCAAGGAGCAGTCTTCAAACCCATATATGAACAAGATAGTTAATTTTGATTACTTTTTTGTCAGAAAAGTTTTGCTTACCAAATATTCATATGCTTTTGTGGTCATGCCTGGTGGATATGGTACGCTGGATGAATTATTTGAGACCCTTACATTGATACAAACGGGCATACTTCATAATTTTCCGGTAGTCATCATGGGTAAGGATTATTTTAAGGATATTTTAGAAATGATACAAAAGATGATTAATGAACAGACAATTTCGGTGGATGATCAGCATCTGGTAAAAATTACTGATGATATTGATGAAGCAGTACAACATATCCGCAATTTTATTGATAAAAATTACAAAGTCGAATATAAAGCTTCCTGGATACTTGGTGAAAGATAAAAGTAAATGCATTAAGTGCCTGACTTACTTTTGTTTAGCCTGTTGATTATAATAAACATAGGGTAACTGACTAATAAGAATATCAGTGCAAATTTACTACTGTGAATATCGCTGTATACCGCACCCGCTAAAAACAATATAGACAAAATCAATAACAAGTAGGGTAAATAAGGAAACCATGGCGCTTTGAATGGTCGGGATAGTTCAGGTTCTGTTTGTCTTAATCTGATTAGAGCAGCAAATCCAGCAGCGTAGCTAAGGACAAAAAAGAAGGTAGCGATGTCAGACAGTTTGCCGCAAGTCTCTTTACCACTCAATATCAGCAAAATGGATAAAAGGGCTGTAAGTGGCATAGCCACAGATGGAGTACCAGCATTATTCACTTTTGTAGCGCCTTTAAAAAATAAACCATCTCTACTCATAGAAAAAATAACACGGGGAGCAAACATTATTTGGGCGTTTACAATACCAAGTATAGAAATCATTAGAAACACTGTTATCATTTTAGAGTATCCATTGCCAAAAATATAACTAATGGTGTCGGCAGCAGCCAGTTTTGAATTCATAAGCATATGTGGCGGCAACGCATAAAGTATTGCACCATTTACCAGCATGTATATTACAATGATTAATATTACACCGGTGATCATTGATTTGGGCAATGTTTTGGCAGGGTTGGTATTTTCTTCCGTAAAGTATGCTGCAGTATGCCACCCGTCGTAGGTATAAAATATAGCTTGAAATGCACCTATTATGCCGATAAATGTGAGGGGAATCGCAGTCGCTGTAACAGTATTTACCACATTTTCTCCAGACGGAGTACTTCCGTAGGTAAAACAAACCAATACAAACAACAGCAATCCTAAGGCTTTAATTACTGCCAGTACTTCTTGTGATCTGCCTGCTGATTTTGTCCCGAGCCAATGAAATCCTGTGAGCAAAGTAAGAAAAAATATAGACATCAACTGAACATAAGATTCGGTTTTAGGTATTAGTAGTGCGATATATTCGCTCATGGTATATGCACCAAAACCCAAAGCCGATACCGTGCCCAGCCAACTTGTGATTCCTGTGACAAACCCAAAATAATTGCCAAAAGCTCTGCGTGCGTATACATACCAAGCGCCGGCCTGAGGCATGGAAATGGCCAGCTCGATGGCACAAAGTACTCCAAGCAATGCATAAATACCTACTGCAAGCCAAAGTAGCAAAATGATCCACGGCTCCCCAATCTGGGCTGCAATCGGCCCTGGTTTTCTTAATATCCCGGTGCCAATGGTACCTCCGACAGTAACTGCAATACCGAATCCGACACCCAGCAGCTTTAATAATTGATTGTTTTGATTTGTCATACTTTGTTTTTGAATATTAATAGCAAGTTTGGACATTTATTTACCTACATATTGCTTTTTTATATTTATAGCGGCAAAATTAATTTGGAGATGTTTTAGATTTACGTTAAAAAATAATTCACATCCATCTTTTGCATTCAAAAGTATAAAAATATATCTTAACAAAGATACTTGACCTATAAATTTATATCGCAGAAAAAGATTTTTGTAAATTTTGGATCAATGGTATGCTTCTGACATTGAGATGGTCACCACTGGTCAGGAGCCAATACATTTTTATTTTGTTGTTATTATTGTGTCTTTAATGTTTTTGGCTGTTAGAAATTACTACTTGATCCATTTTTCCATCTGGTGGATGGTGGCTTCCATGTCTTTAGGAATGGCAGCAGTTATCTCTATTTTCTCCAAAGTATAAGGGTGGCTTATGACCAGTTTTTCTGCGTGTAGTGGCTGTCTTGACAGAAGAGGCCTTTCTTCATCTGATTTTCCGATATTGAATTTTTTATGCTTGATTTCGGATAAAAAAAAGGCTTCTCTATTTCCATAAAGTGGATCAACAATCAGGGGATTGCCTAGATACTGCATATGAACCCGTATCTGGTGCATTCTGCCGGTGTGGATACGTATATATAACAGGGAAAAAATTTTGAAATTTTTCAGGATCTTATAATCTGTCAAAGATGCCTTACCTCTTTTATGCACCAGCATCTTACCTCTGGTCACTGTGGATTCAGAAAGTGACATATCTATTCGTCCACTCTCAGGTGAAGGGACACCATCTACAATCGCGACATAATATTTTTCTATCTCCCTGGATTCAAAGCTGGCAGACAATAACCTATGTGTTTCTGCATCTTTCGCAAAAAGAATAACGCCACTAGTAAACTTATCCAGCCTATGTACAGGGATCAACTCAGGATATTTTTGCTTCAACCCTGCAACAAGGTTGGGTATGTCTGCATTAAAACGATCCGGAATAGTCAGGATTCCTGCCGGTTTATTGACGGCTATCATATACTCATCCTCAAAAAGGATCTCTGGACTTTTAAATTTCATTTTAATTAGATTTGGATGTCAGAGAATTTTTTCTTCCTTTCTACAAAATAATTCCAGACCACTGATCCACCGTACCTTGCTTTATTATTGGCCGGATTGACTTTATTTCTCTGAATCCAGATATGTTCTTTGTTTTTTCTTTCAAAAACCAAGGGCAAATGAATGTAGTAAGACATATGCGCTTTAATTACAGCCAAAGTTGATTTTGGTTTTCCTTCTGCTAAAAACTTGAGGCCTGCTATTGCATCCAAAAGTAATTTGGCAGGGATAAGCCAGATAAGTTTACTGAGATTTTCATTTTTAGTGAGTAGATACAAATTATTTCTGAAATTCAGAAAATCTTTTTTTGGATTTTGATAGTCCAAAGTACCTCCGCCCAAATGGTACACTTTACTGGTGGCTATACACTGGATACGGTATCCTGCTTGTTTCAAACGCCAGCATAAGTCTATTTCTTCCTGATGAGCAAAAAATCCTTCATCAAATCCTCCGAGATCTTTAAATAATTTTGTTCTGCAAACCATGGCAGCTCCACTTGCCCAAAATATCTCCATATTTGTATTGTATTGGTTATCATTATTTTCAACGGTACCAAAAATTCTTCCTCTGCAAAAAGGATAACCAAGGATATCCAGAAAACCTCCTGCCGCACCGGCATATTCAAATTTTGACCTGCTTTCCAATGATAAAATTAATGGCTGAGCACATCCCAGATATTTTTCTTTTTCAAATTCATCAATAATAGGATCAAGCCAGTTCTCAGTGACCAGTACATCGGAATTAATGATGACAACATATTCAGTATGTACATCTCTAAGTCCTTTATTGTACCCTTTAGCATAGCCATAATTTTTTGACAACTCTGCGATTTTAATTTCCGGATACCATTCTTTTACAAAATCAACAGACAGGTCATCTGAGTGATTATCAATCACCAGTATTTCAAATTCATATTTGGATGAAGAATATTCCATCATAGGAAGATACGATTCCAGCAGTTCTGCCCCATTATAATTCAAAACAGCGATCGTAATTATTGCTTCTTTCTTGATGAACTGATTTATTTCATCCAACGCGAGAATGGCATTTTTTTCATCTACTTTTAATTGTTCTTTCAGTTCTTCAAGACTATTAAATTTGATATCCTGTCGTAAAAACTTTAAGATCTGTATGGATATAAATTTGTTGTAAATGTTCTGATTGAAGTCAAAAATATTAATCTCAATATTGATATCTGGCTGATTTGTTACGGTAGGCCTTTTACCAATATACATCATACCTTCAAAAAAATGATTGTCAATATCAATTTTTACAGCATACACCCCTTCAAGTGGTATTAATTTATCTTTCTCACTGATCTGAAGATTTGCAGTTGGATAGCCAAGTTTTGTACCTAGTTTGTCCCCATGAACGACTTTGCCAGTGAGTATATATGGGTGATTTAAAAATAAGTTGGCATCTTCAATGTTTCCTGCCTGAAGTGCTTTTCTGATTTTACTACTACTTATGGCAATGTCATCTATTTCCTGTTTCGGTATTTCTATAACATTAAATTTATTTTTTTCTTCGTATTCCTTGAATAAACTGATTTCACCGCCTCTGTTGAGACCAAATCTATGGTCGTACCCTATGACAATGTATCTGGGATGAAAACAAGCAATGATAAAATTTTCTATATATTCTCTAGGTGCCTGTTGAGAAAATTCAAATGAAAACGGCACTACTACAATATTTTTTATTCCAATATTTTCAATGTGTTTAATTTTTTCATCCAGAGTATTGAGTATGCTAATTTCCCGATCAGCAGAATCTATTATATTCCTAGGATGAGGATAAAAAGTGATGACTATGCTTTCGCCGTCAATTTCATCCGCAAGCTTTTTAACCCTGTTGAGAATTTTCTGATGCCCCGAATGAACTCCATCAAAAGATCCTATCGTGATGACAGCGTTCTTAAATTCCGGAAGTGCTTTGATATTTCTGTATATGTTCATGTAGTTAAATAGACACTATATTCTATTTTGGTTGCAAAAATATAAAGATTCGCCATATTTTTCAATAACAGTGAACAAATGACTTACTTTTAGTCTTTTAATCACTGAATAATAAATTAATATTAACGCTTATGTTGGATCATAATGCCATTGTCACAGCAATAAGAAATGTGAAAGACCCAAAATCAGGTGTGGATATCATCTCTGCCAAAATGGTGGAAGATTTTAGGGTTGACGATGATATAGTTACTTTTTCGATCATATTAAAGTCAAATGATTCTGAACTGAAATCGGCATTAAATTTTGCCTGTATGGAAGAAATAGGCAAAGTATCTCCTAAAGCTCAGGTACATATTCATGTCAAAATTAAGTCTGATGTAGAAAGCACTATAGATTCAGTTTTACCTCAGGTCAAAAATGTCATTGCCGTTGCTTCAGGCAAAGGTGGTGTTGGTAAATCTACGGTAGCTGTAAATCTTTCCGTAGCATTGGCCAATGATGGATATAAGGTGGGACTGATAGATGCTGATTTGTATGGACCTTCAATTCCCACCATGATGGGGCTGAACGGTCAACGACCAAAAGTAGAGTTGCTTTATGGTAAGCATAAAATAATTCCGCTATTTGCACACGGTGTACATGTTATTTCTGTTGGATTTATAGTAGAGCCTGAGCAAGCTGTCGTACTTAGAGGGCCTCGGTTGGGCGGATTATTGAGACAGTTTATTCAGGATTGTCTTTGGCCGGAATTGGATTATCTGATCATAGATTTGCCTCCGGGTACCGGTGATATCCAATTGACACTGGTGCAAACAGTGCCTGTCAGTGGCGCCATCATGGTCACTACTCCACAGGAAGTAGCCGTAATTGATGCAGTAAAAGCAATGAATATGTTTTTGCTTCCCAATGTAAATGTTCCAATTTTAGGTGTAGTTGAAAATATGAGTTGGTTTACTCCTGCCGAATTACCTGAAAACAAGTATTTTATTTTTGGTAAGGGTGGTGGAGCAAGGCTGGCAGAAATGTCCAATGTTTCCATGTTGGCTCAGATTCCAATCGTGCAGAGCGTCAGGGAATCGGGTGATCAAGGCAGGCCCGCCGCTGCACAGAAAGATCATGTGCTTGCTGATGTATTTCAGAAATTAGCTCGCAGTACTGTGGATCGACTTAGATTGCGCAATGAACTTTATGAGCCAACAAGAATAGTGAAAGTTGAACATTAAAACATACCACTGGGTACTTTTGATGGCTTCAAGGTTTGTAAGAGAACATTTATCATTTTGATTTGGGAAAAAGTTTAACATAATTATTCTATCTTTGTACCATGATAACAACAGAAAATCCCGGCATTTTTGAAAGAGTTGATCTTGCACTGGATGAGATCAGGCCACATCTGCAAGTGGATGGAGGGAATATCGTTCTTGTAGAAGTAACTGAAGACCTTGTTGCCCGAATAAAATGGGTTGGAAACTGTGAACATTGTTCCATGTCGGCTATGACCATGAGGGCAGGTGTTGAACAGGCAATAAAATCCAGACTACCTGAAATCAAGGCAGTGGAAGCTATAAACGGCTACTTAGCTGAATGAACAGGCAAACGCTACTTAAAGGGATCATCACTAAAAAGAGTTTCCTATGCGTGGGTCTTGATCCTGATTTGGATAAAATTCCATCCCACTTGAAGGATACCCGTGATCCGGTTTTTGAGTTCAACAAGGCCATTATTGATGCCACAAAGGATATGTGTGTGGCGTATAAACCCAACCTAGCATTTTATGAATGTATGGGTAAAAAGGGTTGGGAATCTCTGGAAAAAACTATGGAATATATTCCTAAAGACATATTTACTATTGCTGATGCAAAAAGAGGAGATATAGGCAATACAAGCAAAATGTATGCCCGTACATTTTTTGAGTATTTTGATTTTGATGCGGTAACCGTGGCACCTTACATGGGAGAGGACTCTGTGACTCCATTTTTGGAGTTTAGCGATAAGTGGGTCATATTACTTGGACTTACAAGTAATAAAGGAAGTCAGGATTTTCAGCAAATAATAGACAAAAATGGAAAAAAGGTGTATATCTCCGTCATAGAAAAAGCGCAGGAATGGGGCAACCCGACCAATCTGATGTTTGTAGTTGGTGCAACTCATCCAGAATCTTTTAATGAAATAAGAGCTTTGGCTCAGGATTATTTTTTATTGGTACCTGGAGTTGGCTCCCAGGGTGGAAGTCTGGATGACGTCGTCAAGAATGGTAAAAATAGCGACATAGGCTTACTGGTAAACTCTTCCAGAGAAATAATTTATGCCGGAGTTGGACCTGATTTTCAAACAGAAGTCAGAAATCAGGCCTTCAAAATGCAACAACAAATGTCAAAATATTTTTAACCTAATTTTCTTCGAACTTATCTTATGGTTAATAGGCCTGTATTGGTATTGTACGTTTTAAAACCTATTACCCGATCATAAATATCACCCAATCCTTTGTAATATACCAAAGCCTGGTAATCATTTTCTGTTTCATTCCAACTACCTTCCATGTCTTTATAGTTGATCTCGCCTTTAGCATTTACAAGTCCATAATAGTAATTATAGTATCCTTGTTTTAACTGAACTTTTGTAGAGTACATATCACTTTTCTGGTCATATTTCAATCGATATTCTTCTTTAGGCATCCAGTTATTCATAGCGCCAAGCACATAAATCTCTTCATTGTCAAGATTGATGGCATCATCCAGTACAAAAGTAACCGTGGTATAATCAGACCGTAGATTTCTTTCTTCCCCGCGATACTCGCCATCAAGCAATTGATTCCGACGATTAATATTGGATACTAGGGAATCTCGCAGACCTTGTCTTAATGCATCATCTGCCTGAATATTATTGACATATTTGTCCAGCACATCGGTAACATACGTGTTGCCAAGCCGCTCAAAATTATCTACAATAAAACGACCATTAAAATCAAAGATGGCCAGGTGAACTTTATTTCTTCTTGCTTCATCAGTCATGAGAAGTACATCTACGCCATTATTGTTCCTTTCAATATACCTAACATGTCTACCCAGTCTCATCAAACTTCTGGTATCAAAATCTCTGTATTCTGACAGTCCCCACCACGCAAACGTTTTTATTTTATTGAACCTCAGATTTGAGCCACTGAAAAACGAAGGTTTAGCATGTACAGCATTGTTCCAGTCCTCATTTTGCAACATCACAACACTCACTTCATCTACCGGATTACGCATTTTAAATTTCTCAAAGTTGATGCTTACCTGCATTTCCTGTTTGTATCTTATATTTTCTACATCACCAGGATAGGTACCATTGATATCTACACTTACAAGATTTTCCGTAATAACCAGTCTTCTGGTTAAAACAGGAAACTCGATTTTATCTTCATATATCACAATCAGGTAATTACCTGATACTTTAAAGTTGGTATCTTTATTGGGAAATTTTTGCCAGTAATGAAGGTAAGGAGTTTTCGTATTTACTGAATATTCATAATTTCTGACTCTTTCATCATTAAATCCTGCGATGTACTCGATCTCTCTGAGACCGGATTGTTGCCAGTCTTTTTCACAGTGTATTATTCTGTAATAAAAATTGCGCTCTTCATTGATCAAATCATCAAATTTTAACATCACAAACTGCCCTGCATTTAAAGTCATAACAGGAAAATTGGTGGGCAAATTGTTTATTTCGAGTGTTACCGTTTTTATATGCTCATCGTAGACTTCATTTTTAAAATTGAAATTGTAATCATTTCCTGCTTCTGCCAAAGTAGCTTGTAAAAGCATTATTATAAATAAAATGTTTTTCATGCCTAATTTCATATTTTACTGATGTTCAAACGGTCAAAATTAGCAAAAAAGAGTTAAAATGATCATAATTTGATGTTTTTTTAAAAAAAGTTACTAAGATGTATTGCAGTTTGAAAAATATAACTACGTTTGTATCAACCATTTGGTTAAATCAAATGGTTGGTTAATAAATGTCAGAATTATCTGCCCAAGAGCGCATCAAAATAGCAGCAACAAAAGTATTTACGCTTAAAGGACTTGAAGGAGCCCGAATGCAGGATATAGCAGATGAAGCTAATATAAACAAGGCGATGTTGCATTATTATTTCACAAATAAGCAACAGTTGTTTGAAATAATATTTGAAGAAAAACTGCACAAAATATTTGGTGCTTTGGAATTGCTTGTTTTTTCTAAAGATCCTTTTGAAAATAGAATCAGGACATTTGTTGAAAAACAAATTTCTATTGTCCTTGAATTTCCGGTAATGCCCATCTTTGTAATGTTGGAAGTGCGTAAAAATCCTGGGTTACTGGAAGGTAAGTTTAAAAATATTCCTGTGAATATGATCAGAGAAAATTTCAGAAAGGTGATTGATGAAGAAGCAAAGTCAGGAAATATAAGGAAAATTACACTTGAAGAACTGCTGATGAATGTGATGTCGCTTTGTATATATCCTATCATTGCGGAACCTATACTAAAATTTGTTTTGGATATAGGACAGGACAGGTATTTAGCATTGATCGAAGAGAGGAAAAAGTCTGTTTCAGACCTTATCATTAATGATTTAAAAATATTAAAATAATTTAATATGAATAAATTTGGTTATCTGTTGATCATATGCCTTTTTTTAAATGCTTTACCCAATCGGGTGGAAGCTCAGGCCATTTACACCTTGGAGCAAGCATTGTCTGATGCTGTCAAAAGCGCACCGGCATCTCTTACTTACGATTTTATAAAGCAGGAAAATCTTTTGAAATTAAAAAATCTGAACAGCCGGTATCTTCCTCAGATGACTATCAATGGTCAGGCAACTTATCAATCAGAGACTACTGGGCTTGATATTGATTTACCAGGATTTTCGATACCGCGATTATCTCAGGATCAGTACAAAGTTCAGTTGGATGTCAATCAGTTTATCTATGATGGAGGCACTACAGCCATTCAGAGAAATTTGGCAGATGTAGGGTCAGCCATTGAAAATACTCAAATTGATTTGGATGTTGAGCAGATAAAAGAGCAGATCATTAATATTTATTTTGGCATTCTTGAGTGTGGTGCCAGACTTGAAATAGTAGCGATCAAAAGACAGGATATGGAGGCCGTCATGAAAAAAGTACGGACCGCAGTAAATAATGGAGTATTATTAAATACAGAATTTAAAAACCTTAAAGCCGAAATGCTAGGTCTAGATCAATTGGAAGACGAATTATTGGCTTTAAGAACAGGGCAGATAAAAATTCTGAATATTTTAACAGGCAAAAATATGGACATTACAATTACTTTTGAATTTCCTCCAGCCGTCATAGGAACTGATTTGAATTTTACATCCAGACCTATGGTCCGCTTACTTACATTGCAGAAGTCGATGCTTGATCAGTCAAAAAGACTTGACTTTTCACTTAGTAAACCCAGATTAATGTTTTTTGCACAAGCTGGTTATGGAAAACCAGGATTGAATTTTCTAAAAAATGAATTTACGCCCTATTACATTGGAGGTATTCGATTGCAATGGAATTTGGCTGATGTCTATACAAAAAGTAGAAATAGCCAAATTTCAACCCTTCAAATGCAAAAAATAGACGCTAAAACAAAATCTTATACTAAACAAGTTGAAGTAAAATTGGCAACGCTTCAGAGTGAAATGATCAGATCTTTAGATCAAATGAATGCCGATGATGAAATTATAAATTTAAGGAAAGAGATAAAAAATACGGCTGAGACCCAACTTGAAAACGGTACGAGAACTTCGTCAGAATATCTTATGATTCTAAATGATGAAAATGAAGCGTATATCAATAAAAAAATTCATGAGCTTCAATATATTAAGGCTGGTTATTTATACAATCATCATGCTGGTAAAGGTTAAATTCATATTGTGATAAACCATTGGAAATTTTCAATTCTTTGATAAAATAAAATAAAGTAACATGGTAAGTTTGGTAAAGTATATAAAATCTTTTTTAACCGCACAAAGTGATGTTCTGCATGCCATCATGATAATTTTGATATTTGTATTGACAGGCTGCAAAAAAAGTGACATAAAATTTGATGCGGCAGGAACTTTTGAAGCCACTGAAATCATTTTGTCCGCTGAAGCTAATGGTAAAATCACTCATTTTGATGCAAATGAAGGGGATGAAATTAAAGAAGGACAAATCGTAGTAAAAATAGATTCGGTCAACCTTAATCTTCAAAAAGAACAAGCAGAATCAACTGTAGAAGCTCTAGCTATGAAGCAAAACAGTCCCGAGCCGCAAATAACTGTTTTTAATCAGCAACTTATTGTAGCAGAATCCCAGATTCAAACCCTGCTTGAACAAATGAAAGTTCTGAAGAAAGAACAAAACAGGATAACTGATCTTTATAAAGGAGAAGCCGCCACAGCACAACAACTGGATGATGTCAATGGAAAAGTCGAAATCCTGCAGAAACAAATAAAAACCGCTGAGCAACAACGTACCTTAGTTATTTCTCAGATAAAATCCGCTAGAGATCAGATTGCCATTCAAAATAGGAGCATTATTAGTGAAAAAATCCCAATGGAAAAGAAAGTTGCCTTAATCAATGATCAGCTCAAAAAAACATCGATAATTGCTCCACTTAATGGTACCATTTTAACCAAATATGTAGAGAAGGGAGAATTTATTACTATCGGAAAACCTGTATTAAAGTTGGCAGATCTATCTGAAATGATATTAAAAGCTTACATCACCGGAGATCAGTTGCCCGTGTTGCAGATAGGTCAGTTGGTTGATGTATTTGTTGACAATTTAAAAGGTGAGTCCAAGTCTTATAAAGGTAAAGTTGCTGCAATTTCAGATAAAGCAGAGTTTACACCAAAAACAATACAAACCAAAGAAGAGCGGGCCAATCTCGTGTATGCCGTGAAAATAAATGTAATAAATGATGGTAATTTAAAAATTGGAATGTATGGTGAGGTAGTCTTTGGGGCATCAAATGCAGAAAAATGATCACTGCAACAAACATATCCAAATCGTTTGGTAAAAAGGGGCAGCAGAAAGCACTCACTGATATCCATATTTCTGTCAAAAAAGGCGAATTATTTGGTCTTATAGGTCCGGATGGGGCAGGCAAAACCACTTTATTTCGAATATTAACCACGTTGATTCTGGCTGATCAGGGAAAAGCAGTAGTTGCAGGTCTTGATGTAGTCAAAGATTATAAAATGCTTAGAAAAAAACTGGGATACATGCCCGGTAGATTTTCATTGTATCAGGATCTTTCGGTAGCAGAAAATCTTGCATTTTACGCCAGCATTTTCAACACAACTATTGAAGCAAACTATCATCTTATCCAAGATATTTACGTGCAGCTTGAGCCTTTTAAAGATAGACGTGCCGGAGCTCTCTCTGGTGGGATGAAACAAAAACTGGCATTGTGTTGTGCTTTGATCCACAAGCCGGAGATATTGTTTTTGGATGAACCCACCACTGGAGTAGATGTAGTAAGCCGTAAAGAATTTTGGGAGATGCTGGGCAGATTGAAAAAGGAAGGCATTACTATTTTTGTTTCTACCCCTTATATGGACGAAGCTTCGCTGTGTGACAGGATTGCATTGATTCAGAATGGACATATATTATCTGAAAATACTCCCAAAGAATTAGTAAATGGGTTTAATCGTGATTTATTTGGTGTAAAAGCCGATAGAATGAATGATGCAAGAAAGTCTTTATTGAGTTTGAATAATATAGATGACGCTTATGCATTTGGCGAATTTTTACATGTAAAATCAAACAAAGGAACAGTCTATGAAAGGGATATATTCGACCATCTTAAGCGGAGTGGATTTGAAGATATCGAGGTGATTAGGATAGAAGCCACCATTGAAGATTGTTTTATGGATCTGATGCATTCCTGAAGTATAAATATAGCATATGTTTTCAAATTATTCCATCGTCGCTAACCATCTTACCAAAATATTTGGTGAATTCAAAGCAGTGGATGAAATCAGTTTTCATGTAGAAAAAGGTGAAATATTCGGATTTCTCGGAGCAAACGGGGCAGGTAAGACCACAGCCATGCGTATGTTGACAGGATTGATTAAACCTACTTCAGGTAAAGCTTCTGTCGCTGGATTTGATGTATTTACTGAGTCTGAGCAGATCAAACGCAATATTGGTTATATGAGCCAAAAATTTTCTTTGTATCAGGACCTCAAAGTTTGGGAGAATATAGAATTTTACGGGGGACTTTATGGCATGGATAAAAAGAAGATAAATGTAGCGACAGCAGATCTGCTCGAAAAACTCGAATTGACAAAAGAAATAAATGTTTTAGTTGGGGATTTGCCGCTGGGCTGGAAGCAAAAGTTGGCATTTTCTATTTCTATCATGCACAAGCCCAAGATAGTATTTCTTGACGAACCAACTGGAGGAGTGGATCCTGTCACGCGAAGGCAATTCTGGAATCTAATATATGAGGCAGCAGAAAGTGGAATTACGATTTTTGTTACCACACATTATATGGATGAAGCAGAGTATTGTCAACGGGTAGCGATTATGGTAGATGGTAAAATAGAAGCCATGGATGAGCCTGCCCGCTTGAAAAAAGATTTTAAGACAAATTCTATGGATGATGTTTTTTACAGATTGGCCAGACAGGCAAAAAGAAGTGACTCATAAGCAGATAATAATGAACCAGCTCATAGCATTTATCCGTAAGGAGATATACCACATCATCAGAGATAAAAAGACATTACTGGTGCTTTTTGGCTTGCCTGTCATCCAGATTTTATTGTTTGGATTTGCACTCACCAATGAGGTAAAAAACACAAAATTGTATATCCTGGATATGTCCAAAGACTTATATAGTCAGCAATTGATAGAAAAACTACATGCCAGCAAATATTTTGAAGTATCAGGAGAGATACCTAGGATGGAAGATGCATATAGTTTACTTAGGGCAGGAAAAGCGCATATGGTAGTGGTCATTCCTGGACAGTTTAGCTTCCAGCTCAATCATAATAACAATACTACTATACAACTGATCACAGACGGAGCCAATCCGAATATGTCTTCTACCATTCAAATGTATGCTACAGGTGTCATCAATGATTTTAGAAATGATGTATTTGGGAAATTGGAATTGCCTTATACTATCGAAGTAAAATCCAGAATGTTGTACAATCCGCAACTAAAAGGTGCCTATACATTTGTTCCAGGAGTCATAGCCATGATATTGATGATTATTTGTACCTTGATGACTTCGGTATCTATCGTGAGAGAAAAAGAATTGGGAAATATGGAAATGCTTCTGGTTTCTCCGATGAATCCGTTAATTGTAATATTTTCCAAAGCGATTCCTTATTTGGTTTTAAGTTTAATTATTGTCACAGTGATCTTAACCATGAGCGTCACTATTCTGGATGTCCCGATCAGGGGAAACATTTTTTTACTTTATCTGGTTTGCCTTATTTTTATAGTGGCATCACTGGCTTTAGGGTTGGTCATTTCCACTATTACTGATTCTCAGCAAGTGGCTATGATGATTTCACTGATGGGTTTAATGTTGCCTACGCTGATGTTTGGTGGATTTATGTTTCCTATAGAAAATATGCCACTTCCACTTCAGGTGGTATCCAATGTAGTACCTGCTAAGTGGTTTTATTATAGTATTAACTCCATTATGATAAAAGGATTGGGACTGAAGTCAGTATATAAAGAAGTGTTAATACTTATCGGCTATTGTTTGGTATTTTTGACCATCAGCTACAAAAAATTTAAAATCAGGCTGGCATGACAACATTTATTTTTATTCTGAAAAAGGAATTCAGACAAATATTCAGAGATCCGGCCATATTGAGGCTTATATTTATCATGCCTATGTTGCAATTGATTGTACTTCCATTTGCAGCGGACTATGAAATAAAAAATATAAAAATCGGTATCATTGATCACGACCATTCTGATTATTCTCGCACATTGGTTTCAAAAATTGAACATTCGGCATATTTCAGGCTAGCTGGATATACCCATACATTTAAGGAAGGATTACAATGGATAGAAGATGATAAAGCCGATCTTTTGATAGAAATTCCGCATAGATTTGAAGCAACACTGATCAGAGAAAGTAAAGCGGACATATTGCTGGCGGTAAACGCTGTGAACGGCACCAAAGGTAATCTTGGTGCTGCTTATACCCTTGGAGTCATACAGCAATTCAATCAGAATATTAGGGTTGAGTGGTTTCAGATGCCGGAATTTAATCCGGAACCAATAATAGATGTCACCTATACCAGCCTGTATAATCCACATCGCAATTATCAGTTATTTATGGTGCCGGGTATTCTTGCCGTCCTTCTTACGATGGTGGGAGGTTTTCTTTCAGCATTAAATATTGTAAAAGAAAAAGAAATCGGCACCATTGAACAGTTAAATGTTTCTCCCATTAAAAAATATCAGTTTATCATGGGAAAAATAGTGCCGTTTTGGCTCTTGGGTTTTGTCATTTTGACTGTAGGCCTTGTGATAAGTTTTATAGTGCATGGCATCGTACCGGGTAGCAATATATATGTTCTATATTTATTTTCAGCATTGTATCTGCTGGCTATCCTTGGTTTTGGTCTGTTACTTTCCAATTTTACCAATACTCAGCAGCAAGCCATGATGGTGGCATTTTTTTTCATGCTTATATTTATACTATTGAGCGGATTGTATACGCCCATAGAAAGTATGCCACCATGGGCACAGGTGGTCGCGGCTTTCAATCCGGTAAGCTATATGGTAGAAGTAATGCGGATGGTATTGCTAAAAGGGGCCACCATCAAAGATATCTGGCCACAGATAAAAATTATTTTTGTTTTTGGAGTTGTGCTCAATTTTTTGGCCATTTATAGCTACAATAAAACAAACTGATCCGTTTTTTTGATACTTTTATACATCATAATACTGAACCTATATCTGAAAAACTGTAAAAACTATAATACATATTACTTTGTTTCTTATGTAATAATCTTACTTTTGCAGCGTTTTTAATACAACTCAATTTCAATAGTAACCTAAACTCAAAACATGTCAGTCATTGTAAAAGGATTATCTAAACAATTCGACAATCAGTTAGCAGTAAATCAATTATCATTTGAAGCTCATCCCGGGCAAATTCTTGGCTTTTTAGGTCCAAACGGAGCTGGAAAGACGACCACCATGAAAATGATTTGCTGTTATATCGAGCCTAATGAAGGTACAGCAGAAGTGGAAGGATATGATATCAGGACATCGCCGCTGATGGTAAGAAAGCAGATAGGTTATCTTCCTGAGCACAATCCGCTCTATGAAGAAATGTATGTTAAGGAGTTTCTTCAGTTTGTTGCCAGCATTCACAAAATAGAAAATAAAAATGCCAGAATAAGCGAAATCATTGAGATGACAGGGCTGGGAAAAGAGCAGAATAAAATTATTGGAACGCTCTCCAAAGGATATCGTCAAAGAGTAGGATTGGCGCAGGCTATCATACATGATCCAAAGGTTCTTATATTAGATGAACCCACTTCAGGATTGGATATGAATCAGTTGGTTGATATCAGAAGTCTGATCAGAGAACTCGGAAAAGAGAAAACAGTGATTTTTTCTTCTCATATCATGCAGGAAGTACAGGCTCTTTGCGATCGTGTCTTGATCATCAATGATGGTTTGTTGGTGGCAAATGAATCCATCGAAAAACTTAGCAACAGAATGTCAGCCAACCAGATTATTCATGTTGAATTTGCGCAGAAGAATATCTCTCCAGTTCTTTTTTCTCATATTGATGGTATTGCTGACGTCATCAGTGATCATGGACAGTTTACTTTCACATCAGATAGCCACAGTGATATTCGCAAATCTATTTTTGATGCAGCGGTAAAAAACGGCCTTACCCTACTAGAAATGAGGCAAGATAAGGCCAATGTCGAGGATATTTTCAGAAAACTGACCAAATCGACTTCTGATGTTTAGTGTTTATTATAAAGAAATAAACACGTTCTTCAGTTCATTGATCGGATATCTGGTCATTAGTGTGTTTCTTATTTCTATTGGTCTTTTTATGTGGGTTTTTTCTGATACCAGTGTGCTTGATTATAATTTTGCTACCATGGATCAGCTGTTTTCTATAGCACCATTGGTTTTTTTATTTTTGATACCGGCTGTTACCATGAGAAGTTTTGCAGAAGAAAAAGCAAGGGGAACTATTGAATTTCTTTATACCAAACCATTGACAACCTTCCAAATAATACTTGGAAAATATCTCGCAAATTTTAGTCTGGTGATATTTGCATTACTACCGACTTTGATCTACTATTTCTCCGTATATCAATTGGGCTCTCCGGTGGGAAATCTGGATTCAGGTGCTATTTTCGGATCCTATATAGGTTTGATTTTTCTATCAGGCGCATTTGTTGCTATCGGTATGTTTGCATCAACGCTCACCAACAACCAGATTATAGCGTTTATATTAGGCGCTTTTTTTTGTTTTTTTTTCCACTGGGCCTTTACCTACATAGCCAGAATGCCAGTTTTTGCCGCAAATTTTGATCTTTTTATCCAGAAATTGGGTATAAATTACCATTACAATAGCATCAGTAAAGGATTGATAGATAGCAGAGATATTGTTTATTTCATATCAGTGATATTCGTATTCATTTATGCTACCGTCACTGTCATGGAAAATCGTAAGTAAAACTTCTAAGTATGAAATTGCCTTCTTCCAATCGATATATACAGTTACTGCTGGTGGTTGCTATAGTTTTTGTGTTCAATGTTATTGGCTCATTTGTATATGCCGAATTTGATCTTACTGAAGATAATCGGTTTACAGTTAGTGAAAATACCACAAAGATTGTGGCGAGTGCTGAAGACAATATGAGTATTCGTGTCCTCCTTGATGGTGAATTTCCGGCGGGATTTAAACGATTGCAATCTTCTGTGCTTGATATACTAAATAAATTTCGAGATATAAATCCCAATATAGTTTTTGAATTTGAAGATCCGACAGTTGGCTCTGTAAAGGAGTTGGAACAGAAGAAAAAGCTCCTTCAGGAAGAAAATATCATTCCTATTTCTCTGAGTTACTCAGATGGTACTCAATTGGTGCAGAAAGCAGTATTCCCTTTTGCCATCATCAATTACAGACAGAAGAAATATATTGTCAATTTGCTGGAAGAACAGAAACCGGGAGATGATGAAGAGGTCATTCTCAATAATTCTGTAGCTTTGCTGGAATACAAATTTGCAAATGCTTTCCAGAAATTGCAATCAGACAGGCCAAAAAATATTCTGTTCACTCAAGGCAATGGAGAGTGGGAAGAAGACCAGACTTTCAGATTGGAAAGTGAGATTAGAAGATTCCATAGGGTAGGGAGAGTCAGTCTCGACACATTGGTGAAGCTGGATAGTACCATAGATCTGGTTATCCTTGCAGGGCCTAAATCACCCATGACACTTCAAAACCAATTTAAACTCGATCAATACCTGATGAGTGGAGGTAAGATAATCTGGCTGATAGATAAATTTCTGGTTTCATTGGATAGTATCAATAAGTACAGGTTTTTTGTGCCCGTAGATATAGCCACAGGCCTTGATGATATGTTATTTAAATATGGTGTGCGTATCATGCCGGATCTGATAGTAGATCTGGAATGCAGTTCAATCCCACAGGTAGTGGGCATGTCGGGTGATAAACCTCAGACCAAGCTGTTTCCATGGATGTATCATATGGCAGCAACTTCCGATATCCAACACCCAATTGTTAAGAATATAGATAGAGTAAATCTTTTTTTCCCAAGTACGATTGATACTGTAAAGACAGAAGGCAATGTTAAGAAAACAATTTTGCTAAAAAGTTCTAAATATTCAAGATCACAACTTTCTCCAGTTAGGTTGTCGTTTGAAATACTCAAAGTAGATCCGGATCCGTCTAAGTTTAAGGATGGAAATCGACCGGTAGCTTATTTGCTCGAAGGAGAATTTGAATCATTTTTTAAGAATAGACTTACTCCTGAGTTTCAGGGTATGCTGGATAGAATCGGAGTAAAATTTAAAGACAGAAGTATTCCTGCCAAACAGATTGTAATATCAGATTCTGATTTTGCCAAAAATCTTATCAATACTACCACCGGTGATACAGAAGATATTGGCTATAATAAGTGGGAAAGACGATTTTATAAAGGAAATAAAGATTTTATTTTGAATGCGGTAGAGTACATGCTGGACGAAAATAATATACTTGAATCCAGATCCAAGGAAATAAAACTGCGTTTATTGGACACCGTCAGGACAAAACAGGAAAAATCATGGTGGCAATTTATAAATGTCGGGCTTCCTGTATTACTTTTGGCTTTATTCGGATTGGTATATCAGTATTTTCGAAGAAGAAGGTATGCGTCCTGATAAAATGTATTAATGTAATAAAACCAGATTTGTGAAAAGGTTAGGAATTCTTTTTTTACTATTGGCAGTGTTAAGTGCGTGCGCATATTTTCTGATAAGAAATGAAAAAGATAATAAGAAAGGAATGGTTACCGCTGATCGGGGTTTTACAGTAGAGGCCATAGCTGATGTTCAAAAAATAGTCATCAAGCATACTAAATTACAACCACTTGTTTTCAAGCGTGAAGGAAAACAATGGAAAGTTAATGACAAATACGCTGTAGATGCTGCTGTATTTGTAAATGTTGAAAAAGTTTTGACAGGAATGAGAATGTTGTTTGTTCCATCCAAAGCAGCTACTCCTACTATAGTGGAAAGCATTAAGAAAAGTGGTATTCAGGTAGACGTATATGAAAATAACAGTCAGCCATCGCGAATCTTTTTTATCGGTAGCGATACACAAAAAGGAGATGGAACTTACATGATATTGGGTGGATCATCACAACCATATGCGATGCATTTACCTGGCTTAGGTGGTGGTCTGAGATCAAGATTTGAACAACCGATAGAAAATTTCAGAGATAAATACATTTTTAAAGATCAAGCCAATGATATAGACTACGTAAAAGTAGAATATCCAAAGCAAAATTCATCTTCATTTATCATAGAAAATAAAGGGGCATCATCGTCTGTAAAACCATTAATCAACAATGGATTAAAACTTTCTATTCCTGAAAACAAACGATTAATTAACACATACTTATCAGGTTTTGAAAGTTTAGGGGCGGAAAAACTAATGAATGATTATCCGCTCAAGGATTCAGTCATTTTTAAAGTACCCAATTGCATTATCGAACTGAAAAGAAAAGACGGATCAAACCGGGTATATAAGTTTTTTGCCTATGATGACTTTGAGTCTGGTAATGGTAATTCCAGAAGCCCTGCTGAAATCAGAGCACAAAACCGATTATTTGTATCGGTGGATGATCGTGATTTTTACACAGTACAAAACCGTGTTTTTGGAGATTTATTTCGTGGATATCAGGATTTTTTTGGTACGGGCAGCCTTGTGAATATAAAAAACTGAAACTAATCATTTGAGGTAAACTCACTAATATTTAAAATTTTATTAATCACTATTCCAAAAACGAAATATCTTGCATTATAATTTATTAATTCTTAAGATTTGCATTTAAAAAGATTTTACCCTTCCTTCTTTTTTGGTATAATACTAATACTGATGACTTCCATGGTAAAGCCCGAAGCGTGGGGATTCTATGGGCACAGACTGATCAACAGGATGGCTGTTTTTACGTTGCCTCCGGAATTGATAGGCTTCTATAAAAGAAATATCGAGTACATGACTGAACATGCCATCGATCCTGACAAAAGAAGATATGCTACAAAACATGAAGGGGTAAGACACTATATTGATATTGATCAGTGGGATAAAATCCCTTTTCCAAATGTACCACGAGACTTTGAAGAAGCGATCATCAAACATTGTAAAATTAAGTTCGTTTCAGGTACAGATTCATTGTATTTTGATAAAAAAATAACCACTGATTCATTTTTCCTGCACACCAATTATTTGGGGGGCGTCCACTTGGGTATCGATTATCCCACTTTTGTGAAATACTGGAAAAAGGTAATAAAGCCCTTATATTACGAAGATGAGTGGCGACTTTCAGGGTATGATCTCGATGAATTGTTTAATACCAGCTATTTTCAACAGAATAAAATTGATGTACTTATAGAAGATCATTTTTCACAGCATGGTATAGTTCCCTACCATCTTGAGACAACATTAAGCAAGCTTACCAGAGCTTTTGAAATAAAAGATAAGGTTGCCATATTAAGGATTTCTGCAGAATATGGACATTACATCAGTGATGCGCATGTGCCTCTCCACACTACGACAAATTATAATGGACAACTTACAGATCAGGTAGGTATTCATGCATTTTGGGAGTCTCGTATACCAGAATTGTTTGCAGAGAGGGAGTATGATTTTTTTGTAGGCAAAGCCGACTATATAGAAAACCCCAGAGACTATATTTGGAATATTGTAATTAAAGCCCATGGTCATTTGGACAGTGTACTTCTGGTTGAAAAAAGACTAAGCAAAGAGTTTGATTCTGACCTGCAGTATTGTTATGATGAAAGATTGGGGCAAACCATTAGAATACAATGTCCGGAGTATGCAGAAGCCTATACCAAAGCACTTGGTGCCATGGTGGAAGAGCAGATGAGATCTTCTATCCATGCCATTGGTTCTTTGATCTATACAGCCTGGGTAAATGCAGGTCAACCTATTATTGATGCAAGTGAACCGCAATTATTGGTTAAGGAAGAGCCAGTAGTGCTGGACAAAAATATTAAGACGCGAGCTCATGATAATTAACGTATTAACAATTATTAAAAATAAACGATAAGCGATAGGTATGAAATTTAATATTTCGACAATGCTGAAAGGGGGTGCAATGGGTGTAGCTGAAGTCATACCGGGAGTGTCTGGTGGAACCATTGCCTTTATCACTGGAATTTATGAAGACCTTTTAAATTCGATTAAAGCATTTGACTTTGAGCTTTTTAGGCTTTTATTTAAAGGTGATTTTAAGAAAATATGGGGCAAAATCAATGGATGGTTTTTGTTAAGTCTGGGTTCGGGTATGGCTGCTGGTATAGTTACTGGCATATTTGTCATTACTTGGATGATGAAATATTATCCGGAACCACTATGGGGATTCTTTTTTGGACTTGTAATATCATCAGCGATACTCATAGGAAGACACACAGATAAGTGGAATATCTCTAGGGTCATAGCCTTAGTGACAGGTGCTGGTATTGCACTTTTTATTTCTATGGTTTCACCTGCGGAAGGCAGTACACATCCATTGTATATATTTTTGGCAGGCATGGTGGCCATCTCGGCATTTATTCTCCCCGGGATCTCGGGTAGTTTTATGCTTCTTCTGATGGGCATGTATACTTTGATCATACCATCACTCAAAAGTTGTCTCGTTAATTTTGATACGCACAGCATGTATATTATAGCAATCTTTGCTTTAGGTTGTATTATAGGGATTACCTGGTTTTCAAGGATATTGTCTTGGCTATTTTCACATCATAGAGAACACACATTTGTCCTGCTTACTGGTTTTCTTATTGGATCATTATATAAGATATGGCCATGGCGCAATATTGATTTGATTTTGGACAAAGAAACAGAGTTGACTAAGCAAATTACTTCTCTAGAGATACTGAAAACTTTTGATCCTGAAAAAATAAAAATTCTGAAAGAGGTGAATGTACTACCTGCAGACTATTGGATGTCATCGCCCAAAGTATGGGTGACTTTGGTGTCAATCATTATAGGTTTTAGTGTGGTTTTGCTCATGGAGTGGAAAAATAAAGATGCAAGCCTGAGTTAATGGAATATTTATCAAAAAATGGTCCTTCAGCTCGGGTAGTTTGCACCATTGGCTGTCAAGTCTTGAGTGATCGTTGTGTTACTGTAGCTATGCCATAATTTATATATCGGAGTATCAATATCTTAGCGATAAATGAGCACAGGATAGCGGATGATTGAATGTAGATTAGCCAACAAAACCATAATGGTCTTGAAAGTTTAATGGAGATAGATATAATGGATACTTGATGGATGCTCAAGTTCACATTGAAATTAAAAATTTGGCAACACAAAGACATAGGCAGAGGTTACTCCTAACGGGGGATTAATTGCAAGTTACTTTATAGAGGATGGTTAATAGCATAAAGAAAAAGCTTTTTTCCTATTCGAGATAGATCCTGACAATTCCCAAAATTATGCCTAATTTGTCCCCAAAACTTTATAATCTAATTTTAAAACCAACCATAAACATCTACAATGACATACAAAGCAAATTCGGAAAGATACCAAAACATGGAATACCGCAGATGCGGAAAAAGTGGATTGATGCTGCCGGCCATTTCTCTTGGACTTTGGCATAATTTCGGTCATATTGATTCATTTCAAAATGCGGAAAGTATTTTAAAATTGGCCTTTGACCATGGTATTACCCACTTTGATCTGGCCAATAACTATGGTCCGCCACCAGGTTCGGCCGAAGAGAATTTCGGAAAAATATTCAAAAATAACTTTATCCCTTATCGGGATGAACTGGTGATATCAACTAAAGCAGGTTGGGGCATGTGGGAAGGGCCTTATGGAAACTGGGGGTCAAAAAAATATCTGGTAGCGAGTCTGGACCAAAGCTTAAAAAGGATGGGCCTGGATTATGTGGATATTTTTTATCATCATCGTCTTGACCCCTACACACCATTGGAAGAAACCATGACGACACTTGATTTGATGGTCAGACAGGGCAAAGCACTATATGTTGGGATATCCAGTTATCAACCAGAAGAAGCAGCTAAAGCATTTGACATTTTAAGAAAATTAGGCACACCTTGTCTTATCCATCAGCCAAAATATTCTATGTTTGATAGATGGGTAGAAGATGGATTAATGGATGTATTAAAAGAGAACGGCGTAGGATGTATTTCGTTTTCACCATTGGCTCAGGGTCTGCTTACCAATAAATATCTGAATGGGATACCAGAAGGTTCTAGAGCTAATTCGCATAGAGGAAATGGTGCCATCGATGAATCTGCAGTGACAGATGCGACCATTGCTAAAATCCGGGAATTGAATAGATTGGCTGAAAATCGGGGACAAAACCTGGCACAAATGGCCTTGGCCTGGATACTTAAAGATGAACGAATCACATCTGTTTTGATAGGTGTCAGTAAGCCTGAGCAAGTTACTGATTCCATACAATGCCTGAAAAATTATCATTTTACCAGGGAGGAACTTCAGTTGATTGACAAAATTTTAAAATAAAGCTCATTCCATGATCTATAGTCATTTATTTATCTGGACATAGCACTAGTGCCAGTTGAATTTATAATGCAAATTTTATTAGAAAAGTCGTTGACTTGGAACTCGTTCAAAAAACAATCGATGGTGAATAAGAAGGAAGTACAGTGCGAAATATCTAAGGCAGACAATCCTTTGACGCAGTGAACCGCTAAGCGGGTGGTTAGGTAAGCATGTATATCGTCTTATGTGCACAATTATTTATTAATCAATGACTTATGTCGATATATAAAAAGACTTAGTAAACCTGAAAGGTCGAATATAACAATAAGAGAAGCGAAAGAACATGTAAATGGTAGGAAGAGATTCGTGAATGAGCGGTGCTTCATAATCACCTTTTTTTCTTGGCAGGCATTCCAAAGGAATAAGGGTAAAAAATAACTGATGTCTGCATAAGACAAAAGATTAAGTGGAGTGCACATATTTTGCATACTACCAAAATAAAACATGTACACTTAAATTTATATAAAAAAATGTTTACTACATTGATAATCAATTCCTTTTATTGAATTCTCGTAAGTACTCAATAAAAGGTATATACAACTGATTGGAAGCTTTGGCGCATCATAATAATATTTAGTTGGTCGATGGCATTGGTGAGAGAGAATCTATCGTTAAGGTACTCCCAAAAGGAAACACCCAGCTTACGGCAAGTTTTCTTTAAGGACAAGAAAGTGTCTCTTGACATTTTACCATTTTCGCTTCGGGTACCCGAGCTTATTTTTCTCCGTTTTGCTAATTCCCGTATATCTCTTTCGGAGTCATTGTTATGTAACGATGTTTCCGGTCTGTATAGCACGAGCATCAGTTGGTCTTTTTTCTTCTGAATATCTTGAAGTACGATGTTGAGGGACTCGTAATTTTTTACTGGTGTACAAAGTACATTAAAGGCTTGATCTAACTGGTGAGCCATTATTTGGCAAGGGGACTTTTTGTATTCACATAATAAACGATAGAGCGACCAATAGGCAATCTTTTTATCGTTTAACTTTTTGTCATGTTCCCCATTGTAACTCTTTACATTTAATAATGGTCGTTCTGCGTGTTTCCAAC
>JBBRVQ010000009.1:0-95933 GCA_038246735.1 Chitinophagales bacterium
ACTCCTACACTCGCTAAAACAATTGTACCGGGTACCGCTGCAAAATTTATTTTGTATGTTCCTGTACCATTTGGTTCACACACAGGACCGCTTATCGTGATCGGTGAGTTGGCACATGGTATATTACAATTGACTGGTGAATTGACATTAACGTTGCTTACGCAGTTTCCGTTGGTGGCTGTGACCGTTATATTTGTTCCTAAGGGGATATTGATGATCGTTGTGGCGCTTACTGTTCCGGTTGTGGTGGTCACTGATCCCATATCTGTTGAATAGGAAACTGAATAGGTGTTTCCATTGCACAAAGGTTGGCCAACAGTCAGTTTCGGATAAGTACATCCGCCCGTTCCTGGACATGCAGCAGGTGACAATACCGTAAGGCTCTGACTACAGTTCACTCCATTGTTTGCTGTGATCAATACGTTTGTTCCCAGATTTATTCCTGTTATTTTACTGACTGAAACCGTACCCGAACTACTCGTTATATTGGCAATATTGCTATAGTACGTCACACTGTAGGTGCCATTGCCAGGTTCGCACTCCGGTATGCCTACGGTAAGTGTCGGTCGCTGACATAAAAGCTCAATACCGGAAACATCATGATCGTCTTCGTCACCACCAATAAAACTATTGCCAAAAAGATTGTTGTCATCAACACTGCCAGGCAATACCTGATTGTCGTTAAGTGGATTATCATCATTCACACTATCCGCATCATCGTTTCTATTATTATTTAAAGTGTCCATACCGGCGGACACTTCTGCATAATTTAAATATGCATTTGGAAGAATTGAACTCTGTACTCTTAAGGTAATTTGAAATGATGTATTTGCTCCGGGAAGTAAAACGGGTGCATATGTGTATTTTACCAAAGGTTCAGTTCCTATCCAACCGGCATTTGGTCCACCTGCTATAAAATCAAATCCAGACGGGACATAATCGGAAACTACAATATTTTTTGCTGGTACATTTCCCTGATTAAACACCGCAATTTCAAAAACGACATCGTCGCCAATCTGAAAAAATGTTCCTGGCGTAATTTTGGTTTTTCTCAAGGCCAAATCGAAAATCTGAATCTTATGGGGATCGTGGTCATCTTCATCAGTAGCAGCCACGTTTGAACCCGGAAGCCCTGTTCCATCACCGTTTATAAAATTATCTGATGGAGAATTAGGTTTTCCACCTGCATCATTTCCATTAACTGTATCCGGTGTACTATCGATGTCAACTGGCTTAAGTACAGTATTTGGGTCAGTATCATTTGCATCAGATATTTCAGCATAATCAGTCCAGGCATCGTCAGGATTAACATAGAACTGAATAGGCATTAAGTCAAGTTTCAGTGTATCGCTCTGTCCGGGGAGTAGTACATTTGTGTATGTTTTTTTTGCAGTGTTCAATATACTATTATAATTCCAGCCTCTGAGCAAGTTTTTTGGAGAGTTCATGTATTGAAGGGCCGAGGAGAGATAATCTGTGATTTCAATATTTGTAGCAGGAATGGAGCCCTGATTAAATATGGTAAAAACATACTCTACATCCTGTAAATAACTAAATGAAATTAAAGCTGATCCTTGTATTTTATTTAATGCCAAGTCAAAAATTTCTGCACCAGCCGGATCATGATCATCATCGTCATCATTATTTGACAGACCAGTACTTCCTAAATTATTATCGTTTGTATCTCCGGGCAATACGTTATTTTCCTGAATACTATTGCTTCCAAAAAAGCTATCTGAATCAAAAATCGGATTATTTGCTAGGTCTGAAGCAGATGCAATTTCAGCATAGTTCACCCATGCTCTGTTGCCACCTGAAGTTCGTATCAAAACTAAGTTTATAGATAACGTTTCTACACCTCCCGGATTGAGTGCCGGGCTCACTGTGATCCATCGATTATACACATTAGGTCCTCCACTCCACATAGGATTTAGTGAAGGATCGAAATAGTAGCCTACTCCAGCAGGTAGATAGTCATTTATTAGAAAACCAGATACTGGCTGATTCCCCTGATTATGTACTTCTATATTAAATGTGAGTGTATCGCTATAAGCATAAGGTGCTACAGTTGCAAGTGTTTTTCTTAAAGCAAGATCAAAAATAGGCAATTCTTCATTGAGAGAATTATTTCCGGTGTTGGTATCAGAATTAAAAATATTTATATTGTTAATATCTTCATAAGCTATGATCATTACTGTATTCTGCCATGCATTACTTAGAAGACAAGGTATTATATCAAAACTTATTGACACCGACGCACTCTGCCCCGGATTTAAAGTACTGTTGATGGTAGTTACTCTGTTTAAACCTGAAGAATTCCATACCTGACTCCCGCCAGTATAATTTAAACCACATGGCACAACATCCAAAACGCTGATATTTTTTACAGCTAATGGTCCGTTATTTCTAACTGTGATCTGAAAATTTACATTATTTCCATAAGAATATGGAGCAAAAGGATTAACTAAAATGCTTTCTATAGAAACATCTGTTTGAGATATACCCAATAAAGGAAGTAATAATAAGAGCAAATGTAATTTGAATGATTTCATGGAGCTTAATTTTTAATATTTAAAAATCAGGCTATATCATTCTCTGAAAAAGTGCTTATGCTAAAAGACTACATTGGTTCGAGGGACAAATATATCATTATTTACAATAATATATAATTATTTGTGTTGAAAAAATAAATATTTGTTAAAATAGCTAATATACATAATATTTTTTAAGATATACCAGTGTATTTAGCACTTTTTGGAAGTTCTATTATTATTCAGGTGAGATTATTCTACTTCTAAATACATAATAATATTTTATTTACAAAAAAGTAATAAAAAAAAGGACCCTTATCCAAGGGTCCTTCTCCGAAAAAATACCTATAAACTCAAGGTTATAAAACCTATAAATCGAGCATTTACTTTAAGATAATCAGTTTATAACTTGAAATAATACCATCCAGATTAAGCATAATAGTATAAACACCCGGATTTAACCTTGATACATCTACAGTATATGTCTGAATCTGTACTTCTGTCACTTCATTAATAAAACCACTCATCACTAGCTTGCCAATATTATCATAGATATTCCCTATCACTTTTGAACCTTCGTTTGCTTCCAGATCAATATTGACCAGACCTACTGCAGGGTTAGGATACACTAATGCTCCAGATTTACCTATTCTTTCTACAAGTACATCTACAATATTGGAATACGTTTCTGTACCGTCAAAATCCACCTGACGTAGACGATAAGAATACACTCCATTTACTTTAATGTCATTGTCATTAAAATCATATAATGTTATCCTGTTTGAATTACCCGCTGCAGCTATTTTGCCCACTGATTTAAATTCGCTTCCTTTGAAGCTTCTTTCGACATCAAAATAATCGCTGTTAATTTCAGATGCTGTTTCCCAAGATAATTCATTTACGTCGGCAACCTTATTCCATCGACCTTCAAATCTTGTTAAATTTACAGGTAGCGGTTTAAAGTCAAACCCTATATCGATATCTTCTATAATCTGTGCATAAGAAACTGTAAAATTCAATGTTTTTTCATTTGTAAAATCAACAATATCGCTATCTTTAGTATCATCCAATCCTTGATTTGGTGTTACAAATATATACAGATCCGGCTTTTTGACTTTTATGAAATATTCACCCGGAGGCATACATTCAAATAGATAATAACCCGCTTTACCATCACGAGGACTATTTTTCGTTAATTGCGTTTCATATGGAACCCCAGAATTGGAAGTTGAATATAATTCAACAGTAATACCATTTAATCCAGTATCTCCAGCATCCTGAAGATTATCCATTGTACCATTATCCAACCAAACATAATCACCGACTTTCGCACATCTGAAATAACCCGCATCTATGGTTGTATTGTTTTCACTAGAGCTTAATACTATCACAGGACTTTGTTCTGAAATGATATTTGCATCACTGTCTTTTGCATCATCTAAACCTGAATTTGCCGCCGTCGGAATGTAAATATCACCTGGTTTTACAAACGTAACTACATAATTTCCGGGGACCAGATTTGTGAATTCGTACATACCCAATGCAGAAGTTGTTGTAGAAAGATTTACGATGGCGCCCTTAGCGTCAATACCACTCAAGTTGACCTTAAAACCTGGTAGACCGGGTTCAAAACCATCCTGAAGACCATTGACATTTCGATCCTCCCAGACAAAATCTCCAATTCTTGCTAAACGGTAGAATCCTGCGTCGATAGTAAGATTTTGCTCCCCTGCATTTAAAAATATAGGAGATGTCAATCCTGTAATTACATCTGCATCACTATCTTTGGTATCGTCACCTACATCCCTAGTTGTAGCCTGATAACCAAATAGTTTGGTAAAGCCAACTGAATACGTTCCTTCCTGCAGATTACTAAATAAATATTTTCCATCAGGGCCTGTGAGCATTGAATTTATCTGAATATTTGACTGATTAAATAATCTAACCAAAACGTTAGGTATACCTGGCTCTCCAATATCCTGAATTCCGTTTGCATTTCTGTCTTCCCAAACAAAATCACCAATTGAACCCGGAAGATCACCGCATGCATCATCTGTCAAATCCGGTATATTATCTCCCGTCCAGTCTAGTTCAGCTCTGTTATACAGACCATGCTGTGGTGTGCTGCCTGGTCCATTACCCGGCACTTCACATTTCGTATAAACATTATTTCCCCCATCTTGAGAGTTCGGGTCCAGATTTAATGTCACTATAAACATTACCGTATATGTATGGGTCGATCCAGCAATAATTGGTACAGCGTTTGCCAATACAGTGGACCCTGAAACATTCATATTTCCATTTGCCTGACCGCTGTATGTTCCGCTATGTATCACTACATCATTATCAAATAATGGTGTATCTAGCAAACTGTAAGTTCCTGCAGCACCACCATTATTATTAACGATAATATTATAGGTAACTTTATAGGATCCAACAGGGATTGCATTTGGAATTACATTTACAAAGTTTTTAACCAATGTGATATTTGGTAAGTCACCACATGCATCGTCGGTGATATCTGTGATACCGTCTCCTGTCCTGTCAAGTTCGGCTCTGTTGTACAAGCCTTGGCCCGGTCCACTGCCCGGTCCGTTGCCAAAGATGGAACATGGTGTGTATATATTATCGCCTCCATCATTTGAACCAGGAGTAAGATTTAATCTCACCGTAAATGTTACCGTATAAATGTGTGTTATACCTTGGCTGATATTCAAACTATTTGCCAAGCTGGTAAATCCAACTGTATTCATTGATCCATTGTTAACTCCACTAAAGTTTCCGCTAACTATAGTCACATCATTATCAAATAATGGTGTATCCTTAAGGCTGTATGTGCCCGTTGATCCTCCATTGTTATTAACAACTATTGCATAGCTTACATTATAACTTCCATTGGTATTTTGCGTTACACCTACGAAATTTTTGTACATCGTTACGTTTGGCAGGTCACCACATGCATCGTCTTCCAACTCAAAGCTACCATCCGCTCCTCTATCCAGCTCTGCTTTATTATACAATCCCTGTCCAGGTCCGCTTCCCGGTCCATTGCCGGATACCGCACATGAAGTATAGATATTGTTGCCAGGATCATTGGATCCCGGTTCCAATTGCAATTTTACATTAAATGTCACTGTATAATTGTGGGTAGCTCCGGCTGCTATGCTGGTATTTGTTGCTAAAGTAGTGCTACCAGTTGTGTTCATATTACCTATGGCCTGACCACTATATGTGCCGCTTAGAATTACTATGTCGTTGTCAAATGAAGGCGTATCTTTCAAACTATAAGTTCCTGCTGTGCCGCCGGTATTACCCACAATAATATTGTAACTCACATTATATGTGCCTCCTGCGGCAGTTGTGACACTCACTATGTCTTTTCTCAAGGTTACATTTGGTAAATCTCCACAAGCATCATCTGTGATGTCTGTGATACCATCACCTGATTTATCCAGTTCTGCTCTATTATATAATCCCTGTCCTGGTCCACTACCCGGTCCGTTACCAAATACAGCACATGGTGAGTAGATATTATTGCCAGGATCATTTGATCCCGGTTCTAATTGTAACCTAACAATGAACTTCACCGTATAAGTGTGGGTTACTCCTAAACCTAGGCTTATATTGGTGGCCAAAGTGGTATTTCCACTTGTGTTCATGTTTCCATTGGCCTGACCACTATAGGTACCGCTTAATATTACTACATCGCTATCAAACAATGGCGTATCTTTCAAACTATACTGGCCTGTTGCTCCACCACTATTTCCTACTAATATCTGGTATGTTACATTGTAGGTGCCGTTCGCATTTGGCGTGGCACTTACAAAGTTCTTGATCATTGTTACATTCGGTATGTCACCACAGGCATCATTTATAATATCAGGTATGCCGTCGCCAGTAATCTCCAATTCTGCTCGGTTATATAAAGCCTGAAGCGGCTTACTGCCTGGTCCATCACCCGGCACGGTACAAGGTGTATAAATATTATCTCCCCCATCAGTAGATCCAGATTTTAAATCTAAAGTTACATTAAAACCTAATGTATAAATATGAGTATTTTCATCCGTGATAGTACGGGTACCTAGATTGATCGGAATAAGTGGTGTACCTAAAAAGGACGGCCCTGAGCCAAATCCACCATTTACATCAATAAAAGTATAGTCCCATGCATTAATAGTCACATCATCATCAAATAACGGATAATCTGTTAAAGTGTAGGTTGATGTAGTACCACTCACATTCTTAACTACGATTTCATATCTTACGTAATGCGAACCATCCGGCAGTGGAATTACATTCAAAAAGTTTTTAACCATTGTGATAGGGTCATCTCCACAAGCATCGTTAGCCAAATCTGTAATGTTATCTCCATTTCTGTCCAACTCAGCCAGATTGTAATAACCCTGACCCGGACCACTGCCCGGACCATTACCCCGAACAGCACAAGGAGTATATATCTTGTCTCCGGTCCCGGGTGAACCAGGTGCCAGATTTAAGGTGACATTAAAGGATATATTATAGGTATGGGTAGCGTTCGCATTTATACTTACTCCTGTTGCAATGATTGTTGATCCGGATGTATTCATTGCCCCATTAGCCTGTCCGCTGTATGTACCACTGTTGATCACCACATCATCATCAAACAAAGGCGTATCTTTCAACCAATACTGTCCTGTAGCACCACCAATATTGGTAACTCTGATCTGATAGTTTACTGTGTAGGATCCATTATTTTTTGGTGTAATACTAACAAAATCTTTGACCATTGTAACAAAAGGTAAGTCTCCACAAGCGTCATCTGTAAGATCTGTAATACCGTCCCCAGTCCTGTCCAATTCTGCTACGTTGTACAAACCCTGTCCAGCTACACTGCCCGGTCCATTGCCGGATACCGCACATGAAGTATAGATATTGTTGCCAGGATCATTGGATCCCGGTTCCAATTGTAATTTTACATTAAATGTCACTGTATAATTGTGGGTAGCTCCGGCTGCTATGCTGGTATTTGTTGCTAAAGTAGTGCTACCAGTTGTGTTCATAATACCTATGGCCTGACCACTGTACGTCCCGCTCAATATTACCACATCGCTGTCAAACAATGGCAAATCTTTTAAACTATAAGTTCCCGTTGCACCACCAGTATTACCCACTATAATGTTGTAACTCACATTATATGTAAGACCTGCGCCAGGGGCGACACTCACTATGTCTTTTCTCAAGGTAACATTTGGTAAATCTCCGCAGGCATCATCTGTGAGGTCTGTGATTCCATCACCTGTTCTGTCCAGTTCTGCTTTGTTGTACAAGCCCTGACCAGGTCCGCTGCCCGGCCCGTTTCCTGATATTGCACATGGAGTGTAGAAATTGTCTCCTCCATCCTGTGAACCAAGTGCAAGGTTAAGCAGAACGCTAAAGGTGATATTGTATAGGTGAGTTGCACCCACTGCTATATTTGCATTTGTTGCTAATATAGTAGAGCCTGAAGTATTCATGACTCCATTGGCCTGACCACTGTAATTTCCGCTTTGAATTGTGACATCATTGTCAAATAGAGGTGTGTCTTTCAGGCTATATGTACCGGTTACACCACCGTTATTATTAACCAATATTGCATATGTCACGGTGAAAGATCCGTTTGCATTTGGATTTACTCCCACAAAGTTTTTCACCAGCGTCACATTTGGTAAATTTCCGCATGCATCATCTTCGTCTTTGAGAATATCATTCACATAAACTTTTGCCTTATTATATAATCCCTGACCGGAAATAGGTGTTTGTGAAGCACATGCGTTGTAAATGTTATTTCCTACATTGTCAGAAAGATTTACCGTAACGTTTACAACCAATGTATAGGTATGAGTACCATATGCATTTATAGGCTGTTCATTTGCTAAACTCCATATTCCTGAACCCACTAACGCTGATCCCGAATTAGCAGGTGCGTTGCTCGTAAAGGATGAACTATTAATAATAACATCACTATCAAAACCTTGATTATCAGTAAGATCATAACGACCCGGACCGCCAAGATTATTTACTATAATAGAATATGTCACATCGTAAGAACCATTTAATTTCGGAACTGCACTGATGAAAGTCTTTTCAATTTCAAGATCTATAGATGGGAACAATCCTGCATCATATGTCCTGTTGTCTTCTCCACTTGTCAGCGTTTCTGATGGCATTATGCCTGTTCCGGGATCACTGTCTGAATCTTTTGTATCGTCACCACCTACATTGGCAGGTGAAAATAAATATTCCAAAGGTTTAATCACCTGTACAGTATAAACTCCTGGTTTCAGGTTTGAAAATAAATAAAAACCACTTCCATTGGTAGGTTGATTTAAATTTACCAATGTACCGTCACCTGCTACGCCTGTAAGATTAACCTGAATACCAGATACCCCTATTTCCCCATCCTGAATACCATTTGCATTTGCATCAAACCAAACAAAATCTCCCATTGTTGCCAATTTGTAATAACCTGCATCTATTGTAGAGTTATTGTCTCCCGGGTTTAAAACAAAATTTGAAGTTTTTCCGGTATTTGGGTCAGCATCACTATCTTTTGTGTCATCTGAAGGAACATTTGCTGTTGTTCTCACATAAGTAGGCAAAGTGCCAAATATTATATAATAAGTACCCTTACATACTTCAAACTCATAGTATCCGTCATCTTCATCTTTGGAAGCCGTTGACGTAGAGGCTACCAACTGATTATTGGCTGCATTATATAATGATACAGTTATATCATTTAGTCCTGGCTCACCAATATTTTGGATACCATTACCATTTATATCATGCCAAACAAAATCACCTACTTTTGCTTTTTGCTCCACATTTACAGTGGTTGTTTTTGAAGACGTACATCCTTTGGAATCCGTGATAGTTACAGTATATGTTGTATTTACAACAGGGAAAACTGTTTTTGAAGCCCCTAACCCTAAATTATTGCTCCACTCAAATGTATATGGCGATGTACCTCCCCCGCCTATAGCCAGAAGAGAACTGGATTCGCCGATACAGACCGTAGCTGGATTAACTACTACATTTACAGTAGGTTTAGGATTAACAATAATGGCAACCGTGGCTGTTGCTGAGCAACTATTGGCATCAGTTACAGTTACTGTGTAAGTCGAATTTATGATAGGTACTACAGTTTTAGTTAAACCTGTACCCAAGGAATTACTCCAACTAACTGTATATGGTGCAGTTCCTCCTGAAGGTGTTGCTGTCAGCACTGAAGAACCTCCACTACACAATTCCAATGGACTTGCTGCTAGAGTTACAGATGGTTTAGGTAAAACTGTCAGATTCATATATGCTGTATCCGAGCATCCAGAAGTAGCCACAACTATCACCTGATATGTTGTATTGGCTACAGGAGACGCAGTCGGATTATGAAGCAATTTATTGTTTAAACCTTGTGCAGGAGACCATACTACGCCCTGAATAGCACCTCCTGGAGGTGGTGTTGCTGTCGGACTTCCGCCTATTATTAATGAATTACCCAGACAAAGGGACTCATCCGGTCCTGCATCTGCTATTGGGTTAAGATTTACATCAACATTTACATTCACCTGTTTGCTTGTGATACAACCGTTAATTGTAGCTGTGAGTGTGTATACTATATCAAATGGTGGTGTGGATATAGGCTGTGCCACCGTATTATTGGTCAAAAATAAATTTGGTGTCCATAAGAATGTTGCCCCTGAAGATACCTGATTTGGGTCATTTGGATTTGGCCCAACCTGTACAGCACCACCCTGACAAACATCAAATAGTCCGGGAGTATTCAATATTACTGATTCCTTTATGTATATCTGTTTTACATAAGTAACAGGGCAGTTATCTTTAAGAATGGTCAAGGACACAGTTCTGAAAGTATTTGCAAATGTTGAAGCCCATTTAACGGATTCTGTAATGCCGTTTGTATTGCCACTTGCCGTTACCCCGCCATTAAAATTCCAAATATAAGAGGCTCCCGGTATAGGAGGATTGACAGCAAATATAACAAAATCATTGGCACATGCCTGATCTGGGCCTGAAATACCTGATGATGGAGGAGGGATGAGATTTATAACAATATTATCAGTAGCTGTACAACCTTTGGCGTCCGTAACTGTGACTGTATATGTTGTTGTGACAGCAATACCTGATACATTGATTGGGCTGCCTGTCATACCGTTATTCCAGGCATAAGTATATGGCGAAGTGCCTCCAGAAGCAGAAGCAGACAAATTAAATGTTGTATTGGCACAAACGGTTTTATCATCTTCAGCCACGGCTACCAAGCCTGGTACTGATGAAATAGTGGCCTGAGAAGGGTCTGAAAAACACAACCTAGCCGTGTACGCTACTTCAACATTATAAATACCATTACTCAGATTTTCAAATATATTATTTAATTGCCATGGGCCTGCGTTGATTCTATATTGTTTGGTAAGCCCGGCTTGTCCTGTTGCATTTACTGTTATTTTGCCTGTATTGTTTGTATTGTTACATGACGAATTTTGCACAACATCCAGACTGTTTATTACAGGTTTGCTATACACAGTAATTGTTGCAGAGCCTGAACCTACACAACCTTGTGCAGAAGTTACGGTCACTAAATATGTTGTTGATGCTATCGGTGATACTGTGATGGCTGCTGTGGTTGCACCATTGCCCCAAAGGTAAGATACACCTCCTGAGGCGGTAAGCATAACTGATTCTCCAGCACATATATCAGTAGATACCGCAATAACTATTGGTAAAAATTCTGAAAAAATAACGATACTCCTACTATCCGTGCATCCATTGGCGTCAGTAACCGTGAGTGTATATGTTCCATTATTTGTAATGAATGGATTTTGTTGTTGTGAGTTGAATCCGTTTGGTCCGCTATAACTGAAAGTATAAGGCGAAGTCCCGCCGCTTGCACTACCAAAGAGCTGAGCACCTGGGGTGATACAATTGTTTCCGGTTGCAGAAATATTTGCTGTTGGTTTTGCTTTATTGGCAGTGACGACTACTGCATCTGATGCAGTACAACCATTACTTCCTGTGACTGTCACAGTATATGTTGTGCTGGTCTGAGGAATTACTGAAATGCTGGCAGTTGTAGCTCCAGTATTCCACACAAAAGTTCCACTGCCTGAAGCTGTCAATTGGGCTGAAGGATTAAGGCAATTAACCGTCACATCAGGGCCGGCATTCACTGTGGGGATTTGTGTATTTCCGGTCACAGTAGTATTAGCTGTACTTGTACAGGATGACACTAACTCGGTCACTGTGACTGAATACGTTCCTGCCAGACTCACAGTTGTATTACGCGTCGTTGCTCCGGTGCTCCATAGATAAGAAACCCCGGTAGCTGGATTGGCTGTTAACGTGACACTGGTCAAAGTACAGGTTAGCGGTCCATTATTTACTGCACTGCTTACTGGTGGATTACCTATATTTACTGTTTTGGTTTTATCACCTTTACAACCTGTCGATTCAGTGATAGTCACTGAATACGTTGTGGAAGATGATGGGTTTACATTGATAGCCTGTGTAGTAGCACCATTGCTCCACGCATAAGTTTTGTTGACGGATGCCGGTGGCAATGAATAAGTAACAGCTAGCATAGGTCTAATCGTAACATTACTAGCATTTCGGCTGCCATAAAATTTCTGATTGGCCTGACCTTCATTGACCATTT
Source organism: Chitinophagales bacterium (assembly GCA_038246735.1). Taxonomy (GTDB): domain Bacteria; phylum Bacteroidota; class Bacteroidia; order Chitinophagales; family Saprospiraceae; genus OLB9. Next base: position 12,217 of record JBBRVQ010000009.1, read on the forward strand.
TAATTAATACTCCATTATTTACAAATGATCCCGTAATCCATCCCTGAACCAAATTAGTAGCAGTCCATTCATAAGCTGCATTGGCTCCAACTGATACTACAGACTCAGGAGTAGATATAAAATCTCCCCCTGCCGACCCCCAGTTGGTACCTGATTGTCTTTGATTCCAGTTTGCGGTTTCATTTCCACCACCACATTTACCTTTACCTTCTGTCCATGGTGATGTAACTCTATGCAATCCAATATCTGTTGCATTTGAGTTTGACCCTCCTGTTTTTACAAGCACAATTTTAGCAGAAGTGATCGTCGCATTTGATGGAACATTGTTTAAATCAAACTTAACTATAGATCTGTTTTTTGACGCTGTAGATGCTCCTGAATAAAGAATGTCACAACTTCCGTAATTTGTAGATGCACTTCCTTCATTCAGATATGTATCAGCAATGGCATTCGAAAAAACAGTGGTGTTAGAATTATAATTAGCGGTCAAAGTGGTGTTACCGCCCGGACATATAATATCATTTCCAGCAATGGTCACATCCAACTCACAACAAGGTCCTTCAGTAACTGATTCTGTATTATTTCCGGTTTTGCTTGGACTGGCGTGCACTCCTGTGATACCTACTTTACCAAATCCCGCAGCACCAAAAGCTGAAAGCTTCACGTCTACTTCATACCATACATCATAAATCCAGTTTGGATAGGTGGCATTTGGTGTGTAATTGGCATTTGTCGAAGGCGAATTAGTCAACAGTGGAGAACTATTGTTGGGAACATACCCAAAATTGTTACAGTTGTAATCCATTGAAGTAACTACGCTCAGCACATCAGAAGAGCTACCAAGAATCATTGATCCTTCGCCTCCCAACACTCCCAAACACTTATAGCCTGATGGTACCGTATTACTGGCAGTGATATAATCCAGCTTGGTTTCCATACGTTTGACGTTATTGCCATCCAGCATAGATAATATTAAATGATCTGACCCTACCAGTTGACTAAATGAATGACCTCCTGGCCATCCTATAACAGTGGAACCATAGGTGTTATCTACAAAATTTTTGGAAAGAGTAGCCCTTATTTTTACCCTGTCATTTGCAGGGTCTATGTCAAACATTACCGTCCAGTTTGCAGTAGCAGAAACATTATTTGCCCCGTTAAAACATATTTGACCTGAACATGCGATGACTTTGACAATTTTAGTTGCCGTGCTTGTACAATTTGTGGCATTAGTAACTGTAACTGTATACGTTGTGGTTACATTTGGTTCCACATCTATTGTGGCGGTTGTTTCACCGGTACTCCATAGATAAGATGTACCACCTGCAGCTATCAAAGTAGTAGGCACAATATTGTCAGAACATAAAGTATTTGAACCTGTAATTGATGCCACTGGAATTTGGCCAACTGTAACATCTACAGCATCTGTGGCATCACAACCATTTTTTATCACTTTGAGGATATATGTTGTATTTTGGGTTGGTGAGACTGTAACATTTTGCGCAGCAGAGATTACCGTATTGGAACTGGATGTTCGCCATTCATAGGAGGCTCCGGAGACTGGTGTTGCGGTCAATGTTACGCTTGATCCGGGACAAACGGATTTATCAGATCCCGCATTAGCTGTCACATTACTATTAACATTTACATTTATGGCATCACTTGCTGAACATCCACCGCAATCAGTGACAACGAGTACATAAGTACCTCCCTGATTTACAATGATAGATGGCCCCGAAGTTGATCCCACAATTCCCGGGCCATTCCAAGCATAAGTGATGCTGTTATTATATGTATCCGGGGTCATAAATTTGACATAATCTACCCTAAAGGAACATTTACCATTGTCTGTAACCCTTACGTATCTTGTATCTGCAGTAAGTGTATAGCAGTACTCCGTATAAGTTGTTGTCGAGAATAGTTTTGATGCAATGACATCTGCATATCCCGAGCTTGCTAACAAAGATCTTTGAATTTTTGCATCAGATTGTGTTGATGACGTATTTGAACAATGTTCAAATTTCATACGAACACAAATAGTAGTTCCTGATGGTACATTGGTACCAAAATCCAAGGTAACAGATGAAGTGCCTTGACCTGACTTGGTCCAAAGTTTAGTACCGGCATTGTCACCGCAGGTAGCAGCGGCTTCAGGACTTTCTACCCACCCGGTTGTGCCGTTCAATACATGGTTACAATCATTTGAACCAGGCGTACCGCATGTGGTTACATTGGTGACAATTGAATTTATTATTTCTTCATCCAAAGTACACAGATTTATGTCCGCCCCAACATTGACTGTTGGGGTAGATTTTACAGTAATACTTATAGAAGATGTTGCAGTACATCCTTTATTATTTGTGACTGTAACTGTATATGCACTGTTAGTTGTTGGAGCTACGTTTATTACAGAAGTTGTGGCGCCATTGCTCCAGGTATAACTACCTCCAGTACCTGCCCCTGATGCTGTAAGTGGTGTATTTTGACCAGCGCATATAAGATTATTGCCGGTAACAGATGCTGTGGGTGGAAGATTGACGTTTACTACAGCATTGGCCGATTTACTACACCCGTTACTGTCTTCCACGGTTACAGTATATGTTTTTGTTGCAGCAGGACTGACCGATTTACTTGCTCCGCTTCCTAAACCATCGCTCCATATATAAATATACGGACCTACACCTCCAGAACCTGAGGCACTTATGGTAATATTTTTTCCTAGACATACTTCACCACCAGTAGCGGTAGCATTTATAGCGTTACCGACAGAAACTATGACATTGTCAGTGGCAGTACAACCTTTTGCATCTGTCACTGTGACTGTATAAGTAGTTAATACAGCAGGGGAAACCGTTTTACTTGCTCCAGTGCCAAGTCCGTTTGACCATACATAGGTATAAGGACTTGTGCCGCTTGATGCATTTGCTGTTAAAATGATAGATTGACCTGTACATATGGTAGCATCTGCTCCAGCAGAAACAGTTGGGCTAGGATTTACAGTAATTGTCACTGCACTTGTAGATGTACAGTTTTGTGTATCTGTAACTGTAACGGTATATGTTGTTGTGGCAATCGGAGTCACTGTTTTATTTTGACCAGTGCCTAAGCTGTTACTCCATGAATATGTATAACCGGGCTTTCCTCCGGCAGCAAATCCATTGAGAGTAGTGGAAGTTCCTGCACAGAAACTGCCACAAACCGTAGATTGTGCCGATGTAAGATTACCTCCTGATAAAAAGAAATTTAAATCCGCGTCACATCCTGACTGTAGGGTAACACCTGCAGGTTGTGTAATTATATTATACATAATCCAACCTGCAGCACCGAAGGTACCATTTGTACCAAATAAACTTGCATTTGTTCCCAATTGGAAAGAAGGGCCTTTTCTGCTGAAAGATAAAACAGCTCCTGCCAATCCATCCACACCGATCAAAGAGCCATTGGTAGTAGTGTAATAATACCAGTTGCTCGTAGCAGCGGATGTACATCCATCTAAATGCGGACTGCCAGACGGTACAGTATATGTACGGCCTGTAAATATAACTGATACATCAAATTTATAGTTTGCATTTACAACGTTCTGTACACGCATTTCCATATATGCTGTGCCATTGCAATATTCCTTAAAGTTTCCTCCAGAAATTATTTTCCAATATTTAAGATTACCTGATGTACCTCCAGATGTATTATCAAGAATACAATCCAACCAAAGTACTCTGTCCGGTGACCCATTATTACAATTGACTTCATTAGAAATAGTACGTGTTTTTACTAAATTGATATCTGATTGAGCCAAAGCAGCAAAATTAACACAAGGACTTTCAGCTTGTAAGCATACTTCATCCACTTTTAACCAATCACCTGTAGTAGAGCCTATGACCCGTACGGCCGTAGTATTTGGTGGTACCACTGCATTTATTGTATAATATTGCATACTTGGGCTGCCTCCTAATATTTTGTCTATCTGTACTTTAGATTCTGACAAAAAGGTGCTACCATTATAAAATTCTAAACCAAATTTTGCGTTGAATGAATTATTGTGGACACCAGCCCAAAAACTTAATTCTACCGGTGAACCAACAGCGATGCCGGTGACATTCTGATAGAATTGTGCCGTCCCACTAGTATGTTGAATCATGGCATTTTTGGCAGTACTACATTGAGGATAAGGGTTATCAGCAGTAAAGTTGCCATTAGCTGAAATCCATCCGGTCGTATTTGTATTAAAGCCTCCATTTGTGATTTTGTTGTTTACACACGTAGTGCAGCTTGCATTCAGATGCAAACTAAAACAGGAAACTATTATTGAAAGGAGCAGTACCTGAAGATGGTGACTGTTTAAATTGCTTATAAAAGCATTAGTTTTACTTTCCTGCAAAAATTGCAAAAAAGTACTCAAGGAGTACAGGATTTTCATTCTCAAATTTTTAGGTTCACTTAAACACGAATCGAAAGCTCGGAATTCTTTTGATTCGATACAATATAAAAATACATTTATTCCAACAAACGGGACTAAGTTTACTCGACTTAATCTATATATATGATCCTAAATGAATTAACATTTAGAATCAAAATTGAATTGAAAAAGTGATGATTTAAAATTTGAAAAATGATGCTTTTTTAAGAATATATGCTGATGAAAAGCTATAAATAGTTTTCTAAGGAATTACCCTTTTCTCTTTTTTTAAGTGCTAAATTCTTCAGGATATTCAAAAGCGATATTTTACATCTTCTCTTTCAATCCGCTATTCGGACACAAATATATAATAAAACCCCCATAACAAATTAAAAAAAAAATCAAATGTATATTATTTTACATTTTGTTGATTTTCAAATAGATAGCAAATTTTACAGTTCAAATAAAAAAGTAATTCTTTTACGCCTAAGCATTAGTAGATTATACTTTACATTAATTTTTATATATAAAATTACTCTATTTTATTGCTTAAATTCATACAAAAAAATAAAGCATTTTTGTTTTCAAAAAAAAAATAAATTGATTCAATAAGAGTAATTAGTTATGTTAAAAAGAACTACTTTTAACGAAAATTTTAGATAAAAATAATTACATTGCATTTTTAACTATTCAACTTATGATTTCTTTTAAATACAAGTCTTTTACTTTTTTTTACAGTATTATATTTATATTGAATTTATTGTTTTTTACCTGGCTTACAGAATATCGAGTGGTTAGTAAACCAATGATTATGGCTAGTCTATTAGGTTTTTATATAAGCTCGTCAAAAAAACAATCGAATACTTTTTTATTGGCTATGATCTTTGCGCTTTTTGGGGATATTTTTCTGATGTTTAATGGTGAAGATTTTTTTCTGATCGGCCTTAGTTGTTTTTTAATCATGCAAATACTTTATACCATTACATTCCTTAAAGATAAAATCACTGATCCAACTAAAATTTCATATAGAAGTTTGCCTGTTATTTTAGTAAGTATCTTTGTGATCATCTACTTATGGAGTGGCCTAGGTGAGATGAGAATTCCCGTGGCATCGTATACAGCAGCGATTTCTCTTATGGTTATATCTGCTTTAATAAGAAGGAGTAACGTTCATTGGTATTTCCCTGTAGTCGCAGGAGTTATTTTGTTTATGATTTCAGATGCTTTGATTGCCGTTTCGAAATTTGGTGATTCCTTTATGGGTATTGAATATGGAATCATGTCTACCTATATGATCGCTCAGTATCTGATCGTGAGAGGAATGGTCGAAAAAACTATCAACTAAATTGTTTTAATTTTTCACCTGCTGCTTTCAAAAGTCCTTCAGTTTTTGCAAAACAAAATCTTATCAATTTATCTTGTCGCTTATCAGCGTAGAAGACGGAAATAGGAATACAAGCTACGCCATATTTTGTAGTAATCTCCTTTGCAAAAGATACATCATCAAGATCACTGATGTCGCTGTAATCACACAATTGGAAAAATGTACCCTCTGATTTTAATGGCTTAAAACGAGTAGAACTCAAGATATTATAGAAATAATCTCTTTTTTGTTGGTAAAATTGGGGAAGGGATAAATATTGTTGCTCGTCTTCCATAAATTCTGCCAAAGCATACTGTACAAAAGAGTTGACACTGAATACATTCCATTGATGCACTTTTCGAATTTCATTCATAAGGTATTCAGGAGCGATACAATACCCTACTTTCCAACCTGTACAATGATAAGTCTTACCAAATGAAAATATAGAAATACTGCGTTGGAATAATTCCGGATACTTCATTACACTCTCATGTGGCACACCATCATAGACTAAGTGTTCATAGACTTCATCACTCAAGATAATGATGTCCGTACCTTTAACTATCCGTGCCAATTGTAGTAAATCATCCGCTTTTAGGATAGTACCTGTAGGATTATGTGGTGTATTGATGATGATCATCTTGGTCTTAGTTGACACCATAGCTGCCACCAACTGCCAATTGATCTTAAAATCTGGCGCTTCCATGGTATAAACTACCGTCTTTCCACCTGCCAACTCTATCGTAGGCCGATAACAATCATAAGCGGGTTCGAAGATGATAACCTCGTCTCCAGCATGAACCAAAGCGGTGATGGCTGTAAAAATGGCTTGTGTAGCTCCGGCAGTGATGGTAATTTCTGTTTGTGGGTTGATGTATTGTCCGTAGGCATGTCCCATTTTTTGCGCTATAATCTCACGTAAAACCAGAACTCCTGCCATAGGAGCGTATTGATGTTTATGGTCACGCGTATATTTTACTACCAAATCAAGCAAAGCAGATGGTGGATCATAATCAGGAAACCCTTGTCCAAGGTTGAGTGCGTCATACTGTGCAGCTAAAGCCGACATCTCTGTAAAAATAGTGGTTTGGGTGGAGGAAAGTTTGGATGTGATATGCATTTGGAAAAGGTATTAAAAAAAAAGACATTTCTACCATTATTTTATGGTCAAAATGTCTTTCTGAAATATTAATAAATCATTATCCTACAAATCAAACTTAATCCCTTGTGCCAATGGCAAGGTTTTACCATAATTGATGGTATTGGTCTGTCTGCGCATATATGCTTTCCAGCTATCAGATCCTGATTCACGGCCGCCACCTGTTTCTTTTTCACCACCGAAAGCGCCACCGATTTCAGCACCACTAGTACCAATATTCACATTGGCGATACCACAGTCTGATCCTGCGTAAGAAAGGAATTTTTCTGCTTCATGAAGATTTGTGGTCATGATGGCCGAAGATAATCCTTGCGGTACGTCGTTTTGGATAGCGATGGCATTTTCTACGTTACCTTTATATTTTAGCAGATATAAAATAGGTGCAAAAGTTTCATGCTGGACGATCGGCATATTGTTTTCTGCTTCGACGATACATGGTTTGACGTAACATCCACTTTCGTAGTGTTTGCCTTTGAGTACACCACCTTCTACAAGAATGTTTGCGCCTTGTTCTTCAGCTGCTTGAAGCGCATTTGTATAAGCATCCACCGCCATTTTATCGATCAATGGCCCAACATGATTTTTGCTATCTAGAGGATTACCAATTTTCAATTGTGTATATGCTTTGGTGAGTTTGGTTTTGACTTCATTGTACATACTTTCGTGGACGATGAGCCTTCTGGTAGAAGTACATCGCTGACCACAAGTACCCACAGCTCCGAAAAGTGCTCCCGTGAGTACAAGGTTAAGATCAGCAGATTCAGTCACGATGATGGCATTGTTTCCACCCAATTCAAGTAAGCTTCTTCCTAGTCTTTCTGCTACAGCGGCGCCTACTATTTTGCCCATTCTAGTACTACCTGTGGCAGAAACTAATGGTACTCTTTTGTCTTGGGTCATCCATTCTCCCACCTTATAATCTCCAGTGATGATGCAACTCACACCTTCAGATACTTTATTGGCCTTAAGTACTTTATGCAATATATTCTGACAAGCTACGGCACAAAGTGGTGCTTTTTCGCTGGCTTTCCATACACATACGTCTCCGCATACCATAGCAATCATAGCATTCCAAGACCAAACGGCTACTGGAAAATTGAAAGCCGAAATGATCCCTACGATACCTAGTGGATGATATTGTTCATACATACGATGCAATGGTCGCTCAGAATGCATGGTAAGTCCATACAACTGACGAGATAATCCTACTGCAAAATCACAGATATCAATCATTTCCTGCACTTCTCCGAGTCCTTCTTGGAGAGATTTTCCCATTTCGTAGGATACGAGTTGGCCTAATGCAGCTTTGTATTTCCGGAGTTCGTCACCATATTGGCGTACGATTTCGCCACGTTTTGGAGCGGGAATTTCTCGCCATTCTGCGAATGCTTTTTGGGCTGTTTTGATGACTTTTTCGTAATCCTTTTTCGATGTCACGGATACGCTGCCTATTAACTCACCATCTACAGGAGAAAATGATTCGAGATAAGTGTCAGACTTTAAAGATTTTTGTCCTGTCCAAGTACCTTCGTTTTTTTTGTGAAGGTCCAATTTTTTTAAGAATGTAGTATTCATTTAGGTATGGTTTATATTATGTGAATAAAGTAATTGGATTGGGAAATAATAGTATATAATTCTCAATTATTGATTCGGGTGCAAAAGTAAGAAATATAGTTCAAATTGTTGAGGATAGGAAATATTGGGTGATGGAATGATTCCATGTTCTATGATTAATAAAAAAAGTGATATACCATTAAAAGGAGTGTTTTTTGATTGTGCCACTCAAAGTTGTATAAAAATCCGGGAGATAACTCTTTTTGATCTTCAAATTTACAAATATTACTCATCATATATCTCGTTCCAATTGGACGCCACAACGCCTTTTCCATCCAAGTTCTAAGGCGAAATCCTTTCTTTAACGAGTTCATAATTTTTTGATGCATTCTATTCGTACATCTCGAATGATTCTACACTTTTAAACATATTGCTCATTTTCAAATCAAATTTCATTAATTATTCCATGCAAAAAGAGTACTTTTGTTTCTCATTTACTTTTGCGTTTTTTACTAAAAGATGAGTAATAAAAATTATTATAGCCACGGTAGCTGTTTAAAATTTAAGTATTTTTGTAATTATTTAGCTGCTTAGACAAATGAAAAAATTTTGATACGATTTTTGCATCTTTAAGGCAAAACTAGCACCAAAAACTAATATTTTTTTACTTTTTCCGTCGTGCTTCACCCGTCGTTACCAATATTTTGCCCCTACAGGGCATTGACCTAAATAATTACGTTTTTATAATAATATTAGAAAAAAAATTAGTCACTGGTGTATCCAAATAATTCTTTTTCTTTGATAAGAGAGACCAATGAATCCGGCACATAGGATTCCCATCCAACTTTATTGTCTTTTATGTCTTTTAAAACTGTCTGAGGATATACATGGAGAATATCCTTGTTATATCTATAAACAGGTACGATTTGTTTGCTATCCAAAAGGTATTGATAGAGAAACTTGATACCTTCCGGAACAGCCATGTTATCTGCCGTCATGATTTCCCCTGTTGAATTATCCAGTGCAGGATATACATAAATTTTAATGTTTTGGCTGAATAATTCTCCAAAAGCGACTAAAAGTCTGCCATCCTGATTTTGGGTGAACTTATCCGTGATGATTTTCTTTAACTCACGTGAACCGATCACAAGTCCAAGATTAGAAATTTTATAATCGCTCAGGTAGTTGATTAGCATTTCATGGTTGGCGCAATCAGATAAAAGCACTTTATATCCCAAAGCACACAACATATCTCCGCGCTGAAGGAAATCATTTTCATTGATTTGTCCGTTTTCTCCTCTTAGGTAATCCAATGTCAATTCCATCATCAGATTAAGTTTATCATCGGGGAGCGCCGACTCTTCTTTAAACTGGGCATAGCTAGACTCTATTACATCAAGGGTAACAATTGTTGGTGGTCGAAAATTACCTCTTATGACCATCAGTGATTCACGATACAAAAATTCAGATGAGTGTATACTTGTTCTGTTCACATCAAACATTGCTACTGAAGTTAATTTATGTAAAACGAGGTACAGAGATAAAAGTCGTTTATCAAAATAATTGAAATCGTCTCCGTTTATACGTAAAAGATCAATGGATACTCTGTCTTTGATATTATCTACCAGCGACCTTACCATTTTTTCAGGATCATCATTGTGGTAAAAACAGGCGTATATCATGTTGACGCCCAAAACACCGATCGCTTCTTGCTGTAATCTGTTGTTGGTGTCAAGCATTTTTACGTGCAGTACCATATCATTTAAAGGTCCGTCAGGAGTAAGTCTGAATCTAAGGCCCATCCATCCGTTGCCTTTTATGGTTCGGGTATAATTGATGGCTTGTACAGTATCAGCAAAAACAAAAAAAGTGGCATCGGGTCTTGTCGTGCTTAGTCTTTCCTCCATCAATCCCCACTCATGGTCCAGCATTTTGTATAAACGGGATTCTGATACATATCTTCCGGTGGGTTCGTCTCCATAAATGGCATCTGAGTACGTTTTGTCATAAGCTGACATGGTCTTTGCTATGGTACCTGCAGCAGCTCCTGCCTGAAAAAAATTTCTAGCTACTTCCTGTCCTGCACCTATTTCAGCAAATGTACCATATATCGGGTCATTAAGATTGATGTCGAGCGCTTTCTGCTCCGTTTTTATCATTTGATATTCCATTCAAAGTAAATTTGACTTAACCACAGAACAATTCCAGATTTGATATCTCGATATTTGATAAAATCTCTGGTCGTTTACATCGGCAAATGTAAAACATATTTTTCTAAATTACCGTAATGGAACCATAAGCAACTTTTATTCCTTCTATGGTTTCCAACTTCAGTATATAAACGAATACTCCTTTATCATTTATGGTGGGAATCCACGCGGTGTTTCTATCGTTTATCATCATATTTTTATCATCAAACACAGGATTACCCCAACGGTCATATACCGAAAGGTCATATGAAAAAATATTAGATCCTTTGAGATAAAATCTATTGTTTTCAGAATCAGATTCAGGGGCTACAATATTTGGTATAAAATAAAAAGGTCTAAGGTAACGGACGGATGTGAACGCAGTATCTACGCATCCATAAATATCTGTAGCAGTAATCAGATAATCCCCCGAAGAAAGATTTTTAATTTCTATTGGAGCAGGCGATACATCTTTTAGTGTTCCGACGAAGGTCCCTTCATATGTAATGGTCAACCCAACCGTATTGCCTTCAGGTTGTAGTAAAATGACACCGTTTGAATCACCAGCATCGATAGAAGGATTTTGCTCAATAGCACTAATGCTGAGAAAACTAATAAAAATGTCTGTTTTCAAAGGGCCAACACATTTGCCATCACTTATGGGCACGAATTCAAGACTTTGAAGTCCTTTTAATCCGAAGGGGCTAAAAACCTGATTTTGACCATTTGTGCTTACACCCGCGCCATGCCATGTACCTGAATAGTTGTCGATCAGTCCAGGTAAATCCAGCGGTGATGCATTTTCACAGAGACCATTAAAATCAGGAAAGTCGGGTATATCTCTTTTCGAAATCACAACATCTATATTAAGCGAAAAGATACAGTTGTCTGCATTTTTAATGACCGCTACATATTTTCCATCGCTTTTAAGTGTGGACACGGGGATGACCGGGGATTTTTTGTCCGATATAAAACTATTGGGTCCTGTCCAACTTACTGCTACACCGTTCGTGACATTTAATTGTATCGTGTCGCCTTCGCAAACAGGACTATTGCTGCTAATATCGGCTGTTTTTACAAATTCAATATTAACATTTTTTATGATGGTGCAATCATTGGCTTTAATCTCCACCGTATATGGTCCTTCCATTTCGGGTTTTGCATTCATTATAACAGGATTCTGCAATGAGGAGCTAAACCCGTTAGGTCCTGACCATTGATAAGAAAGACCACCATCTGCTTTTAATTCAATGGTAACCCCTTCACAAACAGGACCATTACCGGATGCAGAAACTAAGCCTATAGATTGTATAATAGTAGAAGTGGTGTCGGTACATTTATTTTCATTGATCACAATCAAAGTATATTTTCCAAACTGATCTGAGTTTACAGAAGATATTACAGTATTTTGCTGAACAGAGTTGTACCCTTGTGGCCCGGACCAATTAAAAATTAATCCTCCTGATCCATTGAGTGTCAAATTTGACCCTTCGCAAAGCGGCGCGTTTGATATTATCTCAGCTTTTGCCCTGCCTTCTCCCGCACACCATCTGCCAAAATCGCCCTCAAAAATAAGATTCTTATTTTGCCTGAAGTTGTAACCGACGGTGCTTACATTATCACTTTCTGAAAGCAAACAATATTTCTCCATTGAAGTAGGGAAACAACCTTCCAGCATATTATTTTGTAAATATATCCTTTTTAGGTTTGACAAATTCCCAAAAGAAGATGGAATTTCCCCCAAAATTTTATTGTTGATCAAATCGAGATTTATCAGAGACTTCATATTTCCTAACGAAATCGGAATAGATCCTGAAATCATATTGTTTCCAAGCAATAAACTGATGGTGTTGGTAAGGGTGCCTATCGATGGAGGTATAATTCCTGTCAGCATATTGGTAGAAAGATGGAGACTTATTAAATTTGAAAGATTGCCGATATTATCCGGAATCGAGCCTGACAACTTATTATCATTGAGAAGTATCTTTTGAAGTTTGGTCAGGCTAGCTATTTCTGTAGGAATATTTCCGGTCAACTGATTTTTATGAAGCCATATTTCCTTCAGATTGGTCATATTTCCTATTTGTGAAGGTATAGCGCCTGTAAATAGGTTTTCGTCTGCGTAAAGAAAGGAAAGATTGGTCATATTTCCTATTTCCGATGGTATACTTCCAGACAGTTTGTTTTGTGAAAGAATCAATGACCGTAATGTGATCATATTTCCCAATTGTGGCGGAATACTACCACTCAATTGATTCTGAGATATTAAGAGTTCATCCAGCATAGTAAGGTTTCCCAGATTTGCAGGAATGGGTCCATTAAAATTATTCTGATGTAGGTGAAGGGTAACCAATTTCTTTAAATTGCCTAGTGCAAAGGGTAAATTACCACTGAAATTATTGAGGTTTAGCAGCATTCTTTTAAGATTTACCATATTTCCAAAAGATGCATGAATAGGGCCGTTTAGTTTATTGGATGAGAGATTTAAATCTTCCAGGGCTAAAAGACCACCCATTGATGCCGGCAAATTACCGCTCAGATTGTTGTTGGAAAGGGTAAGTATTTTTAATGATTTTAACATTCCAATAGAATCAGGTAATGCACCATTCATTTTATTGCTTAACATTGTAAATGATTCTACACAGCCTGATGTGTTAAGTTTTACACCATACCAGGTAGAAATAGCTTTACCCGGGACAAGCCAATTTGTTTTATTGGTCCAGCCAGTGCCCTGACAGTTAATAAAGATACTGACGAGTACCAAAGAGTCAATTGCTCTATTGCATTGACTGTGTATCTGATTGGTCTCTAGAATAAATAACGCACATAGAAAAACTAATTTGTAATATTTCATATTTTGAATGTAATATTGAATAATGAGGTAAGGTAAAATTTTATTTGACTTTAATATTCACTTTACCGTGTTAAACAAATATGATTGTCCTAATAGATACAAATACGTGTATTATTTGTTTCTATCAAAAGTTAAATAAGCCATGCTTTAATGATTAAAACATGGTTTTCTGAAAAATATTCCCTGAGATTTTTATTTTCTAAGCCAATAGCCCAGCCAAGTGCCACAAATGGCCCAGGAAACGATAGCGTCAATAAGATCTGGTACTGAATTGTTTTCGAACCAAATGGAATTGGTGTACTCTGTGGTAAGATATCCTATGACACCTACCACTATGCTTGATGTTATGGCTGTCTGGAAAGTAAGGCCTGGTATTTTTGATAACAGCCAGATGAGTAGCATTACCGCAAAAACATCTACCAGAAATCCTCTGACCATATTCATTCCCATGGCAGTATTCATAGATTTGTGATAGGAAATCTGAGCCCAGGGTTTTCCGGCCATTGTTTCCATTAATTTTTGTTGATCTTCTTGAGAAGCGCCCGGAGCATAAGTAGGTAAAAAATAAGTACCTTCCTCCTGCAATTGAGTGCCAAGATAATTAAGAATGGAATCCTGATTTGCCGTATATTTTTGACCGGAACCATGCAGGTTTAACATGGTCCAAGATAAAAACTGCCAAACAAATACCAATAGTCCACCGACTAAAGCGCCTACAATCATTTTTGTGTTCATAATATAATTGAGTTTTGAAGTGAAAAAATACAATTAAGTAGTTTTTGCCATCTGCGCTGTAAACTTTAAACCCAATAGGGTCAAAGGGAGAAAAACACATGTGTCAGCAATGGAAAACCAGATCGGGTGAGGCAGCACAACTAAATTCAACACACCGGAAAGGGTCAGTATTAATCCTGTGATCAAACCAAGGAAATGTTTATTCTGGACTCCGAGTTTTCCTATGACCCATCCTGAAGTAAACGCGCCAAAACCATGTGCTAAAATTAAAAGTGCCAGACTTCCATCACTGACATCATACATATATGATTTGAGAGAATCTTGACTGGTAAGGTCAATGTCTCCCGGGTAAGGAAACAATACATGAATCAAGTATTCAAACCCATAAACTACCAGACCACCTGCTGCCAGAGCAGCAATTACTGCGATTAGATTTTTAACCGTTGGACTCATGCTTCTTGCATTATTATGTAAAAGTAGAATTAAAGTTTATAAAAAAATAATAAGGTGAAACAAAAAGTTTAAATGCATCAAAATACACAATTTATCTATGTTGTTAAAAAATAAAATACATAAATGGTTTTTATCATAATAGGAATGATAAATGAGTAAGTAAAATTAAATAATGGTCTAACTGCACTCTTTTTATTACTTTTGCAGATTATAAAATATATCAGATGATGAAAATAGGAATAACGATAGGTGATGTCAACGGTGTAGGACCTGAAGTGATTATAAAAGCACTGGCTGATCCGCGCATTTTAAAATCATTTACTCCAATCATTTACGGCTCTTATAAAGTGTTGTCGTATCATAAAAATATAGTCAAAGACAGCAATATAATTTTTCACTCCATACAAAACGCCAAACAGGCCTTGCCAAATAAAATAAATCTGGTAAACTGCTGGGAGGATAATATCAATATTACTTTAGGAAAATCTACTGAGGACGGTGGAAAGTATGCATACATTGCTTTAGATAGGGCACTAAACGAAATTAAAGAAGGAAGTATTGATGCTATAGTCACTGCACCCATCAATAAAAATGCGATGCAGCTAGCCAAGTTCCCTTTTCCCGGACATACTGAATATTTCACCAGCAATGATCAGGCAGGTCAAAGCATTATGGTATTGGTGAGCGATGCACTTAAGGTTGCATTGGTTACCAATCATATCCCAATCTCAAGCGTGGCATCATCCATCACAAAAGAGTTGATTATTGAAAAAATAAAATTACTGAATAGAACACTGATTCAGGATTTCGGATATGAAAGACCGGTAATCAGTGTTTTGGGACTCAATCCGCATGCATCTGACGATTCCGTCATTGGAGATGAGGAAGAGAGAATCATACGCCCTGCTATTGTAGAAGTAAAAAAACAAGGCATCATGGTCATGGGACCATATCCTGCAGATGGATTTTTTGGAAGTAGCCTATGGAAAAAAACAGATGCTGTATTGGCCATGTATCATGATCAGGGGCTGATACCTTTTAAAGCATTGACATTCGGAAGTGGAACCAATATCACAGCTGGACTTTCTTTTATCAGAACATCACCGGATCATGGCACTGCGTATGATATAGCAGGGACTAATGCAGCAGATGAATCATCTATGCTCAAAGCAATTTTTACTGCGGTTGATATGGTACAAAACCGCAAAGAATATTTTAGTTCCCGTGAAAACGCACTAGTCAGAAGAGAAAAACAATCGGCCGGAATTCACGAATAATATAACACCATATAACATATTATGCAATATGTCTTTGAAGGGATTTTGCTTGGTTTGACATTGACTATTTTGCTTGGACCTATATTTGTGGCATTGACACAGACGGGTATTAAACATGGTATCAGGGCTGGTTTATCCGTAGGTACAGGTATTTGGACCAGTGATTTACTGGTTATTTTTGCCGCTTGGTTTTTTATCCAACAGATTAATGAATTGACTAAAAATCCTTCTTTTCATTTTTGGATGGGCATGACAGGTGGTCTTGTGCTGATCACATTTGGTATTTTATCCATCCTCAACAAACATGAAAAAGATAAGACAACCAAAGCATTTAATGCTAAATCTTACCTGGGTTACTGGACCAAAGGATTTGCAGTAAATTTTCTTAATCCTTTTACTTTTGTATTCTGGATAGGTGTCATGACTTCATATGTATTAGGCAAAGGTATTGATGGATTACAAACTTTAACATTGTTTGCTAGTATAATGGTCACCATCATGACCACTGATTCTCTAAAAGTAGTCCTTGCAAAATTGATACGAAGTAAAATGCAGAACCATCACATATTACTTTTCAGCAGGATTGCCGGAGTTGTGCTGATCATTTTTGGTTTTGTTCTTTTGGTGAGAACAAATGTTTTTCATTTATAATCCAATGCTTAGTTCTACTTTATTAATTTACCGTTTCTTGAGATATCAAATTTCAAATTTGCCGACTTTGATTTGAAATTTTAACTTATAGGGAGGGACGTAGTCCTGAAATCTTTGTAAAACAGTCGCTAAATCACGTTTATAAAGGGCGCAGCCTGTGATATTTAGATGTCAGGGCTACGCCCTTTGAGAATTTGGTCTTAATTTTTATTACAAAGATGTCAGAGCTACGCTACTTTTTGTTAGAATTTTATACTTAACAAAGTAGAATTAGAAGTTATTTGTGAACGATTATTTCTATCACCTCACTTTTTAAGGTATCAGAATTCAAAATAATCAATTCTTTTTTTCCTCTGTACACATAAGAAAGTGCAATGGTTGCCGGTGGTTGTCTTCCCATGTCATCAGCATGCAGCAACAAGAAATTTTTACCTTCCTGATTTAATTTTAAGGTAAATTCAAAGGGCTTTTCTGATATTTCAAGTTTTTCTACGATCCAGTCGCCATTAAAACTTAATGATACGATATCTTTATCAACGATTTTATGGTCATACATTTTTAGATCAACCAAAAAACTATCTACTTTTATCGTACGGGTAGCCGTGACAACACTTCTTCCTTTTACTACTTTAGGCAGGGCTTTAACGATCGGATCGGAAGCTGCTAAGAAGTCTGTTTTTTCTAGTAACTTTGGATAAATCACCTTAAAGTAATGTGGCACCTCAAAATATCTTAAAACCGGGATTGTCAGATAATCAATGATTCGGTTCATTTCAAAAACTACTCCATTTCCGTATCTGTTAAATTTGTTGATGACAGATATATTATAATAATAGTAGTATTTATCATACAGTTTGTATTCATCCGGCACATTTTCAGACTCAGAAAAAGCCTTTTGCACTTTCAGGGATTCAGCACTTTGCCTTTTTATATTTGCCCAATAAAGTTGAACCCTACTGTTGACAAGTCGGGTGCTGTTGTAGTCTGATAAGTTGATGGCTTCAAATTTTGAAAGTGCCGCTTCCTGTGCTTTTATTACTTCAGAAAAATTATCATCATCCTTGTCATACAATCCTTTCAGAGCAACTCTGGTGGTTTTATACACACCATCAATGGCATGTAATACAGCGGGAAACTGCATTTCATCGACACCGAATTTAAGTGTTTTGTAGTATGCCAGAATATCCCCTTCAAGTATAAGTTGCTTGACATAAAAGTTTTTATACAAATTTACCCCTTTTTCCAGTTTGTCATATACTAAGCTAAGGTTTTCCCTTTTAGTCAGATCAAGGGACTTTATTTGTTCTTCCAATTCAAATCGTATGCTATTGACCCCTGAAATGATTGATTTCATTTCTGATGCTGAGTTATTGAGCTTTACTTCAACCGCTGATGGAATTTTACCTTTTGAATTGTTTATTTTTGTATACCATTCATTGGGCGAAATATCATAAAACCAATTCTCGGGATCTTCAAAAATGTCTTTTGGTAAGTCTTTGTTGGAATAAAAATTGATCTGCTGATCAGGAAGGTCTACAAATTTATTGATATTTTTATTAAAATTTTCCAGCAATCTATGTACGATCAACAAGCCGTGCGTACTTTCATTAGAAAAATTAATGTAATTATTAAGTGCTTTGACTTTGACAGAATCAGTAGTTTGGTTATAAACACTGCCAATAAAGACAAAAATAAAACTACAGGTAAAAAGGAACTTATTAAAGGGCATTTCAGATTATTTTGAACAGCTTTCTTAAATTAAGGATATAAAATCAATACACAATTCACTCTAACTACTGTATTTTAAAGGTACCTTTTGTTAAAGGAAATTCAATGTATGGTTATAGAGTTGCAAATATCGTAATTTTTTAACATGTATGAAGATGTTTAAAGATTATTAACCAATTATTAAGAGGTGATGCCCGTCATTTTTTACTACATGTTGATTTTAAATCCGAATTTTACAAAATCTAAAAACGTGTTATACAAATTCACTTCCATTTCCTGGTCTAATAAATTTATCTTTTATTTTTTGAATGTCTTTTGGATCGTCAATATAGTTTTCTGTGTAACCACAATTGGTACAAACATAGCGGGTAAGGTATACTGTACTAAGTCCAAAACCTATAATATTATATATATTTCCTTTAAACCCTCCTCCTTCGATCACGGCAATTTGGCTACTTTGGCATTTCGGGCAGCAACAGCTAAATTTCATATCATCTGATTATCTGCCAACATGAACCAAAAGTACAGAAATATCAGATGGGGATACTCCACTTATTCTGCTTGCCTGACCGATGGTTCTTGGTCGTATGGCATGAAGTTTTTCGCGGGCTTCTATGGACAAAGATTTTATGGATTTAAAATCAAAACCATCTGAAAGTCTGACTGATTCAAGTCTGTCCATTTTGTCAACCATCTCCTGTTCTTTACGTATATAGCCTTCGTATTTTATGGATATCTCTGCAATGGTTAGACTTTCGTCATCAAATTGGGACAAAAACTTATCTACATCTGTAAGGGCAGTTCTCATATCTTCCATTCCGATGTTCGGTCTGCTTAATATATTTTTTGCCTTAATTTTTTGCTTTAGTTGTGATGAATCGATACTTTCGAGAAATGCATTGATGTGGTTAGGGTCTACACTCGTATCTTCAAAAAACCGCTCAATGGTATTTGCATTTTCAACTTTGGCATGCACTCTTTCCAGCCTTTGATCCATATCCTTCATACCGAGTTTATGAGCAAGAGGAGTAAGCCTTATATCTGCATTGTCCTGTCGCAGTAAAATCCTGTATTCAGCCCTGGATGTAAACATGCGGTATGGCTCATTAGTACCTTTATTGACCAGATCATCTATCAGCACACCGATATATGCATCCGATCGTTTTAGAATAAATGGTTCAGCATCATGTATAGATAAGTGAGCATTTAGTCCTGCCATCAAACCCTGACACGCCGCTTCTTCATATCCGGTGGTACCATTGATTTGACCCGCAAAAAAAAGATTTTTGACCAGTTTGGTTTCCAGATTCATTTTGAGTTGCGTAGGCGGAAAATAGTCATATTCTATAGCATATCCCGGTCTGAACATTTTCATATTTTCAAAACCCGGTACTTTTTTAAGCGCTTTGTATTGCACATCTTCAGGTAAAGAAGATGAAAATCCATTGACATAAATCTCACAAGTATCCCAGCCTTCTGGCTCTACAAAAAGTTGATGTCGGTCTTTATCCGCAAAACGATTTATTTTATCTTCTATGGAAGGACAATATCTCGGTCCCAGTCCCTGAATACGACCATTAAACATAGGTGATCTGTCGAATCCTTCTTTTAGGGTATCATGCACCTCCTGGCTGGTGTAGGTAATATGACAAGGTAATTGTCTGGAAATAGTCGGCGTATCGGTATATGAAAATTTACCGACTTTTTCATCCCCTGGCTGAATTTCCATTTTAGTATAATCCAAGGATCTGCCATCTATCCTTGGTGGTGTACCTGTCTTCATTCGTCCCGATTCAAAACCGAGCTCCATGAGTTGCTCTGTAATGCCTGTGGCAGATTTTTCTCCGGCACGTCCTCCACCAAATTGTTTTTCCCCTATATGAATCAGCCCATTAAGAAAAGTACCGTTGGTCAGTACTACACTATCCGACTCTATCTCGAGCCCCAGACTGGTAACTATTCCTTTACAAACACCATTTTTAATGATAAGTCCGGGTACTGTCTCCTGCCAGAAATCTATATTAGGATGAGACTCCAACATCTGCCGCCATTTGGCAGCAAACATCATACGGTCATTTTGCGCTCGTGGTGACCACATTGCGGGACCTTTTGACATATTGAGCATCCTAAATTGCACCATAGAGTGGTCAGTTACTATACCTGAGTATCCTCCAAGCGCATCCACTTCACGCACAATCTGACCTTTAGCCACGCCGCCCATCGCTGGATTGCAGGACATTTGTGCTATAGTATTCATATTCATGGTGACCAGAAGTACTTTCGATCCCATATTTGCAGCGGCAACAGAAGCCTCGCATCCGGCATGTCCGGCACCAACGACAATTACATTATATTTTGGAAACATGGCACAAAGATAAGCATCAATTGCTAAAGTTTAACCAACAATAAGATTTTTGCTATTTTTAACAAATAACTTCATTCAATACATTATTGCAGTGATTGTTATGATTATTTGTCTTTTTGGAAGACCTTTGCAACTATGTTTTAAAGGATTTATATGGAAAAGAAGGGTGTTGAAGTATTAAAAGACAGCAGATTAAGTAAATCGACAGCATTTTCATATGAAGAAAAAGAAAGACTCGGACTGAGAGGATTGCTGCCTTATTCTATTTCTTCTCAGGAGATTCAGAAACTCAGGGCCATTGAAAACATCAGGAGGAAAGAGTCAAATATTGAAAAATATATCTTCTTATCTGCTCTTCAGGATAGAAACGAAAGATTATTTTATCGGATAGTCATCGATTATATGCAGGAACTACTGCCTATCATCTATACACCTACTGTAGGTGAGGTCTGCCTTCAGTTTTCACACATTTATAGGATAGACAAGGGTTTTTATATTACACCGGAAGATAAAGGAGATATAGCGGAATTGCTGGACAATTGGCCCGAGCAGGATGTAAGGGTTATAGTGGTCACTGACGGGTCAAGGATTTTGGGATTGGGGGATCTAGGATGTAATGGTATGGGGATTCCTATTGGTAAACTTTCACTCTATACAGCTGGCGGAGGGATAAGACCTGACTACTGCCTGCCAGTAATGCTTGATATGGGCACGGACAATGAAGAACTTCTGGATGATTTACTTTACCTTGGTTATCCGCATAAGCGACTAAAAGGAAAGGAATATAATGAAATAGTAGAAGAGTTTGTATTTGCTGTTCAGGAAAAGTTTCCAAAAGCATTGATACAGTTTGAGGATTTTACCACTTTTAATGCTTACAATATCCTGAACAAATTTCGCGATAAAGTCCTTTGTTTCAATGATGACATACAAGGCACGGCATCAGTAGCATTAGCGGGTTTGTACACGGCGATGAGGATCATAGATAAATCTCTGAAAGATCAGAAAATTTTGTTTTTAGGAGCGGGATCTGCAGCCACAGGAATAGCCAACCTAATCCTAAAAGCATTGATCGAAGAAGGGATGTCGGCATTAGAAGCCACCGCACGACTTTGGTTTGTAGATATCAACGGACTTATGGTCAAAGATAGTATCGGACTTTTGGAGCACAATCTACCCTATGCACATGATCATCCTACTATGGGATTTGTGGATGCCATCAGAGATCTAAAACCCACCATCCTTATAGGGGCTTCTGGAGCAAAAAGTACTTTTACAAGAGAAGTCATTGAATTGATGACAGAGCTCAATGAAAAGCCAGTTATATTTGCTTTATCAAATCCTACTTCCAAAGCTGAGTGTACCGCTGAAGAAGTATATACTTTTAGTAAAGGAAAAGCAGTATTTGCCAGTGGAAGTCCTTTTAAGCCAGTGGAATATGAAGGAAAAACCTTTGTACCGGGACAGGGAAATAATGTGTATATCTTTCCAGGTATCGGTTTGGCAGCCATTGCAGTAGAGGCCACGGCATTGCCTGAAAGTGTTTTTCTGATTGCTGCGGCGGAGCTGGCCAGACAAATTCATCAGTCAGACCTTGATCATGGTACGTTGTATCCAAAACTAACCACCCTAAGGACCATTTCATTTGAAATCGCTGTGACAGTAGCCAATCACCTTTATGATATAGGTATGGCAGGATTGGAAAAACCAAAAAATATAAGAATGCATATCAAAAATATGATGTACGATCCATCATACTAATTGTCGAGATTCAGATTAAAGTGACGAAGTTGGTTTTTTATTTTTTTGGTTTTATGATCAAAGGTCATATCTTGTACCATAAAAAAGGATGAAGTCATTCATAAAAAGATATGGTATGCTTATCAGCTATGTTTTGTTCTGTCAAATGACCTTGCCAGTCTTCGTAACACATCTTGATGCACAACAACCCAAATCTCCATTGGTGAGTTCCTATCAAGAGTATCGCCAAATGAGGGATAAATCCACTTATGGCTTAGAATGGATACATTTAGGACCAGTCATTAATGGGTCATTGGTAGAGACATTTCAAGTGGACAATCAGCATCCTGGTACAATTTACTTAGGCTTTGGTTCAGGCAGTTTGTGGAAAACTATAAATAATGGGTTGGCCTGGAAACCTATTTTTGAAAATAATGCTTCTTTTGGCATAGGGGATGTGGCATTGGCACCTTCCAACACTAATATAGTATATCTTGGCACAGGAGAAACATTAAAAAAACCCCGCAACTTCACCATGCCTGGCACAGGTATGTATAGGTCAGATAATGGTGGTGAAACCTGGAAGCACCTTGGATTGGATGATTCCTGGCATATAGGCAAAATTGTCGTCCATCCGTTTAACCCTGACATTGTATACGTTGCGGTACTCGGTCATTTTTGGTCACCAAACCCTAATAGGGGTATCTATCGATCCATGAATGGCGGAAAAACCTGGGAGCATGTCCTCTATGTGGATGACAAAACAGGCGCCAACGATATCATCATTTCCCCAACCAATCCTAAAATCATGTATGCCACCATGTGGGAAAATTTTCCGGGTGTCAATGGGGCCAAAAGTAATATTTATCGGAGCAGGGATGCAGGAAAAACATGGATAAAATGTACTGAGGGACTACCGGATGGTGAAGGTAAAGGAAGAATAGGTGTAGCCGTTTCACACAAAAATCCCAATAAGGTATATGCATTAATGGATCATCGCAATAAAGATAAAAATCTTGGCTCTGCAGAAGTATACCTCAGTCTGAATGGTGGTATGTCCTGGACACGGACACACAAAGAGGAACTTATGATAAATTCTGTCATAGGTTGGTATTTTGCAGACATTGTGGTAAACCCAAAAGATGATGATGAAATATATGCATTAGGTGTAAGATTAGCGCATAGCAAAGATGGAGGAAAAAGTTTTAGTTATATTGGTGGAGATGTGTATCACTTGTGGCCCAATCCTGCCGACCCAATGCATCTTGACCAAAATGAGTTTTGGATCAATCCACACAATACCAATCACTTGGCATTAGCTAATGATGGTGGGTTTTATATGAGTTTTGATAAAGGAGAGTCGTGGATGCACTACAACAATATACCCACAGGTGAATTTTATGACATATCGCTTGATAATAAATCACCTTATACTATCTATGGAGGAACACAAGACAATGCCACTGTTTATGGCCCATCCAAAGAATGGCATCCTAAGTATGATAATGGTTGGAAGTATTTGTGGATTGATCCCTGGAGTGGAGGAGATGGTTGTTTCACGGCCTTAGATCCTGAAGATGACAATACCATCTATTATAGTGCGCAGGAAGGATACATACAGAGACTGGATAAACAAAGCGGACAAGCTACTTCCGTAATACCTCGAATACCTGAAATTCGGGACTCGATAAGATACAATTTTATTTCTCCGTATTTTCTCTCTGCTTATGATCATCACACCCTGTATCTTGCTGGCAACTATGTGATGAAAAGTAAGGATAGAGGAGACTCGTGGACCGCCATAAGTCCTGATTTGATGAAGGGCAATGAAAAAAATAAAAACTCACTTGCTGCGGGAGCCATTACAGAGTCGCCCTTGAAAAAAGGATGTTTGTATATGGGAACAGATAGAGGTTTATTTTGGGTGACAAATGATGATGGTATCACATGGATGGAACGTTCATCAGGACTTCCCACGGCGTATATACGATGTATCACTCCTTCAAGATTTAAAGCATCAAGAGTATATGTAGCAATGTCAGGAATGAATTATGATGATTTTAATACCTATTTGTATATGTCTGATGACAATGGAAAGACATGGAAGTCACTTAAAAACAACTTACCAAACGAAGTGGCTTATGTAATAAAAGAAGATCCAAGCTATGAAAATATATTGTACGCCGGTCTCTATCGGGCCGTTTACATCTCTACAGATGGTGGTGAATCATGGTCTGCACTCGGAGTAGAAATGCCGGCAGCAGCAATATCGGACATAGAAATCGACAAGGCTTCCGGTGATCTTGTGGCCGCTACGCACGGAAGAGGGATTTACAAATTGAATTTGTCTCCTATCTACCAAAAATTAAATACACAAACATCCGGAGATATATTGTTTGATATTCAAGACATGAGGGTAGCAACACCATTGGCTACTCAAGTCGATGCTAATAGTCAGTATGTGGAAAAGGTTCCTATCACTTTTTGGATGGAGAATACTGAAACAGCAACCATCAAGGTAATCAACGAAAAAAATGAAATGGTTTGGCAGAAAGATATTCAGGCTAAAAAAGGATTTAATCAATATCGTTGGGACCTCGTAATCAACACAAAAAAAAGTACTTTACCCTATCATATTTTTGAAAAAGAATGGTTGAAAAAAGGAAATTATATGGTTGAATTGCATGTACGGGAAAATGTCATACGTAAAAAATGTACTGCAGTGGAGTAGTCTGTGTCAGCGCTAAAAGGTGTAATTTTCATATTCAAGAATACATACTTCATGCTGAAACCCAATGAGTAAATGTATATGGTTAATTGTAAAATACCATATGAACCGACCACCCTGTGGACTATTTCTTTTGAGATCGCCGGGACAGTTGCCAAACACTTATACGATATAAATGGCTAAACTGGAGAAACAAAAAACATAAGGATGTATATCAAAAATATGATGTTTGATCCATCGTATTGAAATATAATATTTGATGATCAGGCCGTAAAACAAAAAATCCCTAATCAATAAAGATTAAGGATTTATAAGTAGGGCGCCCCCTCCAGGACTTGAACCTGGGACCTGCGGATTAACAGTCCGTCGCTCTAACCGACTGAGCTAAGGGGGCATTTGAGATTGAGTTTGAGTTGGTTCTTTGTCTTTTTCAAATGCGGTGCAAATTTATAACTCTTACGTTAACTGCACAATTTATTTATACATTTTTTTTAAAAATTTTATTTTAAATCACAAATGTCTTTCGGCGTGGTAGCTGCTTCTCACCAGTGGGCCACTCTCCACAAAGCTAAAACCTCGACCCATTCCTTCTTCCTTATACAAGGCAAATACTTCAGGATGAATAAATTCAGCCACTTCAATATGCATTTTGGTTGGTTGCAGATATTGACCTATGGTCAGGACATCACAGCCATGAGCGGCCAGGTCATCCATTACATGTAATACT
This sequence comes from Chitinophagales bacterium, assembly GCA_038246735.1. GTDB lineage: Bacteria > Bacteroidota > Bacteroidia > Chitinophagales > Saprospiraceae > OLB9. The sequence continues at coordinate 38,136 of JBBRVQ010000009.1, forward strand.
TCATCTTTTGTTTCTCCTAGTCCCACCATGATGCCGGATTTGGTGCGTTTTCCAAATTCCTTTGTTTTTTGGATTTGCTCCAGTGACCTTTCATACTTTGCCTGTGGCCTGACTTTGCGGTACAAGCTCTTCACCGTTTCCATATTATGTGACACCACTTCCTGTCCTCCACTAATCATTCGCGCCAAAGCATCCCAATTCCCTTTGACATCAGGAATGAGTGTTTCTATGGTAGTCTGAGGTGAAGCTTCTTTAATTTTTATGACCGTTTGATACCAGATTTCAGCCCCTCTATCTTTTAGTTCGTCCCGGTTTACAGATGTGATTACCGCATGTTTTACTTGCATCAGAAAAATGGCTTCTGCTATTCTGCGTGGTTCATCTTCATCGTACTCATTGGGTCTTCCGGTCTTTACAGCACAAAAGGAACAACTTCGGGTACAAACATTGCCGAGAATCATAAAGGTAGCTGTTCCCGCACCCCAACATTCTCCCATATTGGGACAGTTTCCGCTTTGACAGATGGTATGCAGTTTGTATTCATCCACCAAATGTCTTACTCTTCTGTAATCTTCTCCGATAGGAAGTTTAACCCTCAACCAATCGGGTTTCTTTTTTCTTTCTTCGGTGATTAGATTTGTTGCAATGGGGAGTTCGACCACGTATTTTTGTTTTAAATTATCGATATATATTAGTTAATTGGTTCTTTTGCCAAACTCGATGTTAATATAGAAGTTGAAAAAATAAGGTTTTGCACTGATGGTTTCAGTTTCTACCATGATGGGTATTTTTCTGATAAAGAGATCTCCCATTATACCTACTTCTATTGCTTTGGCGTATTCTTCAAAAGCGCCTAATGAGAAAAATAAGCCCAGTTTACCCTGAATTCCCGGGACGATGCTTATATCTGACCAACCTTTATTTCCGGAAGCTCCGCCGAAAATGGAATTATAATCCAAAAACTTTTCTGCATTATCTTCTGTGTATTTTTCTGGACGCAATTCGTTAAAAAACCTACCATCTTGTTCGAAATTATAGATTAATTCCAGATAATATGGCCTTAAAAATGCTATAGATGGTCCTGCTTCATAATTATAACCTATAGCAACACCTTTTCTTTTGGCTTTATCCGTCAAAAGCTTTTTGGTACCCTTTCCCACTCTGAGTAGATATAGCTGATTTTGTTTTCCAAATTTAAATGATTGAGAAACTTTATTAAAAGATAAGGGAATATTTTTATTTTGCTTTTGTTCTCTCGCATCTGACATAAAGCCCAATTCTACATGATAATAATTGGTTTTGTAGTAGGTTTTTATTTTGCCACTGTTATAAGCAATTGAATACCCATTGGTGTGTAAGGTAACATTGCCGGAATATTCATTTCTATATACAATACCCTTCCATTCAAAATCTACTTGCTTAGGTTGAAAAGATTTCTGTCCTGTCATGGTGCATGCCAAAAGCAGAAGAATAAAAAATGCAACACCGATTCTTAACATAAAGAAAGTTTTAATAATCAAATCAATTAATTATCATATTGTAACAAAAATTAAATCAAAAGTATTAAATATTCACATAAAATTTAAATAATGGGGATATTAACCTGTACGATAAATTTTTTCTATTAATGAAATCCGGTTTTATTCCATAAAAACAGAATAAAAAAATGCCTTCTTTGAAAAATCACAGAAGGCATTTTTTTATCATTTGATTGATATAGTAATCAAGTTAAAAGCGGAGCTATAACCAATGCAACAATAGACATCAACTTTAAAAGTATATTCAGAGATGGACCGGATGTATCTTTGAAAGGATCGCCCACTGTATCTCCTACTACAGTAGCTTTATGCGGCTCTGATCCTTTATAATACATTTTTCCTTGTATTTCTACCCCTTCTTCAAACATTTTTTTAGCATTGTCCCATGCTCCACCTGCATTGGACTGGAAAATAGCCATAAGTACGCCACAAGAGGTAACTCCTGCCAGCAAACCACCAAGCATTTCTGCTCCTCCGCCAAATCCGATAACTACCGGAGAAACTACTGCCAGAATACCCGGAAGCACCATTTCTCTTATGGAAGCTTTGGTTGAGATTTCAACACACTTGCCATATTCGGCTTTGCCATCTGCCGCATCAAATATAGCCTGATCAGCGACTGACCAGCTTTTATGATCGATACCATCATTTTTTTTCATTACTGCAAGTGCAGCTTTTAGTTCCGGAATATCAGCAAATTGTCGTCTTACTTCCTGAATCATATCCATGGCAGCTCTACCCACAGCATTCATAGCAAGCGAAGAAAACAAGAATGGAAGCATTGAGCCTATCAACAAACCTGCCATTACTGTTGGGTCGGCGACATCGATGGACTCAAGACCAGTGATCGTCATATAGGCTGCAAAGAGTGCCAGCGCTGTCAATGCAGCTGATCCTATCGCAAAACCTTTTCCAATCGCGGCGGTGGTATTTCCTACAGCATCTAGTTTGTCCGTCTTTTGTCTTACATCCTTTGGTAGATCTGCCATTTCAGCTATACCACCGGCATTGTCTGCTATCGGTCCGTAAGCATCCACAGCCAGTTGAATACCAAGGTTAGAAAGCATACCTACTGCAGCGATTGCTATGCCATATAATCCAGCAAAATGGTGAGCACCTATAATTGCAGCGGCTAAAACCAAAATAGGTAGTGCCGTCGATTGCATACCCACTCCAAGGCCTGCAATAATATTTGTGGCAGATCCTGTGAGGGATTGATTCACGATTGATCTCACTGGTTTAGTGCCGGTGCCGGTATAAAATTCAGTAATAATACCTATCAGAAGACCTGAGGCTAAACCTATGATAACTGCATAATATATACCCAATGATGTGTAAACAAATCCTTTGCTGTCTGTCCAGCTTTCCGGCAACATCCATTGTACAATAAAGTATGTTGCTGCCAACATCAATGCTGCGGATATAAGTTCTCCTCTGTTTAAAGCTTTCTGCGGATCACCTCCTTCGGCTACTTTAACAAAAAATGTTCCTAAAATCGAAGTAACTATTCCAATTCCGGAAAGTACCAATGGTAAAAGTATCGCATTCAATCCACTGAAGTCATTGGAATTTTCAAAGCCACCCATTCCGACGAAAACAGCACCTAATACCATAGTTCCCACAATGGCGCCTACATAAGATTCGAACAAGTCAGCACCCATGCCGGCTACATCACCCACATTGTCACCCACATTGTCTGCTATGGTTGCAGGATTGAGTGGGTGATCTTCAGGTATACCAGCTTCTACTTTACCCACAAGGTCAGCACCGACATCTGCGGCTTTTGTATATATACCACCACCTACTCTGGCGAAAAGAGCTATAGATGACGCTCCAAAAGAAAATCCGGTCAGTACCGTAATTACTTTATTAATATCCATAGTACCTGACACATTCACCCAACCTATATTGGTGTAGATAGCAAATAAAGTACCCAAACCCAATAATCCAAGACCAACTACCCCCATACCCATAACAGAACCACCGGCAAAAGCTACTTCAAGCGCTTTACCCAAACTTGATCTTGCTGCATTTGTTGTACGCACATTGGCTTTTGTAGCTACTTTCATACCTATAAAACCGGCTAATGCGGAACAAAACGCTCCTATGATAAATGAAATGCCTACCAAAGGCGATGAACCTTCTGTAGTACCGCTTATTCCCATAAGAATGGCTACTACAACTACAAAGATTGAAAGTACTTTGTATTCAGCTTTTAAGAATGACATAGCACCATCTGAAATACTTTTTGCAATTTTAGCCATTTTTTCAGTTCCTACTTCCTGTTTTGTAACCCAGGCACTTTTCCAGAAGGTGAAAAGAAGCGCAAAAATGCCAAAAACAGGAATTAAAAATATTATACTTTGTCCCATACTTTGTTGATTAATCGTTAAGAATTATTAAATTATTGTTAATTAAGGCCACAAAAGTAAGTTTTATCCATAATAAAACAAAAAAATAACACACGACTTTAAAATACAAACATTGTTTAAATGATATCCTTCTCCAATCGATATAACCTGTCCCTGAAAATATCATTACATTTGCGGCATCATGAAGCGTGAATTTATCATAAATATCATCCTGCTACTATTTATCAACTTTCTGATAAAGCCAATATATATTTTTGGAATTGATGCTCATATTCAGAATTTGGTAGGGACAGAATCGTATGGATTATACTTTTATTATTTCAATTTTGTGTTCTTATTTCAATTTATAAATGATCCCGGTATCCAAAACTGGAACGCACAGTTTGTACCTAAAAACAGATCCATTATAGGTACGCACTTAGGAAATGTATTGCAGGTAAAGTGTCTGTTAGCAATAGCATTTATTATTGTAACTTGCTTTTTTGCCCTGATTATAGGATATGCAGATATACAAATGATGTTTTTTTTATGTTTAAATATGGTGCTGAGTTCATTGTTTTTGCTCTTAAGAGGTGCTGTGGCAGGATTAGGATATTATAAAGTTGATAGTTTACTTTCAGCTTTGGATAAATTGCTCATGATCATTATTTTGGGATACTTGGCCTTTATTTCTCCATATAGTCAACAGTTTCATATTAAAATGCTGGTTTATGGTCAGGGATTGGCTTATCTGCTTGCTTGTGTAATTGCTACATCTTTTTTATACAAGAAGATTTCTTTTGTTTTTACTTCTTTGACATATCATTATTTTTCAAAGGTCATCAAATGGAGTGCTCCCTATGTCCTGATTTTGATATTTATGACATCTTACAATAAGCTTGACGGAGTCATGCTGGGAAGTATGCTGGACGATAACTATTATCAGGCAGGCGTTTATGCATCGGCTTACCGATTTTATGATGCAGCCAATATGGTAGGGTATTTATTTGCAGCATTGTTATTACCTATGTTTGCCGCTAATATTTCTGAAATGAGGGTATTGAAAGATTTAAAAAATATAGGGGTCAGATACACTTCAGTAAGTGCGCTCATTTTAGTAATGAGTATATTTTTTTATGGGCAGGATATTTTAAAATTTTTGTACAAAGATTATCAACCCGAATTTTACATGACCCTTAGGTTATTGATCTTAAGCTATTTTATGATTGCTGTAGCTTATGTATTCGGATCATTACTTGTGGCAGCTGGCAAAGTAAGAAACCTGAATTTGCTTTTTGGTAGTGGATTAATCTTAAATATTATTTTGAATGTTTTTTTGATACCCAAATTTCAGGCTATCGGAGCTGCTACGGCTACTTTGATTACCCAAATTTTTGTTTTAATAGGTCAGATATTTTTATCAGAAAAAGAAATAGGCGTAGGAATTTCAGGAAAGGAGATCGCCCAGATCGCCACGTATGCCACGGTAATATTAGTTGGATTTTATATCTTAGAAAAAATTCTACCCTTCGATTGGGTTTACAAACTAAGCCTAAGTATATTAATTTGTTTACTTTTGTCGTTTCTTTTTAAAATGATTGACAAAAGAGAAATTTTCAGTCTATTAAAAAAAGATTGATTTCTAAAAAAGCCAGTATGCCCAACAAAACGAGTATGGATAACGAATATAACCTGATAGATTTTTTACAGCAACTGCAAAGATGGAAAAGGGAATTGATTATTTCTGCTACCGTTATTCTGCTATTAAGTATAGCCGGAAGTCTTTTACTACCGAACTATTATAAAGCGGAAACTATATTTTATGCTGCAAGTCCAGATCTTGCCAAACCGATTCCAATAGGTGGAGAAGAAAAAGATTTTAGAATATATGGGGATGACAAAGATTTGGATAGGTTATTTACTATTGCAGTGTCTCACGATATTCTTTTCCATTTGATAGATTCTTTTGATCTTTATAATCACTATGATATAGATAAAAACAGTAAAAAAGCAAAATTTAAGGTGAGGGAAGAGTTGCTCGAAAATTACCAAACCATAAAAACTAAATATGGCGCCCTTCAGCTTATAGTAGAAGATAAAGATCCGGAAGTTGCAGCGGCAATAGCAAATGCTGCAAGAATTAAAATAGAACAACTATCCCAAAAAATAGTAAAAGATAGTCAGTCAAAACTAATAGAAAATTATAATCAGAATCTTGTTAAAAAGCAGATACTGAGTGACTCTCTTGCCCATAAAATGAGAATAATAAAAGAATCTTCTGGAATTTTTGAGACCTGGACACAGACAGGAATATATACAAATCTTTTAGCTGATGCGACCACCGAACTCGAAGATGCAAAAGGAAAGATTGTATTTTACAAAAAATATCCCACGTACAGAGATTCAATGATTAAATATATGGCCAAAGAAGCAGGTGCATTAAATAAAGAAGCAAAAGCTAAATCAGAATTGGAAAAATATGCACCCGTTCTGGCTGAGCTTAAACAATTGGATCAGGAAGTCAGCCGGCTAAATGATCAGATAAGTCTTGACAAAGAAAGATTAAAACAATTGAATGCCACATTTTCAGTGCCATTTACTGCTCTTCATATTGTAGAAGAGGCGGACATTCCAGTACAAAAATCCCGACCGAAACGATTAATAATTGTCCTTCTTACCAGTTTATGCGGGATAATGTTAAGTTTTCTTGCTGTTTTTGTTCTTGATAATATACAAAATTTGAAGTACAATAAACAAGATTGATATGCCTGCATTTCAGGTAAAATCTTCAATCTCGACGATAAATCAGTATCGTTTGTTTGTAGCAATAGTTTGTATTTCTACTTTTTTATCCGTGTATTTGCAGAATTTTCTAATCTTTATTTTTCCAGCTGCAGTCCTTGGGCTGGGTGCGATCGTTGATGATTACAGAAGACTTTTCTACGTCATTTTTGCAGTATTGCCTTTTTCTGCTGAATTTTATTTTGAAGGTGCCGGTCTGGGGACGGACATACCTTCAGAACCATTAATGATATTACTTAGCGGTATTTGCATTGCAGTATTATTGAACCGTAATTTGTCATTGAAGTATCAATTTGTTTCACATCCTGTTTTTGTGCTGTTGACGATACATGTTTTCTGGATATTTATCACGTCCATCAACTCTCAGAATACATTGATTTCATTTAAATACCTTGCAGCAAAAATATGGTACATACTCCCTTTTTTTATTCTTCCGATGATTTTTGTAAAACAAACGCAACAAATTGAGAGAGCTTACAGGCTATTATATAAATTTCTTTTTGTAGCGATCTGTATTGTATTGATCAGACATGCATTTGAAGGATTTAGTTTTGCAGCCAGCTATGAAGTGGTCCGACCTTTTTTCAGAAATCATGTGAATTATGCTGCGATTTCAGTGGTCTGTTTGCCCTTCGTGTGGGCATTTTACAGGATTAACTATCTTGAAAAAAGAACAAACAAATGGATGACACTTGTTTTTCTTATATTTATAGCCGGTATTTACTTTAGTTTTACGAGAGCAGCTATTTTGTCGATGTTTATAGCATGGGGAGCTTGGTATATTATCAAAAAAAGGTGGGTAAAACAAGCCTTGTTTTTAAGTTCAATACTGGCCATAGTCGGAATCATCTATCTATCGTGGAATAACAAATACATGGATTTTGCGCCTGATTATGAAAAAACCATTACTCATACAGAATTTGACAATCTCCTGGAAGCCACGTATAAGCTGGAAGACATCTCATCTATGGAGCGAGTATACCGTTGGATGTCTGGTGTTGAGATGATCAAAGAGCGATTTTGGTTGGGCTTTGGTCCGGGGAGTTTTTATCCTAATTATAAGTTTTACTCTATTTCAAGATTTCAGACCTATGTGAGCAACAACCCGGATCAGTCTGGAATACATAATTACTTTTTGATGACATGGGTAGAGCAGGGACTAATAGGTTTTTTGCTTTTTATCACCCTGTGTTTTGTCTTGCTACTGACAGGTGAAAACGCATATCATCGATGCAATAATCCGAGGGATAAATACATCATTATGGCGGCGACTCTTGGATTTATCATTATCTTTGCCATGTGTCTGATCAATGATCTAATTGAAACAGATAAAGTGGGTCCTTTTTTCTTTTTTAATGCTTTTATACTTGTGTTTTTTTCAGAAAAATATAAGCATCAAAGAATAGCCAAAGTAACAGATGGTAACAATAAGACATAATCACAAGCACAATAAGACTTGTGTAATTAAAAATATACATTAAAAATATAGAACTTTGAGTTTACCCCAACCGAAAGAACCACACCAACCACATATTCATCAGCAAGATGAAAAATCTGCCCTAAACAACCTTAAAGTATCAAAAGTATTTTTGCCCAGCATCATTGGAGTAGGTGTTATTATGTGGATGATGTCCAGCCAATTGGATCTGAGCGAACTATCAAAACTTGACAAGAGCGGATGGACCATATTCTGGATACTAATGGCTATCGTCATGTATGTTCTCCGACATTTGTTTTATGCCTGGAGGCTGCGCATCATGACAGATAATGCATTTTCATGGCCAAAAGCAATAGAGCTGATCGTAATATGGGAGTTTTCATCTGCTGTTTCTCCAACAAGTGTGGGAGGTGCGGGGGTAGCATTTTTTTTATTGTCCCAAGAAAAACTTTCAGGCGCCAAAACTATTTCTGTGGTGCTATACAGTATGGTTATTGATACAGTGTTTTTTATTGTGTTCCTACCATTGCTATATTTAATTTTAGGACCGATAATCATTCGTCCTGGTATGGAAGCATTCAGTGATATAGATGGGTATGGAATCACATTTTTGACCGTTTTATTTTTTATGACAGCGTATGGTGCTTTGTTTTTTTATGGGTTATTTATAAATCCTAGAGCGATCAAAAGATTACTTATAATACTTAGCAGGTTTAAATGGTTGAAGAGATTCAGAGAAGGTCTCAGGAATAATGCATACGATGTAGTCACTACTTCAAAAAACTTCAGGCAAAAACAATGGTCTTTTCACGCCAAATCTTTTGGTACAACTGTCGGGGCATGGCTGACCAGGTTTTTTGCTATAAATTGTCTTATCCTTGCTTTGGTGGCAGGTATTAACCCTTCTCTCTATGATCATTTAATTATGATATCCAGAGGGATGGCCATGCATACGATTACCTCATTTAGCCCGACACCTGGAGCAGCTGGTGTAGCAGAATATCTATTTGGTGGTTTTTTTAGCGATTATATTCCTACCGGTATTGCGGTTTTGATTGCATTGATTTGGAGACTTATAAGTTATTATACTTATCTGATAGCCGGAGCAATCATTATTCCGGTTTGGTTCAGGCAAATACAGTACAGAAGAAAAGTTGAAAATCAGCTTTGAAGTTCATCATAAAAAATCTTGTTTGACCTCTGGATTTAGAAATCCAAACCAAAACTGAGATAAAATTTTGGTTCCTGGATCTTACGGGTTTCTACGCCCCATGCATAATCGACCTTCACAAAATATCCCAGCAACTGGGTGCGAAGTCCTATACCATATCCCATTACCAATGGATCTCTGAAGTATTCGATTTCAAGGTCTATCAGTGGGGGACTTGAGATTTTGACTTTATTTAAAGGATTTTCCGGACTGAAAGGTCCTTTACCATGCCAAGCAAGTCCTGCATCATAAAATCCGACTATCTGCATGTTTTTCAAAAAAGAAGCACCTCGATTTTTTCCAAGGATGTATTGCATAAATGGGATTCTTAATTCAGCATTGGTTAGAACAAAAGTAGCGCCATTTCTGATGTTGTTATTGAATCCTCTTAAGTGAAAAGCATTTACTTTATAGGCAAAATCTGCATCATTTCTTACTGGTATACTATTATCAAATTTTGGAAAAAACCAATTTTCTACGCCCCCTAGATAATATAACATCTTTTGTGAACCCATAGAAGTAGCTCCTGATGCTCTGAGAGCCAAAAGAGATTTCTTGAGTATTGGAATATAATGTCTGGCATCAAATCCTATAATTCCTGTAAACCCTTTGGACAAATCAAATGCAAAACCATCTATCACCTGAATATCAAACTGATTTATTGCTTCAACGTAAAACTTATATCTGGTACCATTTTTTATATTTAAAGCTTCATCGTGGGTATTGTCATAAATATATTCTATTTTCAGACTTAACCTTTTTTCATTTACTGCCGGAGATTCGAAAGAGTTATTTTCTGTACTCAGCTGCAAAAATTTATCAAATCTCAATGTTGATGTCGCCCTGACGCTCCTATATATATCAAATGGATACTTCAATTGATAAAAACCCAAAATAGAAGTCTTTTTGGATCGGGTAAGAAAATTTTGATTTGGGTCGTTTTGGGTATTGTATTCGTTGGATTTTCGATACAAGGCAATCCTTTTATCAATTCTGGACTTTTTATTGTCAAATACCAGAAAGTACTCAGAACCATTAAATGAAGTGGGTATTCTTACACCTCCTTCCAAAGCATAATCTTCAAATAAATCTTTTACATTGGCTTTAAATAAAAAGCCCATTGGCGTAGTGAGGAGTTGCTGTCTGTCTCCTGTATAACTTTCCAGACCTTCAAAAAGAATATCGTTGTCTAGTTTAGTGGTTATATTGTTTAAAGCAAATTTGTTATTGGCAGCTATAGCACGCGTATTATTGTAAGGTTCAATAGGCTTTTTGCTGAGCTGTGTATTATTGATATTTAACTGAAATTTATTTTCATCGGATGGTTGCTGACGTACTTTTATAGGATCTAACACTGCCGGATCATCAAATTGAGACTGAAACTTAAATTTTTCGTCAATTATATTTTCAATGATTTTTGGTTCTTCTACTATAGGAAGTATAGGCAAAGAAATTATTTCAGATGATAATGCAGATTGTGTCATTTGAGGGGTTACAATCTTGTCCGAATCAATATTTTCTTCATAAAACTTATACATACCATCTTTGTAATAAGTACTGACATATTTATCATATCCTTTTACCGCATGATGTCTGATGATGTTGCGGTCCAGATTTGAAACGGGATTGGTTCTTCCATTGGTAATATTATTCACATACGTATTGATTATACCTGTAGCATCTCCTGTAAATACTATTTTGTTTTCACCCATCATGTAGGGGTATCTTTCACTGAATTGTAATGTTTGGGTTATCCTTTGCGCCTCAGAAGCGCCGTCAGCCAGGAAATAAATATCAAAATTATCCAGCGGAAGGATAGTGTCCAGTTTCATTTCTTTTATACTATTGGTGGTCCTGTTTGAGCTGAATAAAATGCCTTTTTGTCCATTGAGCACAGTGTATTCAGCATCCAAGTCGTCATAAAAGTCATTGGTGAGTCTCTCATAATTTCTGTTTTTTGACTTATATAGAAATAGATCAGAAAACCCATCCAAAGATCCGGAAAAAATGTAGTTGAGATCATCTATATAGGATATGCTATAAATACGCTGAAAATCTGTGGGTATCAGCTGATCCATTTTTGTATCATTGTCTAACCGGTATTTTACCAGTTTTATTACGTCTCTGTGCTCATAAACAAAACTGACTTCTGGTTTTGTCGGATGCCATGACAAAAGTGGATAATTGAAGTCTGTTTCTTGAAATACGTTCTTATATCCATATTTAAAAAGTTGTTTTTCTATACCGCTTTTCAAATCTCTGATTACTATCCTAATCTTACCTTGTTCATTATACGAATACAACAATTGTTTGCCATCAGGGCTAAGTTTAATATTACTAATAGGGGTATACTTCTTGTTTGCAAGTCTTAATTCGGATGATTTTGGTTTTGGGGCGAATTTATTTTTTTCTGATTTATAATATTGCGTATAAAACTCTGCCCATTCGTCTTTTAACGTTTCAAGATTTGCATTAAGTATATACTCAAAACTATTATCTGTACCTCTACTTATTTTGGCAAGATAAAGTAAATTGGATATGGCTGATTTTCCATAATTTTGATCGATATAAAACCAAAACGAGTGACCCGCAATTTTGGGGAATTGGTCTGAAAGTTTTTCAAAATTATGGTATTTGGGATTTCTCTCCCAGATGTCTCTGAGTTCATCTTCTATCAGATAATTCCAGCTGGATGATGCATAAGCTACTACTCCTTGTTTGTACCAGTCCGGGATATTCATCAGTACGGCATTTTGTATGATCTCCTGAAGATTAGAACCAAAAAGCATGTTGTTAAAATAGACTGTGGCTATGCCTTCCTTTATTTTATGTCTAAGATTATTGTGATTTCCATCAAAATATACAAACATCTTGTTTCCAACGATTTTAGTTTCGCCGGTTTTATTGATGAAAGTCTCTTCTGTACCTATGTTACTCTGCTTCAGATCAGAAATGTCGACATATACAATGATCTCAATTTTATCATTCATTCTATGCTCCAGTACTTTCTGAATAACATCATGATCCATTTCTGCCATTTGGATGACAGGTTGTGCTATAAACCGTGCTTTACCATACCAGTATGTGATGAAGTTTTCAGTTTCATATTGCCACCAATTGTTAAAATCATCATGGTACTGTACCCGATTTTTGCCAAATTCAGTGTTTATGCTTTGGGCGTTGATGCCTATGGCACTTAAAATATAAACAAGTCCAAAAATTAATTTTCGCATACTTGATGCAAAGTACGACTTCTTCATAAATTGATAATTAAAAATCTGTAAATTTTAATGATTTTGTCATGCAGGTAGATTAAAAAAGTATAGAAGCACTCAGTTTTATTCAAAACAAAAAAACAGGCTTTTTGATGTTGTTTTGATCAAATCTTTATCATTACCTTTTGTATCTTCTGTTTTTGACTGTAAAAGATCGGGATAGAAATGAAATCTGTAAAAAGGTAGCAGGAGCTTACAATGTTGAACTGTTTTATAATCAAATTAATGTGAGACCTTTTTGGTGGGTTTGTGCTATACTTTAAACAAGGAGCAAAAAACTATATTTTTTCTTTATAAAACAGAAAACTTTCTTCAATGGCACCATTTTCAATATGTACATCATAACATGCCTGGCCTACGGACTCAAGCAGAGCAAATCTTATGCTTCCATTAAGATTTTTTTTGTCATGACTCATGATTTGAATCAATTCTTCAGCAGGTTTTACAAATTTAGGATGATGACCGTAAAGTCTGAGTATTGAGCTTCGTATATCAAAAAGCTCGTTTTCGGTAATCTTACCTATTCTGTAGGACAAGAAGGCTTCACTGACAAGGCCAATTGCAATGGCTTCACCATGAAGTAAGGGCGTACGGCTGTCCATCCAATATGATTCTACAGCGTGACCGATGGTATGCCCAAAATTTAGTATTTTCCTTAATCCTTTTTCATTCGGATCCTGTTCTGTTACATTTTTTTTAATCAACACAGATTCATATACAAGATTTTCATAATTAAGGCTTTCGATTGCTGTATTTTTTGATAGTGATTCCCATACATTTTTATCAGCGATAAGACCATGTTTCAATAATTCTGCATACCCACTTCGCATCTGATCACCAGGCAGTGTTAAGAGAAAGTCAGTAAAAATAAATACTCCGTCCGGATCCTTGATCAGACCTACCATATTTTTAAAACCCAAAAGATCAATACCCAATTTTCCGCCTACGGATGCATCCACCTGACTTAGTAGTGTCGTAGGCATCTGAATAAATTTTATACCCCGCATATAGGTAGCTGCACAAAATCCACCTAAATCACCGATTACTCCTCCACCGAGGTTTATTATTAATGAATGTCTGTCCGCCCCGTTTTGCAAAAGTTTGGCCCATACTAACTGGCAAGTGTTTAAATTTTTATTTTGTTCACCAGATGGTATTCTTATGATCTGAACAGTGTCGTCTATATATTCCAATACGTGCAACAGACAGTATTTTTCTGTATTTTCATCTACAAGGATGAAAGTAGTGGAGGGGGCAATTTTTTTATAAAGCTGCTGAAACGCTGACCAGTCATTGATGTGGATTTCGTAATTTTTGCAGAGGATGTTTTTCATGAATGTTTTAGTATATTAAAATTTTAAAACGAATCCGGCTTTGGTAAAGGGATGCTAATAATTTCAAAATTTGAACTTAATCACCGGCATAGCAGTATTTTTTCTTTCTCTGTCAGAAACAGAAAACGCAGACTTAATATTTTTAAGGTATTTACCGGGGTTTAAATAGCTGCTATTTAATCCTCCCATCGCTAAGATAAACAAAATGTCAAATAATTGCATCATTCAGTAAAACTTTATATCTACCCTTAAGTAAGATACTTTTATTTATTATGTTGCAAAATAAATACAAAGTATTAAACAAACATAAATAATATTCAAAAAAGTTAATATATGTGTGTTTATTTTTTTTGGTGTATCCCATTTTTGCATTAAAATTCATTTTGGCTCCCTTGAGAGATAGGGTAAAACATAAGGATTTCAAAATAAGTGAAATTTTGGGATACACCTATTTTTTTAAATATCCTTTTCTTGATTTTTTAGTTAAACAATAAAACAAACTCAAAAGAATCAACTCACTTCTTTTCTATACTCCTAAAAATGAGGTTCAAAACGTCTTCGATCTTTTCATTGACCCATCTGACTACTATGACCAAATCATTCTCACGATCCACAATAATGTAATTGCCGCCGTATCCCAGTGCATAAAATACTGACGAAGAATATCTCTTCCATTTCTTATCCGAATTGAGCCACCAGAGATATCCATAATCCTTTTGGACAGAAGATGGAGTGGAAGCAGCCTGTATCCACTTTTCGGAAATTAGCTGTTGGCTTTTCCATTTTCCGTTGCGCAAAAATAAGAGACCAAATCGGGCCATGTCCAGTGTATTGCTGAATAATCCACCGCCGTGATGTCCACCGCCACTTACTGACTGCATCATAAGGCCATCCATATTGACATACGAATTTTCATACCCGTACCATCGCCAGGTCGATGAAGCGCCTATCGGGTCCATGATTTTTTCTTTGAGTACCATGGGCAAAGGTTTTCTCCAGACGTTGAGGAGGCTATATGCCAACAAATTTACCCTTACATCATTATACTCATAGATAGTACCGGGTTCGACCAGATTCCTTTTTTTCCAATCGTCAATCCCTCCATCTTTAGGCGGCCTGTCTGCCCAGTCTTGCAATCCAAAAAGGGTACCCGACCAATCTGATGACTGGTGTAGTAAGTGTTCCCAAGTCACCTTTGCATTATGGTCGCCTTCAAAACTCTCATCCCACACATACTTTTTTACCGGATCCGTAACACTGCTGATGATTCCCTGATCCACTGCCAAACCTGCTACCGTGGAAAGAAAACTTTTAGTCGCACTAAAGGTCATGTCAACCCGATCTACGTCTCCCCATTGGGCTACAATGTATCCGTTTTTAACGATGACACCAGTCGGACCTCCTCTGTGTTTAGTGGGTCCTATGATTTTATAATCTGGCTCCCTTGCATAAGATTTCAGCAACCCAATGCGCAAGTCTTTTTCTACCGTATTTTCATTCTGTATAGCTATGACGATGGCACTGTCCAGAAGATTTTTATTCATGCTGAGTTCTTCCGGTTTTTTGGTTTGCCATACGACATCCGGAAAATAGGTATGCTGGGCTTGCACAAGGGCAGCATTAAGAATGACATAAACAAGGAATATTAATGGAGTATTCATTTTATTCTATTATATTTCTTTAAAATTTCAATTACTTTATCATGCGGCAATGCATATGATTTGTTACCGTGGATGCCTTGCATAGTTTCGGCTGCTACCATAGCATTAATGATGGCTTCTTCGGTAGCCTGAACCGTAGCTTCAAAAACTGGATTAATTTCATCATTGGCTAACATTTCAACATTTGTAAACTCTTGCCTTTGAAATGCTGATGGGTTGGCTGTTGAAAAAGCTATAAATATATCCCCTGAACCATTGGTGCCCAAACCACCGACAATACCAATACCGAGTGAAACTCTTTGGGCAACTCTTTTCAACTGGTGAGGGAGCAGTGGAGCATCAGTGGCTACTACGACTATGATGGAACCATCCCCTTCCTGTCTATAAGATGGTGGTGCTTTCAGTTCATTGTTTAGTGTATCTATTAGTTCCAAGCCCACAGGCACTCCAGCTATCGTTAGATTATTTTTTCTGCCGAAATTGGCTTGTACCAGCACTCCTACAGTATACGAGGAATCCCTAACACTCACAACCCTTGATGACGTACCTGTACCCCCTTTGAATCCTAGGCACATCATACCTGTGCCACCACCTATATTTCCTTCCTGAATTTTACCAGTTTTTGCACTATCCAGGGCTTCAAATGCATGACTTTCCTGTACATGAAACCCATAAATATCGTTGAGAAAACCATCGTAAGTTTCAGCAACTATCGGGTAGGTGTACCAAAAATCTTCTTTGTACCATCCTTTTTTGACATACCATTTTAATACAGCATCTCTTACCACTCCGACACTATTGGTATTGGTAATCATGACAGGCCCCTCGAGAAATCCGGATTCTGTCACCCAAGTAGTGCCGGTCATTTCTCCGTTACCATTCAGTGTATACCAATTGGCAAAAACCGGATTATTGACCCTGCCTCTGGGAAAGATAGCTGTGACACCAGTTCTAACAGGGCCCTTGCCTCCTACATTTTTTTCTGTCCCCGAAATGATGGTGCTGAAACCTATCTCTACTCCCTGCACATCGGTGATGGCGTTGAATCTTCCGGTACTTCCTTCAAATGGGATACCGATATCCCTGGCTCTTGGTTTTTGTGCTGTCAATGTGCTATAAATTATTAAGGTCAAGATAAAGGTGCAAATATGTTTCATTGGTTCTTATAATATTCCTAAAGTTTGATAATCTGGTTAATATAATTTCAGAATTAAAAAAAAATAAATCAAATGGAAGAGGGTAAAATTATGAATATATTTCAAAATGATGTTTTTTTTTGAAAAACGGATGGCTTCTGATCGAATGGCTCATAGACATCCGGTCGGTGCGCGTGGGAGAACGTGTGCTATCATGGAAGATAGCGGTGGGACGTCTTAGAGCCATCCTACCACAAGTAATCAAATTAAAAATAACCACAATATGTATTAAATTGGCAATATCGAAGCTTATAAAATTTAACATTTAATTCATATAAAAATAATTATATAAATAATTGTAAATAAATATAATCAGCGTATATTTGTATCATCGAAAGCCCCTTTTACATAATAATAATTACTAGTTACACAATTAAAATTTACCAGTTATGAGGATTTTATTTTCAATCACTTTAAGCATTTTTGTTTATCAATTTAGCTATTTGCAAACTACCCAAACTTTTATAACAAGTGGAACATTTTTGGTTCCAAGTGGAGTTACAAGTATAATGATTGAAGCGTGGGGTGCTGGTGGTGCTGGTGGAAGTGCAGTCGGGACAGGTCCATCAACTAATTATAGAGCGCAAGCAGGTGGAGGTGGTGGTGGTGCTTATGTTGTTGGAGCAATATCTGTATCTCCTGGGGATATGATTTCATATATAGTTGGTCCAAATACTGGGGCTAATTCTAGTTCATCTTTTTTAAATGGTGAAGCTTCAACTTTTGGTTCAATATCTGCACCAGGTGGTCAAGGAGGTGAAAGCTTAAATGCAGGAATTTCTGGAGGTCATATTGGTGGTTTTGGAGGAGTTGGTGGGATCGGTACATTTAATGGTGGAGCAGGTGGAAGCAGGGTTGGATATTCTGGAAGTACAACTGCAGGAACAAGTGCTGGTGGTGGAGGTGGTGCAGGTAATTCAGCAAATGGTAGTGATGCAAACATCACTACAAATGCTGGCGGTGCTGGAGGATTATCAGATGGAGGAAATGGAGGAAATGGCCCTTCAAGCGGTAATGCTGGTGCTGGAGGTTCTGTTAGAGGAGGCGGTGGTGGTGGAGCATGGGCAGCTGCAAGTACCACTTTTAGAAATGGTGGAGCCGGTGGCAGAGGTGAAATAAGAATTACTTATACAGCGTTACCTATTCAAATAAAATATTTCGTAGTCACAAAAATTAATAATTTTAGCACTTTGAATCTTACGACTGCTTCCGAAACCAACAATTCCTACTTCAATATCGAAAGATCAGCGGATGCACGAGACTTCGAATCAATAGGAGAAATCAAAGGCGCCGGAAACAGCAGCAGGGAGATCAGTTATGCCTTTACCGACGAAAAACCACTGCCGGGCATCAACTTCTATCGCATCAAACAGACGGATTATGATGGTAAATATTCGTACTCTGATATAAAATCTGTCAGACATAATACCGTAGGCAATCTCAACATCACACCACGTACTACCGAAGGTAGACTTCAAGTGACTACGGATATCGAAGCATACTCCCTTGATGTGTATAATGTGGCAGGTCAGCAAGTGAAGTCATTCAAGTCATTGTCAAAAGATCAATACATCTCTATCGATGATCTGACCACTGGACTCTATTTTATAAAAATCAATCATGATGGTCAAGTGGAGACTACCAAGATTGTGAAGATATAAGATGAAGAGAGTCCCCTAAGTAGAAACTTGGGGCCCATTGAAGAAAGCTGGAAGCTTTGACAAATGCCATTAGCGAGGACGCTACGATGATCGACGATGATTTGACCCGATCGGTAAGCGTGGGAGAACATATGTTATCATGGAAGATAGCGGTGGGATGTCTTTGAGCCATCCTACCGCAAGAGTTCTATACCATCTTATTGGATCTTAAATGTGACGATTTTTGTGCCAACATTGCCTTCTTTGTCTGTGGCAGTGATGGTAATATTTGAATTACCAACAGTTGCATTGGCAAGAATGGGAAGGCTTAAATTCGCCAGTACATGGCTGGTTTTACTATCAAAAGTGGTGATTTTAACACCTGCGGCATTGATTTCTACCAGTTCAGTATCATCTGTAATCGTTCCAACAACAGGATAAGTCTGCCCTCTTAATAAGATGGCTCCTTCTGCAGGTGAAGTAATAGTGATGACTGGCGCTGCATCGTCTTTGCTACATGAAACAGTTAAAAATGAAATGGCCAGCAATAAGGTGAATAATTTAAGATTTTGCATATTTTAATATTTATAATGATGTAATTGAATGTAAAATAATTCAAGATAAACAACGGAGTCAGGATCCCATTTGTTGTCATTTGTTATATAAAAGAAATTTTAAACCCAGTTAGTTTGTCAGGAAAACGGGTGTGGTCTCTGAATACTCCCATCAGCATACCGCCGCCACCCGCTCCACACAGCTTCAATTTAAATGCATCGGAATACAATCCTGTTTCCCATATTTTTCTGAATGGTTCGGGTATCATTTCACCAAAAAAATCATACTGAATCCTGCTGATCGAGTCAAAATGGTCAAATAATGCTGTCACGTCGCCCATGATATAAGATTGTATGGCAGCTTTGTTGATTAATATCAGTTGCTGAACAGCTTTCTTAAACATTACGTCGGTATCTATTTTTGATTTGAATATAGAGACCAACGGACCGGTTTGTCTGGAAATACCCGTGTCCAATAAAAACATATTGTAATCTATTTTGTCGATCTTCGGTGTTGATATCTCATATTGATCACCTATCTGTACAGGTGCATTGAGCAATGATACCAAGGGATCTATACCAGAACTCGCCCCATGATAAGCACTCTCGAGCCAGGATAATTCATGTTTTAGTAAAGCGGGGTCGTCCGTTTTTTGCCAGACATAAGAATCATAAAAAGCAGCAACCACCGCTCCACTACTGCCGAGACCATATCCTGAGGGAATGTCAGAAGCAAAATACAAACCACGATCCAAGGCTTCATAAAAAGCGGCCAGATTGTATTTTGTTGCCAATTCCGGATGATGTCTGACATACGCTGCCAATGTAATAAGTCCTTGTTTTGACAACTCATGACCATGGCCAAAATCCCAGTATCCCCTATATTCATCATATGGTATGGCCAAAGCACCGGAGCCCACGGTTACTGTGTATTCGCCAAAGAGCAATATTTTTGCGCTGAACTTTTTATTGATGTCTGTCAAAGTTATTGAGTAATATTTTGTTTAATATCTGTTGAATCCATTACTTTTGTGGAGTAATATTTCAATTAAAGAAACAAAAATAGACAACCATATGACTTCTTCATCTGAATCAGTAAGATTATATTGGATTTATACACTTTTATCTGTTGCAGGCATCGTTCTTTTCCTGATGTTTAAGCCTGAATGGTTTTGGGTGATGTTGCCACCATTCTGTACTTCCTTTGTGAAGGCCATGCGGTGGATATAAAGATCTGAAAAGCTTGTCATCATAGTGCTGAAGTATCTCCATCAGAAATAAATCCTTTTTTATTGTGCGACCCATCCCGGGTCGGAAGTTTTGGTTAATTGATGTTCAAACATATTATGATCCCGCAAGGATCAACATGCATATGGCAAAAAACCAAGACTACTGAGAAGTTCGACTTTGGGCGATAATTTAAATGCAAGTGCCCACTTGACTTCGGTGGATTCGCCCTATGGAAATAAGTATTATCTTCAAAAATGTTTTGAAATGAAATAATTTGGATTTTTATGCCCCCTTTTCCTGATTGCAATTCCTACCCAATTGATGTTCAAACATAATTTGATCCTGCTAGCAACAACAGGTGGGAGATATGCTAACAAAGGCTTCGAAGAAAACGTCTCAAGATGAAGCATGCTTTGTTTGATACTCTTCGCTGATAGGAAAATTTTACTTTATTGACATTCAAACATAATTTTAACCCACGGGGATCAGGAGAAAAGATTCAAGAGAACACGACTTCAGAGAAGTCAAACTTTGTTTGAAAATATAAGAAAGGAAGTTGCACTAAACAAAGCAATTATTCGACATGAAGATTATTTCCCATCACTTGTTTTCTGAAAGAAGTACCCAATGTTCAAACATAATTTTGACCCACGGGGATCAGGAGAAAAGATTCAAGAGAACACGACTTCAGAGAAGTCAAACTTTGTTTGAAAATATAAGGAAGGAAGTTGCACGACTCCGGCGGAGTCGCACTAAATGACAATGATTATTCCCATTAAAAAACGCTCATTTTTAGTATTTATCTTGAACAGTTCCCCTATTCTACAGAACCTACTGATCTGTTTAAAATACCATCTTCGCATTTCACATGCATGATATCAGGTTTAATTCCAAATTTTTCTTTATACTTTTTTTCTATATCCAAAACAGTGTTTTGGTCGAGCAAACCTCGGGTCAGATTGATAGTACATCCTCCAAAACCACCACCCATCATCCTTGCTCCTAAAAACTGCTCCTCTTCGAAGGTATAATTTACCAGCCAATCCAACTCTTCACAACTTACATTATACATTTGAGCCAATCCGTCATGTGAGGCGTACAGCAACTCTCCTACAGCTTTATAATTTTTCTCTGCCAATGCCTGAATGGTTTGTAAAACTCTTCTGTTTTCCTGTACTACAAAACTGACTCTATTGAACAAAGTATCGTCCAATAACAACCGGACTTTCGGCAAATCTGCCATGGTAAGGTCCCGGAGAGCATGGATCGGACGATAATTCTGATGGAGCAAAGTGGCAGCTTTTTCACATTCCGCTCTCCTGTTGTTGTAGTCAGTATGTATAAGATTATGTTTTACATTGGTATTGATGAGATAAAAGTGATGCTCACCCATTTCTACATCTATGTATTCGTGGCTATTGGTCCTACAATCTATAAGGATGGCTTTATCTTTTTTCCCGTTGAATATTGAGTATTGATCCATAATACCGCCTCTTACACCGTAACCACGCTCAGCTTCTACTGCTTTAGTCATAAGTTCGTCTGCATTCAGTTGAAGATTATTCAATTGATTAAGTAAAGCTATAAAACCACAGGTAATGGCAGAAGAAGAAGAAATCCCCGCTCCAATGGATAGATTTCCTCCAAAAACAATATCTGCCCCTTTGATATTGTATTCCGAAAGTACAGATAGTACTTGTCTGAAAAACTTTTCCCATCCATATTTTAGTTCTGAATTATCCTGAGTAAGTATGGTTTCTTCATTGGTATCAATAGCTGCCATATTAAAGTGACTGCCTTCATGTGCTTTGGCATAAAACCAAACACCCTGACCTATGGCAAATGGAAGTACAAATCCTTCATTATAGTCTGTGTGCTCCCCTATGATATTGGCCCTTCCTGGAGCAAATATGGTTGTATCAGGTGCTCCGAATTTATCAATAAAAGTTTGAAGGATTTTTTCATTCATTTTGTATGAATATTGATGTTAGGCAAAAGACTGCATCTCCACAAACCTTTTATAAGGACCATCTATCCTCACCAAATCAGCGTGAATACCTGACTGGACAATACTTCCATTTTCCAAAACTAAAATCAGATCAGCATTCTGAATGGTAGAAAGCCGGTGCGCCACTACGATGGATGTTCGGCTTTGCATGACTTTATGGAGCGCATCCTGTACGAGTTTTTCTGACTCGGAGTCGAGCGCCGAAGTAGCTTCATCGAGGATGAGTATCGGAGGATTGCGCAATATGGCTCTGGCTATGGTCAATCGCTGACGTTGACCACCTGAGAGTTTTAAGCCTCTGTCACCGATATTGGTGTGATACCCATTTGGTAATACAGATATAAAATCATGGGCATTGGCTATTTTTGCTGCCTCCTGTATTTCATTCATCGTATACTTCTCATCTCCAAAACTGATATTATTGGCTATAGAATCATGAAAAAGTATTGCATCCTGACTCACTATACCATAAAAATTGCGTAAGATGGTAAGATCTATATCTCTAATGTCTATATCATCCATCGTTATCATTCCAGAGGTAACATCATAAAATCTTGATAAGAGATCTACAAAAGTGGATTTGCCGGCACCAGAAGAACCGACCAATGCTACCACTTGACCTTTTTTGATATTAACAGAAATATCTGTGAGTGCAGTAAGTTCGCTTTCTTTGTAACTAAAACTTACCTTCTTAAATCTAATTTCCTTTTCAAAGGACTTTTTGTACAATGCATCCTGGGTAGAAAATATTTCATTGGATGTATTCAATATTCTATCTATCCTATCGATAGCGGCCATACCTTTCTGAATGTTAAACCAGGCTGAAGAAAAAGATTTTGCCGGTTCGATTACCTGATAAAAAGCAAACACAAAGGCAAAAAATGTTTCCGGGGCCAGTACGTCTTTAAATACAAGATTTGAGCCATACCACATCAGGATTGTGACCACGGTCACACCCAGAAATTCGGAAACAGGAGAAGCCATGTCTCTTTTATTGACCACTTTAGTCAATAAATTCCTGAAAGATGCATTTTCAGTGTCAAATTTTTTTACTTGATAATTTTCTGCATTAAAACCTTTAATGATGCGCATTCCACCAAGTGTTTCCTCTACATGAGCAGTCAGATTGGCAATAGAATCCTGCACATTATATGAGCTTTCTTTTAATGATGTGATCACTTTGCCTATGATAAATCCTGCCACCACTACCAGAACAGAAACAAATAATGTGAGCGTCGGACTTATATAAATCATAAAAAAAATACTACCTAACATAATGATTGGAGACTTAAAAATAGCTTCGATCACATTAAGTACTGACCATTCGACTTCCTGTACGTCAAGTGTCATGGAGGATAATAAAGCGCCTTTTCTTTCATTGGAATAAAAACTAAGCGGTAGTTCCAAATATTTCTGATACAATTGTTTGCGAAGATCATAGATGATTCCATAACGCAAAGGTGCCATAAAATAAAGTGCGCTGTATCTGAAAAGATTTTTGAAGAAAAAAACAATTACCAATACTACACAAACCAGCAATAAAGCCGTGTCTTTGCCATAAGTACCAATCAAATCTGACATATAGAATTTTATCCATTCGTTGATGTCAGAATTTTGTGGTCTTACTGCATCGGGTACAACTCTGCCAAATAGAATCTGAAAAAAAGGTATCAACAATGGAATGCTTACGACTGTAAATATAGAAAGCAGTATATTTGATGCTATGCTAAGTAAAAAACTCCTTTTATAATCCTTGATACGGGACAGCAATCGCCAGAATCCCTCCATGTATGGTATATTTTAGCGCATTATTCTATGCAGTCGTCTATATTAAAGGTATTCATAAAACCTGTATTAAAATCTCCGCTTTTAAAAGCTTCGTTTTTCATCAGAGCTTTGTGGAAAGGCACTGTAGTTTTGATCCCTTCTATTACAAATTCGTCAAGCGCTCTCTGCATTTTTTTAATACACTCCTCTCTGGTCTGGGCTCTGCAAATAAGCTTAGCAATCATTGAATCGTAATATGGAGGTACTGTATATCCTGCATAAACATGTGTATCGACTCTGACTCCGTGTCCTTTTGGACTATGAAAAGAAGTGATCTTACCCGGACTAGGTCTGAATCCATTAAATACATCTTCGGCATTGATACGACATTCCATGGCGTGCATAGATGGATAGTAATTTTTACCTGAAACTTCATGTCCTGCAGCAACTTTTATCTGTTCTTTGATTAGATCGTGATCAATGACCTCTTCAGTAACCGGATGTTCGACCTGTATTCTAGTGTTCATTTCCATAAAAAAGAAATTTCTGTATTTATCTACCAGAAACTCAATGGTACCTACGCCTTCGTAATTGATGCATTTACCTGCCTTAACCGCCGCATCGCCCATTTTTTCACGAAGTTCTGGTGTCATAAACGGAGAAGGACTTTCTTCTACTAGTTTTTGGTGTCGTCTCTGAATAGAACAATCTCTTTCTGACAGGTGTATGACATTTCCATGTTGGTCACCTATGATTTGGAACTCAATATGTCGGGGTTCTTCTACATATTTTTCAATATAAATACCATCATTGGCAAAAGACGCTTTGGCTTCTTTTCTAGCGCTGTCCCAGGAATTTTCAAACTCTTCATCTCTGGTGACGATACGCATACCTTTGCCACCGCCACCTGCAGTAGCCTTCAGAATGACGGGATATCCGATCTGATTTGCGATCTTAATGCCTTGCTTAACGTCTTTCAGCAAACCTTCAGAACCAGGTATCACAGGTACTCCGGCCTTTATCATTGTTTCTTTTGCCGTAACTTTATCTCCCATTTTATTGATCATTTCGGAAGTAGGTCCAATAAATTTTACACCTGACTGTCTGCAGATATCAGCAAAATTAGCATTTTCGGAGAGAAAACCATACCCTGGATGAATGGCATCAGAGTTGGTAATTTCAACGGCAGCCATGATTCTTGGTATATTGAGGTATGACTCGGAAGAAGCGGGAGGTCCTATACACACCGCTTCATCAGCAAATCGTACATGTAGACTTTCAGCATCTGCTTTAGAATAAATAGCCACCGTTTTTATACCCATTTCTTTACAGGTACGTATAATACGTAAAGCTATTTCTCCTCTGTTGGCAATTAATATCTTATTAAACATGAAGAAACTTTGTTATTAATTTAAAAAATATCCTTGTAATCAGATTTGTACACAGAATAGATGCTTATTGCTCCACCAAAAATAAAACCTGATCATATTCTACAGGTGATGCATCTTCCACCAGAACTTTTACAATCGTTCCTGAAATGTCACTTTCAATTTCATTGAAAAGTTTCATAGCCTCAATAATACAAACCACGTCACCCTGTTTGACTTGGTCACCTACTTTTGCAAAGGCTGGTTTATCAGCTCCTGAAGATCTGTAAAATGTACCTACGATGGGAGATTTTATTTCAACTACATTTTTCCCTTTTGGTGCTTCGGGTGCAGCAGTTACCGAAGATTCATCAGCTTTCTGAATAGGCTGATTGACTGCAGCAGGTGAAGACAAAGGTTGCTGAAAAGATGGCATCATCTGATGTCCTGAAACGACATTTTGCTGTGCGCCTTTGTGATATTTTTCAGTTCTGATCAGTATTTCAAAATCTTTATCTTTCAGTTTAAATTCTGTCAGATTGGACTTATTGACCAGCTTGATAAGTTCCTGTATTTCGTTGAAATTCATATGGCTTTTATTTAAGTGGTTATGCTTTGACTCTTTCCAGATATGCTCCGGTTTTTGTGTCTATTTTGATTTTATCTCCTTGATTGATAAAGATTGGTACTTTAACTTCTGCACCTGTCTCCACTGTAGCTGGTTTCGTAACATTGGTGGCGGTGTCTCCACGCACTCCCGGCTCAGTATAGGTGACTTCCAGTATTATGTTTTGAGGCATATCTGCAGTAAGTGGTATGTTTTTTTCAGCATGAAACAAAATTTCTATTTCACTTCCTTCTTTGAGAAAATCCGGTCTTTCCAACATTGCTGGACTAAGAGATACCTGATCATACGTTTCGTTGTCCATAAAATTATATCCGTTTTCGTCATTATACAGATATTGATATTTTCTTCTCTCTACTCGGACATCATCAATTTTATGACCTGCCGGAAAAGTATTTTCAACCACTCTACCAGTGGTAAGACTTTTTAATTTCGTTCTGACGAACGCATTGCCTTTTCCGGGTTTTACATGTAAAAACTCAACAATAGTATAAATATCGCCATTATAATTCAGACAAAGTCCGTTTCTGATATCTGATGTACTTGCCATAAAAAAAATTAAATTGTATAAAACTTCGCAAAATTAATAAAGTTCTTTGGTAAACCAAATAATGTCGAAAGATGAGACTGCTTTTTATTTAGTGTGTGACTAAAATCCTATTATTTATGTCCTTCCATTTAACGAATAGTAATTAAGCAAAAAAACGACAAAGTACAAAAAATAGTGATAGATTATTTTGATTCATTTAAAGACTTGAGAAGGATTGCCTTTACAAAATAACTCATCAAAGCTAGTACTTTAAAAATTTATCAACTTAAAATGTGTAATAAAAATCAGGCTAACTATCAGAATATGTACTATTTCAAGCAATACATTCTTTTTAGCATCACTTACCAGACACCCTATCAAAACAGAAAGTGGAAAAGCTAGAGACAGAATATGATGAAGTCCCGATGTATTAAAAATGAAAAAAGAAATCAAACAAAATAATAATACCCAATAAATGATATCAATTTTTTTCTGAGCTTGTATACTTTTTTTGCCGTTTATAGTACCAAAATTGAATAAAGCTAATACAACACTCAATAAAGGAACCAATACAGACAGATAAAAAACTATTAAACCATCTGTTCTGAATTCAGGTATCCGGAAAAATATTTCATTTATAAAATCAAGGTCAACAAATGAAATTCCATACCAATACCTGTAAGTAAACAATAAAAAATACGGTACACCAAAGCCAATAAAAAACTGAACTTTTTCAGTTATCTTAAAAGATCTTAGTTGCAGCAAGGCTATTAACCCAAATAATATAAATGCAAAATATGGTGAATAAAAAAGGGAAGCCATTCCAAGTATCAAACCTGTGTTAAATATATAAACCTTTGCCTGAGGTAGTTTATACGTTTCCAAAACATACATGACGGCAAGAATAATAAATGTGTTTGCTATCAGAATAGGAGTCAGTAGATTATTTTCATCCATTATTGTTATGAAAATGATATAAAATAAACCAGGAAATAATGTTGCATTTTTCGACAAGCGATTCTTAATATATATATGATTGATGAGAAGCGCATGACAAAAAATGAGCAGATTTGCAAAAATATTCTGCGCCAATGGATCAGACAAGTTAAAAAAAATAATTTTCTGGAAAACATTTGTATTTTGAGCTAAAGTATATCCAACTGGATGTATAAAAGTATTCAGCCTCAGTATAAAAATATAAGGAAGCAGAAGGATACTGTTTACAAAAAGATTTCTTCTGAAGATTTCAATCAAGACACAAAATATTAATACAAGGCAAAAATGGACAAGCCAGGATAAAAAATTACGCAAATTGCACGCAAATTTACAATTTAATTTTCTATAAATAATATTGTTAGAATAAAATTTGACTATTCATCTGTGTAAAGAATCGCATCAGGATTCCAATAAGTGAGAAAAAATGAACGGTACCATAAAAAAAAGTTGTTTTAATGTACCTTGTGCAAAATTTCCCATAGTGAAGTATTCCTGATGGCATCTGAATTAGACAAAATTAAAAGTCCGGTTGGTAAAGAATTAAAAGAGTTTGAAAAACACTTTAAAAATTCTATGAAAAGTTCAGTGCCGCTTTTAGATAAAATCACATACTATATCGTTCAAAAAAAAGGAAAACAGGTAAGACCTATACTTGTTTTCCTATGTGCTAAATTATGTGGTGAAATCAATGATTCAACAAACGTAGCTGCCTCACTCATTGAACTTTCACATACTGCTTCGCTTGTACATGATGATGTGGTAGATGATGCATATGAAAGAAGGGGTTTTTTTTCGATCAATGCGCTATGGAAAAATAAAATCGCTGTTTTAGTTGGTGATTTTCTTTTGACAAAAGGACTACAAATTGCCTTGGAAACAAAAAATTACAGACATCTGGAAACCGTTTCTACAGCAGTACAACAAATGTCTGAAGGCGAATTGCTTCAAATGGAAAAAGCCAGAAAACTAGATATCGATGAAAGTATTTACTTTGAAATCATCCGTCAGAAGACAGCATCTCTCATTGCTGCCGCATGTTCTGCAGGAGCATCTTCGACGACAGACAATGAAGATTGGATTAGTAAAATGCGTGAATTCGGCGAAAAAGTGGGCATTGCTTTTCAAATAAAAGATGATCTTTTTGATTACGGAGATTTCGATATAGGCAAACCTAGGGGTATAGACATTAAAGAAAAAAAAATGACACTTCCACTTATATATGCTTTAAATAAGTCCGAAAAAGTCTTGAGAAACAAGATCATAAACTATATAAAAACGGACAGTAAAAATGAAGAAAAAGTCAAGGAGGTTATTTCTTTTGTTAGTACCATGGGCGGATTGGAATATGCTGAACAAATTATGATAAAATATCAGAATGAAGCCATAGCTATACTGAAGACTTTTCCTGAGAGCGAGGCCAGAAACTCCTTGGAAAATTTGGTATTTTTCTTCACTTCCCGCAAAAATTGAAATCACGTGGTCGTCCTGCAAAATAATGACCTGATTGTTGAGATCAATGAAAAAGGAGCGGAACTCAATAGACTCTATCACAAGAAAATCAAAAAAGAATACCTTTGGAGTGGAGATGCACAATTTTGGGGCAGGAAAGCTCCGATTCTTTTCCCTATTGTGGGTAAGCTGAAAGACAATAAGATGAAGTGTCATGGCGTGGAGTATCAAATGTCTCAACACGGATTTGCCAGAGATTTACCATTTATGACCAAATCAACTGACTACGATAAAGCTGTCTTATATTGTAAAAGTGATGAGGACACAAAAAAGATGTTTCCTTTTGATTGGTCATTATTCTGTGAATATTCCATTCAAGAAAATGAAATAGAAGTCAAGTCAAAAGTGGTCAATGACTCAATTCACAAGCCTCTCTTTTTTAGTATTGGATACCATCCTGCTTTTAAAATCCCGATAGACGAAAATTTGAATTATTTTGATTACTATCTTTTGTTTAACGGGGATGAGAAAGCTGAAAGATGGATGATATCAGATGGTCTGATCGATGAAAGAAGAGAAATTGCACTGGATAAAAGCATTATCCAACTTAATGATAAAACTTTTTATCAAGATGCATTGGTGTTTAAAGGCTTAAAAAGTAATGAAATACAGATCAGGTCAGATCAGTCAGGCCATGGCATTACATTTTCATTTAAAGGATTCCCCTATTTGGGAATTTGGTCAAAATCTGGTGCATCTTTTGTATGTATCGAACCATGGCATGGAATTGCGGACAGTGTACATCACCACGGGGATTTTCTTCTTAAGGAAGGAATCATGCGACTTAATCCAGGAGAAGAGTTTGATTGTGGTTACAAAGTAGCTTTATATTAAAATTTATCTATACGTATTTCCTTGACCGTTTTGGCACCGATCTCACCCGAAGCATACACAAATACTCGAAAAGTATCGGTAGAAGTAGTAAGTTTTGCCACTTTATATTGAGAAGATTTATCTTTTGATGTTCCTTTATGGATCACTTCAACACTTAATATTTTGTGGTTATTTAAAAAAGATTTAAATTTACTCAATGCAGCCTTCTTGCTCATAATCTGCTGATCTTCAAATAGACAGAAGTCAATATTGTCTTCCATGTATGGTTCCATCGAAGCAGTGTCGCCGCTTTTAAGGGCGCTAAAAAAATTAGCTTCAGTTTGACCAAATGTCAGAGAAGAAATAAAAAGGAGTACAAAATAAATGATATGCTTCACGTTCTGTTTATGATTTGTTTTAATAATATCCTGCAAATAAATAAAATGTATTATGTTTGCACACCACTAGAAACGAAAAAATGTTTCATTTTAGTTTCACCTATTGTGTTAAATTTTGATTAAAATCACAATTTGGCCATTTTGGCGTAGAATTCTATGTTTATAAATTAGAATAATTATTTAATAAAATTTAGTTTAATTTAATGAATAATCTTGCCCTGATAATATTAGATGGATGGGGAGTTAATCCTGACCCTACCGTAAGTGCAATTGCTGCGGCAAATACTCCCATTGTTGATCATCTTTTGGATATTTATCCCAATGCCACCTTGACTACTTTTGGTGAAGATGTAGGCTTGCCGGAAGGACAGATGGGGAACTCCGAAGTTGGTCATACTAATATTGGTGCAGGGCGTATAGTCTATCAGGAGTTGGCGCGCATAAATAAAGCCATTAGAGAAAAAGAACTACTTTCCAATCAGGTTTTTATTGATGCCATTCAATTTGCATCCAAAAATACAAAAAGAATTCATCTACTCGGACTTGTGTCAGATGGTGGTGTACATTCACATATTGATCATTTAGTAGGGATTTGTGATATTTTAAAAAGTTATGAAAAAGATGTAGAAGTTTATATACATGCTTTTATGGATGGTCGTGATACTGACCCCAAATCAGGAAAAGCGTTCCTTGAAAAAGTCATGAATAATATTAAAAATTCCAATATTCACATAGCCACGGTCATAGGAAGATATTATGCGATGGATAGAGACAAGAGGTGGGAAAGAGTAAAACTGGCTTATGATCTTTTGGTGAATGGGAAAGGTACTGAATCAGCAAATATTTTAAATACTATTCAAAAGCATTATGATGAAGGTGTTACGGATGAATTTTTGTTACCTATTATCAATAGTGCGCTTCCAAAAGGTTCGACATTAATTCAAGAAGATGATGTTGTGATATTTTATAATTTCAGAACGGACCGACCACGTCAATTGACAGAAGTGCTCACTCAGTCTGATTTTCATGAATATGATATGCATAAACTCAGTCTATACTATGTTACCTTTGCAAATTATGATCAGAAGTTTAAAAATATTCAGGTAGTTTTTAAAAAAGACAATCTCAAGAATACGCTCGGACAAGTCATCAGTGAAGCCGGACTAACACAGGTGAGAATAGCTGAAACTGAAAAATATCCTCATGTAACTTTCTTTTTTAATGGCGGCATAGAAGAAAAATTCAAAGGTGAAGACCGTATTATGGTACCATCACCCAAAGTAGCCACGTATGATATGAAGCCAGAAATGAGTGCTGTGGAAATCACTAATGAGCTCATTGAGTATATTAATGCACTAAAACCCAATTTTATATGTCTCAACTATGCAAATACTGATATGGTAGGACATACCGGTGTATTTGAAGCGGCAGTAAAGGCGACTGAAACGGTCGATACTTGTCTTGGTAGGTTGTTGAAAACTTTATTGCAACATGATTATTACGCGGTAATAATTGCAGATCATGGAAATTCTGATCTGATGATAAATCCAGATGGAAGTCCCAACACTGCTCATACTACAAATCCTGTACCTGTCATTTTTGTGGGCAATGATGTCAATAAAAATAATTTTACAGTAAGGGACGGAAAACTGGGCGATCTGGCTCCGAGTATACTTAATGTGATGGGTGTTGCACCTTCTGAAGAGATGACTGGCAATATTATCCTTCATAAGCAATAATAATACTATGCTGATCAGGAAGACTTTACTTTCAGCAGCATCACTTTGTGGCGGCGGAATATCTGTCAGATTACTTATTAAAATGACAGGTCAGAAGGTCATATTTCCGTTCTACCATGTTGTGTCAGATGCATACCTTTCTCACATCCATCATCTTTATCGGCCAAAAACCACTTTTCAGTTTATCAAAGATCTTGATTTTATTCTGAAGAACTATAACCCAATGGATATTAAAGATGTAATTTTATACAGGGATGCCGGCCATAAGAGCAGCAAGCCGAGCTTTTTTTTATCCTTCGATGACGGATTAAAAGAGTTTTATGAAATTATTGCACCCATATTGCTAAAAAAAGGGATTCCGGCTGCCTGCTTTTTAAATGCTGCATTTATAGACAATAAAGATCTTTTTTATCGATATAAAGCTAGTCTTTTATGTGAAAATTTTTTAAAACAAAATAAAGATTACGATAATCCTAAAGTAAAAGAATGGGTTAAAAATCACAAATATAAAAGTCCGGAAAAAATCCTGCTATCATTGCCATATCAAAAAAAAGAAGACATAGATGCATTGGCCTTGTTGGTAGGATTTGATTTTAAATCTTATCTTGCAGTGGAAAAGCCATACATGACGTCCGAGCAGATTTCGAAATTAAGTAGTCAGGGTTTTTCTTTTGGTGGCCATAGTATAGATCATCCTATGTATGGGAGCATTAGTCTGTCTGAACAAATAAGACAAACAGCATTATCTCTGGACTGGCTAAAAGATAACATAGATCAGAAATATCGCATGTTTGCGTTTCCATTTACTGATTTTGGTGTAAAATCATCCTTCTATAAACACTTTGAAGAGGTAGATTTGATATTTGGCACTGCTGGTCTTAAACAAACTGCTGTAAAAAATCATTTACAACGCATCGCCATGGAATCAGCTGATTTTAGTGGTGAAAATATCATCAAAGCCGAATATCTGCACTACGTTTTAAAATCAATGGTAGGTAAAAATAATTTTTCCGGATATGATTGAAATAAAAATGTTGAATAAATCCGGACTTCAGTCGTATATTGAATCTGATGCCTTCTTATCTTCTCCTGTAATTGCTATATCAAAACACCGGGCAATATCACATATTCATAATCCACGAGTCAAAGATGGGGATGTTTTGCTTTTCATGGCTTATGAAGGTAACAAAATGGTAGGATATCTTGGGGTACTTTCTGATGATATTCAAACTGAAAATAAACTTTTTATACATTGCGGCTGGATGAGTTGTCTCTGGATAGATCCGGATCACAGAGGCAAAAAAATAGCTCACAAGTTGATTGAAACCTGTTTTCAAGCCTGGCACAATAAAATAATATTGACTGAATATACTGAAGCAGCGGGCGGCTTGTACCAAAAAATGGATATTTTTTCATTTTTTCATTCATGTGAAGGGCTAAGATGGTATATCAGGTCCGATCTTCAAACCATTCTACCGCCCAAAAAGCCAATTTTTTCAAGACTTAGGCCTTTATTTAAACTGGTAGATGGCATTTTAAATGTTCTTTTTGATGGTCTATATTTGTTTAAAAATCAAAATTTGAATGGATATCAAATAAAAATGGTCTCTAGAGTAGAGAAGGAAGCAGAAGAGATGATCAGTAAATATAATCCGAAAGAACTTTTTGCCAGAACAGCCGAAGAACTAAACTGGATTTTGCAGTACCCATGGATATTACCAAGTGAATTTCCTGAAAAAGAAACACATAAATATCATTTTACATCTATTGAAAAAGTGTTTGAATGCAAGGGGGTTGAGATTAGAAATGATAAAAATGTCCTCGTTGCGTTCATCATTTATACCAACAGAGACGGGCATCTCCGATTGCCATATATTTACCATTCTGGAGATAGGGACGCATTGTACATTGTGTGCAGATATCTCATCCAGCATCTAAAGATCAAAACCTGTAGTATTTACAACCAGGAATGGATAGCATATCTGAAAATTAGTCCTTTGCTAAAAGTACCCGTTAAAGTTATCCGACGAAAATATCTGATTTCAAAAGAACTATTGAACCAAGGACTAAAAAAGAACATCATAATTCAGGATGGAGATGGGGACTGTGCCTTTACGTAATTCAAATCATTAATCTATGAAAGCAGCAACTTTACATCAAATAAAAAAAGAACTGGAAACCAGCTCGCCGAAAAGAATCGTGGATCTCATATTGAGATTGATAAAATACAAAACTGAAAATAAGGAACTCATATCTTATCTTTTGTTTGACGAAGACGATTTGGCAGGATACATTGCTGATTTGAGAGATGAAATTTCGGCAATATTTGATGATATTCAACCTTTTCCTCCATACCAGACCAAAAGGGGCCTAAGAAAAGCACTAAAATTTATATCACGGTATTCAAAATACACCAATGTTAAAGAAACGGAATCAGAACTCCTTATTCATTTCTGTAGTTTGCTAAAAGATAAGGGATTGCTACGAAATTCCAATAAAGTGATATCAGGTATTTTTTATAAACAACTTGAGAAAGTTGAAAAAATGTTGCCAGTATTACATGAAGAGTTGCAATATGATTACAAGCAAAAAATCGAATATCTGAGAAAATAAAACACAAAAAGGGTTAATCTATTCAGACAAACCCTTTTGTATCTATTTTTTGAAACAATTGGTTATTCTCCCTGACTCCCGAATTTCTCCAGTCTGTAAGCAGCAGAAATGATTTCATTTCTTCTCACTACGGAGGGCTTGATGAAGTGTTTTCTACTTCTTAATTCTTTTACTAAGCCAACTGACTGAAATTTTCTTTTGTATCTCTTCAGTGCTCTGTCGATTGATTCATCGTCTTTGATATTGATTATCAGCATAAAATATTATTAAAATTACCTAATTTTTTAAAGGACTGCAAAAGTATGATATTTTTATAAAGTAATCAGGATATATTTAATTTTTTTTTGATTTTATTGATTTTTATTTTCAGGCTGTGACTTTTCCTTTATCCAGGCTTTTATTATTCTCTCGAGTGTACTAAGTTTTATAGATCCGTGACTTAGTATAAGGTCATGAAATGTTTTAATTTCAAACTTATCCCCCAAACTGGTTTCTGCTTCTTTTCTAAGCGCTCTGATCTTCAATTCTCCAATTTTGTAAGACACCGCCTGAGCTGGCCAACCTATATATCTGTCAATTTCCGTATTGACTTCGTGCATTGAAAGTGCAGTATTAGCTGCCATAAAATCGACCGCCTGCGCTCTTGTCCATCCTTTATAATGTAAACCGACATCCACCACTAACCGGCAGGCTCTCCACATTTCATATGTGAGTCTTCCGAAATTTTCATAGGGTGTTTCATACATCCCTGATTCGATACCAAGATATTCGGAATACAATCCCCAACCTTCTCCAAATGCACTTATATACAGGTTTTCTCTGAATTTGGGTACATTTTTTAGTTCTCTTGAAAGCATTATCTGTAGATGGTGACCAGGTACAGATTCATGCAGGGTCAAAGAAGGAAGAACGTAAAGCGGTCGACTTTCAAGTTTGTATGTATTGACCCAATAGGCTCCTGCTTTACCTGTTTCATAGGATCCTTCCGAATATCTGCCACCTGTGTAGTTGGGTGCAATAGCGGCAGGTACTTCTTCTACAGTAAAAGGCATTCGGGGCAAAGTATTAAAATATTGAGGTAGTTTTCCTTCCATCTTTTTAGCCAGCCAGGTCGCTCGATACAAAAGCTCTCTGGGAGTCTTTGCATAAAATTGCGGGTCTTTTCTCAGAAATGCAATAAAGTCTGCAAAATTTCCTTTAAATCCGGATACAGAAATAACATCAATCATTTCATCTTTTATTCTTGCTACTTCAGATTCACCTTTTGCAAATACTTCATCTGGTGTCATCGGAAGTGTGGTGAAGTATTGTATCTTCTTTTCATAAAAGTCTGATCCTCCTTTCAATTTACTTATGCCAGGCTCTGCTTTTGATGCAGGTAGATATTCTGATTGTAAAAATTTTGTAAATTCCTTATATGCTGGTATTATTTTTTCCTTTACTATTGATTTTACCACGTTTTTTAAACTATCATTTTCTCCGCAAGGATGAATAAAAATATTTTGATCCGGATCGATACTATGATATGGCATGACCAAATCAATGCACCTCTGAGTGATAATGCCAGGGGATGTCTTGCCTTGGCTTATACCTTCTTTAAGGATGTTTTTATGTTTTAGAAGATAATCAGGTAATGCATTAAGTTTTTGGATATACTTTTCTTTGTCTTTTGCTGTATGCGTTTGAGCATATTGAAGATTGTATATGATCCCTGTCAGAAAACCACCTTCGGAATTAAGGGGCAGGAGATATGTTCCAAATTCAATGTCATTTAGCTCGTTTTCCATCTCAAGCATGAGCAATTCCTTATTGATCAGATCATCAACGCTCAAAGATGCTGAGTCCAATTTACTGAGAGCATGTATTAATTCAGTGTATTTTTCCTTCTTTAAAGATCTGATACTATCATTTTCCAGCGTCCAATCTTCCTTTTGAATACCTGAAAGGGTATCCTGAAATATCTGATAATCAGCGATGATCGTTGCAATACCCGATGATGCTGTATCTTTTTTACATGAGCTTTGCAATAAGATTAGCATTGGGATTAAGAATAAATATTTACCTGTTTGCATATTGTTATAAATTAAATAATTAAGTACATTACGAAAATGCCGATCATTTGATAAAGTTTCTACCTAACCCCGACCTAACCCCCGACCCCTGGAGGGGAGAACACCTAAAGGGATGAACACCTTAATTTAAACGTTTGAATATCAATCTACGAGAAATATATATCTTTTAAGTTTAGTGCTAAAATTACTTTTCGGAGTAGGCTCATAATTAATATTTCCATGTTCGTCTATATAAAAACATTAGGCCTGTCAGGATGATTAATACTGAGGACACTGAGGCCATTTCTTTCATGAGTTCTTGTCTGGCTGACAATGCAAGTACATTATCAGGAATATTTATTGCCGCTGCATATTCGATGTGGTTTTGAACAAACATAGCAAAAATAAAATTAAGCACAGCAATGATGAACAGTAAAACCGAAATTTGGACAGCATCAAATCTGAACCTGGATAAAGAATGAACATTAATTAAAAAATATGATAGGCTAATTCCAAACCCAACTATAAAAAACACCGTAATATTAAATGTATACAACAATCCAAAGCTAACAGTCAATAATATGCTAAAAATAAATAGCCACCCTACTTTTGACATTTTGTTTTTCAAAGTAATTAGGTACCTTCTGAATACAAAGATCGTGATACAAGTAAATACTAGATTAAGTTGATGTATGATTCCTTGGCTTTTGTCCTGCAGAATCAAAGACCAAAGCAAAAAGCCGATTTCAAGAAAAATTAATATCCCTGATATGGTTAAAAGCAGGATTTGTTGCTTTCCTGTCTTTTGTGGTAGTTCAAGCTCCTTTTTAGAGTCAATGGCCATTACGGGATGGTAAAAAAACAAAATAAAAAGCATTAATTCTGCTAGTATAATAAAATTGGAAGTGGTTTCAAATGGGATAAAACTAAAACCGCCGCCTAAGCCGACCCCTAAAATAATAGATGAAAAGTTTTTAAATTGCTCCCACTCACTATTTAAAATTGCTCTAATAATGATGGCGAAAAGTAATCCCTGAAATACTGCCAGAACCAGAAGAACGATCAAATGTATCTCAAAATACGAGACTCCTGATAATAATACATTGAAGACCAAGATGCCGTAATATATCTTATCACTTATTACTTTCCTGTGAAAAAAAGTTGCTCCGGCTGATACAAATAAAACAGCCAGAAAAGCACCTACCGAAATATAATCCAGTATTTCAGTCTTAAGCAAGTCGGGAAATATACTTCCAAACCAAAATGCTGTATATATCGAAACACATACACCTGAAACAAACGGGCTTACTTTTTTTAGTACCATAATTGTGCTACCCTAATCTTGGTATTCGATCTTTTCATTTTTAAAAGCAACAAAAAACAAGATTAAAATAATTGCTGCAAATCCTGCCGGATACATCCATATTGTTTGCCAATTGTTGGGATTGGTCTCCACGATTTTGCCTGCCACCCAGAAGCCAATCAACATACCTACTCCATAAGTAGCTAACGTAATAAGACCCTGCGCTGCACTTTTTACATGACTACCTGCTTTTGCATTGGTATAAATCTGTCCACTTACAAAAAAAGAAATCATAACAAATACCGTGCAAGGCAATGCCCAAAATTAACATAAATGATAAGCTGCCTGCGTCCCCGAACGCAAAGAGTACATATCTTAATGACCATGCCAACATACCTACAAGGATGGTGTTTTTAAATCCATATTTCTTAAAAAATACAGGAAGTAGCAACATAAAACCTACTTCAGACATTTGCCCTATGGTCATTTTGCCGGTTGGGTTTTCCATTCCAATATTGACTAGAAATGGATTTGCATTGGCATAATAAAAAGCAAGAGGAATACAAATCAATATAGAAGAGATGAAAAATATTAAAAAATTTCTGTCTGAAAGTAATTTAAGTGCATCCAATCCCAAAATATCTGAAATAGTAATCTTTTTATTTTTATCCACTTTCGGAGGCGTTGCAGGAAGGAAAAAGCTAAAAATACCCAATAAGGCGGAAGCTCCACCCGCAAGTAAAAATGTATTTTTCAACATTCCCGAACTGATCATGTCAGGTGCGTCCCATTTAAATAAATAACTAATGGACAATCCGGCTATGATCCATCCGATCGTCCCAAAAACGCGGATATAAGAAAATTCTTTTGCCGGATCTTTCATTTGATTGAAGGATACAGAGTTGACCAGTGCCAAGGTAGGCATATATGCGATCATATAACCCAACACATAAGGATAAAACACCCCAAAATCAGAAGTTTGGGACATAAGATACATCAATCCTGCTCCAATAAGATGCAAAATACCCAATATCTTTTCAGCATTAAAAAATCTATCTGCGATCAAACCAATTATAAAAGGCGCGATAATGGCTCCCCATGACTGGGTACTAAAAGCTTGACCTATCTGACCACCTGTAGCCGACATATTGCTGCCTAGAAATGTACCAAGTGTTACAAACCATGCTCCCCAAATAAAGAACTGGAGAAACATCATGAGAGAAAGTTGGATTTGAATGGATCTGTTCATTTTGACTATCGTTTATTTTGTTATAATTCTCTGATTTTTATATTTTTAAACCATACCATATCCCCGTGATCCTGGAGTGATATATGTCCTCCTTTTGCCAGTCCAAAGTCAGGCATGTCCTTAAACTTGCTGCCGGCAACCATTTTTTTCCATTGGTCATCATGCATGGTGAAGGAAACCACTTTATACCCATTCAGCCAGAAATCGACTTTACCATCTAAGTTTTTTATACGTGCTTCATTCCACTCTCCCGCCGGTTTTACGGTCGGGTACTTGCACTCCATCATGTCATAAAGATCCCCTGCTCTGTGTGTGATAAACTTTGAGTCCGGGTGACAAGTATTATCCAGCACCTGCATCTCAGGGCCTGTCTGCCAAACATAGTCATATTTATCACTTTCTACCACGTTAAAAATGATTCCACTATTTCCGCAGTTATTTATTTTCCAACGTACAGAAAATTCATAATTCTCATAAGATTTGTCTGTAATGATATCTCCGCCGTCTGCTACCTGCCAATGTCCGTCTTTATTTGGTTTTGCATCCAGATGTATGGCATTATCATTGATCACCCAACCTTTACCAACGGTTTTCTTTTTGAAATTTCTCCACCCTGCCAACGATTTTCCATCAAACAAAAGTTGCCAGCCAGCATTTTTTTCAGCTGCAGTAAGTGTATTATCTGCGTACACAAATGGTGCTTTTTTAATGGTACCATTTTGGCCTTCTGGAACCTTATTCATCGTATACCAAGCTTCTGTAGACCAAATGGTGCTACCTGCATCACTTATAAAGTGTTTATTAAGATGAATGTAAACCATATGATTGTCCTTTAGTCCATCCAGTTCCAAAAATACTTTTTTCCTGTCATCAGAAACGGTAACTGATTTTATTGCCATTTTACGTTCATCCAGTTTTGGTCCTCCGTACTCTATGGTAGGTTTGTAATACCACTGCTTTACTTCATAATTGTTAATATTCCAAGCGTCTGTTTCCAATACTGGCTCGGTAAATTCTATTTCCATACCATTGGATTTGGCACGTACTGCCAGCATTTCAAAGGTTGACTTATTATTAAATACCAATCTCTGTAAGCCGTATTGTAATTTACCTGTTTGCCCCCAGTTACCCGGATTACCTATGCCTCCGACATATAAATCTCCTCCTGGACCCCATGCTAATCTATTGACTCCCGCTTCTAGGCCCTGAATAAATCTGAATACACAACCCTGCAACTGTCCGTTCACTTCTTCTACAAATACTCTTTTTATACCCCCATGTGTCACTTCACCATGTATCATCTGGCCTTTGTAGGGCCCTAAATCTATAGCCAATGGCGTACTTGGAGAGTTTCCTATTTCGTCCTGCGGCAACCAAACTACCGGTAAATCTTCCTTTTTATCTTTGGTGCCTTCAGGATCTACTGATCTTGATCCAAACCATGCACCATCACGCACATGTACTATTTTGGAAGATGGAAGCCAGTCTCCCTGATTGTCGGCTACATAAATATCCCCTTTGTAACCGATGCCGACCCCATTTGGCGTACGTAAACCTGATGCTACAAATGTCATTGCTCCGGTATTTTTATTAACTTTGACTACCTTACCCCGATCAGGTATTTGCGGTTGTGTACTCGCTCCACCGGGATTAATCGCCGTGGCTAGTGATGCATAAAAATATCCGTCTTTGTATGCCAGACCAAAACCAAATTCGTGAAAATTGGAAGAGACTTTCCAATCATCGCACAATGTCTGATATTCATCAATGATATCATCTCCATCCGTATCAATTAGCCTGGTCATTTCATGTTTTTGCATCACATAAATGGTATCGTTGACCACTTTTAAACCCAAGGGTTCTGCCAATCCGAAAGCGATACGTTTAGCTTTCATTTTGGTAGTATCTCCTGTCTGAACATTATCCAAAATATACACCGATCCTGCAGCATCCCAGGTACTGACGACAAGACGTCCATCGGATGTAAAGTCCAGTCCTCCTACTTTGGGTTTAAAACCATCCGGTCTGGCCTGAAAAAGATCAAAAGATGGGTGTACATCCACTAGTGGATATTGATCACCGGGTACTTTTGACACATTTGCCATTGGCAATTTATAATTTCGAAGGATATCCTGATCCGCTTTAGAGTGGAAAAGGTTGAATGACGGTATAATTTCAAAGTCCTTATCCCCTGGTTTTTTCCAGTTGAAAGAAAGAAATGAACCACCGCTACCCTGAAAATATTCAAGTCTGAACGGATAATAACCTTTGCTCATCTGA
The DNA here is from genome assembly GCA_038246735.1 of Chitinophagales bacterium. Classification (GTDB taxonomy): domain Bacteria; phylum Bacteroidota; class Bacteroidia; order Chitinophagales; family Saprospiraceae; genus OLB9. Next base: position 79,612 of record JBBRVQ010000009.1, read on the forward strand.
ATACTTACTTCTTTGTATTCAACGCCGTGCTTGCCATCATTGTCCATTACTTTTTTATCTGCCAAATATACCGCAGAACCGTCATCGCTCCATATCTGGAATGTATATGTTCCCGTAGTATCAATTTTAATCAATCCAGAACCAAATAATGCAAAATTTTCTCTCAGTTCTTTAAAGTCTCCTCCTGAAAGATTGTCAAAATTCTGCAATACTCCTGCAAACTTTATCTTCTGGGAAGATTTTATTACCGGTATATTTTTTGCATTCGCAATAATGTCATATACTCTAACCACACTACCGGGCATCATATCTTCTTCTTTTAATCCTGCTACCGGATCCATTGCCAATGTATTTGTTTCTGATGATGCAGGTTTGACTTCTTCCATATCATTATCCAAAGACATGATATATCTGATCATCTCATTTATTGCTTCCTCAGCAAGGTCAGGATGCGGAGTCATTACCTGTTCACCCCAGATTCCCGAACCACCATTTTTAACTTTACTGGTCAGCATGGTTATATTTTCAGGTGTATTTTTATATTTTTTGGCAATGGCAGTATAAGCGGGTCCTATCGTCTGAAGGTTTTTATTGTGACAGGTCTTGCAATCGCTTTTGGCAATAAGCTTCAAACCTTCCGGTAGATCTCCTGATTTTGTTTCACTTTCTTCTTCTGACACACCCCCAGCAATATTTTTATTTTCTATGGTAGGTGTCGCAATAAAGGTGGTATTAAATTTTGTTTTTGCATTGCTGTTTAAAGTAAGTACACCGTCAAAATTTAATGTTGAAATGTTATCATATTTTACATCTTCCTTATTGGTGATGGTCAATTTGCCATCGGTTTCTATGTTGGATTCTACTACAATTGAACTCATATTGAATCTAAATTGTACTGAAATGCCTTCCGGGACATCAGAAGTTATAAAATTTCTCTGTAAAATCGGAGAGCCTGCAACTGATTTTGATGCTTCTACTTCTTCATAAACAGTGATAGGTTTGGTCCATGTATCACCTTTAAGGTTATACATCAACTCTACTTTTCCGTTTACAAAACGGTGTCCTTTATAATCAAATTTTGTGGGTACTGTATCTGCACCTGACATCACAAACCATGGTGTCTTATACTTATTTTCCAGATAGCTGTTTCCAATGCTGATGGGCTGAGGACCATGAGCTGTAGTGTATACTGCCCCATCAAAATATACTGTTCCCTTCCATGCTTTATAAAGTGCTCCAGTTTCCGCATGATAAGAAGCCCAAAGGTCATCAGATAGTGCCATAGTAATTATCCTCGGGTTCCAATCCAGAACTGACCTGAATACCCAATGATCCAATGGTCGATCACTTTTACTAACAGCATCTTTTTTATTGCAACTTGATACAATAATGAGTAATAATATGATAATTAACCAATTATGTAAACGCATAGTATGACTTATGTTTGATTTTTATAAAATAGGGTCTAAATTATAAATAGATTTGGAAAAAGCAGATAAAAATGAAAATTTGTTTTTGGAAAAGAAATATTGATTCATTCGAATGTGGATCATTAACACAATATTATTCATACCTGACTGTATGTGTCTTGTTTATGATTAAAGTTAAAATCAAGTTAAATGTATGTGACGACATTAAACCCCAAGAACATGTACAAGTCTTACGCTCAATTATTTTTATCACACTAAAAACCCATTAAGATGAGAAAGTCAGTAATTATCGTAGCATTATTCCTTTTTGCTTTTATTACTTCTGGTATTGGTCAGCGCAATGATCAAAGAGCAGGAAACGAAAACAGAAGGTCGGAAAGAAATGAGTTTAAAAGAAACAATGGGAAAAATGACTGTAAAAAAATGAAAAAAGGTCATATGCGCAAAATGAGAAAAATGGCTGCTGTCGATGGCAGGATAACTCCCGGCGAAAAAAAAATGTTGAGAAGAGAAAGAAGAAGGGTTTATTAAATACAGAATTGGTTTAGGGTGATTGTCTCGGGATGGTCACCCTTTTTAACTTCGTGTTTGTTAAATTTAAGTCATCCCATTGATCTAACTTGTCAAATATTCTGCTATTGTGTCAAATACTTTTGATACTCAGCGACTTTCAGAACATTACCCAAGTACTGATATGCTGTGATCACATTCTTAGCATACTCCGGTCCGGGTTTTAAGGCAAAGGCTTTTTCAAAATTTCCACCTGCCTCTTGATGATTGCCCGCTACTCCATAAGAAACTCCCATAAGAAACCATGTTTCTGCATCCTGATCATTCAAAGCAAGAGACTTACTAAGCATATCTTGAGATTTCTGTAAGTTTTGCTCTTTTTCGCCAGCTTGGCGACCTAGCTCACGAAATGCCAATGCCTTATTTTTATCTACGATGGATTTCAGGTCATTTACTTTATCATAAAAGGTAATGGCTTCTTCATACTGTTTTTGTTTCAACCTAATATTACCCAAGGTCAGATAAGCAGTGGCAACAGGTTTAATTTTCATAATTTTCTGGCAATACAGCTCTGCTTCTGAAAGTAAACGGTTAACTTCAGTATCTGATAACCCTTCTGCATTTGCGGCATTCAGAAGTTGCTCAGCAGCTCCATTATTAAGTCTTACACTTTGTGGATACGTTGAAGCGTCTTTTATGAAAAGAGTTAAATTGTTTTTCCAGTCTTTATTTCGATTGACGGTGATAAAGCTGTAAGCAATAAAAACCAAAAATAATCCCAATAGCATCCCTGAAAATGGTTTGAAAAGTTCTTTCCAATCTTTTAAAGGTCGGGTAAATATTAATTTTGAAAATATGACAGCAACAGAAAGCAATCCGCTGATAAACCAAAATGATGGTAGAAAAGCAAGTCGTTCGCCAAACATGGTTCCTATAATCATAGGAATCTGGCTAAACAGTGAAATCGCCATCAGATATGTAAAAGTAAAAAACGATAAAATACTTCTTGATTTTATGCCTTTTAATGCCAGAATAAATAAACCCATATGCACCAAAAAACTTAATAACACAAAAATATTATCAAAAGCCACTACCGGAATCACAGAATAACTGTAATCACTGGACAATGGATAGGGCAAAATTAATAATGTAAAATATTTCCATAAAATGAGCATGGATGTTGCCATTCTTTCAACAAAACCTGTTGCACCCACTATCGGATTGTCCATCATGTCTGTAACTGGAGCTGGGTTCGAACCAAAGATAACTTGTCTGATAATAAAAATTATAATCACAGGAATAATGAACCATACTCCAGCCGAAAGTGATTTTTTTAGATCAAAATTGAACATCCACCATGCAATCATGGCAAATACAGGAAACATGGTTGCTGCACTTTCCTTTGAAATCAAGGCCAGAAAATAAAGTAGTAATGAGCCAATCAGCCATTTATTTTTTCCAGCAAGAAGATATTTTCCAAAACTTAGGAAAGAAATGAGTACAAAAAATAAGGACATGATTTCGTCTCTTGATTTAATATTTGCAACAACTTCTGTATGAATAGGGTGAGCAGCAAACAACAAAGCAATGGCAAAGGGAAGAAGAACATTGTATTTATGAAACCATTGGTGCAAAACCAAAAAAACCAACACTACACAAACTGCGTACCATAGGACATTAAAAAAATGATGAATGACAGGATTATTAGGGGATAATTCCCATTCTATCGCAAACTGAATAAGAGAAACCGGTCGATACAACTGACCGCCAAAATCATTTTCTCTATAACCACCTTTAAATATTTCAACAATGCCGGATAATCCCGATGTTACATTTTTGTTTAGCTCAATGGCCAATGGGTCGTCCAATACAAAATCATGCCCCAAAGTATTGGTATAAAGTAAAAAGGCAAAAACAAATAATGAAATACAAATAATTACATATTTTCTTAAGTCTGGTGAAAATTTATGTTGGTCGGTTGGTAACAGAGATGTTTTTCCTGATGATTTTGACATAAAAAAATTCTTTTATTTTACTTAAACTTTGCAAATATATAAAAATCACCTTAGCAAAAAAGAAGCTTTTACATCTCTTTCCAAATAAGGATAAATAATTTTTGTAAGATGGAGACCTTGTGGGTAAGCCAATGGCCTGAATTTAAACTTTTGATTGCCTTTGGAAGTGTCTATAAATTCATCGAATGTAATTTTTCCAGCACCCAAGGCTAAAAGTCGGGCTACGATAATTCTTATCATTGATCTTAGAAACCTATTGGCTGTAAAATGAAAACACATTCTTTTTTCATCGTCACTGATTTCCAACTCCGCAACAGTAAGTTTGCAAAGGGTATTCTTAAACTTATCAGGAGTAAGACAGAGATGCTGAAAATCCGTAGTTTCCAAAAGCACATTCAATCCAGCTTTTACTAAATCAAAGTTATATCCCGCTTGGATAACATATGTACTTAATGGGGACAAATACGGGTTTCGCTCCAAATGAAGATGATATTCATAGCTTCTTTCTATGGCATCATATCTGCTATGAGCCCTTTTATCTACAGGTATAAGTTCATACACCGAAATATCTTCAGGCAGCATTCTGTTCAATCTTTCTATGGGGTCATATTCCCATTCTTTTTCATAATCAACATGTGCAAAATACTGCATGGCATGGACTCCTGTATCTGTTCTCCCACAACCCATCAGACTCATGGTTTCGCCGGTCATATGATGAAGCCTGTCTTCAATGATATGCTGAATACTCTGATTGGTATTTAATTGTTTTTGCCATCCATGATAAGCTGTACCTCTGTAAGCCAAATGCAGGAAATATCTCATGAAGAATTGTATTTTTTAAAATATAATTTTAAATATTGACGATTTTTAGTAATTATTTAGGTCAATGCCCAGTAGGGGCGAAATATTAGTAACGACGGGTGAAGCCCGTCGAAAAAAGTAAAAAAATATTAGTTTTTGGTGCTATTTTTGCCCGCAAGATGCAAAAATCGTATCAAAAACTTTTCATTTGTCTAGACAGCTAAATAATTACGATTTTTATAAAAAAAACAAAATTAACCATAACGAGGAACTAATCTAGCATTATATTTGTATTCATAATCTAAATTGTTTGAAACAATACATGCAAATTAAAAGTAAGTTTCTTTTTTTAGCCGTTTTCCAATATGCTCAGGTATTGGTATTACGGTCTTTTTCTGCTCCGGTGCACCAATTTGCACCATCCACAATAAGTCATAGGCGAATCTGATTTCACCTATTATTTCCTGACATTAAACTTAGTGTCAAAGCATTTTTAGCCAACTATATATATTAATTAAGATCAAAAATGATTGATATCAATAATGATATACATGTGTTAGAAGCCAACGCTTCTTTTTCAAAATACAGTCAAATGATTTGTGACGAGATGGAATCTTCAGCAAAAGTAAGAGGGACGGGTATAGCAAAAAGAAATCCTGAATATATAACTCAAAAAATGGAAGAAGGAAAGGCTGTCATTGCACTGACCAAAGACGGCATCTGGGTTGGATTTTGCTATATAGAAACCTGGGAAGGCGAATATGTAGCCAATTCAGGGCTTATAGTTGCTCCCGACTTTCGTAAAACAGGTGTGGCAAAAAAAATAAAGCAGAAAATATTTGACTTGTCCAGACGCAAATATCCTGAAGCAAAAATATTCGGACTCACTACCGGTCTAGCAGTAATGAAAATCAATAGTGATCTGGGTTATGAGCCGGTTACCTACAGCGAACTGACACAGGATGAAAAATTTTGGGCAGGCTGCAAAAGCTGTATTAATTATGATATCCTCATAGACAAAGAAAGAAAAAACTGCTTCTGCACAGCCATGTTATACGACCCAAAAGAGCATGCTCCAATTGAGCAGATCAAAGAAGAATTTAAAGAAAATGCCCACATCTTTGAAAGATTTATGAAAATCAAAAAATTCAGTTTTCTACAAGGGCTTTTTGATAAAGGTAAGATGTCAGACACCAAAGTCAGAAGTTTTGCCAAAGTACTAATGTCAACCCTTTAAATCATTATTCAATCCTAAAAAATATGAATCATAAATCTGTTGTCCTTGGTTTCAGTGGTGGATTGGACACTTCATATTGTGTAAAGTATATGACCGATGAACTTGGTTATGAAATCCATAGTGTGACCGTCAATACAGGCGGATTTGACGCTGAAGAGATGGCGCAAATAGAAACGCATGCTATAAAACTGGGCGTAAAATCACACAAAAATATAGACGCTACCAAATCATATTACGATGACATCATCAAATATCTCATCTTTGGCAATGTACTCAAAAACAACACCTATCCGCTATCCGTAAGTGCCGAAAGACTGAGTCAGGCCATGCATATAGCAAAACATGCCAACGATTTAGGAATCAAATCAGTAGTGCACGGCAGTACCGGCGCAGGAAACGATCAAGTCAGATTTGACATGATACTCCAGTTGATGATACCGGATGTGGAGATCATCACGCCCATCAGAGATATGAAACTCAGCCGGCAGACAGAAATCGACTATCTCAAGGCAAAAGGAGTAACCATGAATTTTGAAAAAGCTGCCTATTCTATCAATAGAGGTCTTTGGGGTACCAGTATAGGCGGTAAAGAGACGCTGACATCACATGGTATGATACCAGAAGAAGCCTGGCCAAGCCAACTTACTGCCAATGAAGAAATTTCTATTTCTATTTCCTTTGATAAAGGAGAGATAACCACTATAGATGGCCAGTATTTTAATCACCCATCTGATGCGATTACTTATTTGCAAAAAATAGCTTCTGCTTTTGCCATAGGAAGAGATATCCATATCGGAGATACAATTATCGGGATAAAAGGGAGAGTAGGTTTTGAGGCTGCGGCACCCATGGTCATTATAAAAGCCCATCATGCGCTGGAAAAACATGTGCTCACCAAGTGGCAACTATCCTGGAAAGACCAGCTGTCACAATTTTATGGCAACTGGCTGCATGAAGGTCAGATACTCGACCCTGTGATGCGGGATATTGAAGCATTTTTCACAAATTCTCAGCAGCATGTGACTGGAAAAGTTTTTGTCAGATTGATGCCTTATAGATTTATGGTCGAAGGTATAGAGTCAGCACATGATCTAATGAGCAGTAAATTTGGAAGTTACGGCGAGATGAATAATACCTGGAGCGGTGAAGATGTGAGAGGATTTACCAAAATATTTGGCAATCAGACTTCCATTTACCATAAGGTCAATGATATAAAATATAGTTTAACGACGAACGATTCGAGCGACGAGCACTTGAACGATTTGAATAGTTCGAATGTAGAATAATAGACGCTAAACACTAAAACCTAAATTAAAAAAATATGATCAGAATAGGCATCATCGGCGGAGCGGGATATACAGGTGGAGAACTGATCAGAATCCTACTGAATCATCCCGACGTATCCATCTCTTTTGTCCAAAGTAAAAGCAATGTCGGCAATAAAATATCATCCATACATACTGATATGGAAGGAGAAACCAACCTTGTTTTTTGTAAGGAAGTTGATGAGAATGTTGATGTTGTTTTTTTCTGTACCGGTCATGGAGAAAGCACTTCCCTGATACCAACACTCAACATCTCGACAAGGGTGAAAATAATAGATTTGTCCAATGACTTCCGTCTGCAACCCAATAATATATCCGGAAACAGACGATTTGTATATGGTCTTCCTGAAATAAACAGGACCGCCATCACTTCCGCCGATGCGGTAGCCAATCCCGGATGTTTTGCCACGGCTATACAACTGGCCATCCTGCCAATTGTTGGTTCTGGCTATTCATCAGATTTTTATGTGACTGGGATCACTGGATCGACAGGGGCCGGACAGTCACTCAGCCAGACTTCTCACTTTTCTTGGAGAACGAACAATATTCAGGCCTATAAAACATTGACCCACCAGCATCTGGTTGAAATCATGCAGTCCTGCCAACAAACATGCCAAACCAAGGAAGTGCCCGGAGTACATTTTGTGCCCTGGCGGGGAGATTTTACCAGAGGTATTTTCGTCAGTGTACAGACAAAGTCAACATTGCCTCTCACTGAAATAAAAAAGATTTTTACTGATTTTTATGCCAATGCTGCATTTGTAAAATTGTCTGACCAATCCATACATCTTAAACAAGTCATCAACACCAATAAATGCTTGATACAGATAGAAAAAACCGGAGATCAGTTGGTTATTCATTCGGTCATAGATAATCTGGTAAAAGGAGCCAGCGGACAGGCAGTGCAAAATATGAATTTAATGTTTGGTCTGGATGAAAAAGCCGGACTTCACCTGAAAGCATCGGCTTTCTGATAAATACTTTTCCTATGAATCTTTTTGACGTTTACAGCATTCAACAAATCAATATCACCAAAGCCAAAGGGTCTTATGTCTGGGACGAAGCCAACGTAAAATACCTGGACATGTATGGTGGCCACGCTGTCATCAGCATAGGCCATCTTCACGATCACTGGCAAAAAGCATTAAAAGATCAGCTGGACAAGATAGCTTTTTACAGCAACTCTATCATCATAAAGCTACAGGAACAGCTGGCCCAACAATTGGGTGAAGCTTCCGGTAAAGAAGACTACCGTCTGTTTTTATGCAACTCAGGAGCTGAAGCGAATGAAAATGCAATAAAACTGGCATCATTTTATACCGGAAGAAAAAAAGTAGTTTCCTTTTCAGGCGCTTTTCACGGCAGAACGTCTCTAACAGTGGCAGCTACAGATAATCCGGCCATTATTGCCCCAGTCAATTACTCCGGTGATATCATTCGTTTGCCTTTCAATGATGAACAGGCCCTCACCGAATGTTTCATAAAACATGGAGACGAAATATGTGCCGTCATCATCGAAGGTATACAAGGAGTAGGCGGAATTTATGAAGCAGGAACATCTTTTTTACAAGCCATCAGAAAGCTTTGCGATCAGTACGGTAGTATTTATATAGCGGATAGTGTGCAGTGCGGGTATGGAAGGTCAGGCGCTTTTTTTTCTCATGATATAGCCGGAGTCAAGGCCGATATTTATACCATGGCAAAAGGTATGGGCAATGGATTTCCGGTGGCGGGGATCATCATATCACCTAAGTTCGAAGCAAAAAAAGGTATGCTGGGTACAACTTTCGGAGGCAATCATCTGGCTTGTGCCGCTGCTATTGCTGTCCTAGAAGTAATTCAGAAGGAAAATCTTATCGAAAATGCAGCAACTTTAGGCCAATATATCATCAACAGACTAAAATCATATCCTGAGGTGAGGTCTGTTCGCGGACGGGGATTGATAATCGGATTTGAAATGAATGAACCATTTACGACAACCCTGAAATCTGATTTATTGTCGATATGTAAAATATTTACCGGCGAAGCCAAAAATAATACCATCCGGCTACTGCCATCTTTAGCCCTTACCAGAAAAGAAACAGATCAATTTTTTACCGCTTTTGAATCATTGATATATACCCAATCCTGATATGCAAAGTTTTATTTCCACCCACGATGTTTCCGATATACCTGCCCTTATTGCTCGCGCACTGATGTATAAAAACGATCCCCTGGCGGACAAATCTTTAGGGGCAGGCAAAAGATTGGGCTTATTATTTATGAATCCAAGCCTTCGGACCAGAGTCAGCACGCAGATAGCAGCCCAGAATCTCGGTATGGAAAGTTACATCCTCAATGTGGGTAATGACAACTGGCAGCTGGAGTTTGGAGAAGGCGCCATCATGGATGGGACTACCGTAGAGCATATAAAGGATGCAGCTCCGATTTTTGGAGAATATTTTGACATTATAGGTTTGCGGACCTTCCCTGGTCTGAAAGACAGAGCGTTGGATTATAGCGAAAATGTCATACGTAGTCTTCAGAAGTATGCCAATATTCCAGTATTGAGTCTGGAGAGTGCTACGCTTCATCCGCTGCAAAGCCTTTCAGATCTGATCACTATTCAAGAAAACTGGAAAAAAGTCACCAAACCCAAAATAGTTTTGACTTGGGCACCACACATCAAGCCGATACCACAATGTGTGGCCAATAGTTTTGCACAATGGGTCAATGCCTGGGGCGGAGCAGATTTTGTCATCACTCATCCAGAAGGATATGAATTAGATCCTTCATATGCAGATGGAGCGACTATTACGCATAACCAACAGGATGCCCTCGAAGGTGCAGACTTTGTGTACGTAAAAAACTGGAGTTCGTATTATAATTACGGACAGGTGAAGACAGATGGTGCAGCGTGGATGCTTACTGAAAAACACATGTCATTGACGAACGATGCACATACAATGCATTGTCTCCCGGTACGGCGTAACGTGGAGCTGAGCGATGAAATATTGGATCATCCCAATGGTCTGACCACGATTCAGGCTGTTAACAGGGTGTGGGCTGCCCAGGCGGTATTGAGTAAAATGTTAAACGGAAGACCATGATAACAGTTGTTAAAATAGGAGGTAATATACTGGATGATCCATCTTCATTAGAATCATTTATAGTTAAATTTGCTGGTCTTGCAGGTAAAAAAGTACTTGTGCATGGTGGTGGAAAAGTGGCGGATCAAATCGCAAAAAAAATGGGAGTCGTCCAAAAAATAGTGGATGGCAGAAGAATTACAGATCTGCAAACGCTTGATATTATCACAATGGTATACGCCGGATTGATCAATAAAAATCTTGTTGCAGACCTGAATGCCCTTGGTTGTAATGCCATTGGAGTATGTGGGGCAGATGCCAATCTTATGATTGCAAATCGGCGACCTATGGCTGAAATAGATTATGGTTTTGTAGGAGATATAACCTTCGTAAACGCTGAGATATTGACAAACTGGCTGAATATCGGAATTTGTCCTGTTATTTCGCCAATAACTCATGATGGCCACGGCCAATTGCTCAATACCAATGCAGACACCATAGCATCATCTGTAGCATTGGCCATAAGCGAACTTTTTTCTGTTCGATTGGTCTATTGTTTTGAGAAAAAAGGTGTGCTTACAGATGTCAATGATGAAGGGTCAGTCATCCCATTTCTTGATGAAAAAATAACGAATGACCTAAAGGAGCGAGGTATGATACATTCTGGAATGCTGCCAAAATTAGAAAACGCCATAAACACAGTAAAAGGTGGAGTTGACGCCGTGTACATAGGACATGCGGAAGAATTGGAATGGCTGATAGAAGGAAAATCAGGTACTAAAATCATTCACTAGCTATGGAAAAATTAAAAAATATAACAGAACTAAAACGGAATGCTCTAATTTTATTATCTGATTTGATATCAAAGCCATCGTTTAGCAGAGAAGAAAAGCAGACTGGAGATATTATTTACCACTTTTTTGAAAACTTGGGTATTGGATGCCACCGAGTAAAAAACAATATTTGGGCTTACAATAAAAATTTCGATGCTTCAAAGCCAACATTGCTGCTCAATTCGCACCACGATACCATAAAACCAAACACAGGTTATACCAAAGACCCGTTTTCGCCCGTGACAGCAGATGGAAAAATATTTGGCCTTGGTAGCAATGATGCGGGTGGAGCCTTGGTCTCTTTGATTTCAACTTTTCTATATTTTTTTGATGACCGTGATTTAAAATATAATCTGTGCATCGCTTGTACCGGTGAAGAAGAGATATCAGGCAGTGACGGCATTGAACTGTTTTTGTCTGCTTCTATGGAGTGCTGTCATCTTGGAAGTCATCCTGAAGATTGTGCTATCATCGGAGAGCCGACATTAATGCAAATGGCGATTGCTGAAAAAGGTTTACTTGTCTTGGATTGTTTTGCCAAAGGTATCGCAGGTCACGCCGCCCGAAATGAAGGCGTTAATGCTTTATATATCGCAGCTGAAGATATTTGTCATCTTAAAGAATTTAAGTTTGAAAAAGTTTCCTCATTTCTCGGACCCGTTAAGTTGACTGTCAGCTGCATATCTACAGAAAACAAAGCACACAATGTTGTTCCTGATGTATGTCATTTTATTATGGATATTCGGGTAAATGAATTGTATACCTTTGATGAAATACAACAGCTGCTTAAAATAAATATGAAATCCGATTTTAAAGCCCGAAGCAAAAGATTGAAATCAAGCATAATACCTGTGGATCACCCCTTGGTGCAATCGGGAATGAATGCAGGCAAAACCATGTATGGCTCACCTACTACTTCAGATAAAGCACTGGTAGGCATTCCTGCCCTAAAAATGGGTCCGGGTGATTCCGCAAGAAGTCATACTGCGGACGAATTTATTTATATCAAAGAAATAGAAGAAGGCATCGATGAATATATCAATATTGTTGGAAACCTGATAAAAAAGAGTTTATATAAAGAGCATGAGCAGTCAGTACACAAACTAAAATGATTTAATCGTGTGAATCCCATTTGACCTTTGAAATAAAAATAAATTTTAAAACTTGAAATCCCTAAAAGCGGTCTGCATACTAACCTGAATGATTAAATAGATAAGGATATATTAGAAATTTGGAAATTTAACAAATCCGCAATTCAAACAAATTCAACAACTTAGCAATATTAAAAAAAAATGAAAATCTGGCAAAAAAAAGAAGGTACCGGAAGTCATGATATGGTAGAAAAATTTACTGTCGGGCGGGACAAAGAGTTTGATATCATGCTGGCAGAGTATGATGTTATGGGTTCTATAGCGCACGTAAAAATGCTGAACAGTTGCGATCTATTGAGTGATGATGATCTTAAAATTATATTGGTCGGACTCGAAGAAATCAAAATAGAAATACAGCATGGCAATTTTACCATAGAAGAAGGAGCAGAAGACATACATTCTCAGGTGGAAGCGTCTTTGACCAAAAAAATAGGTGAAGCAGGTAAAAAAATCCATAGCGGCAGATCCAGAAATGATCAGGTGGCGATAGATATTAAGCTTTTTTTACGAGCAAAAATCGATGAAGTAGCCACAGAAGTACAATCGCTTTTTGACCTGTTGATTTCACTCAGTAATGAACATAAAGACAAAGGTCTGCCGGGATATACTCACCTTCAGCTCGCTATGCCGTCCAGCTTCGGTTTGTGGTTTGGCGCTTATGCAGAGAGCTTGGTGGACGATCTTGAAATGATGGTTGGCGCAAAAAAAATCATCAATAAAAACCCGCTGGGATCTGGCGCAGGTTATGGGAGTACTTTCCCTTTAAACAGAAGAATGACTACCGAATTACTGGAATTTGATACCCTAAACTGGAATGTGGTCAATGCGCAAATGGCACGGGGCAAAGGAGAAAAGGCATTGGCATCTGCCATGTCATTTATTGCTTCCACTCTAGCAAAACTGAGTATGGATTGTTGTCTTTACATGAATGAACACTTTGGGTTTATTGCTTTTCCTGAAGAGCTGACCACAGGGAGTTCCATTATGCCACATAAAAGAAATCCTGATGTCTTCGAGCTTATCCGCGGCAAATGCAATAGAATACAATCACTTCCCAACGAATTGAATCTGTTGTGTACCAATCTGCCGTCAGGATACCACAGGGAAATGCAACTCACCAAAGAAATATTATTTCCATCTATTGAAGAGCTGATTTTTTGTATCAAAATGACACATCTGATGCTCAGTAATATTAAAATAAAGGAAGATATTCTCAACGATAAAAAGTACACCTATCTTTTTACCGTAGATGCCGTAAATCAGATGGTAGTGGCCGGTACACCATTTCGGGACGCTTACAAAAGCGTTGGAAATCAGGTGGCGGAAGGTACATTTACCTATGACCCAAAAATATCTGCTGTCCCTTCATCACCTCACGAAGGAAGTATATACCGATTGTGTAGTGAGGAGATAAGAGTTGAAATGGAAAAGGTAATGAAGAAAATACTGGGCTAAAGTTGAGGTAAAATCAGTTATTAGGACATTTTTTGCACCGTTTGCCATTTTTATATTTTTTGCAGCATTTTTTCAATTCATAAGGGATGATCATACCTGAATGTATGACTTGGAGCGCATAATATGAAGATTGCCCATCGGGATTGGCAGGCGCCAAAACTTCATCGACAATGGTATTGCTGTTGGCAGAAAAATTTGTCATTGTTATTTAGACTAAATTTAAACAAAGATATATAACTTTTTACTTGATACCAAAAAAGTCAATAAAAACTTTTATTTTTTTCCTATTTTTTCCAAAAATTCATCTTCCGTAAGGATTTCCACCGTTCCCAGCTCTTGGGCTTTTTTCAGTTTTGATCCTGCTTTTTCGCCCACTACCAGAATATTAAGATTGGTGCTAATGGCTGAAATATTTCTTGCCCCTGCTTTGGCGGCGATTTCTTCGGCTTCTTTTCTACCCATGGTTTGAAGGGACCCTGTAAATAAGATGGTTTTCCCATAAAATACCCCATCTTCGGATACATGCAATGGTTTATCCTCTTCTGTCTGACTTAAATTTACACCATAGGACTCCATTTTGTGCAGCATCTCTACATTTGTTGGATCTGAAAACCAGCTGCTCACATTTTCTGCTACCACAGGTCCGATGTCTTTGATTTCCAGGTATCGTTCGACAGGCCATGCACTCAGATCAAGTACATGACTGATTTGTTCTGCGATCAATTTGCTCGCTTTTTTACCCAAATGATGGATACTCAAGGAATGAAGCAGTCTTTGTATGGGGTTATTTTTGGCTTTATCAATAGATGCTTTGATGTTTTCGGCTGACCTTTTTCCGAATCCTTCCAAACCTGCTATCTGCCCGTAATCCAGCCGGTAAATATCGCTGATGTCTTTGATCCACCCAAGATCATAAAATCGCTCTACGTACGACTTCCCAAAACCATCGATGTCCATGGCATCTTTGGAGACGTGAAAAATCATTTTTTGCAGACTTTGAGCACCACATACACAATCGGGACATCTCCATGCGGACTCTCCTTCTTCTTTGATGAGCTTTACAGGGTGTTCGGTATCGTTAATCGGACAAAACTCCGGAAATTTTATGGTCTCTTCATCCCCTTTTCTCAATTCCGGAAATGATTTTACAATGTAAGGAATCACATCTCCTGCACGCTCCACCAATACGGTATCATTGAGCCGGAGATCTTTACTGGTGATAAATTCTTCATTGTGCAATGAAATGGAAGACACGGTAACTCCTGCAATATATACAGGTTCTATTTTGGCAACCGGTGTGATGGACCCGATTTTACCTACTTGATATTCCACATCGATCAGTTTGCTGGTAGCTTGTTTTGCTTTAAATTTGAATGCTATGGCCCAACGTGGATGATGGGTCGTAAATCCACATTTTTCCTGGAGTATCAAGTCATTTACCTTGACGACCATACCATCGATTTCGTAGGCAAAGCTGTCTCTTTTATCTTCCCAATACTTTACAAAATTGTGCACTTCGGCGATGTTGCGACAGAGAGATTTTTCTTCTTTCGGTATTTTGAAGCCGAGTTCGCCGAGCATATCGATGCCTGCGATGTGCGAGTGAAGCTTAGGTAATACAGATATTTCTGAAGCGTCTACAGCATACGCCAGTTGGTAAATAAATGCTTCCAGACCCCTTTTTCTGGTTTCATTGGCATCTTTAGTCCTTAATCCACCGGTCGCTGCATTGCGCGGATTGGCAAATAAAGTCAGTCCATCCTTCTCTCTTTCTTTGTTGATGCGGTCAAAATTATCTTTTCTAATCAGGGCTTCACCCCGCAACTCTGCCTTTACGATTCCTTTTGACGAAAACATGGCTTTCAAAGGGATACTTGGTAGTGTTTTTGCATTGGGTGTCATTTCTTCTCCCATTATCCCATTGCCACGGGTAGCTGCACGAATTAAAACATCATTTTCATATACAAGGGCAATACTGCCTCCATCAAATTTGGGTTCTACACAGTATTCCACATCAACATCTGACGGTAATCCACAAAGTTTTTTTACTGCTGTATCAAAATCATTGAGATCATCTTCATTATAAGAATTGTTCAGGGATAACATCGGAACGGTATGTTGCACCGGACTAAAATCTCCGGATAAATCTGTACTTACACGCTGCGTTGGTGAGTCAGGTGTGATCTGTCCGGGATGCTGCTCTTCTAGGGCTACCAACTGTTTGTACAATTGATCATATTCAAAATCAGAAATCAACGGATTGTCTTCGATGTAATATTTTCTTTCATGGAAGATGAGTACTTCGCGCAAAAGAGGAAGCTCATTGACATCAGCCGACTCGGATAAAAATCTTTTTGACAGGTCAGTATAGTGTTGTTGTGATTCGGAAGCGTACATAATAGGAACATCCTTTAGATGATAAAATGCAAAAGTAATTTATTTTGGTCATCTGTGTGTGATTAAAAAATGGCAGATGGTATAAAAATATTATCGAAAA
>JBBRVQ010000010.1:0-92695 GCA_038246735.1 Chitinophagales bacterium
ACCACAAGTCACTGACGTAGCGCCTGAACATACATCATTGGCAGGTGGAGCTGGTGGAGCGGTACACGTAGCTGCTATGGTAAAGTTACCCACATTTGATAAGAATCCATGTACCAAAACATAATAGGTAACACATGGTGTGGTAGCAAAAGTAACAATTGATTGAAGACCACAAGCATCATCATTTCCTGTCACACAGTTAAAACTTCCGCAACTACCAGTGAAAACAGATAATTTTGTATCAAAAGTGGATCCACATAAACTAATGGTAGCGGTACCACCATTTCCTATAAAAGCGTACCAAACACCTGGAGCTGTATTCGATGTAACACAAGTACCCGCATTATCCAAAGTAGAACTAACGGTATATCCTGTAAGGGTCTGACCACAACCTAGTGCAATGGCATTGGCACAAAGGTCATTGGCCGGTGGTGGAGGAACTACACTTAAACATATCGTAAAATTTGAATTTACACCTGTACTCCAAGTATAGGCACGTAATAAATACGCAGTGCTACCTGACAATCCTGTGATAGTACCTGATTCAGGGTCATAACAAGCCCCAACGATTGTAGTACCTGGACACGCACCACTATATATTTGTAGTACTCTATCTGTATTTCCACTTATATTTGTATTGGTGTAAAGCAGCGAGGTAATACCGGCGGGTGTAGTAAATGAAAACCAGACGTCATCATCTTCCGTACCCGTACAGAAAGCATCAGCTGTTCCTGTTGCACCATTCGTGTTTGCAGTTACTGTGGAGCACATACCATTAGTAGGTATGGATGGGAAAGCAATAGCTCCCGCACAGTTATCATTGGCTGGAGGTGGTGGTGGTGTCCTTAAACAAATTGTAAAATTTGAATTTACACCTGAACCCCAAGTATAGGCACGTAATAAATATGCAGTACTACCTGTCAATCCTGTGATAGAACCTGTTTCTGGGTCATAACAAGCCCCAACGATTGTGGTACCTGGACACGCACCACTATATATTTGTAATACCCTATCAGTATTTCCACTTATACTTGTATTAGTGTAAAGCAGCGAGGTAACACCAGCAGGAGTAGTGAATGAAAACCAGACATCATCGTCTTCAGTTCCTGTACAAAAAGCATCAGCTGTTCCTGTTGCGCCAGTCGTGTTTGCAGTTACTGTGGAGCAGATTCCATCCGTAGTGATAGTTGGGAAAGCAATAGCGCCTGAGCAGTTGTCGTTGGCTGGTGGCGGCGGTGGCGTGCAGCTGGTGCAGTTAGCCGTAATAGTGTGGCAATCACTATCTGTAGTGCAGGTAGCATTAACATGAACAATCACCGCTAAAGTACCCGAAATAGGAGAAACCACACCCGTCAATGGAGACAAGCCGGAAGCGACAAGTGTTCCTGTACCATTAGTTTGTCTTACTGTGATGAAGTTGCCAGCCCCACCCGTAGCAGTAAAGGAGTATGTGTTACCCATTACGACAGCAGAGTAAGGTGAAAACTCCCCGCCAAAAGCACAAGTGGTAAGCGTTTGAGTAAGACCACTATTGTTGGCTGCGGCTCCACCAAAGGAGGTGGGAGAAGTACACTGTGCGGTCAAAGACAAAGATCCGCCAACGATTATTAAAAGCTGGAACAGCGTGGTTAAAAATTTTTTCATTCTCAGATGATTTAAATGTTCGTAAAAAAAATAGGTTATTAAAATGTTAATATTAGATTCAAGGAGCAAATATAGAAATATTATTTATAATAAAATTTTCATTATGATTTTTTTTTGTAAAAGAAGCAATAAATGATAAAAATCATCGTTATGCTCTTGCTAAAGAGTTTTCAGGGGTTAGAAAAAATATTTTAAAAATCCATTTTAAAATAGTTGGAGTTTTAAAATAGTAAATTATCTTTACGCCGCTTTATTCCGAAGCCCTTATTTATTAGGTAAAATCGCTAAAAGAAAATGAAAAGTTTATCAGGATTAAGTCTTTTGTTAGGTATTGTATTTCTGCTATCCTCTTGCGGTAAGCAGGAATCAGGCCAATTGACCGGTGTGCAGGAAAGACCAAAGTGGGGTGGATTCAATCCATTTGGTATGGTGTACGTTTCTTCAGGTACCCTCACGATAGGTCAGAGTGATCAGGATGTTTTCTCTACATACGCCCAGAGACAAAAAAATATTTCCATTTCCGGCTTCTTTATGGATGATACAGAAATCACCAATAATGAGTACCGCCAGTTTGTATATTGGGTCAGAGACTCTATAGCGCATGAATTGATGGGCAATAAGAAGACCGATGACTTTGACAATGAAACCATAGATAGAGATATTGAATTGGATTGGGATGATGAGACACTCGGTGAGATGTACTATGAAGGAGATATGGCTTTTGAAGGCAAAAGAGAAATGGACTATGGTAGTATGAAATACAAATATCAGTGGATTGACTGGCAGAAAGCAGCCCACGATAAGACAGCGACCAGAAAATCAATCATCAATAAAGCGGAAATAAAGATTTTCCCTGATACCTTATGCTGGATCAGAGACTTTACTTACGCTTACAATGAACCACAAACCCGAAATTACTTCTGGCATCCGGCATTTGACGATTATCCTGTAGTGGGCGTAAACTGGAAACAAGCCACGGCATTTTGCCACTGGAGAACGAAACTGTGGAATGAATTTAAAGCAGAAGAACCAAATACGGAAGTATTCAGATTACCGTCAGAAGCGGAATGGGAATATGCAGCCAGAGGCGGACATGATATCTCTCCCTATCCATGGGGAGGTCCATACATCAGAAATGCAAAAGGATGTCTTTTGGCCAATTTTAAACCCGGAAGAGGAAATTATCCTGAAGATGGTGGTTTGCATACCGTAAAGGCAGATGCTTACTTTCCTAACGATTACGGATTGTTTTGTATGGCTGGAAATGTAGCAGAATGGACATCATCTGCATTTCACGAAAATGCTTACAATCATGAACATGACCTGAACTCTGACTATAGATATGATGCAGCAGATACTGATCCTGAAGCTTACAAAAGAAAAGTTATCAGGGGCGGATCATGGAAGGATATATCTTATTATTGCCAGACAGGCACAAGAAACTGGGAGTTTCAGGACACCAGCAAGTCGTATATAGGTTTCAGATGTGTGATCACATATTTGGGTAGATCGGTCAACGACTTCTGATTTTAATGTAGGCTAAAGATGGAGCTTTTACTTTAATGTAATGCTCCGCCGCGATATCAATTTATTATTTAACAAATCACAAAAATTTTATTCACAATGAGTTTTTTCAAATCACCATCTTTCAAATATTTAAAAAACTTGCTAATAGGTCTTGGTGCATCTGTCGTTATGATTGGTGCCTTAGGTAAGTTGAACAGTACTTCCTGGGGAGGATTTATGATCACAGCCGGACTTTTGGTAGAGGCATTTCTATTCGCGATGTTGGGTATCTTAGGGCCGGAAAAAGATTATTACTGGGAGAAATTGTATCCGGGATTAGATCAATATGGAGCTCATCTTTCCCCGCTCACCGCTGGAGGTACTTCATCAGCACCTAAATTATTGAATGCAGAAGTGGTAGAAGGTAAGCTTGGAGGTATGCTTAATGAGCTACAGTCCATGTCAAAAAGTCTTGGATCTCTTAAAGCGCTTCAGGAAGTAGATTTCAGTCAGACAGGTGATCAGTTGAAAGCAATGAATAACTTTTATACTAAGATGAATGAAGCTATGGCTTCATTAAACAATAGTGTAGAAGATACCAAACAATATCAGGCACAGATGTCAAGTCTGAGCAAAAACCTTACTTCTTTAAATGCGGTATATGGCAACATCCTTTCTGCATATAATGTGAAAGGGTAATCCGATCTGATTTAAGTTTATTTTTTTAACAAAATAAAAAAGATTTAAAATGTCAATACCTAAGGAACCGCGGCAGTTGATGATTAACGTCATGTATCTAGTACTGACCGCGCTATTGGCACTCAATGTATCTGCTGAAATTTTTAACGCCTTTGAAATGGTGGATAAAGGTCTTGTGAAGGCAAATGATGCATTGGATGCTGCAAACAGGGATCTTCCCGCAAGTATAAAAGATAGTGCAAAAAAATCTGCTACCCTGGCTAAATATGCTGAAAGGGTAGATCAGGTGGGTGTCATCTCAAAAGAAGGAAGTGATTTTATAAATGAAATAAGAGACTTTTTGCTGGAAGCAACCGGAGGATATGAAACCGTAGAAGGTAAGGAGCAATTAAAAGGTCTTCGTGATTATGCCGCTACTACCAGATTATTGGTAGACGCAGGCAAAGGGGAAGAGCTGAAAGGTAAAATGATAGAGATAAAAGATAAGTTTTTAGCGCTGGTGGACGAAGGCAAAGACAGAGATGATTTTGCAGCTAAACTTCCTATCAATATCGATGATGAAACCTGGAAGAATTCAACAAACGAAAAAGCAAGTTGGTCTGATTTTACTTTTGGACATATGCCTTTGGGCGCATGTATGCCTATATTTTCAAAGTTTATCAATGATGTTAAAAGTTCAGAAGCGGCTGTATTAAATTATCTGGCCGGTAAAGTAGGACTTACGGATGAAGTAGTATTAAATAAGTTCAGAGTAGTATCTGCACCTAAAAAATCATATATCATCAAAGGTGAAAAATTTGAAACAGATGTATTCCTTTCAGCTGCCGCAGACAATTCTAGTAATACAGGTATCAGAATCACGGTAAACGGTGCTGCACTTCCATTGGATGCTGAAGGTGCCGCAAAATGGTCTCAGACTGCCAATGATGTAGGTATAAAAAAATACGAAGCAGTGGCATCAGTTACCAATCCGGTGACTGGAGAAACAAATCAGTACAAACAGATTTTTGAGTATGAAGTAGGAGAGAGATCTGTTACCATTTCTGCATCAAAAATGAATGTATTTTATCTGGGTGTAGATAATCCGGTAGAAGTATCAGCAGCAGGCGTGCCTTCAGCTCAGATCAAAGTATCTATGACTGGCGGAAACATCAGCAGAAACGGAGACGGTACATATACTGTTCAGGCTACTGGTGCTCAGGGTACAAAAGCAGTGGTGACGGTATCAGCACCGGGTATGAGTGGTAGTAAAGAATTCAGAATTAAAAGAATACCTGACCCTGTGCCATTATTGGGAGGTAAGGAAAGAGGTGGAAAAATTGGCAACGGTACTTTCAAAGGATATAGCTCCTTGATTCCGCTGCTTGAAAATTTTGACTTCGAAGCTAAATGTAATCTTGCCGGCTTTACTTTGGTGAGAGTGGCAAAAAGACAAGACCCTGAGTTTGCGCCCAATAGAGGTGCAAGAATCGAAGGACAAGCTGCCGGTCTGCAGGGAAAAGCAAATCCTGGAGACAAATATATTTTCCAGGATATAAAATGTAAGTGTCCCGGTGACGGAGCAGACAGAAACCTTGGTCAGTTGGTTTTTGATATTCAATAATGTTAATCGTAATTTAATCTAATGAAGACTTTTCTTAAAATCTTTAGTTTTGTAGTCGTCTTGATAGTGATGACATCATCTGAAAGCATGGCTCAAGTGGAAAAACCTGCTGCAGTGGCAGAAGAGAGTAAAACTGAATCTTCTATCCCATCTGAGGATATATTTGTGGATGATATAGTCCGAAAAAGGATCGTAGTCGAAAACAGATTGATGCCACAGCAACCCATCAGAGAAGGTGATATATCCTGGGAGAAAAGGATACAGCGTGTGATTGATACCAGAGAGAAGATGAATCTTTCATTCAGAAGTCAGGAGTTGAATTTATTTACAACTTTCAGAACGATGATAGAAAATGGAGATATCACTGTATTTTCAGGGGAAGATTTTAAAGCTGTAATGACAAAGGAGGATTTATCCAAGAAAATGTCAAAGCAGGATACTTTATATGACCTTAATCCGGATACGTATGAAGAAGTCATCAAGATAGTGCAGAATGATATTAACTGGGAAAAAATAGAGCAGTACAGAGTGAAAGAAGTATGGTACTTTGATAAACAAAGATCTGTAATGGACGTTAGAATTCTGGGTATTGCACCTTTGTATGTCAGTGACAAAGACAAAGAAAACGGTCTTACACCCTATCCTTTGTTTTGGGTGTATTATCCTGAAGCAAGATCAGAATTATCCAAGTACAGAGTGTTTAATGAAGAAAATGATATAGCTCCCATGACTTGGGCTGACCTGTTTGATTCGCGTGTATTTTCAAGTTATATTTATAAAAGATCAAATGTTCTTGACTTTAGATTGAAAGACTTTTATGTCCCTGAACCGGAGGATACTTCCAATAGATCAGGTATAGATATGTTGTTGAATTCTGAAAAAATAAAGAATGAACTGCTCAACTTTGAGCATGATCTTTGGGAATATTGATTTGTTCATAAATAGAAAAATGGGAAGTTGTATTACAGCTTCCCATTTTTGTTTTAAGCAATTACATATACAAAAATTATATAATAAAATATATCATATCTTATAATTCTGCACCATGGAGAGACAAATCAAGTCAGCACTCATCTCTGTATTTTACAAGGACGGCCTGGAACAAATCATACATCAGCTGCATGAACTTAATGTAACCATCTATACGACGGGTGGAACGCAGCAATTTATTGAAGCGCTAGGTGTCCAAGTAAAGAAAGTAGAAGATCTGACTGGTTATCCTTCGATACTGGATGGTAGGGTTAAAACATTACACCCGAAGGTATTTGGAGGTATTCTGGCAGTAAGAGATATAGATCATTTGGCGCAGCTAGACGAGTATGAGATACCCCAGATAGATCTTGTGCTGGTGGATTTGTACCCCTTTGAAGAGACGGTAGCCAAAACGAGCAACGAATCAGAAATTATCGAAAAATTAGATATAGGCGGTATTTCGCTTATTCGCGCGGCGGCAAAAAATTTTAACGATGTAGTGGTCATTCCTTCAAAAGAACAATATTCAGCATTATACAAAATTTTAAGTGAGCAAAAGGGGGTAACTACCTTGGCACAACGGAAATATTTTGCGTCTGAAGCATTTAAAGTTTCCTCTCATTATGATACCGCCATTTTTAATTACATAAGCAATAATGACCAGAAGTCCGTGGTTTTTAAAGAAAGTATCATTGATCATGAGACATTAAGGTATGGTGAAAATCCACATCAGCGGGGTTATTTTTTTGGGAAGATGGAAGAAGTTTTTGAAAAGATATGCGGGAAGGAAATATCCTATAATAATTTGGTTGATATTGATGCTGCTATCCAACTTATGAGAGAGTTCAGGGAAGAGCCACCAACGTTTGCTATCCTTAAGCACACCAACCCATGTGGAATAGCTACCCGAGCTACGGTAGTCGATGCATGGATAGCTGCATTGGCAGGTGATCCGGTATCAGCTTTTGGAGGTATTTTGATCTCCAACCAAACTATAGACTTAGATGCTGCAAAAGAGATTGACAAAATATTTTATGAAGTATTAATTGCACCGGACTTTACGGACGAAGCATTACATCTACTCATGATAAAATCAAAAAGGGTACTTTTGAAGCTTAAGGAATATCATGTACGCCAAAGTATGTTTAAAAGTTTGCTTAACGGGGTCATTGTACAAGATACAGATTTGACTACGGAGCAAATAGATGATCTTCAAGTAAAGACACTTGTTGGGCCTGATGAGGGAGAGATAACGGATCTGGTCTTTGCTTTAAAATGTTCCAAACATCTTAAGTCCAATACGATCGTATTAGCGAAAGATGCTCAATTATTGGGCATGGGATGTGGACAGACTTCCAGAGTAGACGCTTGCAAACAAGCCATTGAAAAAGCGACTAATTTTGGTTTTGATCTTAATGGTGCTGTGATGGCATCAGATGCCTTTTTCCCCTTTCCTGATTGTGTCGAATTGGTCTACAAGGAAGGTATCAGTGCGGTGGTACAACCTGGTGGCTCCATCAAAGACCAATTGAGTATAGATTATTGTAATAAGCATGGCATGTCTATGGTTTTTACAGGTGTCAGACATTTTAAACATTAAAGGTGCACATCATTATAGATATCGGAAATACTAGAGCCAAATATGCTATATTTGATGATTATAATATTGTCTCTCAGGGAGTAGTA
Organism: Chitinophagales bacterium; assembly: GCA_038246735.1. Taxonomy (GTDB): domain Bacteria; phylum Bacteroidota; class Bacteroidia; order Chitinophagales; family Saprospiraceae; genus OLB9. The sequence continues at coordinate 8,111 of JBBRVQ010000010.1, forward strand.
TTGCGTCGGTATTCTATTTCAGTCATTGGTAATTTATTGAAAAAATTTGATATTACCGCTGGAATACTCTCCAATACGTCTGAACTTAGTAGTGCTCTGTTGGATATTTTAAAAAAAATTCCTTTTTTTATTCATCTGGATATGAATACACCGATTCCGATTCAGAATTTATATTCTACTCCTTTGTCGTTAGGGAAAGACAGATTAGCTGCTGCGGTAGGTGCATTTAAAAGAAGCCATGGCAATGCCGTTCTTTTTATTGATATGGGTACCTGTATTACCATGAATCTATTAAATGAAGCAGGAGCCTTCATTGGGGGCAACATCAGCCCCGGCATAAAGATGCGACTGAAAGCCATGCATAAGTTTACGGAAAAGTTACCTTTGGTTGAACCTGACATTCCTGTGGAGGATTTTGCACAAACAACTGTTAAAGCTTTACAAAATGGTGCTGTAAAAGGCGCATTTCGGGAGATTGACTCGTTTATTGATGATATAAGAGTAAAATTTGGGGTAAATAGTATAATTTTAACCGGAGGAGATGCCGGATTGTTTGAAAGTTACACAAAAAATAAGATATTTGTCGCCCCAAACCTTGTATTAGAAGGTTTAAACGAAATATTAAAATATAATGTCAAATAGAATATATCTTTTATTGTCTGCATTTTTATTGATTGTTCTTGCTGGCTCCGCTCAGCAAAACGACAATAGCCCTTATTCCAGGTATGGTATCGGAGACATCTCAGACAATAATTTTAATCACACCAGGCAGATGAGTGGTCTAGGGGCTTCTTATATTGACGGATATCACATCAATATTGTAAATCCTGCCAGTTATAGTTTTTTGAATGCCACCGCATTTGATGCAGGTGTATTTGTCAAAAGGACCTGGTTGAAGGACAACAAAACTACAAATAAAATATGGAGTGGAAATTTGGAATATCTTTCACTTGCATTTCCATTGCGTAATCCCATCAATGAAATATATGATGGGGTAAAAAAGAATTATAAACTTGCCATGGCATTTACATTGATGCCACATTCTACTGTGAGTTATAATGTAGCATCACGGGATAGTATGCCCGAAACAGGCGGTTTTACTAGGAATTATATCGGGACTGGAGGAACGTATAAGTTTCTGTGGGGAAACTCATATATGTATAAGAAGTTTTCAGTAGGGGTGAATATGGGATATTTGTTTGGGAAACTAAAATACGAGAACAAATTGGTTTTTGATCCTGAAAAATTTGCATATAGTGATTTTTATGCCAATGATTATAATGTTAGTGGCTTTCTATGGAATGGTGGCGTACTCTACACAGATATACTAAATAAGAAGGCCATTGAAAAGAATAAAACGACTCCTGTAAAAAGGTTAGCTATTGGTTTGAATGCTAATTCGGCGACCAATTTTTCTACAACTTATAATATCAGTCATCAATTGATACAGCAATTATTGGGTGGAGTGATAAATGTTGATACGGTCTTTGTGCAGGATTCCATAAATGGAAAAGGGAAATTGCCGGCTGAATTAGGATTGGGGGCCACTTTTTATTCTGGGGAAAAATTTTGTTTGGGAGTAAATTATGCCGCAAGCTTTTGGTCTCAGTATTATAATGAAGCTTCGGAGGAGAAAAAAGGTGCTTTAAAAAATGCTTCAAAAATAAGCATTGGTGGATATTTCAGACCGAATTACAAATCATTTGACAATTTTTTTGAAAGGGTTTATTACCGTTATGGGGCGTATTATCTGACTGATCCCAGGGTGATAAATAATGAACAGATTACCTCATATGGGCTAACTTTCGGTTTGGGAATGCCTTTTGTTTTTCAGCGGAAGGTATCTCATGTAAATTTAGGATTAAATCTTGGTGTCAGGGGACAAAATACGCCAATATCAGAAAGATTTGTTAAAATTTCGTTGGGAGTAACTTTTAATGATGATGAATGGTTCTTAAAGAGAAAATATAATTAATAAAACAAAATAACTAAATCACTAAATCAACGACCTTATCATGAACAATCGTATTTTTTTTTCTTTTTTTGTGATGTTGGCTTCGGCTGGCTTGTCAATACTGAATGCACAATGTGAAAATTGGATAGGAAAACCAACACAAACTGATGCTGAAAATGCACACTCTATATACAGACAGGCATTAAAAGCTAATGATTACACGACTGCATTTGAAAACTGGCAAATTGCATTTAAGCTCGCCCCTGCAGCAGATGGTAAAAGAGATTATCACTTTACAGATGGTATATTATTGTACAAACACTTACTTACCACTACGACAGACGAAAAAACAAAGGCGGAGTATCATGCCAAAATAATTGATTTATATGATCAAGCCATCATGTGCTATAAAAATAAGGCCATCACACTTAAAGTAGATACCGAGGAAGCAATGAATCAGAAAATCGGATATTTGTTTGGGAGAAAAGCATATGATATGTTTTATACTATCAATTCACCCTATGCTGACAATATTGTAGCCTTAGATAATAATATTAAGCATTCAGGTGATTTGGCTGAATATATCATAATGGATCCTTATGCCAAAATAATAGTTTGGGAGTTTAAAGAAGGACGCATGCCTAAAGAAAAGGCTGTGGAGTTGAATAAAAAATTAACTCAGATCGCTGAATATAATATTGCAAATAATGAAAAATTGTCTGAAGGTTATCAGCAGGCTCAGGCATCTATGGAAGGTATTTTTGCAGAGATAGAAAAACAAATATTTGATTGTGATTACTTCAAAGAAAAATTGATACCAGAGTACGAAGAGAATAAGGACGACTCCGGCGTATTAAAGCGTGTTTTGGCGACATTAAAATCTCAGGGCTGCGCTGATACTGATCCAGTTATTGTAAAACTTTCTGAGGAATGGAAAAAGTATGCCAATGAAGAGAACGCAAGATTGCAGGCTGAGTTTGAAGCAAATAACCCCGCAGCGGCAGCAAAAGCGGCATATGATGATGGCAAATATCAGGAAGCCATTTCAAAGTACAAACAGGCTATAGCTGAGGAGACTGATAATGGGAAAAAAGCAACCATGCTTTTTGCCATTGCATCCATTGAATTCAGAAAATTGAGTTTATATAGCAAAGCCAGATCTACCGCTATGGAAGCTGCAAGGCTTAATCCTGGATGGGGTAGACCATATATGCTGATCGGAGATATGTATGGTAAAACTGCCAGATCATGTGGTGACAGCTGGAATCAGAGATTGGCTATACTAGCCGCCATGGACAAGTACAATACAGCAAAATCTATAGACGGAAGCGTTTCAGGAGAAGCCAATGACAGGTTATCCAATTATTATGGCTCATTGCCGGATAAAAGTGAAGGTTTTATGCGAGGTTTTTCTGAAGGTCAAACTGCATCAGTAGGGTGCTGGATAGGTGAGACCGTCAGACTAAGATTTAAATAGGGATGTATTGAAATAATAAAATGGGTATCTTCTTCTAGGGAGATACCCTTTTTTTGTTTTAAATGAGACTGATGTAATATATTTGTCTTATATTACAGAAGAATCTGTAAGTTTTTTACTTTTTTAATTTTATGAAAATGAATAACAAGATACTTTTTTTAGTATTCGGATGTATGGTTTGGTCATGTTCACCAAAAATTTCCGATGTTAAACCACCTGAAACAACAGCGCCCAAAGTGACAGATCCCATAAAACAGGAACCCAAAAGTCCATGTACAAGCTTTGCTGATCTTCCGGGAGATGAAAAGGAGATGGCAGAAACTGCATTTGTCTTATATAAGGATTTTTTAAAAATGAAAAACTATAAAGAAGCTTATGTTCACTGGAAAATCGCCTATAGTACGGCACCGGGTTCTAATGGAAGAGTAAAAAGTCATTTTGAAGATGGTGCAAGTATTTATCGGTATTTTTATGAAAATACCAATGACAGCACATTAAAAAAATCCTACGTGGATACTATTATGATGATTTATGATAAAAAGAAGGAATGCTTTGGGGATGAAGCATACATCAATGGAATAAAGGGCTTTGACTACTATTATTACTATGCTGAGTATACGACACCTGAACAAATTTATACGTTATTCAAGTCAAATTTTGATGTAAAAGGAAAAAATGCTGATTATTTTGTGATTAACCCTTTTTCGAAATTATTATATGATTTGGTGGTACAGGGTAAAGTATCCAATGAGGAAGGTAGTAAATATGCTGATCTGATATTTAAAACTGTGGAAAATGGATTGGCTACCTGCAAAACTAAATCATGCGAAACGTGGAACATTATCAATGAATATGCGCCAGTGTTGCTGGAAGAACTTGAAGGCATCGATGGTTTTTATGATTGTGAGTACTATGGAAAAAAATATTTTGCCATTTTTAAAGCGAATCCAGATAGTTGTGAAGTGATAAATCTGTCTTATGCCAGGATGTTAAGAGGAAATTGTTTACTTACAGATGCTAGATTGAAAGAAATAAAAAAGGCCAAAGATACCAAGTGCTACGTTGCTCCACCGGCACTTAGCTGTGCAGCTCAAGGAAATGAAGATTATTCCAATGGAAAATATTCCAAAGCTATAGATTCTTACATCAATTGCGTGGAACAATCAGGTGACAATGAGCAAAAAGCAAAATATCTTTTGCTGATCGCTAAAATATGTTACCGGGATCTTCGCAATTATCCGAAAGCAAGAAAATATGCGCTCGATGCGGCTAAACTTAAATCCGGATGGGGAGAACCGTACTTATTGATTGGAAATTTATATGCGTCGAGTGGCCCATTGTGTGGCACCGGAAGAGGATGGGAAAGCCAGATAGTGACTTGGCCGGCCATTGACATGTGGACCAAAGCGAAAAATGTTGATGCTAAATCGACCGTGGAAGCCAATGCGCTAATCAACAGATACAAACAATATATGCCCAATAAAGAAGATATATTTTTTAGGAATAAGAAAGCAGGCGATAGTTATTTTGTGCCTTGCTGGATTCAGGAGAATACCATCATCCGTACATCAGATTAAATAGGCGCTGGTTTAAAAAAAAGCCAATAATAAAATACCCCATCAAATTTAATTGAAAGGGTATTTTATTAGCGGGCTACAATTGATAATTATTCATCATCACTTTCAGCAGTCAGCTCTTTTTCTATGTCCTCCATAAAAACATAATCTATGGCTTCATCAGTAGTAGGGATAATGGTCAAGATGGATTCAAGACGTGATATTTCTATTAATTTTTTAACTGCAGGATGGTTTGCACCCGTAAGTACAAAACTACCATAATCTTTCCATAACCGGTTGGCTGTCAGAATGGCGCTTAAGCCTGACGAATCGACATATTTTACATCAGAAAGGTCAAGGATTAAATTTCTAACTCCTTCATTGCTAAAAAAAACAAATTCTGATTTTAAATCAGGCGCAAGGATTGAATTCAGATTATCTTCGTGAAGTCTGAAAATAGTATATCTATCTGTTTTATCTAAAGTAAATTTCATTATACAATTTTTAATTTATGGGTATACAAGGGACTTAATCAATGATTATTCCATGATGAATCAATTTAAAAGCGCAAAAGTACTATTTTTATTGCAATTTTTGTATAAAGTTATTTGAAAAACGTTCTTTGCTTATCATATATAGTTGAATTATGGCTTTACTATCAAAATATAATTTTTTAAATAAAAATCCCCATGATGGCAGCATCACCAACCAACTGGATTAAAACATGGGAGTTCCTTATAACCATAGAAATAAAATTAAGTGGAAATACATGAAATACAATATTATACTTTGGTTGATGGGAATATCGCGAATATTTAAATAATTAAGACGAAAAAGTAAATAAATATTAATATATTTTTTAATATATCGTTTTGACTTATTACATTTGTTATTTGAATCAAAGGATAGTTTTCAGGATTTTGGTTAATGATTGGTTAAAAACCTTCTTTTTTTTACCATAAAAAAACAAAATAAACAAGATAAATCATATATTTACATTTAATAATTTTGATTTTTGTAAGCAGCATCAAGGTTAACAAAGGTAAAATGGCTGACATTATTGCCGATATTTATAAGTGGCACGGAATTGTTACTAATAATTTACGAACCACAAGCCTTATAATTTGTTAAGTGGACCTATAGTAATTGATCATCAGAAGTATTTAAGCATAACATACATGAATAACAGAAAATTTTCACCAAAGGTAAAGAAGATCATTCAGCTCAGCCGTGAGGAAGCGATCAGATTGGGTCACGATTTTATTGGCACTGAACATTTTTTACTTGGTTTATTGCATGAAAAGGACAGTCTGTCTGTTAAAGTTCTTGATTCTCTCGAAGTAGATATAGAAGAACTTAAGAATAAAATAGAAAAAGCCCATTCACCCAGACATGACGAAGAATTGGGATACAACTACGGTAGTATTCCCTTAAACAAACATGCTGAAAAGGTACTAAAGGTTACTTCACTGGAGGCAAAAGTGTATAAAAGTGACGAAATACGACCTGAGCATTTGATGTTATCAATATTAAAACATGATGATAATATGGCCAACAAAATTCTTCACGACTTTAATGTCGATTATGATGCATTCAAAGCCGAATTGGATTATGTTAAACAAGAGCAGGATCCTAATGTCCCTGATTTTATGGGACATACACCTTCTGATTCTGACGCGCCAATGGACGACGATGATAGTGGAGATCAGTATGGTACTACCAGAAAGGCTACCGGGAAATCAAGGACACCTGTTCTGGACAACTTCGGAAGAGATGTGTCCAGACTTGCTGAAGAGGGTAAACTGGATCCGATCATAGGAAGAGACATTGAAATAGAGCGGGTATCACAGATCTTATCCAGAAGAAAGAAAAATAATCCGATCCTCATAGGTGAGCCAGGGGTAGGGAAGACTGCTATTGTAGAAGGTCTGGCGTTGAGAATTATTCAAAGAAAAGTTTCCAGGACTTTATTTAATAAAAGGGTAGTTATGTTGGATCTTGCTGCATTGGTAGCAGGGACAAAATACCGAGGTCAATTTGAGGAAAGAATGAAGGCCATTATGACTGAATTGGAGAAGGCCAGAGATATCATTTTATTTATAGATGAGATTCATACGATTGTTGGGGCAGGTGGTGCTACTGGTTCATTGGATGCTTCCAATATTTTTAAACCTGCACTGGCAAGAGGTGAATTGCAATGCATTGGTGCATCAACGCTCGATGAGTATAGACAATATATAGAAAAGGACGGTGCTCTGGACAGAAGGTTCCAAAAGGTATTGGTGGATCCGCCATCACCGGAAGAAACTATTCATATACTGCACAACATTAAAGGCAAATATGAAGAATTTCACAACGTCAGTTATTCTGATGAAGCAGTGGTCGCTTGTGTAAAACTTAGTGAAAGATACATTTCAGACCGATTCTTTCCGGACAAAGCCATAGACGTGATGGATGAGGTAGGAGCAAGAACTCACCTAAAAAATATCCATGTACCAAAGTATATTGAAGATCTTGAAAAGGAAATTGAAATCGTTAAAGAACAAAAAAATCAGGCTGTAAAAAGTCAACAATATGAGAGGGCAGCCGATCTTAGAGATCAGGAATCAAAGCTGCTCCGCAAGCTTGAGCAAAATAAAGAAGAGTGGGAAGAGGAAGCGAAAACAAAAAAATATCCGGTCAACGAAGATGACATAGCAGAAGTGGTATCCATGATGACTGGTATCCCCGTCAAGCGGGTAGCTCAGAGCGAGTCGAATAAGCTTGTAAAAATGACAAAGGATCTAGAAGGTATGATCATTGGTCAGGACGAAGCAATTATAAAAGTGACTAAAGCCATTCAGCGAAACAGAGTGGGGTTGAAAGATCCTTCCAAGCCAATAGGATCATTTATTTTTTTAGGCCCTACAGGTGTTGGAAAGACTGAGTTGGCCAAGGCCCTTGCCAGATATATGTTTGATTCTGAAGATTCATTGATCAGAATAGATATGTCTGAATATATGGAAAAATTTTCTATCTCAAGACTGATAGGCGCGCCTCCAGGATATGTGGGGTATGAAGAAGGCGGCCAATTGACAGAAAAAGTCCGAAGAAAGCCATATTCTGTTATTTTATTGGACGAAATAGAGAAGGCTCATCCGGATGTGTATAATATTTTACTGCAGGTTTTGGATGATGGTCAACTTACGGATGGATTGGGTAGAAAAGTAGATTTTAAAAATACTTTAATCATAATGACATCAAATATTGGAGTCAGACAACTTAAGGATTTTGGTCAAGGTTTGGGATTTGCGACTTCTTCACGTCAGGATAATTCAGAGGAAAATATTAAATCTATCATTCAGGGAGCACTTAAAAAAACCTTTTCACCTGAGTTTCTAAACAGGATAGATGATGTAGTGATATTTAATAGCCTTGAAAAAGTGCATATCTTTAAGATAATTGATATCAATCTTAAACATTTATTCAAGAGAATGAATAATCTGGAGTTTGACCTGACCATGACTGATGAGGCAAAAGCGTTCGTAGCAGAGAAGGGATATGATCCGCAGTTTGGAGCCAGACCATTAAACAGAGCCATTCAAAAATATATAGAAGACCCTTTGGCTGAGTTCATTCTGAATGAAAATCCTGAGAAGGGGACCAAACTTCTTGCAGATATAAACGAAGAGAAAAACGAATTGATTATAACTCTTCTTTCAGAAGCAAATACCCATGAAGATATCAAATAAATAAAATTTAAACCAGAAGTGCACTGATGTTGAATAATTAGTGCACTTTTGTATTTATATTTGCACCATTATTATTAAAACAAAAACAAAAATCATTTGGCAAAAGGTAGAATTCAACCACAATCCAAGGTACAGGATGACAAGTTCAATTACAAACTGAACAGAGAAATAACATCACCAAGAATTCGATTGGTCGGTGAAAATTTTGATGAAGTTAGTGAAGTGGCAAAAAAATTAATAGAGCCAGGTATATACAACACTTACCATGTACTCCAATGGGCAGAAGAGCTTGAATTGGATGTGGTAGAGATCAGTCCAAATGCAGATCCCCCGGTTTGTAAAATTATTGACTATAAAAAGTTCATTTACGATCGCAAAAAGAAAGAAAAAGAACTAAAAGCTAAAACTGCTAAAACGGTCATTAAAGAAATCAGATTTGGCCCTAATACAGATGATCATGATTTTGATTTTAAGGTGAAACATGCCATCAAGTTTCTCGAAGATGGAGATAAAATCAAAGCTTATGTACAGTTTAAGGGGAGAGCTATTGTTTTTAAAGATAGGGGAGAGCTGATACTCTTAAGATTTTTGAAAGAACTGGAGGAGTTGGGAGCTGCTGAAGAACTTCCTAAACTTGAGGGTAAACGTATGATCGTTATGATTTCGCCCAAAAAGAAAAGGGTTTAATTACACAGGATTTACTTATTTTAATAAATTTTACGAATATTTTGATTATTTCTGAGTATTTGTCAAAATATATGGGGCAGGTAATAGTAAAATGAATAACCTTTTTATTACCTTTGCGTCCCTAAAATGAATATGTTATGCCTAAAATGAAAACCCATTCAAGTGCAAAGAAAAGATTTAGCTTTACCGGTACAGGAAAGTTGAAGAGATTTCAGGCAAATGCACGTCACTTGATGAGAAAAAAATCCAATAAAGCCAAGACTAGATTGCTTGGATCAGCATTGGTAAGTGATGCAGATTATGCAAAAGTGAAAAACTTACTTTGCAAATAAGATTTTATTTTTTAACGAGAATACAGGAGTAAAGTATCCATCAGATCCCTGTATTGTACTAAAACCAAATAATTATGCCTAGATCAGTCAATGCCGTCGCCTCCAGGGCACGAAGAAAAAAAATCCTGAAAGCTGCCAGAGGGTTCTTTGGTGCGAGAAGTAAAGTTTATACGGTTGCAATCAATGCACTGGAGAAGTCTTACACTTACGCATACAGAGATAGAAGAAACAAAAAAAGAGCTTTCCGAAGACTTTGGATAGCCAGAATTAATGCAGCAACAAGAATGCATGGTATGTCCTATTCAACATTTATTCATGCATTAAGCAAAAAGGAAATAGGACTTAATAGAAAAGTACTTGCTGACCTTGCCATGAATCATCCTGATGCTTTCAAAGCAGTGATTGACTCAGTAAGATAAGATATACGCACCCGAAATTGCGATTTTTAAGGAGCTTTCATTCATTTGGAATCTCCTTTTTTTATATTTAATGCAAGGATGCATTAAAAGGGGACTGATGTTTTAAAGGCTTTACAGCATAAAATTTTTTCAGCATAGGGCTACAATGGATTGGAACCCAATTCTTTTATTCATAGGAGCATTAATCTTATTTGATGAATATTTTTTTGCTTTATAAATATAGAATTGAATATGGAAATTAGGGTAGAAAATATAAAATGTGGTGGTTGTGCCAATTCCATAAAGAATGGATTGATGAAAATCGTTGGAGTAATTCAAGTGGATGTGGACATTGAGCATGGTTCAATCCAAATTGGTGGTGCAGTAAATCTTGACAGAGATATTATCGCATCAAAACTTCATGGCATGGGATAACCTGAGCTAGAAAAAGGTTCAGGTCTGACTACTGCAACTTCCTTTGTAAGTTGTATGATAGGAAGGGTTTTTTCTTGATTTTTAATCCTATTCACCGGTGTGGTAAACCAGCTGTATATTTTCTACACAGATTTTAAATGTACTCTCGGCGTTCCAAAGATAAATTTCGACTTCATCGGGTTCATATCTAAGTTTTGAATCCAACCATAAGTTTGTTTTTTGACCTTGATCGAGATGTCTTTGTACTCTCAAAACATCATTGCGGAGTTCTTTGCCGTTTTTAAAATATTTTAAGATGAGTTGAGCCATTCTCCATTGTTCCCATTCTTTCTGATCCGTATAGAAATCTGCCGACGCCCTTATCCATCCCTTTTGAGCAGGTAATTTAAATCTTTTTGCCGGACTGAATTGTACTGAGTCACTCAGACATATGTTTCCGACATAATTTAAGCTGTCCTTATCGGTCATAAGATATACCGGATTTTTAATTTCTCCTTTGTATATTTTTCTGGTATCCAACAGTTTTCTAGCTTCGGGTGGTAATTGATTCCTCAGAAATATAGCCTTCAGGTATTCGCTGGTCATGTCTCCTGCTACCAGGAATCCACCATAGTGAGCATGATGTGTCAGCCAGAAATTATAGTGAACACAAAATAGTCCGAAAATAGAAATGATGATGGCTTTTATATTTACCTTAGTGAAAGTGTCAAAGAAAGCTGCTAATGGAAACGCCAATACCGGATATAGTTGTACCAATGCTCTTTGGCTTACACTGCCTCCGTACCACCATATGTCCCAGGCAAAGGTAATGTAGAAAAACAGAAGACTAAATAAAAGAAGAGGAAGTGCCAATTTTTTTTGGTTTCTGATAAATGGATAAAAGCCAATCAAACTCAAAATCATGACAGGACTATATATCAGCCATCCAGCTCTTCCACTAAAAAGGCAATCATATATGTGTGGACGTAACCAACTGAACCCTTGTTCTTCATAGCTATATACCAACCATTCACTGGCTACAAATTTCCAGTAAAGAAGCTGTATCATCCCAACCATTGCAGTAAAAATTGATATTATAATGACTTTTTTATATTGTTTTACAAAAAAAGTAATCCTGTCAGTAATATCTTTTACAGAAAATACCAACCCATAACTTAATGGAATCAATACAGCAATTATTTCTGTTGGGCGTGTCAGTGCCATTAATCCTACTATAATACCTAACCCTGATGCTGTTGAAAAGCTTGGTGTTTTGTAGAATCGAATAGTCGTCCAAATAAGTAAAGCGTATAATGTAAATAGGAAATTATGCGACATAGCATTGGTGATCGCACCATATTCCAAAAAGTTTGTTGCAAAAGATATGGTTAGCAGTGAAAGACCCGTGGCGGCTTCATTAAAATACTGAATTAGGATTTTTCTAAGGTAATACAAACCGATTAAACTTACCAGCAGACCCCATAAAAAAATTCCAAACTGGTATGGACGGGAAAAACCATCTTGCGGATGATTGAACATTTTGGCTGCCATATGACCGGCCATAAAACCCGGCAACATCAATACTGCTTGCCCGCTGCTGTATTTCATGACATAATTTCCACTTTTGTGTTTATATGCCTGAAGCAACGATGGGGTAGGTCTGTACTTTTCCAGAATTTGATTGGAAAATTCTATTTGTTTAACATTTTTATAGATAAAAAATGCGGGCAGGTACCAGTAATATCCTGAAACGTCCCAACTTATGGTCGCTTCAGTGGTATCCTTATTCCATTTTGGATAATAAAAAAAAGCAATGATGGAGAGGAGAATACAAGATATCCAAAGTGATATTTTACTAAAGATCATGATGTTTAAATTCAAATACAAATCTATCAATAAAATATCAAAAAGCAGAAAATTGGTATAAATAAAAAAAAAGAGACGACTCATTTTGAATCATCTCTTTTATTTTGGGAGGCTAATGGGGCTCGAACCCACGACCCTCGGTACCACAAACCGATGCTCTAACCGGCTGAGCTATAACCTCCGTTTACAAATGTGGCGCAAAATTAAGAATATTTTTTAAAAGGGAAAGCTCTTTATACAATTTTAAATAAATAATTATCCAAATATTTTTTAATATAGCTTAACCAGAAAGTTTTTAATTTGTAAAACTATTATATAAATTATTTTTAAATGTATCTTTACCGCAGAATTGACGAAGGAAAGCAATATGATCCCTACTCGGATTTGATACATGTATAAAGTGTATGGTTTATGAAAAATAGAATGATATAAAATTTGCAGGTAATAAGTACAGAACAGTTTTCTTTTTTGATTAAATCAAATCCTGAAGCGGCTTTACAACAAATGTACAGCAATTATTATGGTATTTTGTGTAATCAGGTATACTCCATTCTTAAGGATTCGGTGACAGCGGAAGATATTGTTCAGGACGTATTTTTTGAAGTGTGGAAGAAGAAAGACGAGTTGAATATTCAGCAATCTGTCATAGCATATTTAAAGAGGGCATGCAGAAATAAAACATTAAATTATATCAGGGATAATAACCATAAGTGGGAAGAAGATGCAGTACTATCGGATATGGAAAATCATGAATTCACTACAGATCAAATACTCTCTGCTGAAGAATTAAATATTATTATTCAGGACTCCATCGCTAAATTACCTGAAAAATGCGGAATCATATTTTCATTGAGCAGATTTGAAGACATGAGTTACAATGATATTGCCAAAGAATTGAATATCTCAGTCAAAACTGTTGAAAATCAAATTTCTAAGGCATTGAAAATATTAAGAGAAAAGATATATAAAAATAGTGAAAATGAGTAAGGGTAAATACATGGATTTGTGTCATATATTAAAATAGGATATAAATGACTTATACCGAAAAGATTAGTTTTATTCACAAATACCTTTCCCATGAGCTAAATGCTTATGAATTAAGGGAATTTGAAGCTTGGATAGACCTTGGTATTGAAAATAAATTATTGTTTGATCAGATTTCTGACATTTGGAAAAGTTCAGCTCCATCTGTAGAAATCAAATTTAATGCCGAAAATGCATTTCTGAAACACAAAGCCCGATTGAGCGAAGAAAAATCTATTTTATCTGAACAGAACGAAAGTCAAAAGAGAAAGGGAGTAATTTTTATGTATTCCTTGAGACTGGCAGCTGCCATTTTAGTGTTGGTTATTGCTGTAGTTCTGGGCATGAATATTTCTAATGGGGACAAAATTAATGCGGAAGCTGTGCAGATAGTGATGCTGGAGGATGGCTCAAAAGTATGGTTGGATGCAGGTAGTCAGTTGAACATTAAAAAACTGAACAAATCTGAAAGGAAAGTATCACTGAATGGAAGGGCTTATTTTGAAGTAGCAAAAAATAGTGCTGCTCCATTTACGATTGAAGTCGGTGAATTTGATGTGAAAGTGGTTGGTACAAGATTTATCATAGATTCCGAACAATCCGTAGTAAAAGTGCGGGATGGGAAAGTAGCTGTGGTTACTGAAAATAAAGAAGTTTTGCTTACCGACAACCAATCTGTAGAAATTAAAAATAGTGCACTTTCTGACATTAGCAACGTCATATTTGACAATAATCAGCTTTGGTTTAATGAAGAGCTGAAGTTTGATAATACACCCTTTGATCTTGTCGTTAAAGACCTGATTGTCAATTTTGGCGTACAAATATATTTACCGGAAAAAAATGACTGGTCAACCTGCACATTTACTTCCGGTTCTCTCAAAAACAATACTTTTGATGAGGTGCTGACCATTTTGAAACTCACATACGACATCGAATATAAAAAGACCGGAGAAGCGGCGTACAAAATAACACGTGTTCGTTGTAAGTAAATAATTATCTATTTTAATGTTCAATTTTCCGGATAATCTGAAAGATTAAAACAGCCTGAAATAAATTTTGGCAATAAATTTGTACCTTTGATATAGATTTCAGGTGGTAATAAATTTATGCAGCATTGAGAAAAATAATTCTCATAGTATTTTTGTTTTTTTTTACTCATTTTTGTCATGGTCAAACTCGTCCTGATGAAGTGAAAGTAAACTATACGGCATACAATAAACCACTCAAACTTGTACTGAAGGAATTAACCAATATCAGTAAAATTAGTCTGATTTATTCCGAGTCCCGACTTCCATCAGATGAATTAGTCAGCATTAACGCAAAAAATGAAAAGCTGGGCAGCGTACTTACCGTTATTTTGGACGACTTTGGCGCATCCTATCAGATAGTAGGCAATCAGTTGGTTATCGTAAGGAGCGAAAGTAAAAATATAAAAGGAGAAAGTCGTATTTACGGTTACATCAGAGATAAAGTATCCGGTGAATTTTTGATTGGAGCCAATATTTTTCTGCATGACAAATCTGTTGGAACGATCACCAATGACAATGGATTTTTTAGTTTTCCGGTCAAAAAACAGGAACATAGAATCCATTTCTCTTATCTAGGGTATAAATCTGAAATCCGTGATATTTTTGTTATTAAAGACACATTTGTCAATATAAGCCTTCATCCGGATGGCCTCTTAAATGAAATTGTCATCATGGATGATCTCCTTGAAGAGGAACACGAACAGACAGCCAGTCAGCAGAATATGCACATTGATAAAATCAGGTCATCCAATCATTTGGGTGGTGAAGCAGATTTATTCAGATATATGGCAACTCAGCCCGGTGTGAGCGCAGCAGCTGAAGGTATAGGAGGGCTGAATGTGCGTGGTGGCTCAGCTGATCAGAATCTTGTGCTTCTGGATGGGGTGCCAGTGTACAATATTGGCCACGCTATGGGAATATTTTCTGTATTCAGTGCCAATGCTATAAAAAATGTTTCTTTTTATAAAGGAGGAATTCCGTCCAGATATGCCGGTAGGTTATCTTCAGTAATAGATGTGCACACCAAAGACGGAAATATAAATAAATTTAGCGGTGATGCGACCTTGAGTTCCATCGCATTTAAAGGCACAATGGAGGGGCCTGTATTTAAAGATAAAGGCAGTTTTTTGGTTTCCTATAGAAGAACTTTTATTGATGTCTGGATCAAGGAATTTACAAAATTTCAGAATAAAGGTAAAGACCGTATCGGGTCTGATAATTACTTTTTTAGTGACATGAATACAAAACTAAATTTTCGTTTGAGTAGTAAGACCCGACTTCTGCTTCAGACTTTGCATAGCAATGATGATTTTAGTAGCTTCTCAACGGCCAACGATGGAAATTTAAGAGATGAAAGTGCCAATGATCTGAATTGGGGCAACCATTTGTATTCTTTGCGTCTACACAGTCAAATCGGGAAGGCGCTTTTTTCAAAAACAACTTTGTATAATACATCGTATAAATTTGAAAGTTTTCGAAATAAACAGTTTGATGCCATATCTTCTGGCGATACTATATCATTGCTCGATGCTTCATTACATGAATCAGAAATCAATGAAAATGGACTTAAGCAGGAATTTGACTGGTTGGTTTCTTCAAAACACACCATTAAAGCCGGATTCAATTATCAGAAAAGGACATTCCGGCCCAGAGCAATCACATTATCAGAGCGTGATTTAGACCCAAACACTGAAAAAGTAGATGCTGTTCTGCTTAAAAATCTGAATAAAAAGCCAAATATCACAGGGGACGAAGTAAATGTTTTTGCAGAAGATTTGATTGTACTGGGAGATGGTGTAAATGTTAATGTGGGTTTAAACTACTCATTTATGCAGGCCAATAATAACAAAAATTACAATGCGCTTCAACCCAGAATAGCATTACTTGCAGATGGAGATCACCTGCATTTTAAATTAGGCGCATCCCGGATGGTACAATATATGCACTTATTGACCAATAACGGACTTGGTTTTCCTTCAGACGTCTGGTTGCCGGTGAGTGATATTATAACACCCCAGAAATCCTGGATATTTAATACTTCATTTGGGTACAGGTATAATTCAGGCCTTAGGTTCGGCATGGAAGTGTATTTTAAAACGATGGAAGAAATCAGTACCAACAAAGAAGGAATCGGTATTGACATTGGTCAAGGTACTGATTGGGAGTCAGAGGTGCCTGTCGGAGATGGATACGCGTATGGATTGGAGAGTTATGTAGAAAAAGTCTTAGGTAAGACATTATTTAGTCTTAACTATACCTATTCTATATCAGATCGGAGGTTTGCTGATCTCAATAATGGACAGAAATTTCCATTTGGCCTGAACAGAGATCATAGTCTTAAATTTTCTCTAACCTACCGTTTGTCCCAGTTTTCTGAATTTCTGCTCAACTGGTCTTACATGTCTGGAAATTACTATTCACAGCCCATCAATGCTACGATTGAAGTAAACGGCAAGCCGGTGGTTATTTTTCCATTAAAAAACAATGCTACTTTTCCACATTTCCACAGGCTGGATGTAGGCTTTAGTTTTTATAACGTCTATAAATGGGGTAGGGCTAAGTTTTTTCTGGGTTTATATAATGCATATAACCGCAACAATCCTTTTTATACTGAATTGGTCCGAAATAAGGAAACTGAGGGAAAATTTGAGTTTAGACAATTGAGTCTGCTTCCTGTGTTGCCGACCGTCAGCTACTCCATTTCTTTCTGATTCAGTTTATAATATATATATTATTTAACATATAAGTTTTATTGACAGAAAAGTCAAAATAGATAGAATTTATTTGTCATATTTGTGGCTAAAATAAAGTTTAGCGATCAGGACATCAATAGTTATAATTTTGTTTATCAGCGTGCTGACATCTTGTATAGATGTCTTGCCTATCCCTTCTGACGTAGGGGAAAAGAAGTTGTTTGTCATTTGCGAAATGCAGGTTGGAGACCATATAAAAGCAAAACTCACCTATACGGGAACAGCAAATGGCGTTTTGCCTAAGGAACTGGAAATGCCAGATACTTTTAATCTTTCATTGGCAGAAGGTGACAAAGATTTTGGTGTGCCATTTAGATTTGATCCAAAGGAATCTAGCTTTTTGATAGAAAAAAATCTAATTCCTTTGAAGCAGGGAGTGCGATATAAATTCAGAGGAATTGGCAATAATCCTAATAATTCTGAGCCATCTGTTGTGATACCTGAAGCGGTGCTAATTGATACTATAATCTTGAATGAAATAAATGCTTACAGTGAAAATAATAAGATCGTAACAACCATGCAATGTATTATAAAAATCTCAAATGCTGAAAATAAACCTGCATATCTTTACTTGGTACCAAAAACGGAAAATGACCAAATTTGGGCTGTCACCAGATTTGAAAAAGATCAAGGTGCCTTAAAAAGACTTCATCATAGGGATGGTTTTATGGTGGACTACTCTAGACTCACGATGGACGAAATTCACCTGACCTTAACTTTGACCGATAGTAAACGTCCCGCCGTGATAAAAATGGATATGAGTAATGTAAGCACAGCATTTTATCAGTACAATACTTACTTATCAAATATTGTCTCAGACCCCGGACAAACGGCTCAAATACCTGCCATAGCGGGATTTAATATCAATACAGAAAAAGCCTTTGGTTCGTTTAGTGCAATTAACACTACACAAAGAAGTTTCGAAATAAAATGACCTGCCGGATTTTTCTTTTCAAGAAGTCTTCCAGTTTCTTTATTTTTATCGTAGGTTAACTTAGTATTGAAAGCAGCATTCATAATTTGTTATGACTGTGTCTGTTTCTATTGTTTTATGATACAAGGCAGCACTACAGATGATGTTTTATCTATCGATAATTAATGTGTTTACAGGATTGTACGATATGATTTCACCACTATTTTGATAATTTTTATTAAAAATTGAGCTGTATTTGTAAGTATTCTTACCAATCTATGGGGGATAATGTCTGATTTTGTGTCTTATACCTGAATTTAGCAACAACATCAAATTATGCAACTCGTAGAAATAATCAATGGGCTCAAGTCATTTACTCTATCGTCATGTCTTTCTGAAGAAGAGATTATTCACATGATAAAGTCGGGAGATCTCCGTATCATTGAGAAACACCATAAAGTATTCGAATCGGGGCAGTTGAGTGATGAAATATTTTTTCTTCTAAAGGGAGTTGTCAAAATTACTACCAGCACCAATGATAATCGTGAAGTTATAAAAATGATCCTTCATCCCCAAGCGATATTAGGCGAACACAGTCTGGCGGGAGAAGAAGTCCGAAATAATAATGCTGCCGTTATGACGCCAGACGCTACAGTTTTAGCAATAAATGTAAAAATCATTAAAGAGATGATGATGAAAAATCCAAAACTAGTGTTTTGTGTAATTAACTTTCTGGGCAAAAAGCTAAAATATACTGAAGAGCGACTTGAATCCTTAGTGCTCAATGATGCCAGAGAAAGAATTGTACAGTTTTTGAAAGTCAATGCTCAATCTTTTGGCCAGCCTATAGGATTTGAATTGTTGTTAAAACATGATTTTACACAGCAGGACATTGCAAATTTTACCGGTACTTCCAGGCAGACCGTAACTACAGTTTTAAACGACCTTAAAAAGAATAATAAGATTCATTTCAGACGCAAATCGATTCTTATCAGAAATATAAAAGAGCTTTGTTAGCAATAACAAATTTTCTCATAATTTAGTTATACCTGAAATTTAGTAAGAAGTAGATTCAAAAGTGAGTCTGCTTCTTCGTTTTTTATATCGATATGAAATGATATTATTAAAAAATCAGTCAGGTTTCTATTGATCCATCGAAAAAGACATCCCGATATCGCTCCGGCTAAGTATTTTGCAAAGAGAATTTAAGGTGAATAATTTTTCAATTACAAAATAATGTTTACTTTTGCGACGCTTTAGAAGAAAGCATCAGGAAGAGTGGCAGAGCTGGTTGATTGCACCGGTCTTGAAAACCGGCGTACCTGAGAGGGTACCGGGGGTTCGAATCCCTCCTCTTCCGCACAAAAAAGCATCCTGTAAGTAACCCTTATTTGATGCTTTTTTTGTTTTTAGTTCTTATTAAAATATTCTCCGTAAGTATAGTATATCATGGGAAGAGCATTTGAATACCGTAGGGCCGCAAAAGAAAAAAGATGGGCTGCCATGTCTAGGATATTTCCAAAAGTATCCAGAGCCATCACTATAGCCGCCAAAGAAGGTGGTCCGGATCCCGAAACCAACTCCAAACTCAGACTTGCTATTCAGGCTGCAAAAGCGGCCAATATGCCAAAAGATAATGTGGACAACGCCATCAAGCGGGCTGCAGGTAAAGACGCTGAAGATTATACTGAGGTAAATTATGAAGGAAAAGGTCCTCATGGGGTATTGGTATTTATAGAGTGTGCTACGGATAATACGACCAGAACTGTAGCCAATGTAAAATCTTATTTTAATAAAGCCGGAGGTTCGCTTGTTCCCACAGGTTCACTTGAGTTTATGTTTGACCGAAAAACGGTAGTAGAGTTTGAAAAGCCAGCCAACTTTGATTCGGATGAATTTGAACTTGAGATGATAGATTTTGGCCTTGAATCTTTTGAGATAGACGAAAACACGGTGTACGCCTATGGTAATTATACAGATTTCGGCACGCTGACCAAAGCTATAGAGGAAAAAGGTATCTCTATGACCAAAGCCGACCTTCAGAGAATACCCACTACCCCAGTGGAATTTTCTGACGATCAGATGGTGGATATAGAAAAGATGCTGGATAAGCTTGAAGATGACGATGACGTACAAGCTGTGTACACCAATCTTGCTTAAACGGTAGTTTCTTTATCCAGTACAGCCACTACCTTCCGATAGAATTCCATGGCTCTTTCAGGAGTTTTACCTATACTGGTCAAACCGATTTTCCCGAATTGAGACAGCGCACTGATCAGGTGAAACATTACCCCTTCTTCACTGGAGTGGTCATAGTGTAGTCCATGGTGCATAGCTATATCAATCAGGTCAAGTGGAGTGAGGCCTTTATATTTTTCTTTTTGTAGGTTATCTGTGGCAAAATAATATCGTTTTGTACCGTCATTCAGTAAATATGCACTTTTATCAGCATAATACATGCCATTGGTGAGAAACTGAAGCATCAGGAACGGATGTGTAGTTCCTCCTTTGCGAAGATTGATTTCGATAGCGTAATGTTGCCATCCTTCATCAGTTTTTGCACTCATATAGTCTATTCCAAATCTACCAACTACACCTAAGGCCCGCATATTGGCAGCCAGCGCGTAGCTGATATCTGCTAGTTCTCCTGCATACTCTTCATTTGCAGGGAAAGTAGCCCCTTCATACACCTGACCACTTTCTCCTCCGAGCAACTGGTCATGTGTGGAAATGATACAGATTTCTCCCAATGGATTAATTCGGATTTGTACAGAAGGTGAGGTGACCAATTCGCCAGTGATAAACTCTTCCACTATACCGCCCATTTTTTCAAACGTATTGATAAACTTTTCGTAGCTAAGTTTTTTTGCTACGATTTTTGTGTTGTTTCTTATGTTATGGTGACACCATGGGGCCAATTCATTGTGATCTGTGGGCGCGTCTTTATAATAGAAGACAGCATTACCATCTCCTGAAAATCCATCGTTCATTTTTATGACAGCTTTTTGAAGAAGAGGGTTTCTGGTTTTTAGCTTGTACAAACCTTCTATGATGTCATCGGCGGAAGTTAGATTTTCGTATCCTACCGGAGTTTTTATGCCACAATCTTTAAAAAGCTTACGGCTTCCACTTTTGGAGCCGAGATAATTTAGGCTCGGATCACATCCATAGATTGGAAGGTTTAATTTTACTGACAGCTCTTTTTCAGCTTCTGTGACATTAAAGAAGATCAGGTGTCCTGTTTCTTCGCTTGATATACTTTTTTTGATACGTTGGATAAGTCGGGGACGTCTCAGTACTTTTTCAGTCAATGGTACACTGCCAGCATCATAACAACTTAAGAGTGTCAGTCTGCTTTTAGCATGGTCTGCTGTTATACCCGGCAGCATGTGTAAATAATAGTCAATGATGAGAGATGATATGGGTATACTGGTTACAAAGGTGAGTCTGGTCTCCGGCATTTTTAGCAACATGAGCATACAAAGCATACGCTCTTCATAATAAAAATGGCCTTTTATTTTGGATAATATCTGACTGTCCAATGTCAGACTGGGGATCACTACTACAGATCTGGGGGCAAGGCTGTCATCAAATATGGACGCATATTGATGGATAAATTGCTTTTGTAAGTCTTTAAATATATGATCTAGGTGAGCACTATCCGTATGGTTCATCGTAAAAGCAAAATTTGTAATATGGACTTAATTACCTGCGAAAATATTATATTTTATGATTCTGTCGGTATGATATAAGTCATTTTTGAAGTTGATTAGAATCAATGTATTGATTTTATTTTCACCAGTTTTTTTCTTTGCCTTTTATTTTTGAATTTCCATTATCTGGGATCTTCCATACATCAATGTATAAATGTTGAATATTTTTTGAATATCAACGCAAAGGAAAGTGTAATTACCTTTGACATCTTTTGAAGTAAAATTTAAATATATTGTTTTTGGCAAAAGTGGCTTCATTTCGGATGTTCGGCAATTGGGCATCTTCTCCCGAAAAAAGAGTCAATACTATCAACAGATATCAAAAAGGAACAAAATTTATCATATCATGATAAAAAAGACCAAAATATATAACTTTAGTTATACGTCTCAGAATAGAATGAGCTTTACTTTTGCCCTGACAAGATAAAGCGGACTGTCGACCCTCATACTGTATTGCAGCACAAGAATAACTTTAGTTAGTAATTGCACGCAATTGAAGACTAATACTACAATTGATTAACTTACCGCAGAGAGCAGTGTAATTATTGTTTTCTGCGGTTTTGATTCTGTAGTTTATTTATATTCTGGAAATTTCAGCTGTTGAGGATTGGGATTAAACATATAGTTCGTATTCGGGTGTCCAGTCTCCGAGACCCAATCTATCGGTGTATTCGCTCGAAAACATAGCAGCTTCAGGACTATTCATGATTTTGCTTTTCTGTTTGATCCACAATTGAAAATCAGCACCGTACATTTCCGTGATCATTTGTTGATCTGCAGGATTATCTTTACCCCAGTGGAAGGTAAAGGGTATATTGGTTTGTCTGAGTGCAGCAGGAATTCTATTAATATAATCATTCATTTTTTGATTTCTCACTCCGTCTATTTCAAAAACACAAGTGTGCTCAAATCTTGAAAAGGCCATCAAAGCCTTATTTTTTTTGATAAAGCGCAGCGCAAAAATAGCGGGAATGCTACCATAATCATGGATTAGTTTTAACAATATTGTCAATGTTTGCCGTGTGTTTTCTAATGGAATGCCGATGGCACATGCAAATGTTTTTCCATGTAGGGATGTATCACTGAAAGTATCATACAACAGTGCTTCCGCTCCATCGATATCCTTAGGGAAAATCGAAGACTCCAGAAGATTGATGGTCAGTTTATCTGTACCCGGCAGATTTTGTGTGATTTTGGCTATAAATCCCAAGGCGTCTTTTGGATAGGTGCTTTCATCATTCAAAGCAGGTCTTACATATTTGTCAGGCCCTGGTTTTTTATATAGGATTTCAGCTTTTGGATTTTTGTGAGGATTGAATGGGTTGATCAGCAATTTGAAATGATAAGGTCTTTGACCTGATTCCGGCCCTGTCGGTAAATTAACTGCATCGAATTGAAGGGTATCCATCAGTTGGTTTGCATCAGTCATTGATATGTTTTTGGTGTAGTTTTTAAGCATAAACCAATCTTCTACTTCCAGCATCACACCATGTATAAATCCAAAACAACCCATACTTACCAAAGCAGCATTAAACAGATCATCATCATTGACAAGAAGGGCGTGGATGGAAGTAGCAAATGTTTCATTCATAGCAGGTCTGGATGCTCTTTGTATATAGTAGTTTTTATTTTTGTTGACTATGATATTTAAACCTATGACACTGTCATGTATGCTGCCAAAATCTATAGCCGATCCATGTGTGCCACAGGATATAGCCCCGGCTATTGTTTGGCCATTGCTGGCCCCACTGGCTTTCAAAGATTTTTTTCTATCACGTAAGTATATGCTTAGACTTTTGATCTTTGCACCACATTGGGCAAACAGAAGATTTTTATGATCTTGAATAACAGTGCTATTGATCTCTGCGACTGCTGGGGTCCAACGGAGATTAAGATGATCTGTTTCTATGATAGCTGTTTTTTCAAATGCCACAGGAGTAATAGACCATTTACCACCACAGGGTCTGATTTTCTTTTGACTTATGAGGGTATCAGATAGAAGGTGGGCAATCTCAACAGCTGTGTCATTAAATTTCTCTTGTGTTGTGCCCACTTTTGCATTTCCTGTAGTAATCAGATCTGATGTCATACTACTGACGCTTTCGTGCAGATTTGTCCAGAGTTTTGCCCCGTTATGTTTTATTCTGCCCATAATAATTTAATTACAAGGTTCATTACAATAATATTCTATAGTTACTGGTCTGTAGAAGCCTAGCGTCAACACATTAACTATACTGCCGATAATGCTGGATTTTACAGTAATTTTTGCAAATCCACTCCCAGCACATTTGTCAGTGCTTGCAGATATTTCTGAGAATTTTCCCCACCAAAGGATATGTTTTTTGATTTTTTCAGGTTGGTTTCCATCTGTTGAGTTGACGATCACGCCATCTGCATTTTTGAGATGAACGACATAGCATCCGGTTGAATATAAAGTGCAGACCAACAAGAGCAATTTGATTTTATTCATGATTTTTGTTTTTAAATATTAAGATATTTTATGTAAAAGCCTTTTTATTATTTTAATCAAAAGCAATCAGAATGATAAAGTTAAATATTATTTTATTTGGAACAGAAAACGTAACTATATTTATAGATATAAATTAGAGTTTGTTTAAAATCGCGTTTGGTTTGCCTGAATACAAATTTGCGGACAGGAGATAAATAATTACGAATTTTAGCATATTTTTTATATTGAAGTATTTATGAAACCTTTATTGATGGAATTAATTTTTCTGTTTTCTAGCTTGAAAACACCAATTCCTTCTCTTGACTGACCCAGATTTGTGTTACCTTCTATAGTCTTTAAAAATCCCCCCTGAACAGACTCAACAATCCCTGCATGACCACGACCATTCCCATGATTGATGATAAAAATGTGACCAGGGTGAATGATTGATGGATTATTAACGGCATCTCTTACCATTACTTTAGGTAAATGTGTATTGTTCCACTGGTAAAGTACTCCACCTGTTTTTACCAGAGGGTTTTGGCTTCCTTCAGATTTACATATTTCATCAAAACACCAGTAAACAAAAGCCATACACCATGGATAACCTCCCCCAAGTCCGATGCTCATCAGATATTTTTCAACTTCCGTCCCTCTGTTAGATCCCATCGGTTGCTCCATGACACCAATCTGGGAATTGGCTATTCCCAAAACATTTTGAAGAAATGGGGTTGTAGAAGTGTCAACATTTATTGGTTCACTGAAAAGAATTTCCCAAGTAATGGGCCCAATAATTCCATCAGCAATCAATGGATTTCCATATTGATCCGTATTTCTGGATTGGAATAGCTTAACGCTACTTACCAGTGTATTATCGAAAATTCCGTTTTGTAAGACATTTGTTATACCATGTTTCACGAGTTGCTGCTGTATAGCTGTAACTATGGTAATGTTTGTTTCTCCTTTTTTAATAATTCTATTTGGGTAAACCATTATGTTTTGGATTCTAGTGATGTATAAATTGAATCAGATTTTAAAGTTATTTTTTTGTTTTTGATAATGTTTCAATTTTTTTAGTCAGTGTGTCTTTGATATTTAAATTTTTAGCTTTTTTGAGTTTAAAAATTCTATTGTTTAATTCATTTGCCTTTTTTATAAGGGTTGTTTTTTCTGAGGGTGTAAGTGTACTGGTTTTTTCTTTTTCAATCAGTGTACTGACAGACGTCATGCTGGCTTCTACGCTATCTACTCCTTCTTTGAATGAAGAAAGAAGAAAGTTGTCTTTAAGTAGTGATTTAACAGAACCCAGTTGTGAATTTATCTGGCTTGTGATATCACTTATTGCATTTGATTTTTCCCGGACTAAATTGTTTTTTTGGAGTAATTTACTGATGCTATCCTGTAGATGGACAGTAACCGCCGATAGGCTATCCATCAGTTGAGATTGGTTAGAATCCTGAATTTGAATTTTTTCTTGGATATTGTGTACTTCAGACAGAGAGCCGGAAAGCTCTTTGTTTTTTTGGAAAGTAGGTATTGTAAATACTCCTACAATGACAAGACTTGCTAGATTATACATTAAAAATGTTTTGATTAGTTTCATCATTTCGGCCCTGATATCTGGTTTCTTTTGCTCCTGCCAGATCAGATAAAATGCTGCAAGTGATAGAAACGTGGATAATCCTATTACACCTTTGCTGATGAGCTCAATAATGGAACTATCGATTGTAAAAAGTAAATTTGGCATATTTTGGTGTTTAAAATTGTGATTTTATTTTTAAAATGGAAAAATCTTATTCCAGATTTTCTATCATTTCTTTCATTTTACTATTAAAGTGATCTGTTTAATTTCTTTCGGAGCGATATCTTTTTCCCATACCCTATGATAAATAAATGTTACCTTGACAATACCTTTTTGTATTCCTTTGATCTTGAATACACACTCATGTGAAGCACCGGGAGTCTCTGACAAGTTTCCGCCGGAAACTTCTTCAATAGCTATTATTTTGACTACTTCCGGCGTGTAGGTCCAAGTATATCCGGTGGATGGATTGGATGGAAGCTCTAAGATGTAGACTTCTCCCAGTTTGATTTGTACAGTCATATTTTCATTATTTTGGCTACAGGATGAAAAAGAAATTGTGCTTATCCAACAAAAAAAGAAAACAAATTTGAAATACACAATTTCAGAAGTTATTGGTGTTGAAAAAATTTGCATTGACCATGGTCCAAAAGTCTTTTGCAAGTCCTTGCAATACATACTGATAGGGTAAGTATCCATACCCATTGCTGCCCCAACCCGTACCCCAGGAGTTGCGAATCAAAAAAGCGCCAGTAGTTTTAGGTCCGCCCACACCGTTTTGAATGACCACGGTATCATCATAACCGACTATCATGACTGCGTGGCCTCCCACTAAAGAATCACCTGCTTTAGGATATGGTATTTTACCACCATTGGTAGATGCTTGAGACATAGAGCTATATACTGAAAATCCGAACATAGAAGGTAGTCCCGCAGCCACATTGTTTTTGACATTATTTAGAATCGTACTAGGTGTTGCTCCAGTGGGATCCAGCCTGTAGTATGTGGTAGATTTGTAGTTATTGGCAAATTGGTATGCAAAGCTTGTAGGTTCTTTTTCAAAAGGGTCAGTTGGTATTCCATTCGCACCGGTTTTGGTATCGCTATACATCCAGTACTCTTCTGGACATACACCAAATGCAACCATAGCTTTCATAGTAGTCCTAAGATATGCGCCGGTATCCCCTGTCCACTTGAGCAAGTTTCTGGTTACTTTATATAAAAATAATCTGCTTGCATCCAGATGAACGCCATAGGCTCTGCGTTGATAATATTCCATAATACCTACCCCAGCGTGTGCAGTGCAGGATCCGATTTGACCCTGATTTTCTATCGGCGAGCACCATTTTCTTAAATCGGTCTGTGCAGGAATGCTCAATGGTGCATCTGTTTTTTTTGCTTTTTTACTCTCATTTTCAATCGGGTTTAACTTCATGGCAGCATTAATAAATATTGATTGAACCTGCTCTGTCTCCATACTATAATCTCTGAAGTCCGGTAGTTCAGGCATCCAGCCCAAACAGTGGTTAAATTTTTCTGACATAATTACAATGGTTTTACTGTTTGTCTTACTCTATATTAGTCTTTTCAGATTCCGCCTACCGCTTTGTATTGATGCAAAACGATGACACAAAATTAGGGTTGCAGTTTCAGTAGCAATACCGCATTTTTCCTGATTATTTACCATTCTTTTCCCAGAATTTTACAAGGAATTTCATCTTTATTTTATCGTGGTGTTTTCTTTTTTTCTCATCAGGATAATCTACTGTAAAAAAAGGGGAAAAATCCCCTTTCGGTATGGTCTTTTTCCTATCTTGCATACAAATGTGAAAGATACCTTTGCTATTATTTAATATTTTAAAACCAACAGTTATGCAACAGAAACTTTATTTATTATTGCTTATCCCACTTTTCATAAGCTGCGATCCCAAAAAAGGAGATGAGGGTACAAGAGGTAAATTCAGGTACAATGATACCATCAGCGTAAGTCAGGCTATCGAACATCAGAAACTCTATAGATCATTTCTGGATTCTCTTAAAGTAAATCAGGACAGTCTGGCCAATAATGGCTGGGTATCTCTGGATGATATAGAACACTATATCTCTTTAGCTAAAGCATATGCCAAAAAAAACAACAAAGAACTGTCTGGATTTCGTGTATATAATGCCAAACATCCTACAGACATGTTGGGTGGCCAGCTGACATTTTTTATATCTCCTACCGGCAAAGAGAATATAAAAACAGGATGGTTTGATGGCCCTGAAGGCGAAGGACCTGTCAATGACCCAGATCTTCAGCTTTCGCCCCTGAATTATATAAATGCAGGAAAACCACCTAGAAAAGAATATCCTGAAGAAGAATAAAAAATAAATATGATTCAATATATTGGAATACTATTCCCGTTAATTTCGCTTATCTTTTCACTTCTACTGGGTGATAAATATGATCGGTATGTTAAATTTTTCAGGTACATAATGATTTATATTGTTTGTACTGAAACATTAGGGTATGTCGTGTACGAATATATTGGTTTTCCCAATAATTTTATTTATAATATATACTCTTTGGTGATTTATATTCTGTATATACAACTTACCAATATGCTGGTAAAATCAGTCCTATTGAAAAAAGTATTAAATTATTTTTCGATCATATTGATTTTATTTTTTTTAGCAGACAATCTCTGGAATAGAAATTTTTTTACAGAGTTGCAAATGAATACGTACTTTTTGGGAGCTGTATTTCTGATCATTTCCGTTGCAGGGTATTTGTATGAAATAATCAATACAGATAAAATTGTGATTTTCTATAAACTTAGATCTTTTTGGGTAAGCATGGGCTTATTATTATTTTACGTGCCATTTATTCCGGTGATCGTATGTTTTAATTATGAATTGTTAAATGACAACATACGACATATTTTAACCCTCTCTTTGAATTTTATTATGCACTTTTGTTTTATTATTTCTTTTTTATGCACGAAGAAAATCTGAATGTCCTTGTTATATCCTTTGTAATCATTTTACTGGTACTTACTATACTTTTGTTTTCACTGCTTTACTTTTTTAATCAGAAACGGATTAAATACATTATCGAAAAGCAGGAAGGACTCCGTAAAGCTGAACGTGAGCTGGAGAGAGCCCGTATAGAAAATCAGGAGCACTTGCTGAAAAGTTTGAGTTGGGAGTTGCATGATAATATTGGACAATTGTTGTCCGTAAGCAAAATGCAACTTTCTATGATGTCAGTGCCTGTCAGAAATGAAGATAAAAAAATGTTGGATGATACGATTTCTTTACTTGGACAGGTGCTTGATGATGTCAGGAACCTGTCCAAATCATTAAATACCGAGTCCATAGTATTTATGGGCTTGCTAAAAGCCGCTACTTTTGAGATAGAAAGGCTCAACAGATTAAAGTTTATTAATGCTAGTTATTTTGTTAGTGGACATGTCGTCACAATGCACCATGAACATGAAATTATACTATTCAGGATCATTCAAGAGGTCATATCCAATGTAATAAAACATGCCAGAGCCACTACTTTTTCACTTACATTTACCTTCAGTGAGCACCAATTGCTGATTTTATGTGAAGACAATGGTATGGGCATGAATACAGATAGTTCCGGATATGGATTGGGACTTAAAAATATTGTATCCAGAGCAAATATGATAAAGGCTTCATCTCATTTTGAAAACAAAGTAGATGGTGGGTTAAAAACTTCCATCTGCTATCCTTTATATGTCGCTGACCAAAATTAAGTAAGATGAAAAAAAAAGTTTACATCGTAGATGATCATGCACTTTTCAGCCAATCTCTAGAAATACTGATCAATCATTTTGAAGAGTATGAAGTGACTTTTCAAGGCCAGAATGGCAGAGACTTGATCTTCCGTCTTCAGGATGCATCTCATGAATCGCCGGACATCATCCTCTTGGATCTCAATATGCCGGTGATGAACGGCGTGGAGACCATGGATTGGCTGATGAAAAACCACCCATCTATTCCTGTGCTTGTACTTTCTATGCAAGATGATTCAAATCTGATACTAGAGATGATCAAAAAAGGAGTGAAGGGCTATCTGCTGAAGGATATTACCCCATCTCTACTCAAAAAGGCTCTGGATGATACACTCAATTTTGGTTTTTATCATACCGAAAAAGTCACCAAAGCATTGATAAGCTCATTGCATCAGGGCAAACAACATATCTTTGAGATCAAGGATAAAGAAATGGTATTTCTCAAGTTGGCCTGTACCGAAAAGACATATAAGGAAATAGCAGACCAGATGCACTTGAGCCCAAAAACCATTGACGGGTACAGAGAGTCACTCTTTGAGAAATTGGAAGTAAAGTCGAGGGTCGGGCTGGTACTCTATGCGATTAAAAATAATATTTATCGATTGTGAAAAGAGATAATATATAAAAAGGAATGCCAAGGTTTTTTTTGGTGAACAGGGCATCCAGAAGTTATATATTAAGTAGTGGAACAGTGTAGTAAAAAGAAAAATTTAATTTTGAGTCTACTCCGAAAATGCCGACTATTTGGCAATCAAATGTTTTTGATCCCTTACCAGGCCCCAGGCAACCCCCTGCCCTTAAAGGAATAACTTTCAAAAGGGGTGAGTCCCAAATATAAGCAATTGATTGTCAAAACAGTAGATATCAATATCTTTTTGGTTTAGTTTTAAAATTGCTTTTAGGCGTAGACTCAATGTTAAAATTAAGTAAGGATGGAAAATTGGCGAAATACAAGATTGAAATAAATAAATTTTATTTTAAAACCCAGAAGATATATTTGTCTTTGAAATCATCGTAGACGCAACGTTTAGTCAATGTTCAGATGATTTTTTTACGTGTAACATCCAATTGCATGAAACGGGAAACATATATAAATTGAATAGCCGCGCAAATCATATTCATCAATATTTTTTTATGTGATTCATTTTCCCTTCCACTTCTTTCTTTATTTTCACCATAATAAGCTCCGATTTAAGAAACTAGTACAGGTTTACATGAAAAGTTTCTTTTCATACTTGTGAGTTCTATAAGCCAATTTCGTCACAAAGTTATTCTTGGACCTTGTTTTAAAGTCATAAATGGATGGAAAGGCATTTAACATTGTTGAAGTAAGTTTTTGCACTATCGTTGATTGTTCGAAAGTGAGTTGTTAGTTTCTATCATCTAATTTCAACAAGGGAATTCTATAAGAACCTTTGGCATAAATTTTTGATATTATTTTAAAAAAACGGTAGAATGCGTATTCTATCAAAATGATTATTTTTTTCAGATTATAGTGCTTGCTTGTCAATAGACGCATTTTCTTAAGCAATCGATTAGCGATTTAATGTGTCAAAGGCTTGCCTGCCTATGTTGCTCCTTCCACTACAGACAATAAAGCATCAGATGACAATAATTTTGAAGGTAATTTTGTTCATATCTGTCAGAATATACATACCGGGTATTAAATTTTCCAAATTTAATATATTTTGACCTGGAGTGCAAATGCACTTTTTTATCATATGACCACTGCCTGAGATAAGGTACAATTGAATACTTTTTGGCTGTGTATTTTCGATGATTATTTGCTTGTCTGGAGTAATGACGTTATTGTTTATGCTCAAAGGATTTTTTACTGCATAGCTCATATCATGATTTCCACTCGGTGTATCCAGGATAAATACATCATCCACAAAAAGCATTGCATGTATATCTTCAGCAGGGCTGTATATGGTTACAAATAATCTGTCACCCGATGTATATTCCGGAAAGGAAATTTCAGTAGTGATTGTAGTCCATTCTGTGGCAGGATCCAATGTAATGATTTTGGTTAATTTTGATTCTGATGCCTCGTCGTTAGCGACTATAAAGTTTACTTCTGCTTTTTTTGACAAAGGAGATTGGAGCTTGTAAATTATCCGAAAGGTAATAATATTTCCATTGATGGCAAGTCCGCCTGTTTTTGATACAAAATCCAAATTTTTATAATCTATGAAAGCGTTGCCCAGTGCTATTCCTGCGGGTTTTAATTGATTAAATACGGCTTGTGTTTGTAATATGCAATAACCGGATTGGTCAGGAGACTCATCTGATTGCGTCACACTTACACCAGCAAATGGGAAAATGGCATTGGTAGTCGTCCAGCCTTTTGGTTCAAGAGATGCGAAGGAGGGCAATTGGACATTGTTTTGCCATGTATTAAAATCATATTGACCACTCAGTATCAGTGGTATGATGGTCAAAAAATAGACGATATACTTCATATTGTTTGGTTCTTTATATTATTCATCAATCTATAGTGAGTTCTTTGTTTTCTTTTGTATAGAAAATTAGCAAAAGATGGGAAAATATCACTTTAATATGGTAAAAATATTCCATGCGATGTTATTGTTGCTGATCACATTATAGAGTGTATTAGGTAATTCTTCCTGCTTCATTTTGTCCAAAGGAGACACTATTCTGGCTAAAATATTCAATGGCATTTTTGTCTGGTTAAACAGGCTGGGATTTACAGGTTTGAAATTATATATACTGGTCCAGGTGTCTTTTCTTTTTAGTTTGGGAATCTCTATATCCAGAAGTTTGCTGCTTATCAATACGTCCTGTCCGTTGATATTTACAGTATTGTTGGTCCAGCCATCCGGCCATTGCAGGTCTGAAGGTGGTATCGCGTGGTATAGTTCTAATCGGGCATTTTGTACATCTGCACAACCGATGTTTAATACACTGACATAAATATTGTTTTTAGTAGAAGATACAAGAACATCTTTTTCAGGCGAATCTTTGTAAATACCGGAAGAATTCCATGGTGGTACATTGATAGATAGTGGTTCTTCGCCCTTGTCTGATGTGTGTACCTTAATCATATAATCTACTTTTTCATTGGATGTACAAGTTTCATTGCTATATTTTTCTATGTGCCCATCCTGTAGATTTGCTTTGGATGTACTTAGTTTTATTGCTCCATTAGGACCATCAAAAGACATACTTCCTTGCAAAAAACCACAGAAATAAAGATTTTGTTTTTTGTCCAGAAACATACTGCCTATTGAACCCTGGCCATTTCCTTTTAGCCTTTTTCCCCAGATAATTTTGCCATCACGGCTATATTTGGCTACAAACTCTATGTCATCCTGCGCATAATCGCTCTTAAGCGTATAAATACCGTTGGGATTGGGGTCTAGATCTGTGCTGACATAAAATCTGCTGTTCAAGAAGAAGCTACCATCTTTCAGTACTCTGATGGCGGCAGATTCTCCCCTTGTATTTAAGCTATATACGGTATCAAATATTCCTTCGGTATCTACCCGCAACACAAAATTACTTGCACCTGGAATAGTTGCTTTGTTGTCACCGGCATCATAGTCTAAGTTGGAAGAATTCGGCCCTACAAAATAAATATAGCCCTGATCATCAACACCCGTGTCCGTGATAAACTCATCTGCATTGACGTTAGAACTCTTCAGATGTTTGATCCACTTCAAATGTCCTTCTGGGCTGAATTTTGCATAAAACGGATCTTTTTTTCCAGTACTTGTAATTAGAGTGTCTGCACCAGCCACATCAGTTAGATGTGAAGTACCAGTAAAACC
This sequence comes from Chitinophagales bacterium, assembly GCA_038246735.1. Classification (GTDB taxonomy): domain Bacteria; phylum Bacteroidota; class Bacteroidia; order Chitinophagales; family Saprospiraceae; genus OLB9. The sequence goes on from JBBRVQ010000010.1 coordinate 41,581, forward strand.
ACCTGCAATAATGACGTCTCCCTGATGATCGATAATCATAGTATTGGGATCAAAACTGTCGGAAACGATAGATCCCGGATTCAGCGTTTGATACCAGAGCAAAACGTTTTTATTGGTCAACTTAATTAAGAAAGTTGCTTCATCACCTTTTACCTTGAGTGTGTCACCCGCCTGGAGTACCAGATTTTGTTTTGTTTTACCAAGTATGTATAGATTGCTGAATCGATCAGCCATAATTCGTATGATATTTATATTGTCATAATGGCTGAGACTGATACCCCTGCTCCACCCATTGCCAGAAATACTAAATCTTGGGCTATTCCAAAATTTATATATGGTATACACTCTGTTATCGGTTGTATCCATAGTCATAGCAAGAATTCTGTCAAATACATCAACATTACCACTGCCTCCTCCGCTTTTATAATTGCCCAGACTATCCAGAGTTATTGAAAAATAATCCATGCCTCCTTGTGCTGAACGAATGATTTTGGTTCCTTCGCCGGGATCAAAATCCATTTCACCTGAGTATCTGCCAGCGACAGTAATTTCACCATTATCTTTCACGACGATATGTTCGGGATAACAGTAACTATCATTTATGATTCTAAACTGTTTTACGAAGTCAAGTTTTTGCGATGACAATGTGACGATGCTCAAGAGCGAAAATAAGGTAAGTATTTTTTTCTTCATTGAATGCTGTTGATATGTTTGACTTCTTCAAAAAATAAAATAATAAGCTACATCACTAAAAAAAAATCTCCTGTATTTATTTTTGACAAAATTAAATAAAATAAGATTCATCCGTTCATTATTTTAGAATAATTTTCATTGTGAGGGGGATAATAAGTATTGGTGTAAAACAAATCACGTAAAAAGTAAAGAAGAATATTTAGCCTAAAATCTGCATTATATATGAACTACATGAAAATCGGACTTCATATTATCTCCACGTAGGTCAGATGACCAACGTGGTAAATCGTTCTCAATTTTATGTCCTCCCTGTTGCTTAGGCTACGACTCCGGGATAAAATCTCCGAGAAAAGCCAACTATTTTGTCATATATTCATTCGAATAAAGTCTAATGCGGAATTTGGGTTTGAAAGAATACTAGGATTTTTTAACAAAATATGTCAGCTTTTTTAGGACGAAATCTTGACCCCTTCACTCACTCATTCCTTCCTTCACTCCTTCAATCATTGATTAATGCAACAAAAATAAAGGATTGTGTAACATATTGATTTTTTCGCGAACGATCTTTGTGTATCAATAATTTTATTGAAAACAAAAATAAATAACAAACAGCATGAGACATCAACAATTGAGCAGCAAAAAATTGCAAAGCAATACAATGCGTCCATATTACATTTTTATGAATGCCATTTTTCTGACATTTATGTTAAGTATAATTATTAATCAAACTGGCCTTACCCAAGCTAACGGTAGTAATTATAAAACAGCCATTGGTGTAAAATTCTACCCAACCGGTGTAACCCTGAAAACTTTTGTAAGGTCCAATGCAGCTTTTGAAGCCATAGGTTATTTCTGGGATAGAGGTACACGTATTACTGCACTGTATGAGTATCACCACAATTTATCAAAGAGCGGATCTTTAAAGTGGTATATAGGACCTGGCGTACACGTAGGATTTTATAAACCTGCTTATTTTGACGGCGGTACCAGCATTGGTATTGATGGTGTATTAGGTCTGGATTATAAGTTTCCCGGTATTCCTATCAATGTATCACTGGATTGGCAACCATCCTACGAATTTGGTAATTTCGAGGGTTTTAGCGGCAATTGGGGTGGCGTAGGTTTGCGTCTTGCCTTATAACAATAATGACCATTTGAAATGAATTATAGTAAATTATAAAGTGGTGTTTTTGGCATTTTAAAGGGGGTATTCCATCAAAGTTGCCCCCTTTACATATATCTAATAGTTCCGAATGATCATTTAGAGCCTTTAAAGTGTTTTGCAACTTTTTTAATATATCTTTGACCTCTGTTCATTTAACCTAAACACATGCCATGAAACGTTTCATTTTGTCATTTTTTTATCTGGTTATTGTTTTTCAATGTGCATTCTCACAACCAGTCTTGGTCATCAATGAATTAGATTGTGATACACCCGGCTTAGATGATAAGGAATTTGTTGAATTAAAATCAGCCACACCCAATTTCTCACTGGATGGTTATGTTGTAGTTTTTTATAATGGTTCTGCCAGCGGAGGCAATACCAGTTATCTGGCACTCGATCTGGATGGCTATGTTACAGACATCAATGGTATTTTACTCATCGGTAGCACTGCAGTAGTACCTTTTCCACAATACATCATATCCAACAATCTGATACAGAATGGTGCAGATGCAATAGCTGTCTACAAAGCTGATGATGAAAATTTTCCTGAAGGTACTTTGGCTTATGTTGACCAGACGCTAATCGATGTACTGCTTTATGATACCAATGATGCAGATGCGGAAGGAATGCTGACCATCTTCAGGTCATTTAATCCCCTGATTCAACAAATTAATGAAGGAAATACCAACAATACTACTTCTATTCAGCGCAATAACGATGGAACGTACTTCACAGGTGTGCCTACACCCAGAAGGCTGAATGACGGAAGCGGAATTATTCCCATTGGTGTACTGATCGCTATACCTAAAAATATGTACAATGAAGGGGAAACTTTTGATATCGTTTTTACCACAGAACAAAATGTAGAAGAAGATCTTTTCATAAATTTTACACTTTCCAACGGTACATTTAATGCCTCAGATTTTACCGGAAATACAAACATAAGGATACTCAAAGGACAGAACAAAGTTACTACTTCGATCAGTCTTATCGACGATATAGTAGATGAAGGGGATGAAGTGATGAAGCTGAAATTAACAGGTCTGCCGGCCATATATCTGTCTCTAAACAATAATGTGGAGATCAGAATTGTGGATAATGATTTTAAAATGGCCGCTTTTGGCACGCCCGTAAATCCAACCTACAATAGAGTTGCAGGAACACAACCCATTCATTATTACGATGATATGTCCGGAAAATCAGGCTCTAATCTTCAGAACACCTTACAAAATATCATAGCCGACCCCACAAGGGTGAGGGCTCAAACCTACAATGATGTCATAGATATCCTGAAAGATGCAGACCAGAATCCTGAAAACAGCAATCAGGTTTGGCTGGTTTATCTAGAGAAAGGACGGCCAAAACTGGATCTTCAACTGTCTTCAGATAATTTTAATTCCTGGAATCGGGAACATACCTGGCCTCGCTCCCGAGGAGGCTTTAATAGTATTGAAGCGGATGAGACTTTTGATGGCAAAAACATATTCTGGCCGACCAATGCGGACTCAACAAGACATGCCAATTCAGATGCGCATGGTATCAGAGCTGTAGATGGTCCTGAAAACAGTTCTAGAAGTAATAAGTTTTATGGAGAGTACAACGGACCGGCTGGAACTTTAGGAAGTTTTAAAGGAGATGTAGCAAGGGGAATATTTTATCTGGACGTTCGGTACAATGGTCTGGAAGTAGTCAATGGATTTCCGGAAGGACAGGTTGGGAAATTTGGTGACCTCGCCACCTTACTTGAATGGCATAGAAATGATCCCCCGGATGACTTTGAGATGAATAGAAATAATGTAGTATATGCCTGGCAAAACAACAGAAATCCATTTATAGACATGCCGGGTCTGGTGGAATATTTGTGGGGAACTAAAACGGGTGAAGTATGGCAAAATCCGTCCAATACTGTGGATAATGAATTACACAACTACCGGATTTACCCCAATCCGGCCAATCAAACTCTTCATATTGATGGCTTAGATGAATCAGCCAATATTGAAATCTATTCCATACATGGGCTATTGGTGTCAGAACAAAAAAGCATTCCAAACAACACCTTGAATATCCATCTTCCTTCCGGTATTTACTTGGTGAAAATCCAGACAAAAGGTAAAATATTTTCAAGTAAGGTGGTGATAGAGTAAGATTGATGGGATCAACGATATATTAATGATAATTCAACCCCAGAATAAAACAAAATCTTTTGTCCGGAAAGCTATCGGTATTAATTTAATTCTTTTGCTTTGTATACAACAAACAACAAATCTACTTTTTGGCAACTAATCAAGTATATGCTTTTAGATTGAAAAAAAGTAAGGCATTTTTTGTCAGACGTAGCTAATTTTTGAAAGAATAGCAGTGATATTGATGAAAAAAATAGCTGATGTATCAGGGAAAATGTATGTTTTTCAGTCAATATTGATGATACCTAAGTAGTTACACTTATTGTAATAATTAAAAGATTTCCGTAGAAAATTAAAACGGGAATTAACTAATCCCTTACATTTGCTGTGTTAAACATTTTTTTTTCCTGATCAAACATTATCCTTTATGTTCCGATTAATTATAATGACTTTCAGTCTTCTGATGGGTATGACTGGGTTTTCCCAGCAAAAAATGCAATCCCCGTCAGAATATTTTAACCAATATGGCAAACAGCATTCTTTTCACCATCAGGTAACTGAATATATCAGATATTTGGATGAACAGAGTGATATGGTTGTAACCAAAAAAATTGGGGAGTCTTATCAGGGCCGTCCTTTGCAATTAATATTTATATCTTCCAAGGAGAATTTGAATGATCTTGAAAATATAAGACTGACAAATCTGCATAACACCGGGATATCCACAGTAAAACCTGAAACCATGAATGAGAAAGCATTGGTGTGGTGCAGTTTCGGAGTACATGGCAATGAAGCAGGTACGACAGAAAGTGTATCTAATATTTTGTACCAATTGGTATCAGGCGTTGACCCCCGAACCAGAGAATGGTTGAAAAATACTGTCGTCATCATAGACCCGAGCCTAAACCCGGATGGATATGACCGGTATGTTCATTTTCTGAAAAATACATCAGGAAACAATACTCATCCGGGAGCTACCCACCGCGAGCACATGGAGCCCTGGCCCGGTGGTAGATACAATCACTATATGTTTGACATGAACAGAGACTGGGCATGGCAGACCCAAAAGGAATCCAGAGAAAGGGTCATTGCATATAATCAGTGGATGCCACATGTACATGCTGATTTTCACGAAATGGGATACAACTCAAATTATTATTTTGCTCCTGCGGCCGAACCATACCATACCTTTATGTCTGTTTTTCAACGCGATTTTCAGGTCGAAATCGGAAAAAATCATGCATCTTACTTTGACAAAAAAGGTTGGCTGTATTGGACTAGAGAAGTATTTGACCTCCTATACCCAAGTTATGGGGACACCTATCCCTGTTACAGTGGTGCCATTGGTATGACATACGAGCAGGCAGGCAACAGTTCATCGGGGAGAGCTATCCAACTTGAAAATGGAGATACCCTCACAATTCAGGATAAAATAGACCACAATACCGTGGTTGCTTTGTCCACCATTGAAATATCTTCAAAAAATGCCAGTAAATTGTTGTCCAATTTTAAGACATATTTCACCGAAAGCGCTCAAAGTCCCAAAGGTAAATATAAAACCTATGTACTAAAAAAGAGTCCCTCACTTAGCAGATTAGCGACTTTGTTTGACAGAAATGGGATTCAGTATGGATATGCCCTTAAAAATGCAGGACTGAATGGTTATCATTATCAATCCAAGGTTACAAAAAAGTTTGATCTTCAGGAAGGGGATATGGTCATTCAGGCAGCGCAACCGAGATCTGTGCTTCTGCAGGTATTGATGGAAGAAGAACCCATCCTGAGTGATTCGGTGACTTATGACATTACAGCATGGGCACTACCTTTTGCATATCAGACAGATTGTTTTGCTTTTCCGGTCACCACAAAGATTGAAGCGGCAAAGACATTGCCGATAAATGCTGTGATGCAAGATGATAAGGTCAAAGTATTTGCGTATCAGATACCATGGAATGACCTGAATTCTGCCAAATTGCTGGCTGGTTTACATAAAAAAGATTATAAAATTCGCATGGCGGTCAAAGAATCTTCGTACAATGGACAAATCATTCCTAAAGGTAGCCTGCTGGTCAATGTAGGGGATAATAAACGTAAAATTGATTTTGATGAAGAAGTCATAGAACTAATACAATCACATGGCATCAGTAGCTATATCAAACACACGTCCGGATTTTCAGACAAAGGTGGTGATATGGGAGGTAATTATTTTGAACTCATCAAAGCACCCAAAGTACTAACCTTTTCGGGGAGAGGCATTAGTGCTAATTCCTGTGGTGAGATCTGGTTTTATTTTGATCAGATCATGGATTATGGTCTGAGCATGATTGATTGGGATCAGTTTGATCGGGCAGATTTTTCTTCCTTTAATACGATCATTCTCCCTGATGGATATTATACTATTAACGAAGATAAATTCAAAAAGCTGGCAGAATGGACTGCAAATGGTGGAAGACTGATAGTGATAGAAGGAGCAGTGCAGCAATTTACTGGAAAAAAGGGACTGACTTTTGAAGTATTTGCCACGGATGAAGATAAAAAGACCGCTGAAGACCAAAAATTAAAAAAAGAGTTAATGGACAGATTGAATGATTTTGAAGGGCTGGAAAGAAGGAGCATTAGCAAAGGAACAGCAGGCGCCATTGTTAAAAATGTAGTGGATGACAGCCATCCACTGGCATATGGACTCGGCAAATCCTATTACAGTCTTAAGACGTCTTCGGGCACATTTGCACTGCAGAAAGGCATGTGGAATGTGGTACATGTTCCCAAAAATTATGACAGTTATGGATTTATAGGCACGGGACTTAAAAAGCAGCTTGAAGAATCTGTGTCTTTTGCTGTACAGGCACATGGCAGAGGGCAGGCCATTTATATGGTAGACAATCCATTGTTCAGACATTTTTGGGACAAAGGATTATTGTTGTTTGCTAATGCTGTTTTTCTCAATGGATCAGTACCTGAGAATTATTAAAACATTGCCCATTTTATTTTATTTTCATTCTGATCATATTTTTGATCACCATTGGTTTAAAGATAGATTATAAATATACTATAAATGAAAAGCTTTGTTTACGTTCATGCTGACAGTGACTTTACGATTCACAACATTCCTTTCGGAGTATTTGAAAAAGAAGGATATCATGGCGCGTGCACCAGGATAGGGGATACGATAGTGGATCTTCATCAATGCATGAGCACCACCATTTTTGAAGGTATCGTATTATCTGAGGCAATCTTTAGTCAGCGATATATCAATTCTTTTATTTCGCTGGGTAAAAGTATTACTCAGCAAGTCCGCATCCGCTTGCAAAGCGGCTTGAAGGTCGGTGGATTTCTGGACAACGACATGTTTAAAGAGTCCGACATCTTTATTTCAGCTGATGATGTCACTATGTTGTTGCCTATGCAGATAGGGGATTATACTGATTTTTACAGCAGCAGAGAGCACGCCACCAATGTTGGCATTATGTTTAGAGATCCTGCCAATGCCTTATTGCCCAATTGGTTGCATCTGCCTGTTGGATACCATGGCAGAGCTTCATCTATAGTCGTTTCAGATACACCCATCCATCGGCCTAATGGACAGACCATGCCTGAAGGTGCTGAAAAGCCTGTATTTGGCCCAAGTCGTCAACTCGATTTTGAATTGGAAATGGGATTTATAATTGGAAAGGAAACGGCTATGGGTCAAACCATCAGTACGGTTCAGGCAGAAGAATATATCTTTGGTGTCATGCTTTTCAATGACTGGTCAGCCCGGGATATTCAGAAATGGGAATACGTTCCTTTGGGGCCATTTCTGGCAAAAAACTTTGCATCTACGATTTCCCCTTGGATCGTTACGCTGGAAGCACTTGAACCATTCAGGGTATCAGGTCCACAGCAGGAGCCTGAAGTATTGCCCTATCTTAGGTATGAAGGCTCAAAAAATTATGATATTCATTTGTCCGTCGATATTATAACTGAGTCAGGTGCAACACAAAGAGTTTCGGCATCCAATTTTAAATTTATGTACTGGAACATGTGTCAACAACTCGCTCATCATACCATCAATGGCTGCAATGTGAGGGTAGGGGATCTGATGGCGTCAGGTACGATTAGTGGCGCAACGCCTGATTCTTATGGTTCTATGCTGGAGATTTGCTGGAAAGGAACAAAACCGGTGCAAATGCCTGATGGAACTGAGCGTAAATTTATTCTGGATGGTGATACGGTAGTCATGCGGGGTTGGTGTGAAAAGGATGAAATGAGAATAGGATTTGGTACTTGTGATGGAAAGGTTAGCGGTGGATGCATATAATTATCTGTTTTTGTATTTTTACTTTAATGGCAAGATCATTTGTAATGCCTTTTATGTTCAAATTAAGTAACTATTTAGATACTTAGTCAAACGAGTAGTTTTTGTCACGATTTTTGCAACTTGCAGGCAAAATTAGCACCAAAAACTAATATTTTCATACTTTTGACGACGGGCTTCACCCGTCGTTACCAATATTTTGCCCCTATAGGGCAATGAACTAAATAGTTATCAAATTAATAAAAATTGATGTAGCATAATTTAAAACCAAAATGTATGAAATATTTATTGGTCATTTGGATAATGGTGCTGTTATCCTGTAAGAATTCATCAGATTCTAAACAAGCAATCTCTGAATCAGGATCTGAGTATATCTGGAAAAAACTTTCAGACAGTGCTGAATGGAGTAAAAGTTACAGCTTTCAGATGTTGAATGTTCGGGATACCCTCTGGACTTTTCACCCTGATGGAAATTGGTATTCAACAAACGGTACAGAATGGAAAAAATCAACCTTGTCCAACGTGATTTATAATCATGCATTTCTGGATTATGTATCTTTTGATGGGGCAATATTTGGACTTGGAAGTTTTAAGGGAAATATAGAACAGTATGAATTTAAACCAGAAATAAATAAGACCACCGATTTTAAAAATTGGACAACGGTAACAAAAAATAGTAATCTTCCGGAAAGATATTTTTATCATCCATTTGTGTATAGAAATAAAATCTGGATAATCGGCGGTGAAGATAAAAACTATAAATACGCTGATATCTGGAATTCTGATGATGGCATATCCTGGATGAGGGGAAGAGATAATGTACCTTTTGGTAAAAGAAGTGGCAGTCAGATTGTTTCTCTAAACAGTACATTATTTATGCTGGACAATGATGTCTGGAGTTCCACAGACGGATTGTCATGGCATATAGTAACTGAAGAAATTTTGCCAGGCGAACAGGTTTTTGGGTATAAAGCATTGGTATTTGATCAGAAAATATGGTTGCTCGGATGCAATAGAAATGGTCTTTTTACCAATCAGGTGCTGTATAGTTCCGATGGTAAAAACTGGAAAACGCAAAGTGCACCATGGTTGCCTCGTGGAGCTGTTGCAGCAACTGTTTTCAAAAACAAAATATATATGACCGGCGGAAAATATGGAGGCACACCAGATCATCCTGACTTCAGATATGACAATGATTTATGGGTGATGGAAAAAAGATAGAAAGCTTTTAAGGTTTAGCACTAATATGGCAATTTTTTTTTCGCATGCAAATATAGGCCATCATGATCTTTGAAAATTTTAATAAGAAAATGGATTACTGAATGGCATCACTGGACCAATATGACATCGATCAATTGCGAAATAAGCCGTATTCCGACACTAGGTCTTTAGGTCAGATGTACAGACATTTAATAGATGAAACCACATTTTTTATTGATCGGATAGAGATTTGTATCTCGACCAATGATCATGCTCAAGAAGAAGCATTTCCGTTTGCTGCAGCCATGTTGAAAAATAATGATTTTCCTGAAGAAGTGATATGAGGATCGCCGGACAACGCTTATATTCCACAACCGGAAAATAAGGAACATTTGTTGTTCGATCTTTTGCATGACAAAGAAGCAATGAATAATGTAGTCTCATTGTTGGCTAAGTGCCCATTTGTAGGTAAAATCAAAACATCCAGGATTGGGATATTTTAATGCTTATGAATGGCTTCAATTTGCAGAAATTCGCTTTCGGCATCATAAAAGACAGAGAAAGCAGTTGGACCAATTTTTATTTTTTGCAAATAATATTTGATAATGTATATTTGCGTTATTTTTTAATTTTTTAACCAACTTAAATTCCTTTTGATGAGACAATTTTTACCTTTCTTTTTTCTATTATTTTCATTTCTAACTTCATTTGCACAATTGGATTCAGGCACAAAATTACCTTCGAATATTAAAACCACAGATATTAAAGGCAAAGAAGTGGATATTTTTGCTGATTTGGATGCAGGCAGAACGGTCATATTGGATGTATTTGCTACCTGGTGTTCACCTTGTTGGAGTTTTCACAATAGTGGAGTACTAAAGGAACTGCATAAAAAATATGGACCGACAGGTACCAATACCGTCAGTATTTATGGTATCGAAGGGGATAGTGACACTACCTTGGACGATCTTAAAATGGAAACTGATAACTCATGGGGCGACTGGACTGAGGGAGTCAATTATAGTATAATAGATAGTGATTTATTTAATAGCGCTTTAAAAATTCCCGGGTTTCCGACGATTTATATCATAAGACCAGATAGAACTTTAATGGAAGTTCCTTTTTCTATGAGGGATGATCTGACAGTCTGGGAATCCATCGTAAAAAGTGATAAACAAAGCAATGCAGTTTTTACTGATGTTAACATTGATCCTAAGGTATTTTGCATTTTCAGCAATTTGCCATCCGTAAGTTTGGTCAATATCGGGAGTAGTCCAATCACAAATATAACCATCGATTTGAAAAAAAACGGGGTAAGTGCACTCAAAACATACAATTTTACGACTCCGGTCAAAGTATTTGAACTTTTCGATGTCACACTGGATGGGGCAAAAATTACAGAAACTGCAGATATAAATGTGATCATTAGTTCTGTGAATGGGGTCGCTACTGATACTTCTGAAGCATCATTGATCGAAACAGATTATTACCGGCCATTGATCAAAAAAAATAAACTGATTGTTAAGTTTACAACTGATTTCTACCCGGGTGAAGTTTCCTGGACATTAAAGGATAATAAAAATAGAACATTGAAAACTGTCCAATATAATCCCGGTGATGAGGATGAGGATGGCGGCGGCGGCGCTGATGCCTTAAAAACCTTTACTTACGAAATACCCATAGTAAATACGGATATTACTTGTATGACTTTTACCACAAAAGATTCCTATGGTGATGGTATGCTTTATTTCAGGGAAGAAGATCACTGGCCTGGTGTAGAATTTTATAATTCAGACAATGAGTTGATTAAGCCAACTTTAATCAGTGATTTTTTATTTGGAACTCAAACGGGAGGGCAAACTGCAACAACCCTATCTTATGTGGCCGCAGACTTTACATCAGCACTGGATGATCAGGATTTTGTGCAAAAACTTAGCGTATACCCAAATCCTGCCACAGATGTTTTGAATATAGATATGTCTATCCAATCAGGCATTGATTATGAAGTATTTATAACTGATATTATAGGTGCTACAGTTACTAAAGTTACAAAAAATACAAATTTTCTACAGGTTGGTGACTTGAGTAGTGGTATGTATTTCCTAAATGTAAGGACAAAAGATGGAGTTTTTGCACATAAATTTACGAAGATATAACCACTTTGTATCATCATAATATGGTAATTTAATAGCCAGAAATTAAAAGATACCTCGTATTTAAAAAAGCCTTCGGAAGTTTTAAGAATTTCGAAGGCTTTCTTGTATAAAGTAATTTTCTATGATTATCTTATATTTTATTGATTTTGTCGAAATTTTAAAAAACTTATGACATTACATATTGACAATATGAACACTGTTTAGTATATTTGCACCGTTATTTATATTAATTTTAAAATAATTAAGTGGGACTCGTTGAAAGAAAAGAAAGAGAAAAAGTAGAACTTAAGGAATTGATACTCGATGCAGCTAAAAAAATTTTACTGAAGAATGGTCAGGAAGGATTGTCTATTCGTAAGATTGCCACTACAGTAGAATACAGTCCTGCTACCATATATCTGTACTTTAAAGACAAAGACGAGATTCTGCATGAGCTGATGGAAATGGGATTTATGTTGATGAACAAATATATGGTTATGGCATATGGAGAAACAGATCCGGTAAAGAGAATTCATAGTATCGGGAATGCCTATGTTAAGTTTGGGTTAGAAAATAAAGACTGGTACGACCTGATGTTCAATTCCGATAAGCCAATGAAGCACATAGAAAAATGTATGGAAGACTGGGATGAAGGCATGGCGATGTTTAATTTTTTGGCCATAACTTGCAGGGAAGCTATCCAACAATTGGGTCTCAATCATCTGGAAGACAGGATTTTAGCCCTGCAGCTTTGGAGTTGTGTGCATGGATTGGTTAATCTGGCACAATCTGAAAGATTGGAAATAGTTGAAAGAAATCAAACCAAAGAGCTGATATCCAAAACATTGGATTCTATGTTGGTTAGTATTTTTAAAAAATAATTTTTTTATCTATTAGTAAACGGTGTTCATAAAAATAACATGAAAAACAAAGAAATCTTTTATCTATTTATAAGCCTGACGATAAGTATTACCACCACGTGTTTGCAGGCACAGGATTTTGGTCCGCTAGTACGTTTGGCATGGCAAAATAATGATCAACTGAAGTCTAAAAACTTTCAACTTGAAAGCGCCGGACATTCACTGAAAGAAGCCAGATCATTGTATGGACCGACATTATCTTTTGGTACACAATATACCCTCGCATCGGGTGGTAGGAGCATTCAGTTTCCAGTAGGTGATCTGCTCAATCCTGTTTATTCCACACTAAATCAGATCACGGCCAGCAACGCTTTTCCTCAGATAGATAATGTAAATGAGCAGTTTCTGCCGGATAATTTTTACGATGCAAGATTCAGAATAACACAACCTATTTATTATCCCGATCTGGCAATAAACAGACAATTGAAACGGGAAGCCATAGAAATGAAACAATTGGAACTAAAAGCTTTCAAACGCCAAATCAGTAAAGAAGTCATGCACGCTTATTTTCAAGTGGAGTCCAGCAAAAAAGCGATGGATATTTTCCTGGCAGCAGATACCTTACTACGTGAAGCTGGCAGAACCACACAAAGTCTGATACGCAATGGCGTAGCCCTTCCATCAGCATTGTCACGCATCGAAACTCAGATAGCTTCGATCACTGCACAGCAAATAGATGCAGCATCCAATCATCAGAATGCTTTGCGATATTATACATTTATAGTTGGGTCAAATGAAGTGTACGCTGATATTGATCTATCCGATTTACCTGATACTAAAGAGGCCATTGGTCAACAAAGAGAAGAAATCGACCAAATCAATCAGGGAATCAAAATGCAAAGTCTTGCTGTTCAAAAAGAAAATCAGTTTTATCTTCCTAAAGTTGGCCTTCAGCTTGATTTGGGATCTCAGGCATTTGATTTTGGCTTCGAACCATATGCTATTTTAGGTGTAAATGTAGAAGTAAATCTATTTGACTCCAACCGACATGCTCACAGGAAAGATGTAGCTAAGGCAGATATCATGGCTGCGGAGTTCCAAAAAGCACAAGTCAGTGAACAAATTGCATTGCAGACTGCTGTTGCCAGACAAAATCTTATTTCTGCCATCGATCAAGCCAATACATTTAAACCACGAATGGCTGCTACAGATAAAATTTACAAGGAAGTTTTTCAAAAATATAAAGAAGGGATAGCTAACTATCTGGAGCTTTTGGATGCTCAAACACAAGTCACTCAATTGAAAATTAAATACATTCTGGCACAACAAAATGCCTGGATGAAATGGGCAGATTATATATATGCTGCAGCCATTTTTCCGATTGATTAATACGATATATAGTACAGTTAGCATCAGATTATAAATAAAAAATTAAAAATATTCACATGAAATACTTAACCATCATCCTAGCTATTGCTGGTATTTGTTTTGTAGCTTGCAAAAAACAGGAATCACAAATTCCAAATAGAGAAATGTCTGACTTCTCCTACACTTTTGTTAAAACTACTTCCGTCGAACAATACTCCGAGGCAGGTGATATTCAGGCTACTGGTATCATCATGAGTGAATCTGAAGCCAGACCGTCCTTCAAAACCGGAGGTGTGATCCATAAAACCTATGTCAAAGAAGGAGATATGGTCAAAAAAGGCCAACTTCTGGCTACACTCATATTGGATGAGATAGATGCACAGGTCAGACAGACGGAAGAAGGCCTGATCAAAGCAGAAAGGGATATGAGTAGAGTAGAAAAACTATTTGTTGATAGTGTTGCTACCCTTGAGCAATACCAAAACGTAACTACAACGTTTGAAGTGGCAAAAAGAACTGCAGAGATAGCCAGATTCAATCGAAATTACAGTGAGGTAAGGTCTCCCATACATGGAAAGATCATCAAACAAATCATGAGAGCAGGTGAAATCACAGGACCAGGTACGCCCGTGTATGCTATCATGGGTGTAGGAAGTCAGGATTGGGTGATTAGGGTTGGATTGGTAGACAGGGATTGGGCTCGTGTAAATATAAATGATAAGGTTATGGTCCGCATGGATGCTTACCCGGGAAAAACTTATGAAGCTTATATATCTGCCAAAACATCAGTTGGTGGAAGTGCGAGTGGAACTTTTGATGTGGAAATGAAATTCAAAAAATCACCAACAAATCTGGCGGCAGGTCTTACCGGGGATGTCACCATCAATACGTTCAGTAAAGAGTCATTTAAAGTAATACCTGTAGAATCTCTGGTAAAAACAAATGGAAATACAGCAAAGGCTTTTACCATAGCAAACGGAAAAGCCAAAAGTATCACACTCACCATTGCAAAGTTGCTGGGTGATAAAGTGGCTATCAGTTCCGGTCTAGATGGTGTAAGTGAAGTGGTCACTATCGGAGCAATGTATCTGGAAGAAGGTGATCTTGTCAAAACAAAGTGATCTGGAAATCCAGTGATTTATTTTTCATTTTTGTAAATAGTAAATTAAAATTTAATCCTTATTCCATGGGTTTTAATAAATTTTTTGTAAAAAACTGGCAGTTTACTCTTGTTATATTTGTGGCTGTCATGGTATTGGGTGTCAATGCATTATTCAATATGCCAAGGGGAGAGGACCCGCCATTCGGAGCACCGATTTTTTCTATCGTAGTAGTCTATCCGGGTACCAATCCTAAAGATATGGAAAAGCTTATAGCAGAACCTATCGAAGAAGAATTGTATAAACTCACCGACGTCAAAAAAATAAATACTACTATCAAAGATGGTTTGATGGTCATGCTGGCTGAGTTTAACTTTGGTGTGGATGTAGAAGTTAAAAACAATGACGTCATCCGAGAAATCAATAAAATCCGTCCTGATCTTCCGGAAGGTATTGTTTTGCTGGATATTAAAAAAGCCGCAAGCAGTGATGTGGCCATTTTACAAACAGCACTGGTGTCCGATACGGTATCCATGCAAAGGATGAAGTCACTGGGCGAGCTCCTTGAAAAAAACATCGAAAGGATAAAAGATGTAAAATGGGCTGAGGTACAGGCTGCGCCGGAAAGACAGATAAAAATAGAAATTGATCTGGAAAAAATGAGTACCATGGGTCTTGGACTAAATCAGGTGCTCGGGCTCATTCAAGCCAACAATATTAATATCCCCGGTGGAGACATAGATTTGGGCAAACGAAAGTACAACATTAAAACTACCTCAGAATATGAAGATATTGAAGATTTAAAAACTACCATTGTGCAGGTGACCAAAGAAGGGAGAACAGTCCAATTGGGACAGATATCGCAGGTATATTATATGGAAGAGGACTTCAGTCATATAGCTCGGCACAATGGAAGACGAGCCATCTGGGTAAATACCGCCATGAAGGACAAAAAAAACATCATCACAGCGCGAAAACAAATACAAACGGTACTGGATGAATTTGAGAAAACTTTACCGGAAGGTATAAAATTGGAGCAGGCATTTGATCAGGAAATTGGGGTCAGAAACAGACTGTCAGGCCTTGGACGGGATTTTGCCATAGCCATATTTCTGGTATTATTGACTTTATTGCCGCTTGGGACACGAGCTTCATTGGTGGTAATGATATCTATACCATTGTCACTCAGTATAGGACTTTTTATGCTGGATATGTTTGGGTATACACTCAATCAACTGAGTATTGTAGGTATGGTAATATCCCTCGGTTTGCTGGTGGATGACAGTATCGTGGTAGTTGAAAATATTGAGCGGTATATGCGAAAAGGTATCTCTGCAAAAGATGCAGCCATCTCTGCTACCAATCATATCATGGTAGCCATACTGGGTTGTACTGCCACTTTATTGCTGGCTTTTCTCCCATTGGCCAATCTGCCCGAAGGTTCAGGTGACTTTATCCGATCATTGCCTATGGCCGTTATGGTGACGGTGCTGGCTTCTTTATTTGTTTCTATTACGATCATTCCTTTTCTTTCCAGTATTCTGCTTAAAGCCCATGAGAATGATAGCCACAGCCAGGGAAATTTCTTTTTCAGAGCTTTTAAAACGTATATCAATACGCCGTATCAAAGACTATTGGTGTGGTGTATGAAACATCCGGTTTGGACATTGCTGGTCGCAGCTTTGATCTTTTTGGCTTCATTGACTTTGGTACCTGCACTCGGTTTCAGTTTGTTTCCTGAGTCAGAAAAACCAATCATCACCATAGACATCGAAACTGAACCGGGATCAAATCTGGAACATACGGATAAAATAGTACGCAAAATTGAACAGCGTCTCCTTCAGATGCCCGAAATAGAACACATCAGTGCCAATGCCGGCAAAGGAAACCCACGTATTTATTACAATGAGTTTCAGAAACAAAATTCATCCAATGTAGGGCAGATCATGGTATATCTCGACTATAAAGCCCACGTGCCTGAAATCATTGCTTTTGCAGAAAAGGTAAGAAAAGAACTGTCTGATTTTCCAGGAGTAAAGATAGAAGTCAAAAGATTTCAACAAGGACCACCCATTACCGCTCCAGTAGAGATGCGGGTGATAGGCAATAATCTGGATACCCTGGATCTGCTTAGTACCAGGATCGAAAATCTTATCAAAGCCAGACCCGGCACCATGTATGTCCGTAACGATCTGAAATATCAAAGATCTGATATTGTGGTGGATGTGGATAAACAAAAAGCAGGTCTTTACGGCTTGACCGGAGCCGAAATAGCAAAAACGGTTCGTTTGGCCATAGTCGGACTGGAAGTAGGGGCCATAAAAAATGAAGAAGGGGATGAATTTAAGATCAATGTGAGTGTGACAAAAAACACAGATAATGCATTAGAAACATTTAATAAAATCAACGTTACATCTATGAGCGGAGCATTGGTGCCGCTCCATAATATCGCCGATATCACATTAAAACCATCGTCATCCATCATCCTGCATTACAACAAGGAGAGATACGCCTTAGTCAGTAGTTTTGCAGAGCAAGGATATAATGTAGACCAACTAACAACTGAAATCATCAATGATATCAGCCAAAAAATCAAATTACCATCCGGTTATAGAGTAGTTGCAGCAGGTGAGCGTGAATCCCGGGAAGAATCATTCGGTGGGCTGGGGAAGATCATCATTTTGACAGCTTTTGGTCTGCTGGCTATTCTCATTTTGGAATTCCGCACTTTCAAGTCTACCATCATCGTATTGAGCGTCATTCCTATGGGTATCATTGGCGCATTGTTGGCATTATATATCGCCGGAGAATCGCTTTCTTTTGTAGCCACGGTAGGTATTATAGCTTTGATAGGTATTGAGATTAAAAATTCTATACTTATGGTCGATTATACCAATGGTTTGAGAGAGAAAGGCATGGGACTTTACGATGCTGTCATGGATGGTGCCGAGACCAGATTTCTACCTATTTTATTGACATCGATGACCGCTATCGGAGGATTGACACCCCTTGTTTTGGAAAATTCGCCGCTGATCAGTCCATTGGCTATAGTGCTGATAGGCGGACTCATCAGTAGTACTTTACTCAGTCGATTGGTGACACCTATATTGTACAAATTGATACCGCCGCAGGTGGAGGTGGAAGAGTGAAATATTAGTGGTTAATTGCGGTAAATCAAAAGTGGTTTGATAAATTCAGTTTCCATTCAATACTGGTTTGATAACTGCAACTGCGATCAAGTATTTTATGAATTTCACATGGCCTTGATAATTATTAAAATTTGTCTTTCAATAATATCAAGCAACGATCTGACCTGATCCGTCGAAGTAAAAATGCTCAATCTAAGGCAAGTTGTGTCGGACTTCTACGATCAGGGTCAGGGATAAATTTGTATTTCGCACTAATAGCAATGAAAAATAATTATTGCAATACAGGATGTATAAAAAATCCTGACCGAAAAGAAGCGCATGAAATCAATAACGCAAACGTTTCATTTATTAGTCTTATAGCAGGCTTAAACTTGCACTTGCTGGCGTCAAATATGGTGAAATCATATTCAAATCGCTGCATACACTAATCTGAAAATATTTGAAGTCAATATTTTACATATTTATTATTCCAAATATGAAAATAATTTTACTTTTGTCTCAAATAAAAATATAACTGTGTTAAGAATAATAGCTTTAATCTTTGTCGTGGTATGTGGGCATAATGTCTTAACAGCCGCTCACATCATCGGTGGTGATGTCACTTATAAATGCATAGAATCAAATCCTGTCACTAAAAAAACAAAATTTAGGGTAACATTTACCTTGTTCAGGGATGTAGCTGGAAGTGGTGCGCCTTTTGATACCAATGCTCGTTTTGGAATATATGAAAGTGATCAAGGTAGTGCTCCATGGGTGCATAAGCAAACGATTCTTTCAAATCCAATTAACATTCAAAGAGTACCATATGAAGATGAATGTGTCATCGTTCCACCCACTATCTTAGTAGAAAAAGCCAATTATATATTTGATATTGAATTGTCCTGGAGTACGAAGGTTTATCAAATCACTTATCAAAGGTGCTGTAGAAATAATACGATATCCAACATCATCAATCCGGGTGGAACAGGGGCTGCTTTTTATGTCGAAATATTTGGCAATGCGATACAGGAATGTAACAATAGTCCCGTTTTCAATAATTTTCCTCCAATCTTAATTTGCAACCAGAAATTGCTGAATTTTGACCACTCTGCTTCTGATAGTGAAGGCAACAGATTGGAATATGAATTTTGTGCTCCTTTGCATGCAGGTGGTACAGACGGTGCTACGACTCCCGGTAGTCCTTTATCATGTACCGGCGTGACACCATTGCCGGATAACTGTCACCCGCCTTTCGACGACGTAGTTTTTGGTCCCAATTATTCCGCATCCAATCCAATGGGTGGAAGTCCGCAAATATCGATTGACCCTGTTACCGGTATTATTTCAGGTATTCCCAATCTGCAAGGTCAATTTGTGGTAGGAGTGTGTGTAAAAGAGTTTAAAAATGGTATACAAATAGGAAGTATTCGTCGAGAATTTCAGTTTAACGTCCGTAATTGTCAGGGAATCTCAGAGACTAAAAATTATGCCCTTTGTCCAGGGGATACGATTGACGTCAATCAAACATTATACAATCAACCAGGAACTTACACACAAGATTTTCAAAGTATGGAAGGGTGTGACAGTATCGTAAATATCATTATCAAAGGATTACAAAAAAGTGAAAGTCAAATTTTTTACAAACTCTGTGATGAAGCGTCGGTAACTGTCAATGGAAGCAATTATAATGTTTCAGGTGTTTACACCCAAATATTAACCAATCAAGCTGGATGTGACAGTACGCTGACGATCACCATTGATAAATATTTCAAAACTGAATCACAAATCAACATCCAATTATGTGATGAAGAAACAGGGATCGTAAATGGTATCACATATAATACAGCGGGAAATTATACACAAAACTTGACTAACAGCAATGGATGTGACAGCCTTATTCAGATTTTTGTACAAAAAGGAACTTCTTCATTTGCAGAAAAAACTTTTTCCCTTTGTGATCAAAATCCTATCATCGTCAATGGTCAAACCTACCAACTTGCTGGTAAATACGTCACTCAGCTTACAACGATAACGGGATGTGATAGTGTATTGACCATCGATATATTACCATGTGATCAAAACATTTTATACAATTTGGAAAAATGTAATGCCCTGATACCTGCCAATAGTATGGTATATGACGAATTTACCCCAGCTTATGTCAAAAATTTAGACTGTGGCCAGATAGTAGCTTCCAATATGTACAGAGATAATCCACAGATGAATAAACACTCGTGTACGCCCGGATTTAACAATTCTACAGCGATGTGTGTAAGTTCGTCGTCATCCTGTGATTTTGATTTACCTACCGTAACACCGATCACTTTAAGATTTACAATATATCCGGAAACAGGACAAAAAATACATTTTAATCACTTGATATTCCAACAAAAAGCTCCATTGACCTTTGACTGGATTTCAGGGCCAAAAGGACCTAATAATTATCCGACCAAATATGGAATAAAAATAATTAAAAACAATGTGGAAGTCTATAGAAAAACAGAGGTGGCTACAAACAATGACTGGACTAAAGAAAAATATGACTTTTTTGAAGATGATGTATTTTCAGATACGGATTCGGCCAATTTCAGGATAGAACTATTTCCTTATTGCAGGGTTGGGAATAATGCATTGGAAAGTGTTTGGGATATTGACGATGTGACCCTTCATTTTTCTTGTAGTGATGTCAATAATCGAATCATCAGTGGCAAGGTAATGAACCAACATTCTGAACTATCTAATGCAGAAATAAGAAGAAAATATCAAAATACACAGATTTCAACCACCATATCACTGGATGGGACTTTTATGTTGCCAAAAAACCATGTGGAAAGGGAATATATTTTCGAAGGATATCATAACGAAAATACCATTTATGGATTGACAACATTGGATTTGGTCCTTACGCAAAGGCATATCTTAGGTTTGGATACTTTTACTCATCCACTCCAGTACCTTGCAGCCGATGTCAATAATGATAAAAAAGTCACTGCTTCAGATTTGGTGCAGATGCGTAAAATTATTTTGGGCATAGATTCACATTTCAAAAAAAATACGAGCTGGTTATATCTGGATGAAGCATCCATAAAAACGGAAACCAATCCCTGGTTAATTAAGAAGTATATATCCATCGCAAAAGGTAATCAGGATTTGGATCATCTAAGATTTTTTGCGCTGAAGGTTGGCGATGTGGATGGGGCTTTGAATACAAACTATCATACACAGAAATAAAATTCTGATATTTCTTGAATGCTTATGAAGATGTAAAATATATTTTGATGGTAAAATTTCTTAAATACTTAGGAATCGCTTTATTGTTTTTGATGATTGGAATCTGTATTTTTTATTGGAAAAAAGACATACCATTAGAGAAACTCAAAGCTAAATACACTTCACCTACATCAGCATTTGTAGATGTTTTGGGTATGAGTGTACATTATAGGGATGAGGGATATAAAAATGATTCTCTTCCATTGGTCTTAATACACGGTACGGGTGCAAGCCTCCATACATGGGAAGAAAGTGTCAAATTGCTGAAAGACAGTTTTCGTATTATTACAATGGATTTGCCTGCCTACGGTTTGACTGGGCCGAATCCGGAAAGAATCTATTCTCAGGATTTTTATGTACATTTCATACATGAATTTCTCACTTCCATCCATGTAGATCTGTGCATCATAGGAGGCAACTCACTCGGTGGAGCGATAGCTTGGAATTATGCGCACTCCTATCCATCAAAAGTTAAAAAGTTGATTCTGATAGATGCGGCTGGTTATCCTATGGATTCTGAAAGCAAACCTATTGCTTTTACCCTCGCACAAGTTCCAGTACTGAAGCATTTGCTTAACTATGTCACGCCTAGATTTTTGGCGGAGAAAAGCGTAAGAAATGTGTATGACGACCCATTAAAAGTGACGGATGCGGTAGTGGACAGATATTATGAATTATTTCTAAGGGAAGGAAATCGTCAGGCTTTTGTGGACAGAATGAATTTCTCAGAATATCCGGATTATTTAAAAAAAATACGCGATGTAAATATTCCGACATTGCTGATCTGGGGAGAAAATGACAAGTTAATACCTGTAGAAAATGCAATGAAATTTCGAAATGATCTACCCAACGATACATTGGTCATCCTTGACAAAACAGGACATGTACCCATGGAAGAATCTCCTGAGCGGACGGTGGTGGCGATGAAGTCCTTTTTGAAATTTTAAAGTTAGTGTCATAGAGATGCGTTTATTTGATTTCAAATCAAATCTTAACAAACTTAACTCGACCTATCTTTTCTCCATTTCTTAGCCGAAAGACATACGTTCCACTTTCTAATCCACTTATATCGATAGAATTATCTTCCAAACTCACTGCTCGCAATATCCTACCTGAAATATCGAATATCTCTGCTTTTGTCCATACTCCGTCCGTATCTAGATACAAGATATCTTTGACAGGATTGGGATAGATTTTGATATTTGTTATTAAATCGGATGTAGACACAGGGATGGCAAATCTGGATTTTGCTTCGTTGGTACGGATCGGAAAGTTGTAATCGAAGTAGATATCTGCCAGATTTTTGAGTGAGTCGCCAACGATAAGTGTAGGTAATGTTTTGATTTTGAAGGCGATGTAGCCATCATTATTGGCATCATCAAATGGTAGTTGGATGTTTTCAAAGATAAACTCTACCTTATTCCCTTCGATACGTGTGTATACTTTGTGGCTGGCATCCGTGATTTGTAGGGATGATACATCAAATCGTTTGGTATCGATGATGTCCTTGACGACGACATTTTCTGCGGCGTAGTTGCCCGTATTCTCGAAGCGGATGAGATAGTCCACGTACTTGCTGATCATGTCCGGATGGACACGAACGCCTTGGAGACAGGTCTTGTCATTTGGATCGTTAGAACCTACGACGGTATTTTCGAGTGTGAAGATATTGTCCAGAATCGATGCAGAGAGATATAGCTTATCTTCTGCATTGACCGCAGGTGTGTCAGTTGGTCGGTGGACTTTGATTGAGACCGTGATTTCTCTTTTTTCGAATGGAAGGAGATTGATAAAGTCCCATTTGAAGATGCCATCAGCTACTTGATCAGCTGATTTTGTTGCATTTATATAATCCATCAATGCTTCACTATATGTAAAATTTAGGGTCCCGCTTTCTATTTTGTTGCCTACATTTTCCCAGATGATTTTATACTTAGCTTCAAATCCTGGTCTGGCTGGTGGTGAAAGTGGGATAACGGTGATATTGATTTGTTTTATTATTCCTTTGGGTGTGATGCAAAAGTTTTGGGTGATGGTATCTGGTGTAGATGGAAAATAGACGGTGTTGGAAGTTGGCGTTATTTCAAAGTAGTCTGGATATTCTATTATTGGTGTGATGGTGTGCGTGCCTTCTTGGACTGGAATGGAGTAGTTTCCTGTGGAGTTTGTAATGAAAGTCCATGTATTGCTTCCATTGGTAATATTGAATTTTGTGTTGGGCCATCTAATATCTTGATCATCACATCCATTTTTGTTAGCGTCATAGGTGTTATTACCTTGGATTGGTAGAATTTTCCACCTGGTGTAAAAGTACAGTAAGAATTTACTTCGCAGTTTAAGTAACCATAGTTTAAGGCATCTATCTTAATTTGTTGGATAAGGCTTTCATTACAACAAATATATTTTAATTGATAGTTAAAAAAAATGAAATATGCCATTTCATCATTTCCATTTTTCATGAATAATGAACGCAAATCATTTGAATAACAGTCTAAAAAATTCAAATTTTTTAAATCATTTACATTAAGAGTTTTAAGTTTATTTTTAGAGCATGCTAAATGTTTCAAATTTCTTAAACTATCTACATTCAATGATAATAAATGATTCTTACAACAATCTAAGAAAATTACATTTATTAAGCCATCTAAGTTTAATGAAATAAGTTTATTATTATTACCATTTACTCCTTCACCCATTTACTCCTTCACCCATTTACTCATTTACTCCTTCACTCCTTCACTCCTTCACTGATGTATCCCAACCATTTTATCTTTGAGTGGACTACCATTCTTTCGACTTATCACTGCTTTGATCTCTGCCAAGATCGATAGCGCTATCTCTTCTGAAGTCTCAGCCCCGATATCTAATCCCGCAGGGCTGTAGATGGTAGCTATTTGCGATTCGGTCAATGGTCGGTTTTCTTCTTCGTATTCATTGAGCATTCTTTCGAGTTTTTTCTTTGGACCAAGCATGGCGATGTACCTAGCTTGATGTTGGCATAATTCGTAAAGTAATACTTTGTCGTAATTGTAGTTGTGTGTCATCAAGGCAAAAAAGGTGAATTCATCTATTATGACGCTTTTGATCACTTGTTCTGGTTTAGCGACAAGCACATCACATGCTTTGGCAAATCTTTCTTTTTTGGCATAATTGGCTCTGCCATCGATAACCGTGGTATCCCAACCCAAGACATCGGCCATATCCACCAATGGCAAAACATCATTTCCAGCACCTACCACAACGAGTGATACAGCAGGGGGAACAAATTCAAGGAAAACGGTCATTTTTTCGCCTTTAAAATCAAATTCTGTCCATATACTTTTGCCAGTTGTATGTACGTTTTGAGCTTCTTCATATAGAGCGTTTTGAACCATTTTCAAATCGTCATTTCCCACGACTTTGCCCGACGCATCTATAAAAAATCTAGTGCCAGCGTTGGGTTGTTTTTTTTGATTGAATGAAAAAAAAGTGGCGATGACTGCATTTTGTCTATCAGTCGTCATCTTTTCCAACAGCTGTAACGGATGTTCTGAACTTTCAGAATTGATGGGCTCAATAAGGATTTTGATAATGCCGTTACAACCCAAACCAATACCTATAGTTGCATCATCTTCATCCATCGTATCGTACGTGACTAAGGCAGGCACTTGTTCATTGATGACGTGCAAGGCTTTGCGCATCGCATCACCTTCGAGGCAGCCGCCGCTGATGGCACCGGTAAGTCTACCATCTTCGGAGATCAGCATTCTTGCTCCCGGCCGCCTATACGACGAACCTTCTACATGCACGACAGTCGCCAAAGCACATCTTTTTCCTTGAGACTTGTGTGTTTGGTAACTTCGTATGATATCTCTGATTTCTTTCAATTACAAGGAATTATTGCTAACTTATTTTTTAAGTAATTCTTCACGACTTATCCCTAAATTCTTTGCTATGTCATGTGGGATTTTCGATAAGGTTCCTATTTTTATTGGGTCATGGTTAGGAATGGTTATATGATGCTCACTTTCATCTCATACTCTTGACAAACGCACATGACTTCCCCTTTGTCTTGTAACAATATATCCAACCTTTGATAACTTCGTAATTAAGCTTGTGCCTGACTCATCTCGCGATAGTCTCATGCTGTCAGTACTTCATCTTTGACAAAATGCATCCTTGTGATTCTCTCAATCCCATCATCAAAATGACACGCTACTGCTTCCAAAATATTTTGACGTAAAGTCGCCCAATCTTCTGCTTCTGTATAAATGGATAATCCGATGGCTTGTGCTTCAAAGCCACCTTCAGGGGATTCAATGATCAAAAAAATGATTTCTTGCATGAGATTAAAACTTTCAACAAAGTTAAAGCTTTTTTCAACTTTTGTTGTTTAAATCAATCAAAAAAAAGCTCAATCTAAATTGTCTCCCATCCTCGCGCAAGAATGCCGTGACTCATTAAAATTTGCAACTTGTGCGCCCTGCATCTAATAATTAAACTCATACATACGGTCACAAAAGAAGCAAAACTACCAAAATATAATCCATCTACATCTAAAAGTTTATATTTTGTACTCATGGTTTTTGATTATATTCTCATCAAAACTTAAAGTAAAATTGTTATCAAAAATAAAGTGATAGGGCAGAAGTTGGTTTACTTGCATCAGCATTGTAAGTTCCCAAAATAAGATGAAGATTTGCACATGATGTAAATATGGTGTATATTTGCATCAGAATAAATATTATGGCAAGACAAAGTATATCGTTCACAAAACCCAATGAAGAATGGTTGAAAGCACAAGTGAACAACGAAGAATACACTAGCAAAAGTGAGCTTATCAATGATTTGATAAGGCAAGCTAGAAAACAGCAAGTTCAGGTTGATTTTATAAGAGCTAAATTGGATAAATCTGAAAATAGTGGATTTACTAATGATACTAAAGAACAAATATTAAAACAATCAAAGGCCTTGCTTAATGGCGCATTATAGATTAAGTGATGTAGCTAAGGAAGACTTGATACGAATTCATCATTACGGCGTTGAAAATTTTGGAGACACACAGGCAGACAAATACTTTTAATCATTTTTTGAGTATTTTGACATTATTTCACAACGTCCACTTTCATTTGAATCGGTTGATGATATAAAAATGGGATATAGGCGTTGTGTTTGTGGCTCCGATAGCATATTTTACAGAATAAACAATGGAATAGTTGAAATAATTGCCATAATTGGAAGACAAGATTTAAATTTTATCCTTTGATTTTTCTAATTGGTTTACTAAGTGATGCACGATTTGCAAACTCGCGCCAGCGTGGGTGCATGTCTTCCTATTTTATTTTTAAATTAACTTTTAAAAGTAAAAGAACATTAAAAGTTCCAATTACTAATTTCATATTAACCCTTGATGTCGCAGTTTGCTTCTGCGATCGCAACATCATCTATATCTAGCCCATCAATTTAAGATCCACTAAAAATGGCTGATCGTAATATCGCTTTCCTGTTGCTTTATACAATGCATTGGCCAATGCTCCTACAATCGGCGGATTGAGCGGCTCGCCAAGTCCAGTCGGATCTTTTTTATTATCTACAAAATGGATTTCTATTTCCTTGGGTGCTTCTTTGTGTCTGATGAGTCGGTAGGTGTTAAAATTGTTTTGCTGTGGCACACCATCTTTGACGGTGATCGCACTATATGAGCCGTGACCTATACCGTCTATAATGCCACCTTCTGCTAGATTGGTGGCTGCTATTGGGTTGATGACCAAACCACAATCTACGGCTGCGGTTACTTTTTTGATTGTTGGTACATTGTCTTTCATTTCTATATCTACTATCTGAGCCACATAAGTATTGTGACAGAAATAAGCCGCAACCCCACGATTCAACCCTGCCAAATCTTTGCCCCAACCCGATTTTTCTTTGATAAGCTGAAGTACCCCGGCATATCTTTCGGCATCGTAATCATTGTCTTTGCCGATAGGACTTGTTTTTGCTTTTTCTAGCAATTCCAATCTCAACGCTATCGGATCTTTGCCCATTGCTTCTGCTAGTTCATCAAGGAAAGATTGCTCTGCACCTGCAATAAAATTAGATCCCGGAGCACGAAAAGCACCTACACTGACATTGGATGCTAGGGTCCATTCTTCAGCTAGATAATTGTCTATGGCTCCTGCTGGAAACCTATTGGCAGACAAAGAACTTTCAGGTACTCCTCCAGTTTTTACGTGAAAAGCGAGCAAATTTTTGTTTTCGTCAAGCGCCGCTCTATACGTCGCATGATAGGCAGGACGGTAAATACCTGTAGTCATGTCATCCTCTCTGGTATAAAGAAGTTTAATAGGCGACTTCGTTTTTTGAGATATCACTGCAGCTTCTACTAGGAAATGTCCGTATAATCTACGACCAAATCCTCCACCCATACGAGTCATTTGGATATCTATTTTATCCAACGGTAGACCCAATCTTGTAGATGCGGACTTCTCCATAAATTCAGGCGTTTGTATTGGGCCAACCAATTCTGCTTTTTCATCTGTGACATGTGCGAAGAAGTTCATCGGTTCGAGTGGGCTGTGTGCCAAAAACGGTGCTGTATAGCTGCGCTCCAATATAGTTGTTGCTTTTATGAATGCTGCAGCGGGATCTCCGTCTTTTCTGACTACGGTGGCAGCAGATTTGGATGCAGCGATCATTTTTGCTAAGTGATCATCAGAATTCTCTAAGCCTTCAGGCGTCACGACTTTCATGGTAGAACCAAAAAATGGCACATCGGCTACCTTGCTTTTGATTTGTTCCCACTCGCAGGTGATGGCTTTTTTGGCATTCAAGACTTCCCATGTTGTATTGCCCACGACGACGACCAGTTCGTTGAACGATATCGTATCGCACCATTGCGCTTCATCACCTTCGTTATACACATTGATCTTAAATACATCTTTGATGCCTGGCATAGACTTAGCAGCTGAGTCGTCAAAAGACTTGAGTTTCAGACCAAAAGCTGGTGGATGTACAATCATAGCGATGAGCATACCTTCCTTTTTGTAATCAAGACCGAACAATGGTTTGCCCGTCACGATCTTTTGACCATCGACGTTATTTTTGGATGTACCGATAATTTTGTACTCGCTGAAGTCCTTTAGCTTGACTTCTTTGGGCACTTCTATTTTGGCTGCGGCTGATGCCATTTCACCGTATCCTGCGGATTTACCACTGTTTTTATGGTAAATCATACTAGCCTCCATTGTTATCTCCGAGACTGGGACACCCCAAGTTTTGGCAGCTGCTTCTTTAAGCATTTGCTTTGCAGTTGCACCGGCCATTCTTAGACCTTCCCAACCATGGCGAATAGACTGACTACCTCCTGCAATTTGCCGTGAGAAGATAGACGTATCTAGCGGTGCTTGTTCGACGATGACAAACTTCCAATCTACATCCAGTTCTTCAGCTACAATCATCGGCATGGATGTTTTGACATTCTGACCGATCTCTGGATTGGGCGACATGATGGTTACGACACCGTTTTCTCCGATTTTAAGGAAACCATTGATCTTAAACCACTCTTTTGGCATGGTGAGCAATTGTTCGGGCGTAGGTTTACATGATGCTAGCCAACTGAAACCTATCATCATTCCACCACCTGCAAGAGCGCTGCTTTTGATGAATGATCTTCTGCCATGAGATATTTT
The DNA here is from genome assembly GCA_038246735.1 of Chitinophagales bacterium. Taxonomy (GTDB): domain Bacteria; phylum Bacteroidota; class Bacteroidia; order Chitinophagales; family Saprospiraceae; genus OLB9. The sequence continues at coordinate 70,587 of JBBRVQ010000010.1, forward strand.
TACGAGTGTCATATGCTAATGTGTGAATAGGTGAATGATAAAATGGAAAATGATAAAATGTGTGAATGAGTGTCAAAATTTTATTTTTACTTTTCATTTTTTTACCCATCCTTAGATTCCTTCCCTTAAAATGGAAGGATGATGGTAAAATAAAATTTCGACTGCGTTGAATTAAAAAACCTTAAATAAAGCCTACTTTTAGACTCGTCTTACAATATGTCTATTACATATTTTTTGCGGCTGTTTTTACGGCAGCTTTTATTCTGGTGTAAGTGCCACATCTACACAAATTACCATTCATTGCAGATTCTATTTCGTCATCACTTGGATTGGAATTTTCTTTGAGTAATGCTGATGCGGTCATGATTTGTCCAGCTTGACAGTAACCACATTGAGGCACATCATGTTCCAGCCAAGCTTTCTGTACCGGGTGATCTCCTGCTTCGGAAAGTCCTTCTATGGTGGTTATTTTCTTATCGCCGACAGCACTGATCGGCAGGACACAAGCACGCATCGCCGTATCATCCAAATGAATCGTACATGCGCCACAAGATGCAATACCACATCCAAATTTAGTACCTACCAAATCGAGATGATCTCTCAATACCCATAACAGTGGCGTCGTAGGATCCACTTCTACTGTTTTAGTATCTCCGTTTATTTTAAGATTAAATGTCGCCATGGTTTTACTTTCTATTAATGGAAAATTAGAAACACAAATATAAAGAAAATAAAATGTATTTTTAAATCAAATAAGCAAAATTTGATGGGCATACTGAATTTTGTGTCTGAGGAACAACTGTGCTAAGATGGTTAACCCAAAATCCACATAGGAAATGAACTACATGAATACGTCCCACCTGTCCAACGTATTTACTTCACGTGCTGTTAAAAACTACAAAAAAAAGTACACCCATAATTTCAAGTACAATTAATTCTACTTTGCTAAGAATAAAATTCCAACAAAAAGGAGCGTAGCTCTGACATCTTTGTAATAAAAATTAACACCAAATTCTCTAGAATCGTAGCCCTGACGTCTAAAGATCGCAGAGCTAAGCAACTTATAAACGTGATTTAGCATAGTGTTTTACAAAAATTTCAGGATTAAGTCCTTCCTTATAAAATAAAATTTCAAATCAAAGTCGGTAAATTTGAGATTTGATATCTAAAGAAACGGTATATTGATTGAGTACAATTAATCGAAAAAAGGATATAATGGTATCCAATTAAAAAGTTCGATATATGATATGGATATGTAAATTTTTGGAGTACATTTGTTTGAACTGATGCCATTTTATGGTGCAAGTGGAAATGTTATCTTTCATCAAAAAATAACAAATTTATATTTCCATTTAGGAAACTTTATTTATATTTGAGCTGTTCATAAATTATTTGAATGAAGCAAAATTTTGACGTTTTAATCTCTGAAGAAGCTAAAGAATCTATAAAGTCTTTAGATATCAAAATACAAAAGAAGATTGCTTACAACCTTCAAAAATCACGTGAAGTCTATGACACAAGGTTACTAAAAAAACTTAATGATGAAATTTGGGAGTTTCGAATAAGATACGATAAGCTTCAAATTTGATTATTTGCCTTTTGGGATCCAAATAGAAAATCATAAATTATCTACACTCATGGTTTTATTAAGAAGACTCAGAAGGTTCCAAAATCAGAAATTGTAAAGGCCTTAGAAATTAGAAAACAGTACCTAAAACAATAAATATGATACTTACATCAATAGATGAACTTACAGATCAAATTGTAGGAGAATCAGGATCACCTGAACGAGATATTTTTGAACATGAATTGCGAATGGATATCATTGGATCAATGATAAGAGATGCTGGCATAAAAAAGAATATGACTCAAGGCTATCTCGATGAACTTTTAGGCGTTAAGAAATCTCAGATTTCAAAATTGGAAAACAATACCAAAAACTTCAGAAATGGAACAGTCATACGTGCATTGGAAGCACTGGGAGCAAAAGTTAAATTAACAGCAGAACTAGAACAAGAACATCTAATAGTGGCGTAAAAAATGTCGAAAAAATAACAAAAATTTTACGATATACTCCCTATCGGTCACACTTTTTTTATTCATACCGATCAAACCCTACAATGAAATTGCCACAATATATTAACTGACCAATGGACAAACCGACTTTTAGAGAAGCGTTAAATTTCTGGACAAAACTTGGATTTATAAGTTTTGGCGGACCTGCTGGACAAATTGCTATTATGCACGAATATCTTGTTGTAAAAAAGAAATGGATTAGCGACAGTAAGTTTATGCATGCATTAAATTACTGTATGATTTTGCCAGGACCCGAAGCACAACAGCTGGCAACTTACACGGGTTGGATGATGCATGGTACTTTGGGTGGACTAGCAGCAGGTATTTTGTTTGTACTTCCATCAATGTTTATACTTCTCGGCCTTAGTGCAATCTATGTTTCATTTGGAAATGTACCATGGATTTACGCAATGTTTAACGGATTAAAGCCTGCTGTAATTGCAATCGTAATTCTTGCCTTAATTAAAATTGGCAAAAAATCTCTTTTAAGCCCTTTTCATTATTTTGTTGCGTTTGCAGCTTTTATTTGCATTTTCTTTTTAAATATTCAGTTTCCCTTAATCATTGTCGGGACAATAATCACAACATTAGTGATAAGACAATTTTTTCCTACGTTCTTTGCAACTAACCACAGCAAGACAGTACAAAAAGATACGGACGAAAATGATTTTTATATCAACAAAAACACGATTCTTTCAAACATAGGTTTTAAGCCATTGCGTTTTTGGAAACAATTGGTTTCGGGTATTTTACTTTGGTCAATTCCGCTTGTTGGATTTTATTTTTTGACAAGCGACTTTCAGTTTTGGAAAACATTATCCGTTTTTTTTACCCAAGCTGCATTCGTGACATTCGGTGGTGCATATGCTGTTTTACCCTATGTAGCTCAAGTAAGTGTAGAAAAATTCCATTGGCTGACTAATCTACAAATGATAGATGGTCTTGCTCTTGGCGAAACCACTCCCGGTCCTTTAATTATGGTGCTTGTATTTGTTGGTTTTATGGCAGGACATAATCATTTTGGCAATTCTCTGGTTATGGGGACAGTTGGACTTGTAACGACAACATTTTATACTTTTCTTCCTTGTTTTCTTTTCATATTTATAGGAGCACCAATCATCGAACGAACACAAGAAAATAAAAAGGTAAAAGAAATTCTTGCTCTTGTAACGGCAGCAGTTGTAGGTGTTATTCTCAACTTGACCATTTATTTAGGCAAGGCAGTAATTTTCCCGGTAGAGATTTCATTTACTGCACTTGACTACATCTCGCTTGGTTGGACAGTTGTGTCATTTATTGCAATGTATCGCTTCAAAATAAATATGATCAATTGGATTGGGGTAAGTGCAGCTTTCGGACTTGTATATTATTTATCCTTAGTATAATACAACAGTTATGAAAGTATTAGAACTAAACCAGATAGACACCAAAAGAAAACCATGGATTATCCAATCTTTTTCTTCAGGTGTATGGTAAGTTCTAAAACTGTTTTTTTGCTGATCATAACAAAAAACACCATTGTCAGTAGCGCCCCGTATATTTCCCTTTTTATCTTCCGCTAGTTTATGTACTGTATTTTCTGGTAATGTATTACTCTCCTTTCCTTTTCTAAAATTATAAAAATGCGATCCGTCATACCGACTAAGCCCATTGTAAGTGCCAATCCACAGCATACCGCGACTATCTTTGAAAAAACAATTCACAATATTGTAACTAAGGCCATCCTTTTCAGTAGTATGGTGAAATACTAGGTCAGGTTGCTGTGCAGACAACCTAAGCATACATTGAATCAACCAAATAATGACCATTACTTTTTTCATTCTAGAGCGTACTCCTTATTATTGTGACCTGTGTTATGTGCATTATGTTAATTTTATCATTTAGAAGGTGCAAATTATTTGAAAATGTTAAGGTAAATTTAACTCATCCAAATGTAAAAAAGCCAGGTTAAAGGGTACATATTAGTAACTCAACTGATATCACCATTCGATTCATACCCATCAATCGGAGAAGTAAGAAAGCTATATTATCTAATTGCTCATGATATCGCCTGCTCTCTGTCAGAGTGATTGACAAGTAAAACAAACCTCCACCATTGCCTTTATAAGTAAATTGGATAGGTTTTTCTGTTTTTTTTCTATAAAATTTGGGCTTCATAGGTGTCACATTAAGCATTAACTTGATGGTTGTTACACAGGAACTACAGAATATATCAGCCAAATTTTACCAGATTTGCATGGGAGATGTTTTATCAAAGTGATTATTTAACTTTTTTCAGCATACAATGCTAAGCTTAACCTCGGAATGGCCTTTTCATTTTTAGTCAAAACTTTGAAAAATAGCGTTAAGAACTGGGAACTGTTTGAGCCAAAAGAAAGACTGATACGAGAGTAAAATAAAAAGTGCCACAAACAACAATACGATGAACGAAGACCAAAGGCGAGTTTTTTCCAGTTTAGCTCTTTTTTGAAGTTTTGACGTTAAGAAAATGAAAAAGCCTTGACTTTTTGTTTCTTTTGTGTTAAGACAAAAGAAAAAGAAAGCTCAACAATGTTAGTAAGCAAAACCTTAATCGCTAAAAGCCCTATGAAAATGACATTTAAAATATATCAGATTACACAAGAGTTGTTTTATAAAAGCGAATACCTATTTTTTTTTGCAACATGCCATGCTAAGTTCCCCGCTCTCTGTCAAAGTAATTGACAAGTAAATCAGACCTTCTCCATTACCTTTAAAAGTAAATGATATAGAAAGAAACGAGAGATGATACCAAAAATCATTTCAAATACGAAAATTGACATATCAATTTCATTTCTCTTCATTTCGCTAAGAGATATTTTTTTGATCTTGAGAACCACCTGATATTTGTCCCATCAATCGGTAGTATGGCTTGCATATGTTGTACAATCCTTATTAAAATCAGCCTTTTGAGACAAATTTTAATGTAACATCAATTAGTCATCTATTTAAATATTTATAATTTTAAAATCAATAAAAATGAAACAAGTTCAAATTCTTATTATCGCTTTATTCATAAGCACTTTTGGGATGGCACAAGTTCCACCAGCTTTTAACTATCAAGCAGTAGCACTTAATAATGCGGGTGTTGCGCTGTCCAATCAAGCCATTCAGGTAAGGTTATCCATCTTCAGAAGTCCTACATCTTTGTATAGTGAGACTCGAAGTGTTACTACCAACTTACTGGGATTGTTTAGTGTACAAATCGGTAGTGCAGGGGCTACATCTACAACGGGTAATTTTGGTACAATCTACTGGCTAAACAATACACCATGGATCACTTTAAAGGTAGAATGGGATATTTCCAATACCAATGTATTTACCGATATGGGTTCACAGCCGATAGCAGCGGTACCTTATGCTTTAGCAGCAGGCACGGCTTTAGATGCCATAAACTTGGGAGGCAGATATGTGGATCCAGTACCTGTACCTACCTCCGGCGATGTACTGCGATGGAACGGCTTGGCATGGGCGCCTTATACGATACCTGTTGCACCTCCTATCGCTACTATTGCTGGTTCTATAGCTGCAATACCTTTTGGTGGATGAGCAGCAGACTGGGTTTTTGCTGGACCTAGTGCAACAATAAGCGTTTTATCTGGTGATAGAATTAATGGCACTGCTACAGGTGTATTCAGCCATAACAACAACAACCCGCAACCTGTTAGTTTTAGCGTATGTTATTCAGATGTGGCTGCAGGAAGTCCATTAACTGCATTTTATGGAGCCAATTATCCAGACGGGCATGTTCTAGCACAACCGAATAAAACAAATCTTACCGCTGCAGCTTCTTTTGTCCCATCTAATGTTCCTGTTGGTGGTGTTTCACTAAAAGTAGGTTTTTGTATCAAAAATAAATCAAGTACTGTAACCTTCGGTTCCAACGATTTTGTAAATGGTTTTTTTCAAGTTGTCAAACCATAAATTAACCCCATGACACAACTAAAAATAACCTTGCTGTTATTGCTGATAGGAAGTGTAGCAAAGGCACAGCTCCTCACCCCACAAACGATAAATGCGGCGGGCAAAAGCAGCACCAATGGCGGTATAGTATTGGAGTATAGTCTGGGTGGTACATTGGTATCTACCATAAGTACACCCACCTTTATGTACACACAAGATTTTTTGCAATCCGATGCCGGTATCACCAATACGCCCATCTTTATAAATGATGTAACACTCAGTACAGGCAGTACATTAGACAATGCAGGTACTACATTTGTTAACGTCCCTAGTAAAGTGATGATAGAGTTTACCTTGGGTGAAGTAGCAAGTATAACACTTAATAGCCCAAACAATATACTAACACAAGGTATTCTACAACCAAAATCTTGTACTCAAGTATTGACACTTAGTTCTCTGGATATGCCTTTGATGGGCATGTATCAGGCCAGAGATGAGATCGTTTTGATTGACGATGTAGCGGTGGATTTTGCCAGTTTGATCTTCAATGCCCCACTGATCACAGTAGCCACCAATGCAACAATTAAAAAGCGAGTGATTTTGACAGGTGTGGGTTGTCAGACCAATTGATATCATAAACAGCATAAAAATAAAAAACTACACATGTACTTTACTCCACAATGCAAAATTTCGATCTCAACAACCATTGCAAGTTTTGACCTACGATCTATGTTTATTTTGACAGTTTTCTATGGTAACTCAAGTACGGCAATAACTGTGTCATTAAATTTATGACACAGTTAGATGGGATAAATTGAAATTACTGATTTCTCAGTTTTCCTTTTTTATATTTGCAATAAAAGTTGATAATCTGCAGGCGTATCAATATCCCATTTTCCATCCGGAAAATCTACAAGAGCCACCTTTTCTGGAAATGTATTTACCACTTTTTTAGCTCCTTCATGTCCTTTAAGTTCCATCAGATAAGGAAACAATGATTTGTGAAATAAAGTAGGTGGACCGGAAGCTTCTCCATAATTACAATGGACGATCGGTAAGCTTGACACGTGATATGTATCTATAACCTGATGTAAAATATCGACTGTCAGCAAAGGTTGATCACACAACACCAGAATAACTGCTTCTGTATCCGTATTCATCATCAAAACATGTTCCAATCCACACCGAACAGATGATGCCAATCCTTCATGCCAATCCATATTTTGTGCTACTTTCGCACCATAAGTATCAACATAATAGAGTATCTGATCGCTAAATGCCCCGAGTACAATCACAGTATCCATCCCAAGGGTCTCTGTCATATCGATGGTGTGTTGCATCAGATTTTTGCCCTTGTACATCAATAGTTGTTTGGGTGTGCCGAGACGTGATGATTCGCCTGCGGCCAGAAGGATGATGGCGATATTGGTTGGTGGATATTTTAAAGGCATGGGTTAAGAATTTGAATTATGCTTCCATTATAAGAATTTCGGTAATTATTTAGCGTGACCGCTAATCGTTAAATTTTTGTTGTCATTTAATGCTGAAGCTTCAAACGTATGAACCTTACTGGCAAAAATGACGCCAAAACCGCGTGTTGTTTACTTATTGACGACGGATTTCATCCGCATTTACCAATATTTTATCTCGCTGAGGTAATGAACTAAATAATTACTATTTTTCATCAAGCTTTAAAAAATTTCCGTCTATGATCAAAAGTCTGACACCATTTTCGGAGAGCGACCGATGAGAGCTAAGATCGTCTGAGACCACATAGGTCATGCCCTTTTTTAAAATATATTGCGTTCCGTTTTGGTGTTCAGTAATAAATTCTCCTTCCAGACAATGTACAATATGTCCCTTTTGACACCAGTGATTTGCTTTATAATTTGCTGAATACTCCACTATCCTTATTCGAAAATCAAGATAGTGTATACTTTGCCAGATAGCAGTTCCGGTTTCTCCCGAATGGTATTCTTTAGGTACATTGACCCAATCAATATTTGTAAAGGGTATTTGTCTCATGAGGGTAAATGTTATATTTTTACTTTAGTTATGCAGATTATTTACTGGAGAGAAACATCCTGATATCCTGTACTATTTTCTGCAGCGACGGATCATGTACGTACATCATATGTCCACCTTCATAGTAGGTATATGTTACCCGATCCTGTACGATACCATTCCTGCTAAAGGTATATTCCGTATCAAAAAAAGGACATATCAGGTCATAATATCCGCTGGCTACCAGTACCTTAAGATCCTTGTTGGCCCGCATACTGTTTCCAAGTTTTCGTGCTACATTGACGTATTTGGGTTCCCAGTAGGTATGGTCAGGGGTATCTCTCCATCTCCACTTATTGCCGATTTCATGGTTGGAAGTTTTATACGGACGATCCATTTCCACGTTAAGTGTGGCAGACAGATAATGATTTAATGAAGCGGTATAAGCGCCACTGATATTGTACGAAGATGGATCTCCGAGTGTAGGTTTATCATCTACCTGATCGGATTCAATACCCATAAATCTCCCGTCAAGTTGCCCTATGGTTTTACCCTGATCCCTTAGCAGTTCTTTTCTGAATCGAGGTACCAGAATGTTCAAATCTGACCTTTCGATATAGGAAGCAGAAAGCCCGGTGAAATAAGTCAGTTTTTCTATACTGTTTTTTCTTTCAGCTTCGGAAATCCTGGCTCCTTTATACAAAACGGAAACATACTCATTTAAGGCAAATTTTCTGGCTTCATCTACAAAGGCTTCGAGGGTTTTGCCTTGGCCAGCTTTCTTGTGATACCAGGCCGTGGCTGCCATGCTGGGAAAATAGGTGATAAATGAAACAATATTATCATGTTCTGATGTACTACCCTGATAATCCAGTGCCTGAGATATAAGGATCAAACCATTGATGGCCATTTCCTGCCCATCACCTTCCAGTTGCTCTGTGACAGCGACTGCTCTGGTGGTGCCAAAACTCTCACCTGCTATATACTTTGGTGCATTCCACCGCTTATTTTTTGTGATCCAGCTACGTATAAATTGGGCAATGGACGCTGCATCTTCGTTGAGCCCCCAAAACTCTTCTTCCTTCCCTTTTCCTACTACCCGACTATATCCTGTGCCTACGGGGTCAATAAATACCAGATCCGTCAGATCGAGCATACCATAATTATTATTGACCATAGGGTACGGTGCTGCCCCGTCATCTTCTTTGGCGTCACTATGGACTTTTGTGAGTTGTGGTCCAAAAAGTCCCATATGCAACCATACTGAAGCCGACCCGGGACCTCCGTTAAAAACAAACATCACTGGACGGTGTAAGTGTTCGGTACCTTCTGCTTTGTAGGTTACAGACCAGATGGAAGCGGTAGTATCGCCTTGCTGATTTTTAAGATAGGTTTCATTAGCAATAGCACGATACTTTATGGTTTTTCCACCGTAGGTACCGGTATGTGAACTGATAAATTCTTTAGGCGCCGGGATAGGTTTTATTGCCGATTTTTTATCTTCCTGAGTTATTCCTAAGTAGTAACTTCCAAAAACTAGTAAAAAAATAAAATGTATTCTCATGTTTATAAATTTTGCTAAGTTGTACCGATAGCCATCGGGATTGTTTAACCTGCCCGCCAACTATATTCTGGTCATGCGGTGTTGTGAATTTGTTGAAATATCAGATAGATCTCAATAAGCCCCCCGACGTATTTAATCATTCTGGTCTGTATGACTGCCGCGACGGACTGATAGGGATTTCATCTATTTATTTTTTATATCGATTTCATGCAAAAAATCAATTTTATTATTTGGTGAAATGAATGTCCTAAATATATAAACAAATCTACAATGTGTCACCTTGTTGGTGTATATCAAAAAGATTTTACTTCTACTTTTCGGTTCACCAGTATTCCCAGTATAATCGACATGATACAATAGGTTGTAAAAAATAATGCACCCGGCGATAATTGGGAATTATTAATGGTCTCCACCGCAAAGCCACCTTTGTTGTGTGCTATGGAGTCAAGCTGTGATGATATAATACCATAAAATCCTATATATGCCATAAACAGAGCAACCACAAATACATCTGCCATGCTCCATTTGCCCAAATAAAAAATAATGTTCTGAACGATTTTATTTTCCCTGATCCGGCTGCTGTAAAGATATAGCCCGGATAGGATCAGTTTTATAAATGGAAAGATGACACTGAAACAAAGAACCATGATACCCACCAGCTTCAGATCAAGACCTTTGCCTCTGATCAAAGTATCTGTAACATCAAGGATGGATTTGCTTTGGTAGTACATATACTGGCGATCAAAACCAATATCAGTACCCAATACACTGATGGTAAAGGAGTTGAGTATGGCTTCTATATCAATCATGGGTAGATTTACTCCTATGACGAGTAGAATGATGGAGACGATGGTCATTATGGTGACGGAAGTGACAATACCCAAATAACCGGCCAAAAGCCATGCAATAAGGAAAGCACATAATAGGCTCCCGTAAACCAGCTTCACAAGATGGTCAGTAACCACTTGTTTGGATGCAATGAGTGATGTTATTTTTTGATTGGCAGACATGACATCAAACGCACCATATTTTTGGTAAATAGATAGTCTCGGGTCTGTAAAATCATTATTTTCGTTATTCTTCAATATTTTTTTTAGCTCTTCCCGCATAATGTCTCTTAGCTGTGGTTCCTGCTTTTTTAATTCATTGGCAAGTTTTATTGCCATACCTGGGATGTATTGAGGGATATTTAGTAATTTGATCTGAGGTTTTGTATTTTCTTTGATGAGTTTCAAAAATATTTTGTTGATTTTTTCATTTTTTTCTGCATCGGCAAATATCTTTTCAAAAATTTTACCGCTTTCGATATAATCCTTATTGATATTACGAAGGTATTTTTCTAGTTCAACGATCACCTGATCATAAGCCTTTGGAGATATTTCAAATTGGCCGATTCTATTTTCAAAAACTTTTAATGCTTCTTCTTTCCAGATAGAGATATTAAAAAGGCCGTAATTGATTTTATTGATTTCAGCGAGGTCTTCCTTGGCAGATTTCAGGGTGCTGTAGGAGGATAATAAGCCAATGGTTTTCCAAGACGAAAATATTATTAAACCCGAGATAACTAAAGTAATAAAATGTTTCACGCAATAATTATTTTAAATTTATATTTTCAGGAACAAAAGGCACTTCTTTAAAATTGAGATCGTAAGATAAAATTAATTCACTTATGGTAGGGAATATTCAAACGGATTCGTTGTATTTTTATATTTTACCATAAAGAGATAGTAATGAGTTTCAGACGAAAGAGTTTAGTCATTTGTTTCACCATTTTGTATATGTCGGCTATATTTTCTCAGGCATATCCAGATAGACACAGCACAAGTCTTTCAGATGGTTGGTTATCATGCCAGACATCTGCAAATCCAAATCCTCTGAGAGGCAGTAGTCATTGGATTTTGTATAATCTTGGAGATACCTATGCTTTGACCACATCAAAAATATGGAATTTTAATACTCCAGAGCGCATTAATAGTGATAATAATGGAATCTGGAGTTTGCAACCTCTGCTAGGGAAACTGGTAGATGGACTCAATGATATACTGATCGATTTGTCCACAGATGGGATCACATGGAAGGAGCATGGCAGATTTACTATCCCCAAAGCGCCTGGTTCATCTTTTTATGAGGGTGTATTCGGACCGGATTTCAGTGGCAAAACAGCTCGATATGTCCTAATTACCGCCACATCCAATCATGGCGGAAGTTGTTATGGTTTAGGTGAGTTCAAAATAAAAGCAACAGCCATTACCACTTCCACTACTTCAGACCCACTGGCTGATGCTACGATAAGTGCTTTTCCAAATCCTTTTACTGACATGACAGCTCTGGCGCTTCAAAATTTTCCTGCGGGTGAGGTAGACATAAGCATAATGGATTTATCCGGGAAAAATTATAAAAATCTGACCCATACTATTCGGGATAAATATGAAAGTATCAATATTTCTGGAACTGAATTGCCAGCAGGGCTTTACATATTGCAGGTAACTCAAAAGGAAGCCAGTAAGTCTATCAAACTCGAGATTTTAAGATAATATCTATTAGCTATCCAAAATGTCAAAAATATGAACTTTAAAATAAATATATCAATACTTACATTCTGTATGGTCACAGGCACATTATTGGCCCAGCCCTATATGGATTATGTTGGCGCTGGCCACAATAAAGGTATTACTATCACGGCCAGTAGTAGTGCGGGGACGGCTACTGCACAAAAAACAATGGATGGCTCGGGTATGAATGATAACCTAATGGCTGCCTCCAGATTTTTAGGGCAAGCCACCTTGGGATCCAATTCTGCAGGCATTACTTCGGCATTAAATATGGGTTTTGAGCCATGGATAGATGACCAGTTTACCAAGGTGCCTACAAATATTTTACCAACGATGAATAATATTTGGTCCCAAATAGTAGCGTTGGATCCGGAGGCTTTTGGACCTTATGCACTTCATTTTAATTATGCCTGGTGGCAGGTAAATATGACCAATCAGGATTTATTGCGACAAAAAGTAGCGTATGGTCTCAGTCAGGTTTTGGTAACGTCTATTAATTCTGATCTTAGAGATTGGGGGGAATCATTGTCATCTTATTATGATATTTTTATTAATAATGCGTTTGGAAATTATAAAGATATTTTATTGCAAGTGACCAAACACCCGGCGATGGGATACTATCTCAGTCATCTCAATAATCCTAAAACTGATTTGGAAAACAATATCAGACCAGACGAAAATTATGCCAGAGAAATCATGCAGCTCTTTACCATCGGCTTATACCAACTCAATCAGGACGGTTCAAGGATTTTGGATGGCAATAGTAACCCTATTCCTACCTATGACAATGATGACATAAAAGAAATGGCAAAAATATTTACCGGACTGCATGGTGGAGTAGTATTGCCATGTCCTGATGTACCTTTGCCGCCACCATGTATTTGTTACAATAATAATAATCCTGCATTTTGTGATACCTTATCAATGACTTGTTGCTGGTGGCCTTCCGGACCTGAATTTGGTAACAATATATACGTTTTGGATAAAACTGCTCCAATGATAATGTCAAATGATTTTCATGAGCCGGGACCCAAAACTATGCCTGACGGCACTATTATCAACTTGCCAAACAATGGAATGGGAGAAGTAAATGCGGCTGTAAACTGGTTATTTAATCATCCCAATACAGCACCTTTTATTTCTTATAGATTGATCCAAAGGTTGGTAAAATCCAATCCTTCGCCACCGTACGTCGCAAGAGTTGCTGCTAAATTTGCCAATAACGGTCAAGGCGTAAGAGGCGATATGAAAGCAGTGATCAAAGCCATTTTACTGGATGAAGAGGCGAGGTCAGCAGAAGGTTATCTACTTGAATCAGCAGGAAAGCTCAGAGAACCATTTTTGAGATATACCCATATAGCCCGTGCAATACCTACGACTACAGATAAGGGTAGATATTGGAACAATGGTTATAACTTTTTAAATAGTACCCGGCAACATGTGATGGCTTCACCTACCGTTTTCAATTTTTATTTGCCTGATTTTCAGCCTGTAGGTCAAATATCAGCTGCGGATTTAGTAGCACCCGAATTTAAGTTGCACAATACTGCAACTGCTATTGGGTATATAAATGAAGTACATGGCTGGACCATTTGGGATGGGTTGATGTATAGTTGGGAAGGTTCATGGCCGGATGATCCTGATAATGCCTACTTACAACTTTCGTATTTTGAAAATATAAATTCCGATACTGAAGAGCTGATAAATAAGTTGGATCTATTATTAACGCATGGTCAGCTAACGGATGAAACAAGACAAATTTTAAGAACTGCATTGAACCCAATGTACTGGCAGTGGGACAATGGCTTAAAATTCAGAACAAGATTGGCCATGTATTTGGTCATGATATCTCCGGATTACAATTGTGTAAAATAACTTGATGTAAATAAAATATAATACATGGGACATATCAATAAAGTGTCAAGAAGGAATTTTTTAGGACAGGCAAGTTGTGCTGCCATAGGTGCGACAACGGTTTTTTCTACCTTATTTAATTTGAAAACCCTGAATGCTGCGGCATCATTTAATTCATCCATCGGAGCCATGCCAGGTGATTACAAAGCACTGGTTTGTTTATTAAATTCCGGTGGGATAGATTCGTTCAATATGCTGGTGCCAAGAAACAATACCGCGTACAATCAATATGCCGGTACAAGATCAAACATGGCCTTGACTCAAAATTCACTCAGACCAATAAATCCTCTGATTTCTGATGGGAATCAATATGGGTTACATCCATCGATGGTACGTATGCAGGCAATGTTTGAAGCAAATAAACTGGCATTTGTCTCAAATGTAGGTACACTGGTGCGGCCCATTACCAAACAACAGTTTTACGAAGGGTCAGTTCCGATTCCGTTAGGATTGTATTCACATGCTGACCAAGTGATGCATTGGCAGACTGGTGTACCAAATATGCGTGTCGGGCAGGGTTGGGGTGGCAAAATAGCAGATCTGATGATAAGCGCAAATCAAAATCAAACCATTTCTATGAATATTTCCCTATCTGGTAGCAATGTATTCCAGACGGGCGAAAATTCGGTGGAATACTCCTTGCACCCGGAAGAAGGAAGTATTGGAATTCGTGATTATAATAATCAGGATTGGGCTTTTAATCAGTTGAAAAGAGCTGCCATTGACGGATTGGTAAATCCTGTGTATCAGGATGTTTTTAAAAATACGTATAGAAAAACGATCAAAACAGCCATTGATGGAGACGCCTTACTTTCATCTGTGATAGATAGTGCTCCTGTATTTAATGTTCCATTCACTCAGGATAGCGATTTATCTAAAAGTTTTGAGATGATAGCTAAAACCATTTCAGGCAGAGAACAGTTGCAAATGAGCAGACAGATATTTTTTGTGGAATATGGTGGATGGGATCATCATGATGAACTGATCAACAATCAGGCAGCTATGCTTACTGAATTGGATAATGCGCTCTACCAGTTTAGTGCTGCCATGGGGCAAATGGGTATCGCTGATAAAGTGACTACCTTTAGTTTGTCGGAGTTCTCACGAACACTTACTTCCAACGGAAACGGTACGGATCATGCTTGGGGCGGAAATGTATTTGTAATGGGAGGTGCTGTAAACGGGAGAAGAATTTTTGGTAATTATCCATCTTTAGTATTAGGAAATTCCAATCCATTGGAAATCGGAGGTGGATCATTGATTCCCACCACAGCCGCAGATCAATATTTTGCAGAATTGGCGTTATGGTATGGTGTTCCTGCTTCAGATATTGCTACAATATTTCCTAATATCGGATATTTTTATGATACAATGTCCAGTTCTAATCCCATTGGTTTCTTAAATTTCGGATAGATATCAGTTTCTTTTCATCAGCAAATTTTGACTGATCGTTTTGCTTATTACTTCCTCATGCTTGTGGTCAATGATGATACGCATAGAAAGGTCAAAATCTGTGATTTCCAAAATTTTTATTTCTGATCCTAGCTTAATATTTAATTTAGTAAGATGTTTAAGAAATTCAGTTTGATGTTCTTTTACCCCTAATACAATGCCATTTTGGAGGATCGTCATATCGGACAGACTCATCTGTGTTCTCAAAGTAAATTTGCCTTCAGCATTTGGAATAGGATCACCATGTGGATCAAATTTTGGATAGTCCAGAAAAGCATCCAGCCTAAGTATAAGTTCATCTGACACTATATGTTCCAGTTCTTCAGCTATGTCATGCACCTGATGCCATGCGAAACGCAATTTATTCACTAAAAATACCTCCCACAATCTGTGTTTTCTAATCAGATTGGTAGCTGCTTTATTTCCTGCCGGAGTCAGTGACACCCCCTTGTACTTTTCATAATTGATCAGATCTTTATCCGCTAGTTTTTTTATCATGTCTGTTACAGATGCTGCAGCCGTGTCCATTTGCTTGGCGATGGAGTTGGTACCCACAGCCTTCTTTTCTTTTTCAGCAATCTTAAATATGGCTTTAAGATAATTTTCTTCAGTTGGTGACAGCATCATGGAATTATTATTTAATGCAAATATAAAATAAATTTAGTTAAGTCTAAAAAATATATGATAAAAATCTGTAGTACGTATTAAACTAATATTGAGAAAAGAAGCATCTTTGCAGATATAATTGCATTGAACATTGATTTCCAAGGATAAAGATACTTATAAAATTTTAGGCGTGGATCCTGGGACAAACATTCTGGGTTATGCCGTATTGGAAGTGACAGGACGACAGCTTAAAGTGTTGAGTTTTGGTGTATTCCATCTTCAAAAGTATGAAGATCATCATGAAAAACTGAAAGAAATATTTCTTCAGCTTCAGGAAATCATAGAATCATATCTTCCGAGTCAATTGGCTATCGAAGCTCCCTTTTATGGTAAAAATGTCCAATCCATGCTGAAATTGGGAAGGGCGCAAGGAGTAGCCATGGCTGCTGCTATGACCATGGGACTCGACATCCAGGAGTATGCACCAAAAAAGATCAAACAATCGATCACCGGCAACGGAAATGCCTCCAAAGAGCAGGTGGCAGCCATGCTTGAGAATATCTTGAAAATAAAAATTACATCAAAACATCTTGATGCAACAGATGCTTTGGGTGTGGCAGTTTGTCATTTTAATCAATCCGGTGGCATTGCCGGTGGTCTGAAAAAACATTCAGGTTGGGCGTCTTTTGTAAAAGATAATCCGGATAAAATAAAAAAATGATAGCTTAGCCAATCATCTTTTGTTCTCCCCAAACGGCAAAATCCAGCAATGTATTAAATTGAAGATTCGGGATAAAGGAATTGTCTGTATCTGGTGTCGCACCGCCAGTATTTTTATCAAATCTTCTATTGATCCAAACACTGTCTAGGTTCAATTTTTTTGCAGGTATATGATCATGAAAAATACTTTCCGCTACATGAAGGATGTCATTTTTTTGTAATCCTTCATTTGATAATTTTTCAAATACATATCTGAATACTTTTTCATCTGGTTTATAGGCTCCAATCTCCTGCGCTGTAAATATTTTATAGAAGTCGACTCCTAAAAGCGGCACTGTGGAAGCTATGGATGTATTGTCAATGTTGGACACAATGATGATTTTATAAAAGCGTGTCAATTTTTGCAATGCAGCGAACGTATCAGGAAACGGTTTCCATTTTTTTATGGACAAACCAAATGATTCCGCTTGTGCTTCGGTTGGATTAAACCCATATTTCTCACCAAACTTAAACATTACTTCTTCCAACACTTTACCATACAACATTCCTGGACTACCTGCCTGAATCACATGTTCGGTCTGGCCAAAAGTAATTAATATTTCATCATCAGATATTTTTAGGCCATTTGCCCATAAAATAGGTTGCAGCACATCAAGAATACCTTTCTCCCAATCTATCAAAGTACCGTAACAGTCAAAGGTGAGTACCTTCTTATTTTCAATTTGCATAGTAAACTTATTAATACTGGCAAATATATAGTTATTTATAGTGAATCGTGGTTGTGGAATGATATTTGAAAAGTTAATTAGTATTATCTTTGTCCTAAATATTAACCAACATGCCCGAATCTCGTTTCATCAAAAGTAGCCGACTCAATAATCTGAGTTATGCTATACGCGGCCCTATCTTTGATAAAGCGCAGCAACTGGAGGCTTTGGGTCAGAAAATCATTAATCTTAACATAGGTAATCCCGCACCTTTTGGTTTTGATGTTCCGGATGAGATCATCCATGATATGCTGATCAATATAAGAAATGCGCAGGGTTATTCTCACCATTTGGGTATTTTTTCTGCTCGTAAAGCTGTCATGCATTATACCCAGCAGCAGGGAGTCAAAGGAGTGACCATAGATGATATTTTTATTGGCAATGGCGTAAGTGAACTGATTTTGATGAGTATGCAGGCTGTAGTCAATGAAGGCGATGAAATACTAATACCATCCCCAGACTATCCGCTTTGGACAACAGCAGTAGCACTATCAGGAGGCAAACCGGTGCATTACATATGTGACGAAGCAGCTGACTGGAATCCGGATATTGAAGACATAGCCTCCAAAATTACTGCCAAAACCAAAGGTATTGTATTAATTAATCCCAATAATCCTACAGGAGCAGTGTATGAAAAGGATGTTTTAAGGTCTATTGTCAAGCTTGCGCAGGAACATAAACTGATCATTTTTTCCGATGAGATATATGATAAAATATTGTATGATAGCCATATTCACCATCCAATAGCAGCACTCAGTGATGATGTGTTGATATTTACTTATGGAGGATTGTCAAAAAATTATAGAGCTGCAGGCTTTAGGGGAGGTTGGTTAGTGTTAAGCGGTCCTGTACATAGAGCTAAATCCATCAATGAAGGTCTTAATCTATTGGCCAGTATGCGGCTCTGTGCCAATGTACCTACTCAATACGCCATACAAACCGCTCTTGGCGGTTATCAAAGTATCAATGATCTGGTGGCACCTGAAGGCAGACTGACCAGACAACGGGATTTGATACACTATATGATGACAGACATACCTGGCATATCCTGTGTTAAACCCAAAGGGGCACTGTATCTTTTTCCGAAGATAGATCTGAAAAAATTTGATTTTGGCAGTGATGAAGATTTTGCATACCGATTGCTGGAAGAAAAACATGTATTGATCGTACCTGGTACCGGCTTCAATCACAGGGATCATGCACATTTCAGAATTGTATTCCTTCCACAACTTGACGAACTGCAACATGCTGCCAGACTAATGAGAAGCTTTCTGGATTTTAGCAGAGTAATCTCCGCCACAAATAAGATAGAAGTCTAAATAAAGATATGCTGGTTTTTGCTGTCATTTTATATTTTGTATTCACCTTGACCATTGGTTTTATTGCTTCTCGACAGGTCAAAACTACTGGAGATTTTATCAATGCCGGCAGAAATCTCCATCCTGCTGTAAATACAGCAGCTCTTTTTGCATTATGGTTTGGTAGTGAAACTGTTTTTGGGGCCAGCGCCGAATTTTCAGAACATGGTTTTTCCGGCGTGATTGAAGATCCACTGGGTGGTGTCCTATGTTTATTGCTGGTGGGCTTTTTTTTCTCAAAAAGACTGTACAGGCTCAATATTTATACCATTGGTGATCTGTTCAGGTTAAAGTATGGTCCCGTAGTGGAGCTATTAAGTACTATACTCATGATCATAAGCTTTATAGGTTATGCTGCAGCTCAAATTGTTGCCCTAGGATTGATTTCGCAGTCTTTATTGGGCATTTCTTTGCATTTAGGCATGTTGCTAAGCGTTTCTGTCGTAGTTATTTATACGTTCACGGGAGGTATGTGGGCTGTTTCTGTGACAGATTTTATTCAAAGCATCTTAATCGTAACAGGATTGATAGCTGTATCTTTTTTTGTATTCGAAATGGTGGGCGGGATTGCACCAGTCATCAGCAGTCTTTCGCCTGAACAGAAAAAAATACTTCCGGATAATACAATCATTGACTGGCTCAATTGGTCTTCGGCTTGGATGGTGTTGGGTTTTGGTAGCATTGCATCGCAGGATATATTTCAACGGGTCAATTCAGCCAGAAGTGAAAAGGCAGCTTACACATCTACTATAGCCGGCGCTATTATTTATCTGGTTTTTTCTATGCTGCCACTTTATCTGATCGCATCTATCAAAATGATTGACCCGTCTTTATTGCAGGGTGATCTTCAGCTGGTATTACCTCAGTTTGTACAACAGCAAATGCCTATGTGGCTACAGATATTGTTTTTCGGTTCTCTTTTAAGTGCGATTATGAGTACTTGTAGTGGTGCTCTGCTTGCTCCAGCCAGCCTTTTGTCAGAGAATATTATAAAACCGAATCTGAGCAAAGAAGTGACTGATCGTACTTTTTTGCTCCTCACACGTTTTTCTGTGGTCATTATTAGCTCGGTTGCCTTGATACTGGCACTTGGCAAACAAAATATTTTTGAATTGGTAGGTGAGGCCAGTGCGATAGGATTGGTGACTATTTTTGTACCTTTTTGTGCAGCCTTATTTTTTAATCATACCAACAAGGGAGGTGCCATCGTCTCCATGCTTGGAGGTACTTTGACTTACGTGATATTCAGATTTATTTATATCACTGAAATTAATCCATTATTACCTGGATTGGTGGTTAGCATAGCAGGTATAGCGGTTGGCGAATGGATAGGAGGTCAGAATCAAGATGATTCAAAAATATCATAGAGATGGTAATGTTGACCTGAAATTTGATATTATTATGATTTGAATCATCATTTGGCCTAATTTATATCAACCATCAAAAAAAGGGATGCGCTTAATTTTGTCTTTTCAAAACAATGGATTTACATGTTTAAACTCAAGTCTCCGGAATCATTGACCTCGACAAAGTGCACACATTGCGGAGATGAGTGTCCTGATGATCATCCCGTATATGATGAAAAGGATTTTTGCTGCAACGGCTGTCAGATAGTATATACTGTTTTGAAAGACAATGGATTGGGTGATTATTACTCCTTCCAGAATATGCCGGGTATAAGTCAGAAATCAATAAGTAACAAAAATTACTACTTTTTGGATGATGAAGATGTCATTAATAACCTTCTTGAATTCAGAGAAGCAAATTTGTGTAAAATCAGTTTTACATTGCCACAGATTCACTGCGCATCGTGTATCTGGCTTCTTGAAAATCTCAATAAATTACAATCAGGTATTTTAGGCTCCAGGGTTAATTTTTTGCGAAAAAGTGCTACAATAAGTTATGATCCCACAAAAATTTCACTAAGACAAGTGGTGGAGCAACTGGCTGTCATTGGCTATCCACCTGAGTTGAATCTGCAAAAATTGACCGGCGCAAAATCAGGATTTCAGGACAGAAGTTTGTATTATAAATTGGGTCTCGCCGGCTTTTCTTTTGGAAATATCATGTTGTTGAGTTTTCCCGAATATCTGGGTTTTTCGCAGGCATCTGTAAAATTTTATATAGGGTATATCAATATCATCCTGGCTTTACCGGTTTTACTTTATAGTGGAGTTGACTACCTTAGGTCCGCCTACTGGACACTAAAAATGAAACAAATCAATATCGACATACCTATTGCAGTAGGGATGCTGACACTGTTTTTCAGAAGTGTCTTTGAGATAGTCACCGCTACAGGCGAAGGATATCTGGATAGTCTTGCAGGGTTTATATTTTTCTTGCTGATTGGCAAATGGTTTCAGCATTATACATTCTATTCGATATCCTTTGACAGGAATTACAAATCTTATTTTCCTATTTCAGCGATGATAAAAACTGTAGATGGATGGCAGTCCCGCAGTCTGGATAAACTGGAAACCGGAGATGTTCTGATGGTTAGAAATGAAGAAATAATCCCTTGTGACGCACTTCTTTTGAAGGGAGAAGCAGCTGTAGATTACAGTTTTGTAACAGGTGAATCTGATCTTATCAAAAAAAAGGAAGGGGAGAAATTATTTGCTGGGGGGAAAAATATTGGATCTAATATACAGATTCAATTGCTCAAAAAGGTAGATCAGTCCTATCTCACAAAATTGTGGGATGAAGATTCTTTTAGTATTGATAAGGAAGCAAGGACACAAACACTTATCAGTCAGATCGGCAAGTATTTTACTTTGACGATTATGAGTGTAGCTGTAATTACCCTGGCATATTGGCTCGTATATGATAAGACATTAGCTTTTAATGCATTTACTGCAGTTCTTATTGTGGCTTGCCCGTGTGCATTGGCCCTTGCCTTGCCATTCAGTTATGGAAATATATTACGACTATTGGGCAAAAAATTCTTCTACTTAAAAAATGTGCAGGTGATCGACAGGATACAGCAGGTCGATGAGATAATATTTGATAAAACAGGTACCATCACAGACCATAAAAACATTTTAGCTACTGCAGAAGGTGATCAGTTGACGAATGATCAAAATTTTCTTATTAAGAGTACTGTTTTTCAATCCAATCATCCGCTGAGTAAAGCTATTTTTCAGTCAGTAGAAGGTCCTTTTACGCAGGAAGTGGC